>CAILAY010000049.1 GCA_903832285.1 uncultured beta proteobacterium | reverse complement strand
TGTCTGCATGCCGCCATCCGCGCCGTGCTCCGCCGGGCCGTGGCAGCCGGCGGCACAACACTAGGCAACGGTGACACCAATTTCTACAGCGTGGCCGGCCGGCGCGGACGAAATGCGGACAGACTCAAGATCTTCCGCCGCACCGACCTGCCCTGCCCGCGCTGCAGCGCCCGCATTGTCAGGATAGTGGTCAGTCAGCGCGGAACGCATGTCTGCCCTCGCTGCCAGCGCGCCAGCCCCTCGTAAAGCGGGCTGAATCGCGCCCTGCAGCGGGGATCAATGCGGCGCCTGCAGGCAGAGCTTCTGCAGCCAATAGCCGAGCAGCGCAGTGGTGGGCGCGGTCAGCGCCCAAGCCCAGACGATCTTGCCGACCATCCCCCACTTCACGGCACTGAACCGCTTGGTGGTGCCTACACCCACGATCGACGCAGAGATCACCTGCGTGGTCGAGAGCGGAATACCGAGGTAGCTGGCCACCTGAATGATGGCCGCAGCCGTAGTCTGCGCGGCAAAACCGTGGATCGGCTGGAGGCGCACCACTTTGTGCCCAAGCGTTCGGATGATGCGCCAGCCGCCAGCAGCCGTTCCGGCGGCCATGGTGATGGCGCAAGCCACCTTGATCCAGCCCGCCACCTTGAATTCCGGTGTCCGCAGGAACGCGAGCCAGTCTGGCAGGTGGTCAAAGGACCCAGCCTGTGTCCCGGTAAAAAGCAGCAGCGCAATAATCCCCATGGTTTTCTGCGCGTCGTTGGTGCCATGGCTAAACCCCATCCATGCGGCACTCACAAGTTGCAGCCGGCCAAACACCCGGTTGATGACCAGCGGCCGGATCCGGTGAATGAAGAAAAGAATCAGCAGCATCAGCAGGCATCCGCCAGATATGCCAATTATCGGGGCCGCGAACATCGGCCAGACGATCTTGTGCATGAGCTCAGTAACCTTGATCACCGCCCAGTTACCGTGCGCCGCGGCCAACGTTGCACCGCACAACCCGCCGATAAGCGCATGGCTGGAACTGGAGGGCAGCCCGAGCCACCAAGTCGCCAGATTCCAGATAATCGCGGAGAACAGGGCGCAGAACACCGTCATCGGTGTGACATACGACGTGTCTACGAGCCCCTTGCCTATGGTCGCCGCCACCGAGGTTCCCACCAGCGCGCCGACCAGATTAAACGACGCCGCCATGACTACAGCCTGCCGTGGCGTCAACACTTTGGTGGACACACTGGTGGCGATCGAGATAGCAGTGTCGTGAAAGCCGTTGATGTACTCAAAGGCCAGCGCGGCAACAATGACAATCAGAATCAGTTCCATAAGCGCGACCTGAGAGCCTTCGATACAAGGTTCTGGAATGGTCCGGGGTTGTGTCCGACGGGCAGCTAGGAGTATTTCAAAACGATCTGAAAGATCACGTTGCCGGCGTCGCGGCACCGATCGATGGTCCCCTCCAAGGTTTCATAGAGTTCGAGCGTGATGATGACCTTGAGCGGATCGTGGTGGCCGCTGTAGAGGTCACGGATGAACAGCAGCATCAGCTTGTCCGCCTGGCCTTCCAGGTGGTGCAGCTTTTCGTTCAGCTCCTTCATCTTTTCCAGGTGCGTGCGCGCGCGGAGATTCTGCACC
>CAILAY010000048.1 GCA_903832285.1 uncultured beta proteobacterium | reverse complement strand
CCGCACTGCACGTGCGCGGTTCGGCTGACGGCGTCAACCCGGAGGATCTTGTTGAACTTGGCCAGGCTCAGCGTCACGCCCATCGCGTGCGGCATCGCGCCGCCGCTCAAGCCGGTTCCGGCACCGCGCGCCACCACGGGCACATCCAGTGCGTGGCAGGTCTGGAGGACGGACTGTATCTGGGCATTGGTTTCTGGCAGCACGACCACCAGTGGGCGCTGCCGGTAGGCTGTAAGCCCATCGCATTCGTAGGGCACAGTGTCTTCACTTTGCCAGAGCAGGGCATGCGCTGGCAATACCGCCTGCAAGGCGGACACCACACGGTCCTGCCGGAATTGGCGATCGCGCATATCAGGGGTCGGTGCCGTGCTGCTCATGGGTTTTCCTAACTTTCATGCTTTGCCCGCGCGACGCTCCGAGTCATGAAAGTTGGTTTTTTCACGCCAGAGGTCAGGCTCTTGCCAGGCGCTCACTGTAAGGCAAAGCGCAGCACGGGGTTGAAGTGCCCTGCGTCTGCGCGTCGCGCACAGACCCGTCGGCTCAGGGCAAGGCGTGGGCCTGCTCGTACTGCGTCTGGCAGGCGATGCAGCGCGGGGCGTGTGGTGTGGCCAGAAGACGTGGGCCGGAAATCTCCTCGCCGCAAGTGGCGCATCGTCCGTAGCTGCCGTCATCCATGCGCTTTAGGGCGGCGTCAATCACGTCAAGTTCAGCGGCCTCCCGCTCGTCCAGAATCATCTCCAACTCGCGTTCGCTCAACGCCTGCGCCGGCGAGTCCTCGGCCTGGCCCAGGTGTGCCGTCGCCGCTTCCACCCGGCTCCCGCCACCGCGTTGCTGCCGCAACTGGTCCAGCAGACTTTCGCGTTGCTTTAGCAGGTGTTTTCTGAGCGGGGCTGTTTTCAGGGTTGTCATGATGGGTCTCCTTGCGGGTTCTGATCATGCGTGCGCGCTGGACAATAGCCTTGCGGCAAATCAATGACTGTCCCCGCGCATCAGAGCGTGCCCCCTACAATGGGCACACGCAGCAGGGATGCGTCCCTGAGTCCATCCATTTCCGAGCGAGATTCCAGCATGAAATTGACTATCACCGCCCTGTTTGTTGCGCTGTGCTGTGGCGGGGCGCAGGCGCAGAACGTGATCGTCAGGGACGCCTGGGTTCGGGCGACGGTGCCGGGCCAGATGGCGACCGGGGCATTCATGAAGATCACGGCCAAAGAAGGTGGCACGCTCGTCAGTGCTTCATCACCCAGCGCCGGCGTCGCGGAAGTGCACGAGATGAAGATCGAGGGCGGCGTGATGAAGATGCGCGCCGTCGCGGGTGGTCTGAACCTGCCTGCAGGCAAAGTCGTGGAACTCAAACCCGGCAGTTATCACGTGATGTTGCTGGACCTGAAGGAGCCGCTGCGGGTGGGTGCCGTGGTTCCCCTGAATCTGGTCGTGAAAAACGCCAAGGGCGGTGAGAGCCGGATCAACATGACGGTGGCGGTGACTATGGCCGCCCCAGCGGACGCAACGGCGGCAGACCACTCCGAGCCCAAACCCTGATCTGAAGCGCCGCCTTCACCGGCGCCAATTTCCCCGCCAATTCTCAGGTCATCGCAGAACCCTTTGCGGCGAGGAATTTTTGCAGGTTGGCGCGTGCCTGCGAGCGCACCTTGTTGCGCAAAAACGGGGTCCAGCCCAGCAGCACGCCCGGCGCGCCCAGTGCCTGACGGGACCAGCGCCAGAAGTTGAATCGGTCACGCTGGCGGGTGATCAGACCCTGAGCGTCGAAAGTGAATTGCCCATCGATGACGTTGTGCACCATCCGGCCCGTGCCGCTAAAGCGGTAATGCGCCTCCCAGTGCACCTGACCTGTATGCGCGTCGGCGGCGATGCCGCTGAATCCGAGCTTCCAGACATCCCGTCCCCTGGTCTGAATGGCGTCGCACAACATGCGCCACATGCCCATGGTCTGCTCCTTGCCCTTGAGTGAAAAAACCTCATCGTCAAACTCCACGTTGTCGGCATAGCACTGCGCCATGCCATCGGCATCGAGCGCGGCAAAGGCGGTGTACAGGCGGGTCAGGGTCTGGGCTTGTGGCGTCATGGCATGGTCTTTTCCATCAGATGAGTGCAGTCAAGGCGTGGGCCAGGTAATCGTACACGGCGCGGATGCGCTGACTGGTACGGATTTCCCTATGCACGGCCAGCCACATCGGCAGCGGCGCTATTTTGAGCGCGGGCAGAACCCGTACCAGTTCGGGTTCGGCGTGCGCCTGGTACAGACCCAGAAATCCCAGCCCAAAACCCGAACGCACGGCGTGCCACTGCACCATCAGATCGTCGCTACGTAGCGAGAAAGCCTCTTTGCCAAGCTCGTACCCCAGTGCGCGTGCGGCGCGAGTGATGGTGTCAACGGTGTCGTTGCCGATGAGCTCATGCGCGAACAGATCTTCCACGCGCTTTGGCGTGCCACGTCGCGCCAGATAACTGCCGTGGCCAAAGATGCCCATCTGCACGTCGCCGATCTTCCTCGCCACCAGTGTGGTCTGGGTCGGTCGCAGCATGCGCACCGCGATGTCGGCTTCGCGGCGCAGCAGGTTGCTCACGGCGTTGCTCGCTACCAGCTCGACCTGGATTTCTGGCAGGTCCTGGCGCATTTTGGCCAGTACCGGCGGCAGCAGCAGGCAGGCCACCGGCTGGCTCGCAGAAATGCGCACCGTACCCGAAACACTGGCCTGCGCTCCGGAGAGCTGGCGTGTCAGCTGCAGCGCGCTGGCCTCCATGGCGCGCGCCGAGTCCGCCAGTTGCAGGGCCGTGGCCGTGGGTTTGAGGCCGCGGCCGGTGCGCTCGAACAGCACGATGCCAAGCTGGGATTCGAGCTCGGCCAGATGCCTGCCCATGGTGGGTTGGCTGGACTTCAACGCGCGCGCCGCGCCCAGCAGGCTGCCGTGCTCCAGGGCGGCGAGAAAACAGCGAATCAGGCGCCAGTCAAAGTTCTGCGACATGGATCGTGGTATTCAAAAATGAACAGCTGATATGAAGATTTAGCCAATTGTGGAGTTGTTCGGGGCGTTTGACAATCGGTTCATCGGTATGGATTCCCCAATGCCAGCGCAACGGGACAATCCATGGTGAAGGGCCACGCTGACTGTTGGCGGCAACGACATATCAACTTATCAAGGAACTGATTTCATGAAACCCACCGTTCTCATTCTCGGCGCCCGCGGGCGCTTTGGCATGGCAGCCGCCCGCGCATTTTCCGCTGCCGGGTGGAAGGTTCTGGGGCAGATTCGCCCCGGCGCATCGGCCCGCGTTCCCGGCGTGCAGTGGCTGCCCATCGACCTGAAGGACGGAGCTGCGCTGGCGCAGGCGGCGAGCGGCGCCAGCGTCGTCGTCCACGCCTTGAATCCACCCTATCCCCAATGGGAGAAACAGGTGCCGGTGCTGATGGAGGCTGCCATCGATGTCGCCAGGGCGCTGGACGCCACATTGATGTTCACCGGCAACGTCTACAACTATGGCGCCTCGATGCCGGCGCAGCTGGACGAGGAGACTCCGCAGCGACCGAGCACGCGCAAAGGCGCTTTGCGCGTGGCCGCGGAGCAGCGCCTCATCGACAGCGGTGTGCGCAGCGTGGTGATCCGCGCCGGCGACTACTTCGGCAGCGGCAGCGGAACCTGGTTCGACATCGCCCTGGCCAAGGATATCCAGCAGGGCAAGATGACCTACCCTGGCGCCATGGACATCGCCACGTCCTGGGTTTATCTGCCCGATCTGGCGCGCAGCTTTGTCGCGGTTGCCGACAAGCTGGTGCAAGACCCGTCCACCTTGCCCCGGCACGCCAGTTTCTGTTTTGCCGGACACCAGCTTACGGGCAACGATTGGGCGAAACTCATGCAGGTCGTGGCACAGGAAGAAGGCTGGCTCAGAGCGGGACAAAAGCTGAAGATCGGCAGCATGCCGTGGTGGCTGATCAAGAGCCTGAGTTTTGCGGTACCGATGTTTCGCGAGCTGGCCGAGATGCAGTACCTGTGGCACACGCCCTACGCATTGTCTGGCGACAAGCTTGCCGCCTTCATCGGTGCCCAGTCGGTGACGCCGCTGCCGCAGGCGCTGCGCGCGGCATTGACGGATTTGGGGAAGATGGGCTGAGCGCTACGCGGTGCCGCCGACGGGTACACCAAACATCTGCGAAGTGGCCGACAGATCGGTTTCGACCTCGTAGATGATTTCGCTCAGGCAGTCGGGGTTCAGGCCGATGGCCTCCCACGCGAACGGCGCAATGCGGGTATCGAACGCGATGTTTCCATATTCGGCACTGCGACCCTCAGTCAACAGCGCAGCAATGTGCAGCAGCGATGCCGGCAGCGCATGAGCGCCCGCTTCCTGTGGCGTGTTCTGATGGCGTATCGCCTCACCAAAACTTGTGGGCAATTTCCAGGCGTCAGTGAGTGCGCCGCCGACCTGGGCGAAATCGCAACCGATCAGCTCTCGTTCGGCACGGGCGCGTTCCCAAGGCCGCGCGCGCGTCTGCACCTTGGCTTGAGCGGCAAGTTCCGGCGTCTTGATATACAGCACCATGTGACCCAGGTCGCTCATCAGCGCCTGCGTGAAGACGCGCCCGACATCCGGCACGCCGCTCTTGCGCGCCAGTGCGGTCGCGGTGAGACTGCGAAACACGCCGGCCCGCCAGAATTTCGTCACGTCCATCAGTTCAGGGCGCACGCCGTCAAAAGTTGCTATGACCGAACTCGCCAGCACCAGATCATGAATCTGCTTCATGCCAAGCAGCGAGACTGCGTGCGACAAGGAATCGACCCCGTTGCTGTAGCCCAAAAACGCGCTGTTGACGAGCTTGAGCACGCGGCCGGCCATGGCCGGATCGGTAGCAATCGCCTGCGCGAGATCCACCGTGCTGCTGTGGGGATCGTCAACAAGACGCTTCACACGGGCGAAGATAACGGGCGGCGTCACCAGGTTGACGCTCGACGCAACAAGCTGTTCAGCAGTAATCATGGATCAAGGTGCGCGGGCGGTGTAGTGGTGGGGACATCTTAGCCGGATCAAGGCGCCGGATCCAACAGTGTCGTCATGCGGTGCAAGGCATGCTGCACCGCCGCCACACGCACCGCTGCGCGATCGCCGGAATAAATCTTCATCTCGGTGTGCACTACGCCCTGGATGGACCAGCCAAACCAGACTGTGCCCACCGGTTTGTCGGGCGCGCCACCGCTGGGCCCGGCGATGCCCGTCACGGCAACGGCCACCTCGGCCCGGGAGTGGAGTACGGCGCCGAGCGCCATGGCGTTTGCCACGGGTTCACTCACCGCGCCGTGCTGCTCTATCAGTTGCTCATCGACGCCGAGCAGCTCGGTCTTGGCCGCGTTGGAGTACGTGACAAATCCGCGCTCGAACCATTCGCTGGAGCCGGCCAGATCGGTGCAGGCCGCTGCAATCAAGCCGCCGGTGCAACTCTCGGCGCTGGCCATCATCCAACCGCGCAGTGTCAACAACTGTGCCAGTCGCACGCAACAGTCCCGCGTGCCCAGCTCACTGGCCGCGGACGATGCAGCAGTCACACCAGCCTCCACAGGGCAATCACCAGCAACGCGCAAAAGGCGGCCACCAGATCGTCGAACATGATGCCAAAGCCGCCGCTCGGGCCGAAGCCCTTGAACGTCTGATCGGCCCACGCCACGGGCCCCGGCTTGACCGCGTCGAAAAACCGGAACAGTGCAAAGGCCGCCAGTTGGCCCCCGAAGTCCGTGGGCATCACCAGCCACAGGATGATCCAGAAAGCGACGACCTCGTCCCACACCACGGCACCCGGGTCCTGCACCTGCAGATGGCGTGCCGTCACGGTGCAGGCCCACCATCCAATGGGCAGCGACACCCCGATCAGCGCCGCCCAGGCGGTGTCGTTCATGTACGGTTGCAGCAGTGCAAACACCAGCCAGGCCCAGAGCGTGCCCGCCGTGCCCGGCGCCACGCGGCTCAGGCCCGAGCCACAACCCAGGGCGATCAGGTGCGCCGGATGCGAGAACAGAAAACGAGCACTTAAAACGGGGCGGTAAGGCATCGCCGGATTATGGCGTGGCACGTCAGGCACAGATCGAAATGATCCCGTTCAATCCCTCGCAAGCTGCTTCAAAAACCGCCGGCGCAACGTGTTTCCATGGGTGCGGACGTGCACCCCGTCTGCGCCAATCGAATGACTTTGGCTGCTGCGTCAGCACGTAACAAACCTCCCCCTTGGGTGTCCTGTATCTGACGGCAAACGGGTTGGTGTCGTTGGATTGCGCCTGCGTTATGGGCAGGCCAACAACCAAGTTTGTACGCTCGTTGAAAGCCTTTGGCGACAATACCAGCATGGGCTGCTCATCCTTCATTTCATTCCCGGACTGTGGGCTGAAATCAATCCAGATCATGTCCCGCCGGTCTGGCACCCATAACCTGCCTGGCGTCGCCATCAGAACACCTCGGCACCGATGCGTCCCGTTGCCATGACCTCGCCACCATGAATCGCCGGATCGAATGCCTTGAGTTTCTGCGCGAGCGTTAAGTGAGGCTTGCCGACCGCCCGCAGGAAGATGCCACCTTCCACAACCTCCACCTTGATGGGGAGTCCACGCGCAAAGCGTGCGGCCTTGGCAATTGGCGCCGTAATCCGCACACCAAGCCCGTTTCCCCATTGCTGGATGGTCTGATCTGCCGATAGCGCTGCGGTCATATGGGCCTTCCCTGTTTCAATGTTGATACAAGTATAAACATTGGTCAATAATGTGTCAATGGGCCGACCGGTACATGGGCCGACCGGTACTGCCAACCGACAGTTGCCGCTCGGCAGATCACACACAGGGTGGCTATATTTGTGCAACCTAAAGGCTTTTGTGCACGCCTTGTGCGAATGGTCGTCGATAGCTCCGTTCTGGTCGCTGCTGCTTGGTCCCGCAACGAGGCGAGTTGTCAACTCGTGCCGATGCTGCCGCCGCCGCACTTTGAGTTTTCGCTGGCCATTGCCCTCTACACCGAGTGGCAGGCCACGTTGACGAGGGCAGAACACCTGCCACCTGGAGTGACTGTGGACGCAACGCTTGGCTACTTGCGCTATCTGAGCAGGGTGCCGAATGCGCCTGCGCAACAGGGAGACGAGCGCGCGTAAAGCGAGGTGCAGCGACCCTGGTTCAATCTCCGATCGTTGTCCCGCTCCTGACGTCCAGCAGAGTGCTTGGCGCGCGCTGAGCCGATTATTTAAGCAGTTGCAGCACCGACTGCGGCATCGAGTTCGCCTGCGCCACCATCTCTGTGCCGGCCTGCTGCAGGATCTGCGAGCGCGACAGGTTCGCCGTCTCTGCGGCAAAGTCCGCGTCCAGAATCCGGCTGCGTGAAACGGTCAGATTTTGTGCGGTCGTATGAGGGCTCACCACGCCAGATGTGAATCGGTTCTGTCAGGCCCGAGTGTGTCATTCGGCGTCCATTTTTGTCGTGGCGCAGTCAAGGGGGAGCAATCGCGCTGCGACTTTTTTCCAGAACGCCAATGATCGCCAACGCCCTTTCTTCGTCGGTAGTCATGTCTTGCAAAAAGAAGTCGTTGTTGTCCCGCACCCATGTCAGCGGCAACTCCCACCACGCCAAACTGAGCAATGCCTCACGCACCTTTTCAGAAAAACGAAACCGGATTAAACGCGCGGGCGAACCGGCGTAAATGCCATACGGTTCAGACCGAAAATTCGGTGGCAACAACGAACGCGCTCCAATGATGCAGCCGTTCTCGATGATTCCGCCACCCAGCATCATGACCTCATCGCCTATCCACACGTCGTTCTTGATAATCGAATCCGCATACTGCGGCGGAGAAGCATTTTTCAGATCCATTCCACAAATCGAAAACATATAGGTCGAAATCGTGCGGGATTCGTGCTGACCATTCAGCAAGAACTTCAGGCGCAGGCCACCAGCCACATATCGCCCCACGCGAAGGCTTTGAATGCCTGCGTCATACTTCACCAACGAACCGACGCCGAAGCCCGAGCATTTTCCAATATAAAAGTCCCCGATTTTTGCCTCTTGGTCCAGCCAATCACGGAAAAAGTTATGCGGTATGGTGCTGAACCCCCCTTGGGAATAACCGATGACCGTGAACTGCTGGGCCCATGGGTGGCTTTCCACGATGCCGGAGCAGTCGGTATCTGTGACGATGTTCAATTCATGACTTTCAATTTGGTGCGTACAAAGCGGGCTTGCCTGCTATTCTGAAAACTAACCGACGGGGAAAATTTCGTCGACCATGGTCTGTCTTTGTACGTGCGTTACCTCACCGGCGCCTTACCGGGTGTAAGTCTGACGAACGTTGACGCGTGAAACGATTAACATTTCAAAATCCTAGCTGGGTTGCCAACGACGGTCGCGCCAGGTGCGACGCTCTTTGTAACCACAGCTCCCATGCCAACTATTGCACCATGTCCTATAACTATAGGTCTTGCAGTTGATCCTTCGCGGATTACAGCCCCCGTGCCAATATATGCGTGGTCTTCGACTACGACGCCACCGTTGCACATTACACCTGGTGCGAAAGTAACGAAATCTCCAATTACACAATCGTGTGCCACATATGAGTAGATGTTGCCATGGAAGAATCGACCAATTTTGGTGTTTGACGTTATGTGGGAAAAGTTACAGAGAACGGCTCCGCAACCTACGTCGTTTTCGTCAAGCGAGACATGATTTTGCGCAGCAATCGAGAATGGCAAGGCAAGCTCGGGAGGAATGCTGTTGACGATTCTTTCACGCACGGTCGAGTTCCCAATCGCAATGTTGAACCGCCGCTCTGAAACTGGCGCCGAAAGGAACTCGCTCATGCTCACAACGCGATGACCGTTGATTTGATGGTGCGGCGCAAAATAGGCGTCTTCTACAACAAACACGATTTCTGATTCTGTTTCGTCCCTGTGTTGGAGGCTCAGTGAATGCCTGGCAAGCGGCATCACCTCTCTGCCGAAGCCGCCGGCCCCAAAGATGCCATATATTTTTTTTAAATGCATTTTCAGACCGCAATCAGCGCCGCAATGAAGTCAACCGTCTCCCCGGAGAGGTCTGGATAGATCGGCAGGCAAATCACCTCGTTGGCCATTTGTGTCGCTATCGGCAAGTTCAATGGTGCCGCAGAAGGCAAGCCACGGTACATCGGAAAGTTGCTGATGAGCGGATAGAAATAGCGCCGTGCATGGATGCCACTTTGTTTCAGTTTTTCAAAGAGAGCATCGCGGCTCAATGGATAGTCCGGTCGTACCAGAATCGGGAAGTAAGCGTGGTTGGCCACTTTCTCAATCGCATCCGAAAGACAGTGGATACCCTTGACCCCACCAAGAGCGTCGCGGTACCGGGCATCAATCTCCTGACGCTTTTGAAGCGCTTCGTCAATGCCTTTGAGTTGCAGCATGCCAAAGGCGGCGTTGATTTCGCTCATCTTGCCGTTGATCCCTGGGGCGACGACCGTCACCTCGTCGACAAAGCCAAAGTTTTTCAGGTGATCGATGCGCTGCTTGATCCTTGCATCGGGGCAGATGATGGCGCCGCCTTCAAAGGTGTTGAACACCTTTGTGGCATGGAAACTCAACACGGACAGATCGCCGTGATTCAGCACACTGCCGTTGTTGTCCTTTACGCCAAAACAATGCGCCGCGTCGTAGATGACCTTCAAGCCATAGTTGTCAGCAATCTTCTGTATACGATCGACGTCACAGGGATGGCCGTAGCAGTGCACCGGCATGATCGCAGTCGTTTGTGGTGTGATAGCTGCCTCGATTTTGTCTGGGTCCAGATTAAGCGTGACCGGGTCGATGTCCACGAACACCGGTTTGATGCCATTCCACAGCAGCGAATGGGCCGTCGCCACGAATGAGTAGGGCGTGGTGATCACCTCGCCCGTGATGCGCAGGGCCTGCAGTGCAGTCACCAATGCCAGCGTGCCGTTGGCGAAAAGTGCCAGATGCTTGACTCCCAAGTAGTCGCACAAGGCCCGTTCGAATTGTTGGTGAAATTGCCCGCCGTTGGTGAGCCACTTGCTGGCCCATATTTTTTCCAGGTAGGGCATGAAGTCTTCCAGAGGAGGCAACAGAGGTTGCGTCACATAGATGGGAGACCTTCCGGGGATGGAATTCATGTTGAGGCCTCTGTCGTTGCGTCCTTGAAGACTCTCGGTGTTACCTCGAATGATGCAGGTGCCAAGCCGGCACACCAGATCTGCCACATGATGCGAAAGGCGCTTTCCAAGCCCGCCGCCACAACGCCAGGTTGGCCCATGGCGGACTGACCGATTCGTTCGCGCAGGGATGCTCGAATGTCTGCCAGCGTCGCTAGTCGGCCCGCCAATTGCAACCCCTTTTGCACAAATTCCTGCTTGCTGTGAGCCACAAATTCATTCAGGCCGACATGACCCAGCGCATAGGCGCCGGCCCGGCTCGACGGTGTGGCGTCGGCCAGTGTCAGCATCGGCACACCCATCCAAAGGGCATGTTGGCTGGTTGTGCCGCCGTTGTATGGAAAAGTATCCAGGCAGATGTCCACCTGGTGGTACAAGTTGAGATAGACCCCCATGGAGGATACCGGGTGAAAGCTTAGTCGCCCGAGCGCAATGCCTTCATCGGCAAACCAATCCACTAAATGATTTTTTTCGCCTGCCTTGGGCATGGCACCCAGCACCATGCAGGAGTCGGGCAGCGAGCGCAATAGTTCTGACCATAATGCAACGACTGGCCGGCTGATTTTGTTAACCCGGTTAAAGCTACCGAAGGTAAGGTGGCCATTGTTCAGTGCAGGCAGTGCATTTATCGGGGGAGCACCACCGTCGGGGAGAAAGGGTGCTATGGCCGGCAGACGAACAATTTTTTCCGTGAACTGACTGTCAATCAATCCGGCGGGTGCGAAAAACTTGTCCGCCAGATAGTAGTCCATGGCTTGCAGGCCCGTGGTGCCGGGGAAACCAATCCAGCTCGCTTGCACCGGTGCAGGTTTGCGTGCAAAAGTGAGCAGGCGATGGTGCGCTGTGTGGCCAGACAGGTCGATCAGGATATCAATCCCATCGGCGCGAATTTTTTCTGCCAACGCGTCATCCGACATCCCCGCGATGGGGCTCCAGTGTTTTACATAGCCCCTGATGCGCTGAGATTTCAGGTCCTCAATGGGAAAATTGGAATACGCGTGCATTTCCAATTGTGGGCTGGTGGACAGACGGTTCAGCACCGGATCGATGAAACTCGCCACGGCATGGTTGCGAAAATCGCCGGAGACAAAACCTACTTGAAGGCAACGGTTGGGATCCTTATCGTTGTGATGTGCTTTCCAAGCGGGCCGTAGCGGCGCCTCAAACCGCTCGCCAAAGGCAAGATTTTCTGCGTGCAATTGACGAGACGGTACTGTGGTGTCGTGGCTCATGCAGAAGATCAGCGTGCTATATGCCGTGACATCATTGAATTTGAGTTCTGCGAGACGGCGAAAGATTTGCACGGCTTCCGTGAGGCGGCCACAGCGCTGCAACGTGATCCCCAAGTTGCTGTGCGCGATCACATCGTCGGGCGCAAGGGCAAGTGTGCGTCGGAAGAAACCTTCCGCGTCGCTGAGTCGACCGCGTTCGAGAAGAATGACCCCCAAGCTGTTGATTGCGGGCACATAGTTCGAGTTGAGCGCCAGAGCTCGTCTCTGACTCGCTTCCGCCTCAGCACTTCGACCCAACTCCAAGTAGGTTCGCCCCAGGTTACTGAGTCCGTCCGCATCATTCGGCACAAGTCGGACCGACTTCTGCATACAAAGCAATGCATCCTCGGCTCGTCCTTGTGCGCTGAGCGATGCGCCCAGCATCTTCCACCCGAATCCGTGCCGGGGAAACCGCAGGGTCAAAGATCGGGCCGGCGCTTCCACTTCAGCCCGCCGACCATGATCAAAGAGTGCCACCAAGGCGTTCATTTCCTGGATGCTTGGGGCGTTGCCCAGTCCCTTTCCCGACGACTGCTTCTTCGATGACTTTGCTGTTGGCGTTGCTTGTGGGGTAGTCCCCCCACCTTTCTTCTGAGGTTCTGAGCTCAAATATTCCGACTCAGCTAGTGGCTGATGCGGTGGAAAGGCGGTCATCCGCAATGCCAAGTCAGCGACCAGGCTAGTTTCCAACCCATGCTGCCGCCCAATCTCCAGCACAGACCTCGCAACATCTATCCGACCGGCTTGAATCAGCGCATCGATGTAGTCAATCCAATGTTTCCCCTGATCCGGACTCGCATTCAATGCGGCTTCAAGGTAGGGAATGGCATCAGTTGGTCGTTGCGCCTGCAACGCCATTGCTCCCAGCCTGTGATTCGCGGTCGCATGGTCGGGCTGAATCGCCAGGACCGAGAGGTAAAGCTCCCTCGCACTGTCGTAATCCCCAGACAGGATGTGAGTGGATGCCAGGAGCAGAATTTTTTCGACCGCCTCGTCGAGCGCCTGCTGTGGCGTCTGGGCGACCGGCTCCTGTTCCCTGCGAAAGCCAGTTGACATAAGCTATCGCAGCCAAACAACAGAGTCAAGTTGGTTCGGTCCTGTGCGCATCGCCAGATTGTGGCGTGCGCCGCGGATCGATTACTTCAGCAGTTGCAGCACGCTCTGCGGCATCGAGTTTGCCTGTGCCACCATCGCTGTACCCGCTTGTTGCAGAATTTGCGAGCGCGACAGATTCGCCGTTTCTGCAGCGAAGTCAGCATCCTGAATCCGGCTGCGCGAAGCGGTCAAGTTTTGTGCCGTGGTCTGCAGGCTCGATACCACCGAAGTAAAGCGGTTCTGATAGGCGCCGAGCGCAGCGCGCGATGCGCTGATCGTGGTCAGCGCGCCGTCGATTGCAGCCAAGGCATTCGTGGCATTCGTGGCCGTCAACACATTGATTGTGGAAATAGTGTTGCTCGTGATGGTGGTGCCTGGTGATGTTGTGCCTGAGGTGAAGCCCGCGCCGGCTGCGTTGCCACCGCCCACGGTGATGCCCGACGCCGAGGTGGAAGCCAACGACACCGTGCCCGTGATGACACCCCCCACAACGTCGTTCGTGGCTGCGACCAGGCTGGAGTTCGCCACCGTAAAACCGGCGCCTAGCGTGATCGCCCCACCAGTTGCGTTGGTAAGGGAGATGATGCCGGTGGTCGGGTTGGCCACCGCAGTGACACCGGTTTGGTTGGAAACTGCATTGATGTTTGCTGCCACGGCTGCGCCTTGAATGGCTACACTGGCGTTGCCAGCGTAGCCGGCCACCAGAACACCATTGACGGTGAGAGTCGGGCCTGCGGTTGCTGAGCTTGCGGTCATCGAGGCGCCTGCAGCGCTGACGCTGGGGCCGGTGCCGACGAATCCGGAGTTCGCTGGCGTAAAGGCCGAGCCCAACAGGATGTCGCGCCCATCTGCAGCGGTCAGCGTCACGGCGCCGGTAATGGCGTCTGCGCTCGCTGTGACCCCCGATTGATTCGACACCAGGTTGATCGCTGCGGCCACGTTGGCGCCTTGACCCGCAGCGTTGCCGCCTGCTGCAATGGCGCCCAGTTGAATGCCGTTGACCGTCAGGTTGGTGTTCCCAGCGGCCACCCCTGTTGTTCCAACAAGCGTAGCGGTCGAACCTGTGGCGACGGTCGGGTTTGCCACAGCGGTGACACCCGATAGGGTCGAAACCGCGTTGATAGCCGTGGCGATGGAGAAAGCGCTAGAAGCCGATTGGCCCGCGCCCGATCCCTGGACCGCCGCCCCCACCTGCTGACCATTCAGTGTCAAGGCTCCTGCTGACAGCGGAAGGCTGGTGGCAAGGCCGTTCACGGTGCTGCCGGTTGAAGTCGCGCTACCGCCCAGCAGCGAAGTGCGTGCACTGGCGATGGACGAAATGGTGATGCTGTCATTGGCCGTGCCGTTGGCGCCGACCTGGAATTTTTGTCCGGTGAAGGTGCCATCGAGCAGATGCACGCCGTTGAAGGCAGAGCTCTGTGCCACGCGGTCAATTTCAGACGCAAGAGCTTGCACCTCGTTGTCGAGTGCCGCACGGTCAGAAGACGAATTGGTGCCGTTGGCAGACTGCACCGCCAGTTCACGCATGCGCTGCAAGTTGCTGCCGATTTGGCTCAAATCGCCTTCCGCCGTTTGCGCCAGCGAGATACCGTCGTTGGCGTTGCGCGCCGCCTGATTCGAGCCGTTGATCTGCGCCGTCATGCGTTCCGCGATGGATAGACCGGCAGCGTCGTCTTTGGCGCTGTTGATGCGCAGGCCGCTTGAGAGGCGCTGCATGGCGGTGGCCAACGAACCCTGATTGGTGCTCAGGTTGTTTTGCGCCACCAACGAGTTGATGTTTGTATTGATGGTCAAGGACATGGCGAAACTCCTAAAAAATCCGTCTGATAAGTGGAACTCGAAACATTCGCTGCCGATTGCTTGGCCCACTCACTGCGGGTAATCAGTAACGATGGCCAAATTGTGATGAAGGCTTGCCGCGGCAAAAGGGCGATAAACACCGGGAAACCCCGTCAAATCATCGTCGCACGGCCAAACTTGATGGGGATAAACCCGCACTCGGGAAAATTGGCCGGTGAAGGTGTTTCTTCTTTGGCCTTCGGAAAAATCCCTTGTGATTAAGAAGCTGTGTTGCATAAGTTCCTAAAGTTCTGCTCTTGCGAACCGAAAACATATCCAACGGGTCCTGAACGGGCTCGCCGTCCGGAATGCGTCTTCCAAGGCGTACCGGTCATAGCCGCCCATCTCCGGAAGGGCGTTTAGATCGGCAGCAATGCCGGATTTGATTGGCCTACTTGGCTTTTAGGAGCTTTAAATGACTTCCATCGTTAACACCAACCTCAATTCGTTGGTAGCGCAGAACAACCTGAGCACCAATCAGGCTTCGTTGGCATCCGCCATGCAGCGCCTCTCTTCGGGCTTGCGCATCAACAGCGCAAAGGACGACGCCGCCGGCCTCGCCATCAGTCAACGGATGACGGCGCAGATCAACGGCTCCAATCAGGCGGCGCGCAATGCCAACGACGGTATCTCGCTTGCGCAGACGGCTGAAGGCGCGTTGGCCCAGATCGGCACCAACTTGCAGCGCATGCGTGAACTGGCCGTGCAATCTGCAAATGGCACAAATTCGGCTTCTGACCGTGCTGCGCTGAACAACGAAGTGCAAGCCCTCGCATCGGAAATTGACCGCGTGGCACAAAGCGCTTCCTTCAACGGTGTGAGCCTGCTTGATGGAACTTTCAACGCGCAGAAATTCCAGGTCGGCGCCAACGCAACGACCACCGATACCATCGTCGTCACGCAGATTGCAAGCGCACGGACAAGTGCACTGGGCGGCAGCGGGTCTGCCACAGGGACCAATGTGAAAGGCACGACAACTCAGCTCTCCTTGAATGCAGGCGACCTGACCCTGAACGGTCAGCAGGTTGGCGCATCGGCACAGGGCATAGCAGCGGGCCAAACGGCTGCCAGCGCCTTCTCCATTGCGGCCGCCATCAACGCGATTTCTGCGAAATCCGGTGTCACCGCCACGGCGAATGCAACGACGGTTAGTGCTACAGACGCAAATCTGGCGTCAATGGTGAGTACCGGCCTTACCGCCGCGCAAGCGATTACCAACGTACTGACTGTCAATGGGGTGCAAGTCGGCGCGATCGCGGCAGGTGGAACCGCGGCCGGTCAGGGTGCTAACGTGGCGGCCGCCATCAACCTGGTGTCCGGTCAATCGGGCGTCACGGCGACTGCTGACGCAAGCACCGGCAGAGTGAGTTTGACGGCTGCCGATGGTCGCGACATCAGTCTGGGCGCTGGGTTTACCAAAATAAACTCCGGCTTGGTCGGTGGTGCAACGGTTGCAACCGAGGGTGCGGGCGTCGCTGGCACCGCGATTGCCGCGGGTGCAATCACCATCAATGGGATTTCTGTGGGCGCGGTCGCGTCGGGCAGTGCTGACGCTACTGCACAGGGCGTCCTTGTGGCCGATGCGATCAACGCGGTATCTGCACAATCTGGCGTCGCTGCAGTGAGTGTTGCTGGTGTGGTGACTTTGTCGAATGCCTCAGGACGCGCTATTGCACTAACTGCCACAGGCGCGGCCGCTACTGCCAGCGGCTTCACTGCAGCAGTCACTCCAGGCACTCAAACGCCAGGGGGAACGGTCACCCTGTCATCCGCTGCAGCTACCGGCATTACTGTGGGCGGTGGCAACGTAGCGGGTGCGGGTCTAAGCTCAGGCAACACGACTCCCACCACGACGCTCACCATCAACAGCATTTCCTCGATCGATGTGCTGACTGCCGCAAATGCCACCAACGCCTTGGCAGCTATCGATGGCGCGCTCGGCACAGTGAATGCTTCGCGTGCTTCCCTGGGTGCGGTGCAAAACCGTTTCACTTCGGTGGTGTCGAGCCTGCAAACCACGGCACAGAACTTGACGGCGTCGGTGAGCCGGATTCAAGACGCTGACTTTGCTGCAGAAACGGCCGCGTTGTCGCGCGCCCAGATCCTGCAGCAAGCGGGTACGGCGATGGTGGCGCAAGCCAACCAGGGACCGCAGGGTGTGCTGGCACTGCTGCGTTAAGCAGCCGGCTAAGACCTTCCAGTCTGGCTGGGCGGTTTAAGCGGCGGCGACAGGCCAAAAGGCTTGTCGCCGCCTTTTCGCGTTCGAATGACGTGGGGATATGGTCCTTTTTTCGGGGTTTAGTGCCGGGGCAGATGCAGCACAATGCGCGTTGAGGGATTAACCGGAGATCAGCATGTCGACTGTTTCAAACACGGGCACACTTTCGTCGACGGGCATTGGCAGCGGCCTGAATGTGACCAGCATTGTTTCGCAACTGGTGGCATT
>CAILAY010000047.1 GCA_903832285.1 uncultured beta proteobacterium | reverse complement strand
CCGGTTCCAGATTTCTCCGTACCAGTGCCCCTTCTCCCTGAGTTCGCGCCACATGGCGGCGTAGAACTCCTTTCCCTGGCGTCCCGAACTGAGCAAATGCGGGTTCTTGCCCAGAACTTCGTCGCGACTGAAGCCCGTGATGCGCGCAAAGGTGTCGTTGACTTCGACGATCGTTCCATCAGCGGTCGTGATCATGATGCCTTCGCGGGCGTGGGTGAAGACGCTGGCGGCAAGCCCAAGCCGCTCCTCGTCGCGCTTGCGCTGCGTAATGTCGCGCGTCGAGTTGAACAGCACCATCGTGCCACCCCACTGTATCGGATAGCCGCTGATCTCGGCGTCATAAACGCTTCCGTCCTTGCGCCGGTGGCGGCTCTGAAACAACGCGCGTGTGGGATGCGTGAACTGCTGCCGAAAGGCGGCCATCATGTCCTCCTGGCTGCTGAACCCGCAATCCCATTGGGAAACATTCATGCCCATCAACTCGTCACGCGAATAGCCCAACATGGTGCAGAAGGAATCGCTGACTTCGACGATGTTGGCGTTGCCATCCATGATGGTGATGCCATCGCTGGCGTTGTGCAGGAATGCCAGGTTCTTCTCGCTCTCCCTGATGAGACCTTGCTCGGTCCACTTGCGCTGCGTGATGTCAATGCACGAGCCGATATAGCCGGCGAATATCCCCTGTTCATCAAAGCGCGGCACGCCGCTGTCCACCAGCCAACGGTATTCACCGTCGAAGCGGCGCAAGCGGTACTCCATCTCGAATCCTTGCCGCGCGTCGAAGGCGCTCACGTAGGTTGACAGACAACGATCGAAATCCTCCGGGTGCACGCCTTGGGCCCAACCATTGCCCATCTCCTGTTCCATGGTGCGGCCCGTGAATTCAAGCCAGACCTTGTTGAACCAGAAGCAAAGCTTGTCCTGACCGGAAATCCAGATCAGCACCGGCGCGCTGTCGGCCATGGTGCGAAAGCGGCTTTCACTCTCGGCCAGCTTGCGGGTTCTTTCCTTGACACGGGTTTCGAGTTCCTCCTCTTTCTGCCGTAACTCCCGGAACAACAGACTCATGGGATCGCGAAGCGCCGTCACGACCACGGCCTTGTAGATCAGGTAAAAAGTGCCGATCTTGAGCAGATGTCCGACTTTATTGAAGATATCGCTCATCGAGTCCGAGACGTAGAGCGTGAAACACAGTTCCATGGCGATCATCAGAACCGCCGACCACGCGATCAACCAATAAACTCTTGGATCGAAATTGCGCCTGCGCCAATAAAGCAGCGCGAGGTTTGTCAGCATCAGCGAGCAAATGATGTATTCGCTGATGACCTTGAACGGCGTCAGCCCTTTGCCGGCAATGAAGCAGACGGGGAAATCCTTGAAATAGAGGATGGAACTTGTCAGCCACACCGTGACCAGAAGAAATCCGCCGACCACCAGCGAGCCATTCACACGTCTTCTTGTTCCCAGGAAGGCGAAGCCCAATAGCATGCTGATTGCCTCAAGATAGCGCGCAGCAATCCAGAACTGTGGGGCGTAGTAGTCGTAGTCCGTGAAGATCGGCATCCCCTTGTAGGTCAGCGTGTGCAAAACATCCAGCAAACCCACGAAAAGGTAGGCCAGACCAATGAACAGGACGTACTGGTTCCTGATTGAGTTCCAGCAGTTGATGACGACGATGCCGATGGTGACGGCAATGAAGATGCTGAACAGTTCCGCGGCGCTGTGGAACAACAGGTAGTTGTAGTTGCTCAAGAGATAGACACACAGCATGAGCAGGAAAATTCCGACCACGTCCCCCGGCGAAATGCCCAGATGGGGATCACTCAAGGCAGTCTGTGCGTTGGGTTGCGTAAGAGTTGCTGCTTCGGCGGTCATCTTCTTACCCTTGCGGAAAAGTCGGTCCTTCCACTTTGGGACACGGCGCCATCAAGAATATCCGCTGGGAACCAATTGTTCACAGCAACGGTATCAATGACAGATTGCCTCGTATTTTATTTTTAAATATGACATCAAAACAGACTTGAATGCAAAAAGATTTGCAGACGCCTTAAAAGAGCTGCCGGTGCGTCCTTTCTGCCACGCTACGGTCAGGTCTGGCTTCACTTCGGACTTGCCTCACGCGCAGGTCAAGCTGGCCATATCAACCAGGATCACCACTGCCACAATCGGCGCCCCCAGCAAGCACGGTGCCGAGTGAACTTGGCGAAGTCACATATTCCTGCGGTACTGCCCACCGACCTCGAACAGTGCGTTCGTGATCTGACCGAGTGAGCAGACGCGCACCGCGTCCATCAGCACCTCGAACACATTGGCATTCGCGATCACGGCCTGCTGCAGACGCTGCAGTTGGGCCGGTGCCTCTGCAGCGTGCTTCGCATGAAACTCGGCCAGCCTTTTGAGTTGGCTTTGCTTTTCCTCGTCGGTGGAACGCGCCAGTTCCAGTTTGTCCTGCACCGCATCGCCGTGCGGATTGCGAAAGGTGTTGACGCCGATGATGGGCAGTTCGCCGGTGTGCTTGAGCATTTCATAACTCATGCTCTCGTCCTGGATCTTGCCGCGCTGGTAACCGGTTTCCATGGCGCCCAGCACTCCGCCGCGGTCCGCAATCGCGTTGAACTCGTTCAGCACCGCTTCTTCCAGCAGCTCGGTCAACTCCTCGATGATGAAGGCACCCTGGTTCGGGTTCTCATTCTTCGCCAAACCCCACTCGCGGTTGATGATGAGCTGGATCGCCATGGCGCGGCGCACGCTGTCTTCGGTGGGCGTGGTGATGGCCTCGTCGAAGGCGTTGGTGTGCAGGCTGTTGCAGTTATCGTAGATCGCGATCAGCGCCTGTAGCGTGGTGCGGATGTCATTGAACTGGATCTCCTGCGCGTGCAGGCTGCGGCCTGAAGTCTGGATGTGGTATTTCAGTTTTTGCGAGCGTTCGTTCGCACCATATTTTTCCTTCATTGCCACGGCCCATATGCGCCGCGCCACTCGACCCATCACGGTGTACTCCGGGTCCATGCCATTGCTGAAGAAGAAGCTCAGGTTGGGTGCGAAGTCATCGATATGCATGCCGCGTGCCAGGTAGGCTTCCACCAGCGTGAAGCCGTTGGAGAGCGTGAAGGCGAGTTGGCTGATCGGATTCGCGCCCGCTTCTGCGATGTGGTAGCCGCTGATGGACACGCTGTAGAAATTGCGCACGCGGTTGTGCACGAAATACTGCGCGATGTCGCCCATCACCTTGAGCGAAAACTCGGTGGAGAAGATGCATGTGTTCTGTCCCTGATCTTCTTTCAGGATGTCGGCCTGCACCGTGCCGCGCACATTCTCCAGCACCCATTCCCTGATCTTGAGGTCTTCAGTATCGGTGGGGTCGCGTCCGTTGTCGGCCTTGAATTTCTCGATGTTCTGGTCGATGGCGGTGTTCATGAACATCGCCAGGATGCTGGGTGCGGGCCCGTTGATCGTCATGCTGACCGAGGTCGTGGGGTTGCACAAATCGAAACCGCCGTACAGCACCTTCATGTCGTCCAGCGTCGCGATGCTCACGCCCGAGTTGCCCACCTTGCCGTAGATGTCTGGCCGTGGATCGGGGTCGTTGCCGTAGAGCGTGACCGAGTCGAAGGCGGTCGATAGCCGCTTGGCCGGAAGACCTTCGCTGAGCAGCTTGAAGCGCTTGTTGGTGCGAAACGGATCTCCCTCGCCCGCAAACATGCGCGTGGGGTCTTCGTTCTCGCGCTTGAAGGCAAAGGTGCCGGCGGTGTAGGGATAGCTGCCGGGCACGTTGTCCAGCATAAGCCACTTGAGGATTTCACCGTGGTCCTCAAAGGTGGGCAGCGCCACCTTGCGGATCGTGGTCCCGCTTAGCGACTTGCTGGTGAGCGCGGTGCGAATTTCCCGGTCACGGATCTTCACCACGTACTCGTCGCCGGCGTAGGCGCTCTGCATGCTGGGCCACTGCGCCAGCAGCTTGGCCGCTGCCGGCTCCTGCTGTGTGGCGCGGTCGTCCGCCAGGCGCAACACCGATTTCTTCGCGCTGCCGTGGGTCGCGTCGTCCTGTTCCAGCATGCGCGCCGTCTCACGCAACTGCTGCAGTTCGCGCGCCAACTTTGCTTGTGAGCGAGCGCGAACTTTGTAGCCGCGCACCGCGTCGCTGATCTCTGCCAGATAGCGTGTTCGTGATGCCGGCACCACAGGGTTCTGGTTCGTACTGTGGCGCACAGAAACCTTCGGCAGCGTGCCCGGCACAACCGGCATGCCCAGCGCCTGCAAGCGCGGCAGCAGCGCCTGATACAGAGCCGTCACGCCGTCGTCGTTGAAGCGCGCGGCCATGGTGCCGAACACGGGCATTGTGTCGGGCGAAACGCTGAAGGCTTCGCGGTTGCGCTGCACCTGCTTGGCGACGTCGCGCAACGCGTCGGCGGCGCCCTTGCGGTCGAACTTGTTGATGGCGACGAACTCGGCAAAATCCAGCATGTCAATTTTTTCCAGCTGACTGGCGGCGCCGAACTCGGGCGTCATGACATACATCGGGATATCGACCAGCGGCACGATAGCCGCGTCGCCCTGCCCTATGCCCGAGGTCTCGACGATGATCAGATCGAAGTCGGCGCACTTGCACGCGGCCACCACATCGGGCAAAGCGGCGCTGATTTCGCTGCCGAAGTCGCGCGTGGCCAGAGACCGCATGAAGACACGAGCCCCCTGCTGCCAAGGCGAGATCGCATTCATGCGGATGCGGTCGCCCAGGAGTGCGCCGCCGCTCTTGCGGCGCGACGGATCGATGGAAATCACGGCCACGCGCAACGCGTCGTTCTGGTCCAGCCGCAACCGCCTGATCAATTCGTCGGTAAGGCTGGACTTGCCCGCCCCGCCCGTGCCGGTGATGCCGAGCACGGGAATCTTTTTGGTGGCCGCCAGGGCGCGCATTTCCTGCACCAGCGCGGCTGCGATCCTGGTGTTCTCGACTGCCGTGACGAGCTGCGCCAGTGCTCGCCAATGGCTTTCTGTGCGACCCCGAATCGCTGTCATGGCGGCAGGCGCGTAACCGCACAGGTCCACGTCGCAACGCTGCACCATCTCGCCTATCATCCCCGCCAATCCCATGCGCTGGCCGTCTTCGGGGCTGTATATGCGGGCCACGCCGTAGGCCTGCAGTTCGCGGATCTCGGGGCCGACGATCACGCCGCCACCGCCGCCAAAGACCTGAATGTGCTCGCCGCCGCGACCTCGGAGCAGGTCGATCATGTATTTGAAATATTCCACATGGCCACCCTGATACGAGCTGATGGCGATGCCTTGCGCGTCTTCCTGCAAGGCAGCGGTCACGACCTCGTCCACGCTGCGGTTGTGGCCCAGGTGGATCACCTCGGCGCCCATGCTTTGCAGGATGCGCCGCATGATGTTGATGGCTGCGTCGTGCCCGTCAAACAGGCTGGCCGCCGTGACAAAGCGAACCTTGTGTTTGGGGCGGTAGTTGGCGAGGGCCTTGAACTCAGCGGACAGGTCGGCCATGGTGCGATCTCCGGAAATAATTGGAATCTGGCCCCAATTGTTTGCAGTTGTCTGATTGACGTTTACGTAAACGTCAATCTTAGCCGACTACGCTGCTCTGGTGCTGACATCGTCTTGCCCGTGGGCGGCCGCAGCACGAAGCTTGTCCTTTTTGCTCGGGCGCCGCCCCTTGATGCCGCCGGTGGACGGCTGCGCATCTTCAACAGATTCCGTTTCGGCCATCGGCGCTTCCAGCGGTTCAAACCCCACAATGACCTCACGCTCCACATTGCCTTGCTGGTGCTTCTCGATCAGGCGAAAATGCCGTTCCGAATCGGCGCTGATGAAGCTCACCGCCACGCCGCTCTCCCCGGCGCGACCCGTGCGTCCGATGCGGTGCACGTAGTCCAGCGCCGAGCGCGGCAAGTCGTAGTTCACCACCACCGGCAAAGCCGCGATGTCCAGGCCGCGGGCTGCCACGTCGGTGGCCACCACCACCTTCAGCCTTGAGGCTTTGAAATCGGCCAGCACCTGGGTACGCTTGCCCTGGCTCAACTCGCCGTGAAACGGTTCGGCGTAGATGCGGGCCTTGCGCAATTTGTCGGAAATGGTTTCGGCGGCGTGTTTCGTGGCAACGAACACCAGCACGCGCTTCCAGTGGTTCTCGGTGATCAGGTGTCGCAGCAACTGGGTACGCCGATTGGCGTCTACCAAGATCGCGCGCTGGGCAATGTCGGGCCGGGTCTGCGGTTCGGTTGGGACTTCGATGCGAACCGGATTGCGCAGCAACTTGTCCGCCAGCGCCATCACTTCCGCCGGAAACGTAGCCGAAAAAAACAGGTTCTGCCGCGCCTTGGGCATCAGCGCCAGTAGTCGATCAAGCTCAGCGGAAAAGCCCAGGTCCAACAGGCGATCGGCCTCGTCCAGCACCAAGAGGGAGACGTCGTTCAAAGTCAGCGCGTTGTGCTCCATCAGGTCCAGCAGGCGCCCGGGCGTGGCCACCACAATGTCGGCACCACCGCGCAAATTCATCATCTGTGGATTGATGGATACGCCGCCAAACACGGTGATGATCTTCAAAGCCTGCGGCAAGTGTTGCGCCAGGCTGTAGATCTCGCCACCCACCTGCGCTGCCAGTTCACGCGTGGGCACCAGGATCAGCGCGCGCAGGCGCCGCGGCTTCTCCAGCGGCACCTGCTCCAGTTTTTGTAGCAGCGGCAGCCCGAAGGCCAGGGTCTTGCCGGAACCGGTCTGGGCCGAGCCCAGCACATCGTGCCCCGCCAGCGCCGCCGGAATGGCCTGGACCTGGATCGGTGTCGGCGCCGCATACGACTTCATGCCGACGGAGCGCAACAGTGCAGGAGAAAACCCGAATGAAGAAAATGGCATGGAAGGCAAGCGTGGTATGTATGCTGGATGCAGCCCCAGTTTAAGCGTAGGCGTGCCGAACCATCTACGCTGATAATGGGTCGCAACAGATTTCATCCGCGCAGGGGTTGGAACTCATCTACATCAGTTGGGGTCAGAGCTGAAGATCTGACCCGCAATGCATCAAGAAAGCCGCTATGAAAAAAACATTCAAGCTCGACATCCCGGGCAAGAACCGCGACCGCGTGCTGGATGCGACCAAGCATGAAATCCGAAAATACGTGAAACGGCAAAGACGCGTGCCGCTACCCGAGGGCGTGGACTTCTGGGATTTCGATTGCCGCTTCGGCACGACCGAGGAGAACGCGAGCGAGGTTCATTTCGCCACCATCACGGGCTTGATTGACGGCGTCGCGAAGGAGGGCGGCTCTTCCTTTTATCTCGAACTTTTGGCCAAGGAAGGCCACCGCACGGCCCGTCCCATTGGCACCGGGGACGCCAAGTAGACGGTGCCGCAGTCCTGAGTCAATTTCACTATGCCAGACCAAGCGCGTGATACACCTTGATCGCCGCCCAGGCGTCGTTGCCTGAATAGACGATCTGGCTTTCAGTGAGTTGTCGGTTGGCCCAATTTGAGGTCGTGGCCTTGCGTGATTTCACGAAACGCCGATTGAACACCACGGCCACCGCGCCCCGCACGCCGAGTTCCTTCACATAGCCTCGTTCCCTGAAAATCTGGTTCAGGTCCAGCACGTTTTGCGCCTGCACGCCCAAGGTGCGCTGGATCTGCTGGTGGTCTCCTGCCAGACCAAATCCCACCTTGACGATGCGCTCCGATTGCAGCAGTTCGCACACGGCCTCGCGGCACGCGCCATCGTGTAGCTGAAAGACATAGGCCTTGTGCAGCGTGGAAAATTGCACGACATGCGGCCCCTGGGAAACCTCGTCCCGGACGAAAGTCGGCTTGGACTCGGTGTCGAAACCCAGCACCGCACTGGCAAGAAGCGCCGCACGGGTCTGCTCCACATGCTGGCGCGTGGACACCACCACGATGTCGTGCAAACCCAACCGCTCCAGCGGCTCCAGCGCCAGCATGTATTCCTTGGTGGGTGAAGTTAAGCGCAACATGGACGCAGAGCATAGACCGAATCGATAGGGCGGCTCGGTCGGTGAATCTGGAATAACCCCTTGCCCAGGTTTGTCACCCTACGAGACCCCATTGCCTGCCGGGCAGTCGGCTATGATGAAACCGGAGGTGGTGCCGTGGCACCGCATTGTGGGCGGCAATTTGGAGGCTGATATGACTCGAAGCAAAACAGTATTCGCGGTGTTGCTCGCAGTGCTTGCGCTGACGGCTGTTTTTTCAGGCGTAGCGACAGCGGGCGCGCTCGACGAAGCCAAGGCCCAGGCGCATCTGAACGCGGTCGCGGCAGGAGATCTGGACGCGCTGATGCGGGACTACGAAGAAGATGCCTACTTGGACTGGGTCGGAGGTGCACTGGACGGCCGCTACCGTGGCCGAACTGCGATCAAGGCGGTTTGGCAAAAGTTCATCGCCGCCAACTCGGGCAAGCCGCGCCCGGCGAAATTCAGCAAACTTGAAGCCTACGCCAACCCCAAAGGCGCCACGATTCAAGCAGAGGCGGAGTACGGCGGCACGACGCCGGTCAAGGTGTGGCACGCTTTGACGTACCGCGATGGAAACCTGGACACTGAAGTCTGGCAGATCGCACCGGCCATCCAACTGGCACCATGAGTCTCGCCCGGGCGGCCAGGTGGCTGGCGCCCCTGTTTCTTTGCGCCACCGCTTGCGCAGCCAACATAGAGGCCTCGATCTTTTCGCCAACGGGCCAGCCGGTGGAAGACGCCGCCGTCGTGATCGAGCCGGTCGCTGGCACTACGCCCAGACGCCAACGCACGGTCACGATCGAACAGCGCGACCGTGACTTCATCCCCTACGTCACGGTTATCCAGACCGGAACGCTGGTGGAGTTTCCCAATCGCGATCCGTTCAAGCACCACATCTATTCCTTCTCCCCTGCCAAGGTTTTTGAGATCAAGCTGTACGCCGACAAACCGGCATTGCCCGTTCTTTTTGACAAGGCGGGAGAAGTGGCGATCGGATGCAATATTCACGACTGGATGGAAGCCTATATCCTGGTCGTGAATTCGGCGTATTTCGCCAAGACCGGCCATGACGGCAGGGCGGTGGTGCGCGACGTCCCCGTCGGGCGCTACCGGCTTCGGGTTTGGCATCCAAGGCAAAAGCTCGAAGTGTCCCAGCGCGAGATCGAAGTCGGGCCCGGTCCCGCGGCCACCAAACTGGACCTGGTGGCCGATGTCCCGGCGCGCGCTTCGAAACCCAAACCAGCGGTCGAGTCAGGCAAGTATTAGCCATGGTTCTGAGGACTCTGCAGCGCCGCATCGTCGCCGTTTTTGTCGGACTTCTGGTGCTGGTGATGGCGTTGATCGTCGGCCTGGTGAGCAGCAGCAACGACAGCATCGTTGCCGGTGAGGCGACCCGTGAGCTGACGGCCGGCGCCCAGATATTCAGGCGTTTGGTCGAGCAAAATCAGCGTCAGCTGGAAACGGCTGCCACGGTGCTGTCCGGGGATTTTGCTTTCCGTGAAGCCATCGCAACGCAGGACCAGGCTACGGTGCTCTCGGTGATCCGCAACCACGGGCTGAGAATTGGCGCGCAGGTGATGCTGGTGGTCAGCACGGATGGGCAACTCATGGCCGATACCCAACGGCAGTCCGTGCTGCCGCGCTCCTTCCCGTTTGTCGACCTGCTGGCAAGCGCCCAGTCGACAGGCAGGAGCTCAGGGTTCAGGCAAATGAGTGACGGTTTTCTCTACCAGATCGTGCTGGTCCCGATACTCGCCCCAAAACTTATCGCCTGGGTAGCGATGGGATTTCAGGTGGACGACAGGTGGGCGCGGGAGTTGTCGGAAATGACTGGGCTCACTGTCAGCGTGGTGCGCCGCGATGGCACGGACGTGGTGCTGCTGGCTTCATCGCTTGAAATGACGCGGCGTGCGGTTCTTGCGCAGGCCTTGCGCCAGCCACCCAGCGCTCCCACCCTGGTACTGGCGATGGGCGATGAACACTACCAGACGCAGCAAATGCCTCTTGCGAAGGAGGTGTCGGTGGTGCTCCAGCGATCGCTTGAGCAGGCACAGGCACCCTTCCACGCATTACAGCGCGTGCTGTTGATTGTCGTTTTCGCGGGAGTGGTCATCTTTGCGGTCGGCAGCGTGATGCTGGCGCGCAGGATTGTCCGGCCCGTGAATCAGTTGTCGGAATCTGCGCGTCGCATTGAGGCCGGCGATTACACCCAGCCGGTGCCGACCTTGCCCCAAGATGAAATCGGCCAACTGGCGTTGAGTTTCGATCACATGCGCACGCGAATTGCCAGTCGGGAAGAGAAGATCCTTCGGCTTGCGTACGAAGACAGTCTGACCGGCCTGCCCAATCGCACGCGCTTTCTGGAGAGCCTGGGCCAGCTGCCCCCGGGTGGCACGGGCGCCATAGCGATCCTCAACATCGACCGCTTTGCGCTGATCAACAATGCGCTTGGAAACCGCGTGGGAGACCGCCTGCTCATCGAGGTCGGATTGCGTCTGCGCCAAATCACGCCTGCCCCCAAGTTCGTGGCGCGGCTTTGGGGCGATGAGTTTGCCTTCGTGTTGGAGGGCGCTGACATGGACACGACCCGCCGTTTTGCGCAGTCCGTGCTTGAAGTACTGAGCCAGCCGATCACGATGGATGGCCAGCGACTCGACGTCGGCGGCAGTCTTGGTATCGCCATGTATCCCCAGGATGCCGGCGACGCCACGGCCTTGATCCGGCGCGCCGATCACGCGCTGGTCGCGGCCAAGCGCCGCCACACCGGCTTCGAGTTCTCGGCCGGCAACGGCGACGAGCCGGTACACGAGCAACTGTCGCTGGTGGGTGAGATGCGCGAGGCGCTCGCGCGCGAAGAGTTCGTGCTGCACTACCAACCCAAGCTGGACCTGCCCAGCCGGAAGATCGTCGGAGCGGAGGCGCTGCTGCGCTGGCAACATCCGACTCGCGGACTGATACCTCCCATACGGTTTCTCCCATTTGCAGAGCAAACCGGATTCATACGCGAGATCACGCCCTGGCTGCTCGCGCGCGTGGTTGAGCAGACAGCGCAATGGTCCCGCGAAGGGCTTTCGATCGTGGTATCCGCCAATCTGTCCGCGCTGGACATGCTGAATCCGAATCTGGTCGCTCATGTCCGTCGATTGCTCGAACAGCACCGGCTTGCGCCCGCAAACCTGTGCCTCGAAATCACCGAGAGCGCATTGATGGATGAGCCCGAGCTCGCACTGGCACACCTGAGCGAAATGTCCCTGCTCGGTGTCAAACTGTCGATCGACGACTACGGATCCGGTCAGGCGTCGCTAGGCTACCTTAAGACCTTGCCAGTCAACGAACTGAAAATCGATCAGTCGTTCGTCACCTCGGTCGCAGACTCACGCAAGAATGCCGCCATCGTGCGTTCGACGATCGTGCTCAGTCACGAACTGGGATTGACCGTCACCGCCGAAGGCGCAGAGACCGCCAGCGACTTGACGTGGCTGGAGCGAAACGGCTGCGATGTGGCCCAGGGCTATGGCATCGCGCGACCGATGCCAGCGCCTGCCTTGCCAGCCTGGATAGGCAGTTTCAGCATCCAGCCCGCCGAGAATCTGCGGACATTTCAATTCAGACCTGCTCCTGCTGCTGTAGAACAATCCTGACGCAGGATTTCCTCGGTACCACGCACACGGCCGCACGACAGGCCTCATCCTGCAGTTAAAAGGCATCAGCAAGGTGCAGCATCGAAATACGTTGCTCGTCCAGATTCATTCCCCGTTTGGACAAGGTAACGGTTTGACATTTATTTAACCTTATTGTTAAATAAACTCATGAATTCGCCGTCTACCGATTCCTTGAGCGCGGCCTATGCCGCTTTGGCCGACCCCACGCGCCGTGCCATTCTGCTGCGGCTTGCTGAGGGTGAGGCCAGCGTGGGCGATCTGACCAAGCCGTTTGCTATTTCAGGACCGGCCATTTCCCGTCACTTGCGCGTGCTCGAGAATGCCCGATTGATTGAACGCGAGGTCAACGCCCAGTGGCGCATTTGCCGACTCCATCCACCCGGTTTGCGGGTCGCAATGGACTGGCTGTCGCAGTACCGCTCGTTCTGGGATCAAAGTCTGGACCGCCTGGTGCGGGCGCTCGAACAAGATCAGCGACCGGCCACATCGAAAGCGGCGACATCCCGCACGACTCGCACGCGACCGTCAGGGGCCCGGCCGCGAAACAACGCCACCCGAGCCCCGTCAGCGCGCAAAAGGAAACCATCATGAATGCTCCCGAAAGAATTACCTTGAACCTGTCCCGCTTCATCCGTGCATCGCGCGAAAAGGTCTTCGATGCGTTTGCGACCGAGGCCGGGCTTGCGGCCTGGATGAGTCCGCGCGGCATGAAGGTGCGATCAGCCAAGGCAGACGCACGCGTCGGCGGAAGCTGGCGCATTGAGATGCAGTCCCGTGACGGAAGCCTGTTCGTGACCGGTGGCCAATACCGGGAACTTCAGCGCCCTTCAAAGTTGGTCTACACCTGGAAGTGGGAAGGAGAGAACAGTCCCATGCCGAACGTCGAGACGCAGGTGGAAGTGAGCTTGCGTGAGGCCGACGGCGGCACCGAATTGAACATGTCGCACAGCGGCTTTCCGGCTGCGGCGGCGAGCGCGGGACACAGCCAAGGCTGGAATTCGTCCCTCAATCGGCTCAACGATCTGCTGGACCCGCAGGGGAGCGCGGGCACGATCACGTTGCTGGGCGATGCGCGCAGCACCTACACGCGAACTGCACGCATGGCCATGGCTGAAAAGGCCGTAGCCTACAAGCTGCAAAGCTGTGCGCCACATTCACCCGAATTGTTGTCCGTTCATCCTTTTGGTCGCATTCCCGCGTTGCGCGATGGTGAGATCGAGATCTGGGAGACCGACGCGATCGTGAACTATCTGGAAGAATGTTTTGACTCCGGCGTGTCGCTGCGGCCCGGCAGCATCATCGAGCGCACGCGTTGTGCGCAATGGACCAGCGCCGTCAACAGTTACTGCTACGACACGATGATCAGGCGCTACGTGTTGCAGATATTTTTTCCCAGGGGCGAAGGGGGCCAACCGGACCGCGGTGTGATCGACGCGGCACTGGCCGAGATGCCGCGACAATTCGCAGCGCTGGAAAAGGCATACGAAGGTCGCGATTTTTTGGCGGGCAGCAGTCTATCGAGCGCCGATCTGTTCCTTGCGCCGATCCTGGCGTATGTGCAGTTCATGCCGGAAGGTGGTCAGCTGATGGCCAACTACCCCAACGTACTTCGCGCGCAGAACCTGATTCGCCAACGCCCAAGTTTCACCGGCACGAATCCTCAGCCTTAAAATTCCGGCACCAACAGCTGCTGGTAACCCATGCCCCATTCCGCCGATGCCCGCGCCGACACGGTGCACACTGCCACTGACTATGCAGGGGACATTTCGCCGCAACTTGCTTTTGCCTGGTGGCAGTCAGGAGAAGCGCTGCTGGTGGATGTGCGCAGCGACGCCGAACGGGCCTGGGTGGGCTTTGTGCCCGATGCCATTGCCATCGCTTGGACGCAATGGCCGGGAATGACGCCGAACCCGGATTTCGATCAGGACATTCAATCACTGGCTTCACTGAACCGAAAATTGCTGCTGCTGTGCCGCAGCGGCGTGCGCTCGATAGCGGCGGCCAGACGCGCTACAGAATTGGGGCTGGTGGCCTACAACATTCTGGAGGGCTTTGAAGGGGATCCCGACGAACGGGGCCAGCGCGGCCACAAAAAGGGTTGGCGCCTGCGCGGCCTGCCTTGGCAGCAGAGCTGATACCAAAACCCTATTTTATTTTTGCCCGCGGATGCGCAGCGTCGTAGGCGCTGGCCAGATGCTGAAAATCCAGACGCGTATAGACCTGTGTGGTGCTGATGTTGGCGTGACCCAGTAGTTCCTGCACGGCACGCAAATCGCCACTGGACTGCAGCAAATGGCTGGCGAATGAATGGCGCAGCATGTGAGGATGCACCGGCGTTGCCAGACCCGCTGCCTGGCTGCGGGACTTCAGTCGCTGCCACACCGATTGCGCCGTGAGTCGCGTACCATTGCGCCCGACGAACAAGGCTCGTTCCTCGGCGATGCGGGTAGCCCGATGGGCCAACCACAGTTGCAAGGACTCGATCGCCATCCTTCCGACGGGCACCGTTCGCCGCTTGCCGCCCTTGCCCAACACATGCGCCTCGCACGCCTGCAAATCCACCCAGCCGCGCGCCTGGGCGCTGGCCTGGACGTCCAGGCCGACCAGTTCGCCCACGCGCAGGCCACTGCCGTAAAGCAGTTCCACCATGGCAGCGTCGCGCGTCTCCATCCATGGCAGGTTGCGCTCGGAATGAAATGCCGCCAACTGCACCGAGTCATCCACGCTCAGCGCCTTCGGAAGGGGCTTCCCAACTTTGGGGGAACGTACGTCCTGCACCGGGTTACTGGCAACCAGCCCCTGGCGCCCGAGCCACACATAAAACCCGCGCCATCCCGACAGGATCAGCGCGATGCCGCGCGCGCTGCGGCCGCCGCTGTGCATCTGTGCCACCCAGCGCCGGACATGGGCGTTTTGCACCTGCAGCAAGGGTACGGACAGACCCTGTGCCTGCCGCATCAGCTTGTGCAGATCCAGTGCGTACAGCTCGACCGTGCGCTGCGCCAAGCGCTTCTCCACGCGCACGTGCTCCAGATAGCGATCCACCAACGCTTGGTCGTGACGCTCGCCAGTGTCCATCGCAAGCGTTAAAAGGTTCAGAGCAGTCGCGACAGGCCGGCACTGGCAAGGTCGGCGATGCGCTCCAGAAAATCCGTGCCCATGCCCGCATGAAAGCGTTGGGAATCGGGCGACGCCAGCACCAGCACGCCGAAAGTCTGCGTCGCCTCGGTCAGGCGCAGCGGAATCAATGCCAACGACTCCGCTTGATCGGGCCACGCCAGCCACTGCACCGGTCCAAATCCGGCGTTGACGCCCACATAGGGCGTGGACAGAGAAGTCACAAAAGCCTTCACGTCGTCATTCACGCCGGCCGCAAAATCCGCCTTCGCGTACTGCGGGTGCAGGCCCCAGAGCCGGATCGCCACTTGGGGAATGACGAATTGCGCCTGCAGTTCGCGCACCACGGTGGCCGGCAATTGCACTGGCTCGGTCGTGCACAGCAGGCTCAGCGTCCAGCGCTGGAGCTTGTCGGCGATGAGTTGGTTGTCCGCACCGTGGCGCATCATGTCCATGGTCCGATGTTCCAGGGACTTGATCTTCTCGCGCAACATCTGTGCCTGCCGCTCCTGCAGGCTCACAGCACGGTTGCCATGCGGACTGCTCAATTGCGCCGCGGCCAACACTTCGGCATGGCGCGAAAAGAAGTCCGGCGTATTGGCCAGGAAATTGGCAATGTCGTCCTCGGTAATCGGGTGCTGGATGTCCATGGGTTCTCAGTTCTTCGTTGGTGGCGAGTGGCGTGATGGGCGCAAAGCTGGCAGTCAGACCGCAAGGTCCATGTCGCCGGAAAATACCGTGACCGCCGGACCGGTCATCTGCACGGGATTGTCAGCGCCCTGCCATTCGACCGTCAAACGTCCACCCAGGGCGTCCACCTCGACGCGCGCGTCCAGCAGGCCCAGACGGATGCCGCTGACCACCGCAGCGCAGGCACCGGTGCCGCAGGCCAGGGTCTCGCCGGCACCGCGCTCGTACACCCGCAGACGGATATGGGAGCGGCTCAGGATTTGCATGAAGCCGGCGTTCACCCGTTTCGGGAAACGCGGGTGCTGTTCGATCAGAGATCCTTGCTGCGAAACGGGCGCATGGGCCACATCGTCAACGATCTGCACCGCATGCGGATTGCCCATCGAAACGACCGCCACAAAGACCGTCTCTTCGCGTCCGCCTTGAGTCAGCACCAGCGGCCATTTTTCACCCGAATACACGCGCTCAGGCTCCAGGCCACGCCGATCAAAGGGCAGATGATGCAGATCGAACTGGGGCGCACCCATGTCCACACTGACGCGTCCATCAGCCCGTTGCTGCAGCGTCAGCACCCGGTTCACCGTGCGCACCCGGATCACGTCTTTGTCGCTCAGGCCATGCTCTCGCACGAATTGAAAGAAGCAGCGCGCGCCATTGCCGCAGTGCTCAACTTCCTGACCATCGGCGTTGTGAATCACATATTCAAAATCAACATCGGTCGTTGGCGCTGGCCTAACGCACAAAATCTGGTCTGCGCCGACGCCGAAATGCCGGTCCGCCAGACGTCGGTAATGCGCGCTCGTCAAACCCAGCAGTCGGCGCGTCTCGTTGAGTACAACAAAGTCGTTGCCCGCGCCCTGCATCTTGGTGAAATGAACTTGCATGGGCGAATTATCCGCTGAGTGAATCGCACGGCGTGCGTAACCGTGACGTTGCCCCGGCGTCCTTTTCACAGACTTGAAGCTGTGAAAAAATTTCGTCAAACAACTACCGCGCGCCGGGAACCTGATTCCCCTTGGAATACATGCATTGCGCGTAGGCGTTGTTGTATTGAACCTGGATGGAATACTGTGCGCGCTGCGAACTTCCCGCTCCGACCGCAGTTCCCATGATGGCTCCCGAAGCGCCCATGACACCGGCACCCTGATGGCCGCCCGAGGCCGCCCCCAAAGCGCCACCCAGAACCGTACCAATCAGGGCCGTCCCGACTGACTTGTCGTTGGCTGCTTCCGCCTGTCCTGCCACCTGGGAACTCGCATATTGCTTGCACTCGCTCTGGTCCTGCTGGAAAACCTGAAATGGCTTGGTGGGACTCGGGAACACTTGCACCGTGGGCCCCATGGGGGGCGATGCGCAAGCAGCCAGGAATACGAGCGGCGCAGCGGCCACGAGAGAAAGTTTGGAAAAGTTCATGGCTTCATTCCTTGAGACAAAAAACAGTCAGACGTGGCGCGATCAGGAAAGTTCAAGTTTACCGAGTCGCGACATCGACGCACCCCAGCCTACCCATCCGTCATTGACCTTGCGGCGGTGCCACCGCAGCAGGAGCCGGGGCCACTTGCCCCACTGGTGCCGCCACTTGACGAAATTGGGTTGAACAGGTCTGAACCGCAGGAAAGAATCCGGCGGGGCTATCGCAGTAGTAGAAGAATTTCGGCGCAGGCTGCACCGGCATCGGTGGCGTAACAGGCGCAGGCAAATACGTCACTTGGGGTGGCGGTGCCAACGGCAGCGCCACCATGGGCTCGATATACACGACTTCAGCAACGGCCAGGGGATACGGATACATCGGACGGTCATAAAAATACCACTGACCGGCAGCGAACCACCACCAACCACATCGTCCGCCATAGCAGGTATTGTTCCAGCGCCCGCCACGCCAGAGCGCCAACTCGTCGCGATGGAAGCGACGCACGTCACGCGCCTGGAACTGATGACGCGGCTGGCCGCCTTCACGTCGAACGTCGCGCCCGGCCGTGGACGGCCGTGCCGTAGCACGGGCCGCCTCATGCGCACCATTGTTGGCCGCGGGTTTCTCTGCCACCCTGTGACCATTGGCCTCCCTGGGGGCTGCCGCGCCCTCTTCGGCAAAGGCAAAGGAAGCGCTCAGGCTCAAAGCCAACAGCGTAGAAAGAATATTTGAAATCAGTTTCATCTTGTCCACCAAAATATGTTGCATCAAGTTCGTTCGGCCCCCGAAAAAAGACTGCCGCATCACCGTGACGCCCGATCCAAGCTTAAGCGCTCGCACAGCACAGATCCAACCTTTTTGCAGTACTTTACGTCTCCGACTCAAACCTGCTATCGATAGTTCCCGACACCGGGCACTGGTTCGGTTGGAGAAGCAAAACTCGCTGCGCGTAGTTCTTGGTCTGTCCCACAAGGAACATCCGACATCCCGGTATCAGTTGAGGACAGAGCAAAACTCGCTGCGCGTAGTTCTTGGTCTGTCCCACAAGGAACATCCGACATCCCGGTATCAGTTGAGGACAGAGCAAAACTCGCTGCGCGTAGTTCTTGGTCTGTCCCACAAGGACTCAGTAAAGTGTGAAGCTTGCCGATAAGCCGGATTCTGTGCGCGATGGCTTTCTTGCGAAAACCAAAGTGTGACCGCCATTACTCTGGGCCGTTTGTCGCCAAACGGCTCGATGCTACCTACCCGCCAACTCCGGGGGCCCCGTCAACGTTGGCCTACTTGGTATTGCTGCGCGTAGAGATTGCCCGTTTCACCCCAGGCGGGGAACCCGCCTGGGGTGGCTACGCAATACCAGGCTTGCGCCGACATCGCATAGAACACCCATTCACGGGGTCCGCTTGGACTCGTCTCTGTTGCTCTGATCCTCACCTCACGGTGGACAGCCGTTAGCTGCTACGCTGCCCTGTGCAGTCCGGACGTTCCTCCAGTGCCGTGTTTCCACGATTGCACCAGCGGCGGTCTGGCAAGCTTCACGAGGCTATTATCGGCGAGTCAGCCTATGCGCGCCGACGCTCCTGTTTGACCCTTGCTTGATAAACCCAAGCCACCATCAAAATGCTGCGACTGTCCGAACTCAAACTCCCACTCGATCCCGCGCCCGACGCCCTGCATCAACTCATTTGCCGAACGCTGGAAATCACGCCCGCTGAATTGCTGGGCCACAAGGTCTTCAAGCTTAGTTTTGATGCACGCAAGGCGGCCCTGTTGCAGGTACACATCGTGGATGTGACACTGGCACCGGCGCTGGAACAACGCCTGCTGCTGCAGCACGGACAAAACCCGCACATCCGCCCCGCACCCGATATGACGTGGCATGCACCGGTTCATGCTAACTCGGGTTTGGGCGAGCGACCCGTGGTTGTGGGTTTCGGCCCATGCGGCATCTTTGCGGCACTGGCGCTGGCGCAGATGGGCTTCAAACCGATCGTTCTGGAACGCGGCAAAAAGGTGCGTGAACGCACGCTCGACACCTGGGGTTTGTGGCGCAGGAATGAGCTCAATCCCGAATCCAATGTGCAGTTTGGTGAAGGCGGCGCCGGCACCTTTTCCGATGGCAAGCTCTACAGCCAGATCAAGGACCCGCGCCATCTTGGGCGCAAGGTCATGAATGAGTTTGTGCAGGCCGGTGCACCCGAGGACATTCTTGTGGCCGCGCATCCGCACATCGGCACCTTCAAACTGGTGAAGGTGGTGGAAAACCTGCGCGCGCAAATCATCGCCCTGGGCGGCGAGGTGCGTTTTGAGCAGCGTGTCACCGATGTCCACATCGAAGCCGGACAGCTGTGTGGACTGACGGTGCTGGAGGTGGCTCATGACAAGCCTTACGAATTGAGCGCGCGCCATGTCGTGCTGGCATTGGGGCACAGCGCACGCGACAGCTTTGCCATGCTGTACCAGCGTGGCGTCGCGATGCAGGCCAAACCGTTCTCGGTCGGCTTTCGCATTGAGCACCCGCAAGGCATGATCGACCGGGCGCGTTGGGGACGCCATGCCGGGCATCCGCTGCTGGGGGCGGCTGACTACAAACTCGTGCACCACGCGTCGAATGGTCGTGCCGTCTACAGTTTTTGCATGTGCCCCGGCGGCACGGTGGTGGCCGCCACTTCCGAGGTGGGACGGGTCGTCACCAACGGCATGAGCCAGTATTCGCGCCAGGAGCGCAATGCCAATGCAGGCATCGTCGTCGCCATCGACACGCAGGATTTTCCGCGCGAGTTCACCACCGAGGGTCTGGCTGAAGTGGCACACGCCCTGCCCGACGGCGGCGCACATCCGTTGGCAGGTATGTTCTTGCAGCGCCAGTTGGAGTCCGACGCCTACGTGCTCGGCGGCAGCAGTTACGAGGCGCCTGGGCAATTGGTGGGAGACTTCATCGCAGGGCGCGCGTCGAAGCAGCTCGGTCAAGTCCAGCCGTCCTACAAGCCCGGCGTTCATCTTACGGATCTTGCCACTGCCCTTCCTCATTACGCTATCGCTGCCATACGTGAAGCCCTGCCCGTCTTTGGCCGCAAGATCAAGGGCTTCGATCGCCCCGATGCGGTACTCACTGGCGTCGAAACCCGAACCTCATCGCCGCTGCGTATCGAACGCGGCGAAGATTTTCAAAGCATAAACGTGCGTGGCCTGTATCCGGCAGGCGAAGGAGCGGGCTACGCCGGCGGCATTCTGTCGGCGGCGGTGGACGGCATCAAGGTGGCAGAGGCGGTGGCCGGTGCGATGGTGTCGAAGCGCTGAGGGCGAACCGATTCACGTAGCAAAGTTTCACCCGTTGAGCCAATGCGGTCACTCAAAGTCTCAAGGCGTCGGACGGGTCAGGGCGGGACGACGACCTTCGCCGGAGCCTCGCAAAATCTTACGTCAGGTGGGAAAGCCTGACATACGATTTTGCCGGAACCGGCCGTCCGTAACCTCTACTCCAGTTCGTAGTTTTAGAAACAAGTAGACTCCGTCGATTGGGACTTCAGCAGGCTGAAGTCCCAAAACTCGGCAAATCGTTTGCTGCGCACGGAGAGGGTTCCAAATGAGTAGACCTCGTGCGTTCCTGGCACATGAACCCAACGTGGGGCCATCGAGCGTCCTGACTGTTAAGAAATCCGGTTCAGGACTTTGGCTTCCAAACCTCCTTTTTAAGCGCAAGGCGCTGGCGCTGTCTGCCCTGCTTGTGAGAGGCATGTTGGTCTTGGCAGGACTGCTCTGGTGGAGCGTGGCGCAGGCTGCGACCTACATCATCCCGCCCATGGCGGCAACGCCGTTCAGGAACTGCTTGCTGGTTTCTGGAACCACGTACAGCTGTAGCTCTGGCATCAGCCATGGGAACAACGACACCGTCAACCTCGATTCGAACCTCACGCTCAACATCCCCGGGAATGGCCTGAACATTGGAAACAACGTCACTGTCAACAGCAACGGCTTTACCTTCCAGATCAACGCGAGCGAAGACGTCGATATTGGCAATGCTTTCCACGGGCAGTTGAGCATCAGCGCACCAGGCAAGACCATCAACCTCGGTGCGGGCAACGGCCTCATCACCGGAAACCTGGCTGCAGGAACGATCAATATCGGGAGCTCGACTACAGTGGACGGGGCATGTACGCCAGCCAATGCGCGTTGCACGGGCGGCGTAAGCGCCCCCACCGTCGTCACCAGCGCCGCCAGTTCGATTTCAACCACCGGCGCCACGCTTAACGCGTCGGTCACGGCGAACGGCGCGAGCACGGCAGTGACGTTCGACTATGGAACCAGCAGCGCCAGTTACACCAGCACCGGGCTGGTTGGTACGGGCAGCCCGGTCAACACGACCGGAACGCCAAGCTACAACCTGAGCGGCTTGACGTGCGGGACCAGCTATTTCTTTCGTGCCAAGGGCTCAAACAGCAGCGGCACCAGCTACGGTGGTGAACTCAGCTTTGCCACACTGGGATGCGCCGCCGGTGTTTTCGACGCCTACGAATCGACGTACAACTCAGCAAACGCCTTCGCCAACGCGGCCAGGATCAAGACCCATGTCGCCAGCAATAAGGGCATCTGCGTGAACGCCGGTGTCTGCACTCTCACAGTAGGCTCCTTCAATTCGGCCAAGACCGCGCTGAACACGTCATTCACCGGGCCGGTATTGATTGAAATTGTCGACGTCACTACGGGTAACGGCTGCAGCAGCGCAAGCGTCATCGCCACGGTGGTGGCTTCGCAGACGCTGAGCGGCTCAGGCCAGACCAACGTCACACTGCCCGCAGTGGTCAATTCCTACGCCAATGCGCGCATCCGCTTCAGCTACCCGGCCAGTGGCCCTGCCACGGCACAGAACTGCTCCGTTGACAACTTTGCCATTCGACCCAGTAGCTTTGCCAGCGTGAACGTCAAGGACGCCAGCTGGTCCACCGCCGGCAGCACCAACACCCTGAGCAACGTAGTACTTGCGACCACCATGCCGGTGCACAAGGCCGGACGCCCGTTCTCGCTGAACGCCAGCGCCGTGAACGCGTTCGGCAGCACCACCAGCAACTACACCGGCTCGCCCACGGCCGTGCTCACGGCGTGCAGCTCTGGAACAGCCTGTGTCGCCATGCCGGGAACACTCACGCTGGGCAGCGCATTTGCCGCAGGTGTGCTCGCGTCCAACACAGCCAGCTACAACGATGTAGGGGCCTTCAGCTTGACGTTGCAGGACAGCAACTTTGCCGCGGTCGACGCTGAGGACTCATCGAGTGTGGAACGCAACATCGCCTCCGGCGCTCTGGACGTGGGCCGATTTGTGCCGGACCACTTTGACACGGCGGTGAGCGAGCAGGGCTGCTCGACGTTTACCTATTCCGGGCAGCCGCTGACGCTGTTCACGGTGACTGCAAAGAACGCTTCGGGCAACACGCTTGTCAACTACGCAATTTCGGGCCTTGCCCAGACGCTCACGCTGAGCGACGCCAACGGTGTGGCCGGCGCCTTCAAGTCGGCCAGCGTTGCGTCCAGCAGTTTCAGCGCTGGCGTTTCCAGCAGTTCACCCACTTTCACGTTCACGGCCCTGGCCACCGCGCCCAGCATCATCAGGCTGCGCGCCGTCGACGTGGACAGTGTGTCCTCGGCAACCGGGACCGACAGCACCTCGGCCACGGCGGTCGAGGGTAATTCCACCATCGTCAGTGGCCGCGTCAAACTGCTCAATGCCTATGGATCTGAGCGACTTGCGCTGCCATTAATCATGACCGTTGAGTATTTCGACACCGCGTCCGGCACGGCATGGCGCCGTGGCACCAGTAGCTTCGCCGACACTTGCACCAGCTTGACTGCTGCAAACTTTGCTTTTTTCACCACCGCATCGAGTTGCACCAGCGCAGTGTCGTCTTGCATTACTGCCCTATCGTTGTCTGCCACAGGTACCAGCCCTTACAAATCGCCCTGGTCCGTCAGCCTGTCCGCAACGAGTCCGTCAGCAGCGGGCAACATGTGCATCACGCTCAATCTGGATGGTTCGGCCCCGGGTAGTCAGTGCGCAGCCACCGGTTCAGCTGCATCCAGCGCGACGTCAGCGAATTCCCCATGGCTAAAGTACCCGTGGGCGGGTGCTGCCGCCATCAACCCTGTGGCCCGCGCCACGTTCGGCATATTCAAGAGTCCGCTGATCTACCGGCGCGAGAACTATTAGCCGATACGAGTCGGTCACAGCGCTCCAGCGCCCGCGCCAAACACTCCCTTTGCGCTTGGCCACTGCGACCTCTTGTGCCGCAGAGTGTGCTGGTCGTGCAGCCATTACCCCATCGTCGATTGAGCGCCGGCGGCCAAGTTGATGGGACCAGCGGACGCCCAAACTGGCCCCACAACGGGAATGACCGCTCACGAGAACTCTGCAGAAATTCCTGCCGCTCGGTGAATGTCTCTTGACGCTGCACAACCCAAGCACACTGGAAGAATTTCTACGACTGGTTCCGGGAACATGAACGATGGCAAGGCTTGGTCGGTCCCGCAAAGTATCAGCGTATCGCCACGCGCAGCACGATCTGCACAGCGATCAGGCCGACCAGAAATCCGATGGCGCAATAGATGATGGCCTGAAGCAGCTTGTTGGTGCGGCGTTGCTCCAGCAGCAGTTCGCGCAGTTGCTGTTGGTCGTCGGCGCGCGGCTTTGACGCGCCTGCTTTCAGGAAGTCGACCAGCAGTCGCGGCAATTCGGGCAAGAGCTTGGCGTAGCGCGGCGCTTCGGCCCGAAGTTGCTCCACCAGTTTTTGCGGCCCCACCTGCTCCAGCATCCACTTTTCCAGGAAAGGTTTGGAGGTGCTCCAAAGATCAAGATCGGGGTCCAGATCGCGCCCCAGTCCTTCGATATTGAGCAGGGTTTTTTGCAGCAGCACCAACTGCGGCTGGATCTCCACGTGGAAGCGGCGCGAAGTCTGAAACAGCCGCATCAGGATCATGCCCAGCGATATCTCCTTCAAGGGGCGGTCGAAATAGGGCTCGCAGACGGAGCGAATCGCCGACTCGAGTTCATCCACGCGGGTGCTCTGTGGCACCCAGCCGGACTCGATGTGCAACTCTGCCACACGCTTGTAGTCACGGCGAAAAAAAGCTGCAAAGTTTTGCGCCAGATACTCCTTGTCGCTCTCGGTGAGTGTGCCGATGATGCCGAAATCCAGCGAGATGTAGCGCCCCAACGTGGCCGGCGCCACGCTCACCTGGATGTTGCCGGGATGCATGTCGGCGTGGAAAAAGCCGTCGTTGAACACCTGAGTGAAAAATATCGTGACGCCGTCGCGCGCCAACTGCTTCATGTCGACGCCGGCGGCCACCAGACGTTCGCGCTGGTTGATCGGAACGCCCACCATGCGTTCCATCACGATCACTTCGGTGGCGCAGTAATCCCAATGCATCTGCGGGATCAGCACCAGATTGAGCCCCTCCATGTTGCGTCGCAACTGTGCGGCATTCGCGGCCTCGCGCACCAGATCGAGTTCATCATGCAGATACTTGTCAAACTCGGCCACCACCTCTCGCGGCTTGAGCCGCTTGCCCTCGCTCGACAGGCTTTCCACCCAGCCGGCCATCATGCGCATCAGGCTCAGATCTTTTTCAATCGCGGGCCGCATATTGGGTCGCAGCACCTTGACTGCGACGTCCTGATGACGTCCATTGCGGTCCTTGAGAACGGCAAAGTGCACTTGCGCGATGGACGCGCTGGCCTCGGGAATCTGCTCGAAGCTGACAAAAATCTCGCCCAGCGGCTTGCGAAACGCGCGTTCGATCGTGGCTACTGCCACGTCGGAATCAAAGGGTGGCACCCGGTCTTGCAGGCGCGCCAGTTCGTCCGCAATGTCCAGCGGCAACAGGTCTCTGCGCGTGGACAGCACCTGACCGAACTTGACGAAAATCGGGCCCAGGCGCTCGAGCGCCTCGCGCAATCGCTGGCCGCGCGGCGCGCTCAGATCGCGTCCGATGGAGACCACGCGCGCGATGATTCGCAGCCAGCGCTTTTTGAAGCTGGTCAGCACCAGCTCATCCAGGCCGTAGCGAAAAACGATCCAGACAATGAAGACGCTGCGGAAAATTCGGCTCATGCAGAGCCCTTGCCATTACCGCCTGCACCTGCGCCCACAAACTGGCGCAGTGCGGACGCCATGCGCCGCACGCCGTCGCCCAGCGCGTGCGCCGGCACATCGCCCACGATGCGCGACAGATCCTCCTCCAGGTCCCAGCGCACGTGCTCTACCAGCCAGTTCACTTCGGCCGCAAGTTGCACGTCGCCCTCAATCGATACCGCGGGCTTCTCCCCGCGCACCGCGGCCTGCAGCAGCGCGAAAGGCGAGGATTCGGTCACAGTCAAAGTCAGGTCAGAACGCGCATTGGCACTGGCCAGGTCCAGCAATCCTGCCGGCGTGGCCTGCAACTTGACGGCAAAGGAACGCCACTGCGCCACCATCACCCGGCCATTTTGGCGCAGCAGTCGAGCTTGCGCCTCGGGCTCCTGCATCAGCACGTGATTGAGCAGCAGCACCATGCGGTGCTGCACCTCCTGCACCACCCACGCCGGGGGAGCCAGGCTGCTGCCGACTTTATTGAGGAAAGGGTCGAAAAACGAAAAGGGGGACGGTGTTGCCATAGTCCCCCATTATTCCCGCTTTATCGCGGGTTTCGCGAGCCAAAGCTGTGCATTGACCGTTCTATTGCAGCGCCTGCACTCCGGCTACCAGCCAGCCTGCGCTGCCGTCCTTGGGCTTGGACATATTCCAGACCTCGCGAAACGGATTCGGCCCCGATGACGGGTCTTCGCGCATGAGGCCGGAGAACTCCACGCTGGCCAGATAGTCACTGGCGCGATCTTCAATACCCAACAGTTCGGCCTGAAGCATGACCACATCGGTGTTGTTGCTTTGGACGCCGGGCCGCGCGTCGCGCTCGGCCAACTGCCCCTTGATTTCGTCCAGCATCGTGTCCGTCATCATGGCGCGCAGCGACTGCGTGTCGGCCCGATCCCAGGCCGCCTGCAGGGTTATGAAGTTTGCCTTCGCCGCAGCCACAAAGCCCGCGGTATCAAAACCCTGCGGTATGCCCCAGGTCTTCCCGCCGATCAACGCCGATCCGATCATCGATCCCGGTGCGGCTGCAGTACCCCCATCAAAGGCCCCCATGCCGCTGCGCTCCCAGGGACGCGCCGACGCGTCGTTGCCTACGTTCTCGGGGCTATAGGAAGGCAGGCGCGTCACCGGCACATCAGTGGCGCCCTGGTAGGCCACGGGCGCACCAAATGTCTGGCTGCTACCCGACTGCGCCGCCCTGCGGCGACGCATGAACCAGCCCATTGCCAGCACGACCGCGAATGCCAGAAGGGCAAACATCAGGAACTGGCCGAAGGCCTCACCCAATCCCAGGGAGTTTGCCAACCACGCCAGGCCCAGGCCTGCGGCCAGGCCACCCAGCATCGCGCCCCAGGGCCGCCGCGGCGGGACTGCTGCTGCGCCCGGCGCTGCTGGCGCAGGCGCGGCATTATTGGGTGCAACCGTCGGCGCCGGGGTTGCCGGTGCCGCTGAGCGCTGGGTCACCTGACTGGACTGCTGACCAACCGACTTGCCGCCGCCCAGGCGACGCGCGGCTTCGGCGTTCATAGCCGTGAAGGTCAACGTCAGTGCCAAGACGAGTGTCCAAAACTTCATGCCAACTCCAAAAAAATTATCCGACAACACTTCAACATTTGATGCCCACGTGCAAAGCGACCAGACCGCCGCTCAGGTTGTGATAGTCCACATGCCCAAAACCGCTTCTTTGCATCATGTCCTTGAGTTCCTGCTGTCCCGGATGCATGCGGATCGACTCGGCCAGATAACGGTAGCTTGCGTCATCGCCCGCCACCAACCGGCCCAAAGTCGGGAGCACCTTGAAGGAATACCAGTCGTAGAGGCCTTCCAGCGGCTTGGCCACCTTGGAGAATTCCAGCACCAGCAACTTGCCGCCGGGTTTGAGGACCCGGTTCATTTCAGTCAGCGCCACATCCTTGTGCGTCATATTGCGCAGACCAAACGCCACGCTGACGAGGTCGAAGTGGTCGCCGGGGAAAGGCAGCATTTCGGCGTCGCACACCAGCGTCGGCAATGCCGCTCCGGCATCCAGCAGTCGGTCGCGTCCGGTGCGCAGCATGGCCTCGTTGATGTCCGTATGCACCACCTGCCCACTGTCACCCACCTTCCGGGAAAACGCCAGTGCCAGGTCGCCCGTACCGCCTGCAATATCGAGCACCCGTTGGCCTTCCCGCACATCCGCCACCATCACGGTATAGGCCTTCCAGGCCCGGTGCAGGCCCAGGGACATCAGGTCGTTCATCAGGTCGTACTTGGGCGCCACCGAGTCGAATACGCCGCGCACGCGCTGCGCCTTTTCCCGCTCGTCCACCGACTGAAAACCAAAATGAGTTGTTGTCATAGCCTGAATGCTAGGGGTAAACCGGTTCATGCCCGGGACAAGTCGGCAAAAACCTGTCCATCTGTGACAAATTTGCTGAATGCCTGCAACAACAACCCGCCAACTGCCACCGCGGTTGACAGCGCGACACTGATCCGGGGCCAGATTCAGGCTTTGGGTAGTGTCACGCCGCGTTGACCCTGGTACTTGCCGCCGCGATCCTTGTAGCTGGTCTCGCACACGTCGTCGGGGTCGCTCTCGAAGAACAGCACCTGGGCGCAGCCCTCGCCCGCGTAAATCTTGGCCGGCAGCGGCGTGGTGTTGCTGAACTCCAGCGTCACGTAACCCTCCCACTCGGGCTCGAAGGGCGTGACGTTGACGATGATGCCGCAGCGCGCATAGGTGCTTTTCCCAAGGCAGATGGTGAGCACATTGCGCGGAATTCGGAAGTACTCCATGGTGCGTGCCAACGCAAAGCTGTTGGGCGGGATGATGCACACGTCGTCGTTGAAGTCGACGAAGCTTTTTTCGTCGAAATTCTTCGGGTCCACAACCGTGCTGTGAATATTGGTGAAGACCTTGAACTCGGGCGCGCAGCGGATGTCGTAGCCGTAACTGCTGGTGCCGTAGCTGACGATCTTGTGGCCGTCGCGCTCGCGAATCTGACCCGGCTCGAAGGGTTCGATCATGCCGGTGGTCTCTGCCATGCGGCGAATCCATTTGTCGCTTTTGATGCTCATGTGGGGTTTTCCTGGTTCGGGCCCGATTGTAGGCAGGCTGACTTTCGCGATCGTTGCGCAATGCGCCCCAGCCATGAAAATCAGCAAGCGGTTGCCTGTCTTGTTGCCAGTTCGCTTAGAAATTCAAGCGCAAATTGAGCCATGTGCGAATGGCTACGTCCCTTCAAGGAAAAGACACACATCTCGTTGGCCAGGGGCGGCAAGTCGCTCACATTCAGCCGCATCAGCGTCGCGTTCTCCACGT
>CAILAY010000046.1 GCA_903832285.1 uncultured beta proteobacterium | reverse complement strand
GGAATAGCCTTGGTTTCCGACTGATCCAAGCGATTATTTGGATCAAGTTTCCATGTTTGGGCGGCTTCCTGAGGAAATGGAACGCCCTTCCGCAGCGACCTTCGGTGGCTGCGCGCGTCCGGCAAACGCCTTCATGTCTGCAAATTCATGAAGGTCGCGCAACATCTGGAATCTGTTGTACTGGTCCAGTTCGTACTGCAGCGAAGCTGCACGTTTCATGGCCTCCAAGGCCTGTGCCAGATGCCCTAGTTTTTCGGCGACGGCGGCGGCCTCACGTTCAATACGAAGACCAATGTGCTTGGCGTTGGCACGATCTGCGGCCTCACGCGCCGCAGAAATGGACTCCAGCGCTTGAATCAACATCCCCTGACTGGACAAGCATTTCGAGCGCAATAAATGCAAGGTGGCAAGACCCCAATGATGGGAGCAGGATTCAAGCGCCGTTTGCGCTGATGCAAGCATATCCAACGCTTGAACGGAATCACCACGCGATGCAAAGACCTCGGCAATGCGAACTGTGCATTCACTCGCAATGTCTTCCATTTCCTCGGCATGTGCCATTGATTCTGCGAGCTTGAAATTGGCGAGGGCCAGGTCGTACTGCTGCAAGCGCAATTCATTGACACCCAGGTTAACCGTGTTGATCACTCTTAATTCACGCAGACGCATCGCAAAGCGTGCCCGCTGAGCCATTGGAAGTGCCCTGGCGGACCCGTCCAGATTGCTCAATTGTTGACCGAGCTCGATAAATACCTTCACCGCCAAAGAAGGAGCCTCCAGCGCATCGCAAACCTGCCCGATTCCGAGCTTGCACCAACTCCAGCTGATGTGATCGTTGTCTCGCGCTGCCACCGCCATACCCTCAGTCCAGTAATTGAGCGCTGTGCGGTACTCCGCGCGTGAATAATAGGCTCGGCCAATCAGATGAATCAGGTGCGACTGCTCGCCAAATTCTCCACAACGCTGAGCACGTTCGATCGCCTGCGACAGCCATGAAATGGACTCATCGGAGTATCCATGTTGATCGATCACCAGGCCGAACGCCTGTGCGATCAGCACAAACGCTGCGTCGTCGCCGATTTCACTTGCACTTTTCATCGCAGCGATGCACTGCTCATACAGCGCGAGGCTCCGTTCCTTGCGACTCGCCTGCTGGAGGTAGGCAACAACCGGTTTGAGTCTTACGTCGATTGAGTCAAAAAGCAGCATGTGGATTGAATTTCATTGCTTGTCTGTCGTGGATAGCTTTGGCGTGGGTTGCCAGAGAAGATTCGAATACGTTTTTGGCACATCCATAGTTCCATTTTCGCATCTTGGCCCGCATTCAGGTCGATCTCAGGAATACCGGTCGTTCGTGAAATCGTAAAACCATAAAGCCCGAAACCGGCGGAGATGGAAGCGCTCTTACGCAAGGCCAAGCGTGAACGCGTCCATGAACTCCCGCGGACTGACCGGGCTCATACCGCTGCCGGTTGCCGATACGGCGCTTATGCCACCCGTGCAACGGGCGTCTCGATCCATTCACCCTATTCACGCGACGAAAAGGCCAACTTGATGGCATGGATGTCCGGGCGCAGCGGCCCCTGCCATGCCCCGGTGCTGTTCTTGCAGTGACTGAAAAGAAAGGCGTGGTGATTTGCTGTGTCGGTCAACGCGCACCCCGCTATGGTCGGCACCAGAACAAGAACTCCGGCCCAATTAGAGATTGCTCGCATACAGCGGTTGGCACTAAAGAATGCTGTTGGCGGCCCGGGATTTGACGGGAGCCTGATCGCAGACTTCAGTTGGCCTTTTGCAGCATTCCTTTCGGGAGGTGGCGCGGTCAAATCGGTTAGACAGCGCCACCTGAGTCAGTTCACCCGTCAACTTAGAACTTCATCCGTGCAGTCAGGTAATACTGACGACCGTTTTGATAGACGGAGCGCGGCTGGTCTGTGCTCAACGCGTAATACCTCAGCTTGGGATTGTTGAGGTTGCGCGCGTCCAACGACAAACTGATGTTGTCACTGATCTTGTAGCCGAAGGATGCCGACACCGTGTCGGTTTCCGCCTGATAGAAAGCTGTGCTGCGATCAAGTCCGCTGTAGAAGCTGCTACGGTGGTTGTACGACACGCGTACATTGAAATGCTCGTCCTCGTAGTAGGCGCTCAAGTTGTAGAGGTTTCGCGACGCTCCAACCAGCGGTCCGCCGCCATTTTCATGGGCATCTGTGTAGGTGAAGTTCGCTGCTACTCCATAGTTATTGAACACTGGATGCTCGTAGCCAAACTCCAGTCCTCTGACAGTGCCGCTGCTGTTGATGGGTACCGTGAGCGTGTAGTCAGCAAGGTAACCTTGCGGGGTGGTGGTGCTGTAGGTCATGAACTTCTTGTCGACTCGGCCGTAGCCGATGTAGCTGGTCAGATCCATATAGAACGCGCTGACCGTTGCCAGTGAACGCGGCGCAAAGTACCACTCCAGGGTTGCATCCACGTTTGTTGAGCGCACGGGCTTCAGGTCGGGATTGCCGCCCGAACCGGATCCAGTGCCGGTCGTCGACGCAGGTGGCGACAGGGAGATGGCACCGGCCAGTGCGGAGTAGTCGGGGCGCGTCATGGATCGGGAAAGAGCAAAGCGTGCGACCAGGTCCTTGCGCAACTCGATGCGCAAATTGGCGCTGGGTAGCGCATCGGTGTAAGTGTGCTCGGTTGTCACCGGCAAGTAGGGGCCAAACGCAGATGTTGTGATTGCGCCTGGTGTCGTGGCGTCGACCGCTGCGTTATTGACGACATGTTCCTTCGTCTGCACCAGTCGCAAGCCAATGTCGCCCGCCCATCCCTGACCCTCCAAGTTTGCCTGTGCGTAAGCGGAGTTGGTATTTTCCTTGAGTGAATACGTGGAGTTCCAGTCCAGCCGTGATCCGTCTGTTGACCGGTTGGAAAGCACGTTATAGGTCGTCAATTGTCCGGGGGTGTAGTACCAGATGTTGCTCGGAACACTGCCGCCCAGGCCGCTGCCGAAGTTGGCGGGGTAGCTTGCAAAGCCACTGGGGAAGTTGGCCGGATCGGCAGGCGACTTGGTTCCCACGGGACACCAGTATTGCTGCGACCAGTCAAAACCGACGTTGGCGCCAGCAGGGGTCTTGCAGCCCGGTCCCTGGCCGATCACACCGGCGGAACTGCGGCTATGGTCTGCCACGCGGAGGCCAAATTTCACCTTGGTCAGTGCCCCATGATCGATGGCGTAGTCGCCGTCCAGCTTGAGCCAGTTGTCCTTGTCTTTGACGTCAATGTTTTGGTCGCCGAATATCCAGCCCAGTCCCACGCCGGCCGGGCTCGCATTGTTGGCCGTACCCAGTCCCCAACTCGTGGCACTGTTGATTCCATTCATCGCCCATGACGCACCGGTGCCTACGCCAGTGTTCCATTCAGCCACATCTTGCGTCGGCGTCTTGCCGTCGGCATTGCTCGTTCCAATCTGACTGGTCAGTGTCAAAGAGTCATTGACTCGCAGCTTCGCGTCAAAGTTGAAAAACGTAGAGCCCGAGCTCGAATCTGGGCGCGAGATTTGATCGTAGACACCATACTGAGTCCCCGGAACCGCAGCGAACGTCGCCGATACCAGCGTGTTGTTGCGCACGACATAGCCAGCGTTAGGTGACTGGCCCGCGCCCTGGGCCAAAATGTGACCACCCCAGAGCATGTAGTTGCGGTTGTAGTTGGATGCGTTCATCTGAGACGAGAAGCCGGAGAAATCAAGAGTGAGGTCGCTCGTGGGCTTGACTTGCACATCAAGCAGGCCGCCCTTGCGCTCGCGCTTCTGTTCAAACAATGCGGCGCCGATCAACGTCGGGTACCAGACGTTGGCCAAATCGGGGTGCGCCGTCGCGACCGCACTGCCCGCCTTGATCTGCTCGTAGCCCAGCAGTTCCTGACCGTCACGGCGCAGGTGGCGAGTTTCGCTAAACACCTGGAACAACACGCCCAAGGTGTTCTCCGTGTTTTTCCAGTTGACCAGGGCGTTGAATTGTGGGTCCGACTTGCCAGGTAAATCTGCATAGACAGCACCAATCGAGACTTCGGCTGTCAGTGGCTTCTTGAAGTCCAGGGGCTTGCGCGTGACGATGTCGACCGAGCCAACGACCCCACCCTCGATCTGGCTTGCCTGGGCACTTTTGTGCACGACAACGCTACCCACGACTTCGGATGGCAAGAGCGAGTAACTGACGCTTCGTCCGACTTGGCCGGTCTGGCTGAGCACGAACCAGTCGCCCGAGGCGACCGGGTGTCCGTTGATCAATGTCTGCGTCAAACTGGGATTTGTGCCACGCATGCTGACGCGGTCGTTTTCATCGAAGCCGCCTTCGCTGGCACTGGCAGAACTGATGGTTACACCCGGTACGCGCTGCAGCGAATCTGCCACGTTCTTGTCCGGCATCTTGCCGATGTCCTCTGCCGTGATGACTTCCACGCGAGTCTCGGCATTGCGCTTCTGATTGATTGACTGCTGCAGCGATGCACGAATGCCGGTGACTGTGACGGTACTCAATTCCGCTGTAGAGGTTGCTTCCTGAGCTTGACTGGGCGCCACCGCGCCCATGATGACGAGCGCAACCGCGGTGGCGATGGGCGTGCGTGAGAGTTTCATATTTTCCTTTGAAATTTAAAAATGAATCAATTCGTTAGGGATCCGAGTGCGGCCGTTCCTGGGTTGTTAGCCGCTGCATCCAACATTTTGTCAGATACCAATCATAATATTTAGAATACCAATTGCTACCACTAAACCAAGAACAACGCCAGTGTTATACCGCTTTGAGAAAAATTATATGGGGTATACCCTAATTTGTTGTATTCTTGCGCCTAAAAATCAATCAATACTGAATGAAAACACATCGGAAAAGCACGCTGATAATACCAATTACGCAGGCTGACTGCACCAAAGACTGATTCCGGCGGGAAACCCTGTCAGGTGGTGACGTGGTGATGAAGGCTCCAGGTGGAACAGCCCGGGCGTCCTCGCCTCACGGCAAAGCCAGTAATTTGCAGTTGGCGTACTCGAACGTCGAGCGCCATTTGCTTGACCTGCTTTGGAGTGCCGCAGCGTTGGATGGACTGACCTTCAATTTTCCATGTCAGGAGCCACATGAACATTTAGCATGCCAGTGGTCTTAAATTACTACCCGGCATTGAAATTGGTATGCTAATATTGCCGAAGACAAAAAGTGAAACCTGATTTAGGACTTTGCCCAGCCAGAGAACCCGCATGATCGAATATTTGTTGGCAGTGGACGGTGGCGGAACCGGGACAAGGGCGATCCTCGCGCACCGCAACGGCAGTGTGCTAGCGCGCGGTGAGGCGGGGCCCAGCGCTTTGGCGCAAGGCATTTCTCAGGCTTGGGCGCAGGTTCAACAAGCCGTCAGCGCCGCTTTGTCCAAAGTGGGGGTCGCCCAACCACTCTGGAGGCACTGCGCGATGGCCGCGGGCCTGTCCGGCGCACACAACGAGTCGCTTCGCACTGCGTTTCTCGCGCAATTGCCGCCCATGGCGAAGGTTGTCGTTGCCACTGACTCTTACACCATGCTGTTGGGAGCCCACGCCGGCGAGCCTGGAATGATCGTGGCAGCAGGAACTGGAAGTGTGGGCGAGGCGTTATACGCAGACGGGCGCCACGCCGTTGTAGGGGGTTGGGGTTTTCCGGTCGGGGACAAGGGCAGTGGCGCATGGATGGGGCTGAATGCGGTGAATGTTGCACAAGCTGCGATGGACGGCAGCGCGCCCGCGGGCACTCTGGCGCGGTGCATCTGGACCCACTGCGGAGCGACGCGTCAGGATATGGCGGAATGGGTGGCCCGATCCGGACAGTTCGCCTACGCACAGTTGGCGCCGCTGGTTTTCGATTGTGCATCGTCAGACTCGGCAGCGGCTGAACTGCTGGCACAGGCAACGCACGAGTTGGAGTCGATCGCCTATGCTTTGGATCCGCGGCGCACGTTACCCATCGTCGTTTGCGGCAGCATTGGCGAAATGTTGAAAGACCGAATGACATCCGACCTGCGCGAACGCTTTGCGCTCGCTGCCATGGGCCCTGCAGAGGGAGCCCTTTTGATGCTGAAAAAATCGCTGGAGAGCATGCATGAATTCCGTGAAGACTCTTGAGTTTCGCCAAAATCCGCAGGAAAAATCCCCGCTCTACATGCAGTTGGCGAGGCACATCGAAAAAGCCATCTCTGATGGCCACTACCGCCCGGACGAGGCGTTGCCATCGGAACGCATCATGGCCGAGTCGTTGAACGTCTCGCGCGTCACGGCCCGCTCTGCCATCGACCATCTTGCAGAGCAGGGCTTGGTGATTCGGCGCAGGGGTTCGGGAAACTACATTGCGCCGCGCCTGGAGCAACCCCTTGGGCATCTGAGCAGTCTTTCCGAAGAACTGCGCAAACGTGGCTACTCACCCTCGTCGCGATGGCTGGACCGCAGCGTCTCGATCGCGACCATAGACGAACAGCTGACATTGGGACTTTCGGTCGGTACGCGAGTGGCACGTCTTGAGCGCTTGCGACTGGCGGACGAACAGGTCATGGCCTACGAAGTTAGCGTGGTTCCGGTGGCGATTCTTCCAGATCCGACAAAGGTCGAACTCTCCCTCTACGAGTATTTGCGTCTGACGCAACAGGAACCCGTACGTGGTCTGCAGCATATCAGTGCCATCAACGCGTCACAAAGTCTCGCACTGCAATTGAATGTGCCTGATCGTCAAGCCTTGCTATTTCTTACCCGCGTCGGTTACTTGGCCTCGGGGCAGGCGATTGAACTGACGCATTCCTATTGCCGTTGTGACTACTACGACTTCGTCGCCGATCTCAGACGTTAGAAGTGCACCGAATTCAGATGCCACAGACTGTGAAAACGCTCGACATCGACCACCAAACTATCCGATTTCCAAGTGGTGATTCGAAGTCTGCAACAGCGTCAATATCGAAAATATGAAGGGAATACCTTTGCAAACGGATATGCTGATATGGAACCGAGAAGTGCCTGACCGTATCGCCCGCCAACGGGTCAATGTGACACTCACCCGTTGTCACATGCACACCCCATGAGCCAAATCACACCCTTCAGCGCGGGCCATGTCGTGATGGTAGACATTGAGGGCACGACGCTTGACGCCGCCACGGCTGACTTTCTGCGTACACACCAGATCCGGGGTGTGTGCCTGTTTCGCAAGAACCTGCTGGACGCTCCCCAACTGCGCACGCTGACGGCTGATTTGCGTGAGGCCATGGGGCGATTCGCCCTCATAGCCATCGACCAGGAAGGTGGATCCGTTGCGCGCATCACGTTCTTGCCCCAGGCACCTTCGGCCATGGCGTTGGGCGCTGTCGGCGATGAAACCGTTGCCTTTCAGGTCGGGGCCACCGTGGCACGCGGCTTGCGCAGTCTGGGCATCAACTGGAACTTCGCGCCAGTGGTCGACGTAAACAACAACCCGGCAAACCCGGTGATCGCCGAGCGCAGTTTCGGAGCGAGCCCGGACCACGTTGCGAACATGGCCGGAGCCTGGATGCGTGGCGCACTGCAAGAAGGTGTGGCTTGTTGTGTCAAACACTTCCCTGGTCATGGGGACACGCACATGGACTCACATCACGCCTTGCCGACCGTGCACAAGACACTGGCAGAACTGGAGTCGCTGGAGTTGCGGCCGTTTCGCGCGCTGGCGAACCAAGCGCCAGCCATGATGACAGCACATATCGTGTACCCGTATATCGACCCGGAGCACCCCGCCACCTTGTCGCTCAAGGTTCTGGACGGCATCCTGCGAAAATCGATTGGCTATGACGGCGTTGTCATCACCGACGCTTTGATGATGAAGGCCGTGCATGATCGCTATGGCCACGCAAAGGCCTCCGTCATGGCGCTGCAAGCAGGTGCCGACATGGTGTTGGCGCAGGGCGCGCGAGCTGAGCAACAGGCTGCGCTGACAGCCATCAACGCGGCACTGCTCAGTGGCGCCTTGCCTACCTCAAGGCTTGACGAGGCGCGCATCAGACTGGAAGGGCTGGCGCGCCGCTACCCCGCAGTGGCTGGCGACTACATCGACGCGCAGCGCTGCCAGGACGAGGCCTTGATGCGTCGCACCTGGGTGCAGTCCTTGAGTGCGGTTGGCGCCGCCCGAGCGCCGCATCGGAGCGCTGCGCTGCGCGTCGTGACGCAACGCAGTGTGGCAAGTGACGGCGTTTCCGAGGCGGGATTGCCTTCTGAAGACGTGCGCGCATTATTTGACGGCTTCCCTGACGTGGAGTTTGTGACCTTGCCTGATCTGGTGGCGCTGACCGCGAAAGACTTGCCGCGAGACGATCGCTTCAATGTGCTGGTGTCCAACCACCGCAGGCGCTATGGCGCACTGGCACGGAACGCACGGCCGGACTTGCACGTTGTGCTGTGGAACCCGTTTCAGGTGATGGACATTGATGCTCCTGCGCTGGTCACCTGGGGCTACGCCGAGGGTGCTTTGTCGGCCGCCAAACAATGGCTATTGGGTCATGTGATGGCCTGCGCGCAATCGCCGGTGCCGCTCTCGTCCCGTTGAAATCGACGCTGTTCAACCGAGCATTCGCTATGAAATCCAATCCCGCTCCAATCCCATCTTCACCGGTTCGCTGGGTCGCAAGCCTCTACTTTGTGCAGGGCATGCAGTTCTTTGTCGTGATGCTCATTGCGGGACTGATGTTCAAGAACATGGGAGTTCCCAACGACCAGATCGCACGCTGGACCGGTGTGCTCGGCTTGGCATGGGCGTTCAAGCCGCTGTGGAGCCCTTTCCTGGAAATGGCGCGCAGCAAGAAACTGGTGGTGGTTGCCATGCAATTCACGGGCGCTGCGGGATTGGCTCTGCTGGCCTGCGCGTTGCAGTTGCCCGCGTATTTCGCCGCCAGTATTTCGGTGCTATTTCTGTTGGCATATGCATCGGCAACGCACGATATTGCCTGCGACGGGCTGTACATGGCCGCGCTGGACTCCAGACAACAGGCGGCCTACGCAGGTTGGCAGGGTGCGTTCTTCAACGCCTCGAAATTTTTGACTCTGGGAGGCCTGCTGGTATTGGCGGGAAACCTCGAAAAGGAAATGGGGGTCTTCAATGCATGGTCGGTCATTTTCGCCATGCTCGGCGTGCTGTTGGCGGCTCTGGCTGGCTACAACGCTTGGGCCCTGCCAGGAACACTGAACACCGACCATGCGGACCTCAGTGTGGCGGGTGTGACGAAGACTCTGGCCGAGGTCATTGGAGATTTCCTGCACAAGCCGGGAATCTGGATGGCCATCATTTTCATTGTCCTGTTTCGCTTTGCTGAGGGTCAGGTACAGACCATAGGTCCGCTCTTTCTCATCGAATCTCGTGCCAAGGGCGGTCTTGGGCTCAGTACAGAACAGGTAGGGGAAATCTACGGAACAGTGGGCACAGCGGCATTTCTGGTGGGCAGCATTTTGGGCGGCTACTTCACCTCATGGCTCAGCCTGAAGCGCTCCATGCCGATCCTGATCGTCGCCATGGCCGTTCCCAATGCCGTGTTCTACTACCTCAGCACAGCACTGCCATTGGGCATGGTGCATATTGGAGCCGCCGTTGGCATTGAAATGTTCGGTTACGGTTTTGGATTTGTCGGCATGATCCTTTACATCATGCAGGCCGTTGCACCCGGAAAATTCCAGACCGCCCACTATGCCCTGGGTTCGGGAGTCATGCAGTTGGGATTCATCCTGTCCAAGAGCATGAGTGGAGATATCCAGGTGGCACTGGGCTACCCGCATTTCTTCCTTTGGACCATCTTCTGCGGAGTGCCTGCGCTTGCCGCTTTGTTCTTCGTCAAGATCCCCGACACTTCAAAGCAAGTACGGACCTGAACATGTTGCGAATGGAGATTTCTTCTGCCGAGGAAGAATGGGACTGCCTACCCAAGTGAAAAGTTCGCAGCACAAAGTCCGTATGACGTGCTTGGATTGAACCGGTCGATGCAACGATTGCGCCTTGGATTCCAACTGGCCTCGGGCCGTGAACCGTCGCGACGGACCCCCTCAGACACGCTCAACGATGAGCGCGATGCCCTGACCCACGCCGATGCACATGGTGCACAGTGCGTAGCGTCCGCCGCTGCGCTGCAGCTGGTTCACGGCGGTGGTCACGAGGCGCGCGCCGCTGGCGCCCAACGGATGGCCCAGGGCGATCGCGCCACCGTTGGGATTGACGCGCGCGTCGTCGTCCGCCAGACCCAGGTCACGCAGCACCGCCAGCCCCTGCGCAGCGAAAGCTTCATTGAGTTCGATCACGTCCATCTGCGCCAGACTCAAACCCGTGAGTGCCAACACCTTGCGCGTGGCCGGCGCCGGGCCGAAACCCATGATGCGTGGCGCCACGCCGGCGCAAGCCATGCCAACCACTCTGGCTCGCGGCGTCAGACCGTGGCGCGCGGCGCCCGCCTCGCTCGCCAGCAGAATCGCACACGCACCGTCGTTCACGCCCGACGCGTTGCCCGCCGTCACGCTGCCTTCGGGCCGTACGATCCCCTTCAGTCTGGCCAGGGCTTCGAGCGACGTCGCGCGCGGATGCTCGTCCTGTGTCACCACGATCGCGTCACCCTTCTTTTGCGCAATCGTCACCGGTGCGATTTCGGCGTCGAAGAAACCGCTCTGCTGCGCCTTGAGCGCATTCAGTTGCGAGCGCAACGCCATGCGGTCCTGCGCTTCGCGCTCGATGCCGAACTCGCTCGCGACGTTCTCCGCCGTTTCCGGCATGGAGTCCACGCCGTAACGCGCCTTCATCATTTGGTTGATGAAGCGCCAGCCGATGGTGGTGTCGTACACGGCGCTGCTGCGGCTGAAGGCGGAATCGGCTTTGGGCATGACGAAGGGCGCTCTGCTCATGCTCTCCACGCCACCGGCGAACATCAACTCGGCTTCGCCGCAACGGATGGCGCGCGCCGCCGTTCCGACCGCGTCCATGCCCGATCCGCAAAGACGGTTCAGCGTCGCGCCCGGCACCTCCTGCGGCAGACCGGCCAGTAGCAAAGACATGCGCGCCACATTGCGGTTGTCCTCGCCCGCCTGATTGGCGCAACCGAACAGCACATCGCCCACCGCACCCCAGTCCACGTGGGGGTTGCGCGCCATCAACGCCTTTAGCGGGATGGCACCAAGGTCGTCGGTGCGGACGCTGGACAAGGAGCCGCCGTAGCGACCGAAGGGTGTGCGCAGTGCATCACAAATGTAGGCTTGGTTCACGGGGACGATCTCCGGAGGTAGTTGGATTTGGCTCTTGCACCGATCAGGGGCGCTGGCGCAACCACGGGCTGACTCGGTAGCGTTCGCATCGATATTGTGCGTCCAGCGTCCAGGTCCAATTCCCTGGTGGCCCTTTCGCCTCGGGTTGGCTCACATCCAGCGCGGGTGAAAATTGACCTTTTTCGATGACCGTTTGAACTATCTTTGGTCCTCACCCAGGCCGATCGGCGCCGGCGCCCGCGACACGATGAGCGTGAACAGTTTTTCATACACCGGGTCCACCGGATATTTGCCCGTGAGCGGGTCGCAATTGCTGGCAAAGGCCGCGTCGATCTCGCGCCAGTCAGCTTCGCTCAGCAGCCTTTTTGCCGCCGGCAGAACCACGGCTTCCTCCAGCCCCATGTGCTCAAGATAGAAGGCCAGGTAGCGTTTGGCCGCGTCTTCAAACGCAGCCTTCCTCGAATCTCCGATGAGTTCCCAGGCCAGTAGCAGGTGCTGCAATTCACGCACTGCGGATTCGCCTTTGACGTGATCATTTTCCAGGCGCGAAATCACCGCCACGGTCTCCGGCGCCACTCGGGCGACCCGCGGAAACAGCAGTTCCGATTCCTTGGGGTGATGCAGACGTTCGGGGAATTCGTCGATGTAGAACAGCATCGTGCGCAACACCTCGAAGAAATTTCCGCCCGAGTCGCCGGGACCACGCTCCACCATCATGCCGATCGAACGGAGCATGGCCGACAGGGCACTGTGTTCGTCATGAATGATCTGAATACTTGTCTGCGCCATGTTGCCGCCTTGTTGTTGACGTGACGAATTCAGGCGCGTGCCACGCCCAGCAACCTGTCCAGCAGGGCGGGTTGCTCCTGCAGGTTGCGTGCGCTGCCCGAAAATACCACCGTGCCGCGATCCAGCACTGCAGCGGCGTCGGAGATTGCCAGAATGGCCTGGGGATGCTGCTCCACAATGATGGCCGAGAGTCCCTCGTCGCGCGTGATGCGCCGGATGGCGCGCAGCAACTCCTGCACGATGATAGGCGCCAGCCCTTCGCAGGGTTCGTCCAGCAACAGCAGTGTGGGGTTCAACACCAGCGCCCGGCCCAACGCCAGCATCTGCTGCTCGCCCCCTGACAGTTGCGTTCCCAGATTGGTCCTGCGTTCGGCCAGGCGCGGAAACAACTCGTACACACGCTGCGGTGTCCATGGACTGGCACCGCGACCGTTGCGCGGCGGTCGTGCCACCGCTGTGAGGTTCTCGTGCACGCTCAGCGATTTGAAGATATTTCGCTCCTGCGGTACCCAGCCAATCCCCAGCGCCGCCCTTTGGTGCGAAGGCAGTTCGCGCAGCGCCACTCCACCCAGCGTGACCGTACCTGCATGCTGGCGCGTCGCGCCAGCCAGCGTGTTGATCAAAGTCGTCTTGCCCGTGCCGTTGCGCCCCAGCAGGGCAAGGGTCTGGCCTTGGGCGAGCGAGAGCGTGACCCCGCTCAGCACCACCGCTTCGCCATAGCCCGCGCTCAAGGACTCAATCTGCAGCAACTCAGCCATGATCGGCACCCTCGTGGTTGGCCACTGCGAGTGCCTCATTGATCTCGTCACCGTGCCCAAGATACACGGCCTTGACTTGCTGGTCGTGGGCGATGGTGTCGGGGTCGCCCTCGGTCAGCACCATGCCGTTGACCAGCACCGTCATTCGATTGGCAAAACTAAAAACCAGATCCATGTCGTGTTCGATCAGCAGGATGGACACGTCGGCGGGCAGCGCGGCGACGGTCTGCAGCAATTCTTCGCGCTCGCCAGCGGGCACACCTGCCACGGGCTCATCCAGCAATAGCACGCGCGGCTCGCAGGCCAGGGCAATCGCGATCTCCAGCAGACGGCGCTTGCCGTAGGCAAGCATGCGCGTCTCCTGCGCCATCACGTCGGTCAGGCGAAACTGCTCCAGCAGTTGTTCACAGCGCTCGACCACGGACTTGCGCGCGCCCAAAGCCTGCCACCACTTTCCGCCCAGACCCTGCTGCTGCGACGCCGTCATGGCCAGCGTCTCCAGTGGCGTGAGCGTGTCGAACAACTGGTTGATCTGAAAGGTCCTTACCAGCCCGAGGCGCACCCGCTGGTGCGGCGCCAATTGAGTGATGTCCTGCCCATTCAGGATGATTCTTCCCGCGGTCGGTTGCAGCACGCCGGTCAACAAATTGATGAGCGTGGTCTTGCCCGCGCCATTGGGGCCGATCAGGGCGTGCCTTGCTCCTTGCTTGAGGTCGAGCGTGACCTTGTTGGTGGCCGTGATGCCACCAAATCGCATCACCAAAGCCTGGGCGGATAGCACGATGTCGCCCGCACCGGCTGTTGCGGCGGCTTCGCTCATGTCCTGCCGCCTCCCGCGCCACGGCCAAACCAGGTCCAGGGTCGCAGCAGACGCTCGCGCCCGACCCGCACCAGCAACACCAGAAACAGGCCAATCCAGAAGGTCCAGTACTCCGGTGTGATGCTCGATATCGCATCCTGCATGAGCTTGAACACGATCGCACCGACGATGCCCCCATACAGCCATCCGACGCCACCCACCACCAGCACCAGCATCACTTCGGCGGAGCGATGAAACTCGAACAGGTCCAGCGACGCAAAGCCTGTGGTTTGCGCCAGCAGGCTGCCGGCAGCACCCGCCATGGCAGCCGCCACCGTGTACACCACGCTCAGATGCGCGTTCACAGAAATTCCTACCGCCATGGCGCGCAGGCGGTTGTCGCGAATGGCCTTGAGCGTGGCACCAAAGGGCGAATTCACCAGTTGTCGCACCAGCACAAACACCAGCAGCAGCACGCCCAACGAGTAACAGGCCGCTGTGCGGCCGTTCAAATCAAACTCAAAGCGACCCAGCAGCGGACCCATCACAACGCCCTGCAAGCCGTCGGCGCCGCCGGTGAGCCAATCCAGTTTGTTCGCCAGTTCCATCAGAATCAAAGCTGCCCCCAACGTGACCATGAGCCGCGTCAGGTCGGTGCCACGCAGGATGCTGGCGCTGCACAGCGCGCCCAGGAGGGACGCGCTCAGCACACCCACCACCAGTCCGAGGAGCGGGTCGGGCAGCACCAGTTTGGCAAACAGCGCAGCAGCATAGGCCCCCATGCCAAAGAACGCGGCGTGCCCCAACGACACGATGCCGGCGTAACCCAGAATCAGATCCAGCGACAGAGCGAATAGCGCCACGATCGCGATCTCATTGATGATGAGCGCGTGGCTGGACAACAGATATGGCGAGGCCAGCGCAAGCGCCCACAGCACAACCTCCCAGGGTTTCCAGCGGGCCCGCCGGAACAGATGCTGCTGCGGGTTCATTTCGGTTTTCCACCCCGGCGCACGAACAGGCCCTGCGGACGCCAGATCAGAATCCCGATCATCACGCTGTAAACAATGAAGCCACCGAGCTTGGGAACGTAATATTTCCCGGCCACATCGGCGATACCCAGCATCAGCGCAGCCAGCAGCGGGCCGGTGATGCTGGAAGTGCCTCCCACCGCCACGACGATTAAAAAGTAGATCATGAATTTCAACGGAAAACTGGGGTCCAGTCCCAGCACCTCGGCCCCCAGTGCCCCGCCCAGTCCGGCCAGACCCGAACCCACGGCAAAGGTCAGCAGGAACACGGCGTTCACATTGATGCCCAGCCCTGCCGCCACGCGCTGGTCGTCCACCGAGGCCCGCAGGCGACTGCCGAAGCGGGTTCGGCTCAACACGTATTGCAGGCCCAGCGTGAGCGCCGCGCAGACCGCGATGATGAACAGGCGATAGTGGCCCATGCCCAGCATCCATGCGCCCTCGCCGATTTCAGTGCGGCCTTTGAGCCAGTCCGGCAACTGGACCATTTGCTGGCTCGGGCCGACCAGGTAACTCGTGCCGGCGACGGCCATGAAGGTCAGGCCGATGGAAAACAGCACCTGATCCAGATGCGGCTTGCCATACAGCGGCCGATAGAGCGTGCGCTCCAGCAACGAGCCCAGCAACGCGGCACCCAGGAATGCCACGACCAGGCACAGGAGAAACGGTACGCCCAGGCGTTGCATCAGCAGCACCGTGATATAGCCGCCCGCCATGGCGAAAGCGCCATGCGCCAGATTGATGAAATTCATCAATCCCATGGTCACGGCCAAACCCACTGCCAGAATGAACAACAGCATGCCGTAGGCGATGCCGTCAAAGAGAAGGGTCAACATCGAAAAACGCCGCTCAGCCTTGTCGGATCAGGCGAATTCACAGGATTCCTAATTGGACTTGCCCGGATCCTTGACGTCCTTGATCACGTCGAATTCGACGTTATAGAGCTGGCCATCCTTTTTCTCGACCTTGCGCAGGTAGACGTTTTGCACCACATCGCGGGTCTGCGCGTCGATGAATATCGGGCCGCGCGGACTCTCGAAGATCTGCCCTTTCATGGCCGCCAGCAGGGCATCGCCACCGCCCTGCCCCTTCGTGGACTTGAGCGCCTCATAGATCACGCGCATGCCGTCGTAACCGCCGACGGCCATGAAGTTGGGGCGCAGGCCCTTGTTTGCCTTGGCAAAGGCTTCAACAAATTTCTTGTTCAACGCTGAGGGGTGCGCGGCCGAATAGTGGTGCGACGTGACCACGCCCAGGGCGCCATCGCCCATGTCGTTGAGCTGGTCATCGTCGGTCACATCGCCGGTGGCGATGAGCTTGATGCCCGCCTTGTCCATGCCCCGTTCCAGAAACTGCTTCATCACCGCAGCGCCAGCGCCGGACGGAACAAACACGAACAGCGCGTCGGGTTTGAGGTCGCGCACCTTTTGCAGGAACGGCGCGAAATCGGGGTTGCGCATGGGCACGCGCAGGGATTCGGGCACCTGTCCACCGCTCAGGATGAAGCGCTCCTTGAAGTATTTTTCGGCGTCGATGCCGGGGCCGTAATCACTGACCAGCGTCACCACCTTCCTGATGCCGTTTTTTGGCGCCCAGTCGCCCATCACCACTGACACCTGCGCCAGCGTGAAGCTGGTGCGCACGATGTAGGGCGAGGCTTGCGTGATGCTGGATGTGGCCGCAGCCATCACCACCTGCGGCGTCCTGGACTGGGTCGCGATTGGAGCCGTCGCCAGGGCCGAAGGCGTGATGCCAAAGCCTGCCAGCACGTTGACCTTGTCGTTCACCACCAGCTCTTGCGCCAGACGCTTGGTCACGTCCGGCAGGCTGGTGTCGTCCTTGACGATGAGCTCGATCTTCCTGCCCGCAACGGTGTCGCCGTTTTGCGCCATATAAAGCCGCGCGGCAGCTTCGATCTGGCGCCCGGTGGTGGCTTGCTGTCCGGTCATGGGGAGAATCAGGCCGATGCGGAACTTGTTGTCCTGCGCCATCGCCGACATCGCAACGCATGCAGAAATGGCCAGCGCGCAGGCACTGAGGAACAGTCTCTTTTTCACGTTTAGTCTCTCCTGGAGAAAATGGAATGGTCGGATACTCGTCAACTTTGACGGCAAAGGCTCACCGTCGCAATAGGCGTTGCAGACTAATTGTTATAGCACTTTGGAATAACCGATGAGCGTCCTTCGATGTATTGTCACGGCTGTGCCGATCCTGTTTGACGATACGCCATAAACCCACAAAAGCACCGGAGGCAACCATGACCCAGCTACCCGCCCACTACGACCACGTCGGCAGCTTCTTGCGACCGAAATACCTGCTGGAGGCTCGTGCGCAGAGTGCCGCTGGCACCATTTCGCCCGAGCAACTGCGCCGCGTGGAGGACCGAGCCATCACGGAGATCGTGACGTTCCAGCAGGACGTGGGTTTGAAAAGCATCACTGACGGTGAATTTCGTCGTACCTACTTTCATATCGATTTTCTGGACCAGCTCGGCGGGGTCAAGACCGACATTCCGGTCACGATCCAGAAGCCCGATGGCACGCAGGAACTGGCGCCACCGGTGATGCGCGTGGTGGGCAAGGTGCGCCACGTGAAGGACATTCAACTTGCCGACTTTCAATACCTCAAGAGCCAGGTGGCAGTGGGCAACACCCCCAAAGTCACCATTCCCTCTCCCACGATGCTGCACTTTCGGGGTGGCCGCGCGGGCATCAGCCGAGAGCATTACCCCGAGCTCGACCCCGATTTCTACCAGGATGTGGCCGACGCCTATGGCGCCGAACTGCGCAGCCTGGCCGCTGCCGGTTGCAGCTATGTGCAGATGGACGATACCAATCTGGCCTACCTGTGCGACGAACACATGCGCGAAGCAGCCCGCGCCCGCGGTGACGACCCGAACGAATTGCCGCACCGCTATGCTGCCTTCATCAACCGCGTCGTCGCGCAAAAGCCGCCCGGCATGCTGCTCGCCATGCACCTGTGCCGCGGCAATTTCAAGAGCACGCACGCCGCCAGCGGCAACTACGAACCCGTGGCCGAGGCCCTGCTGAAGGAGATGAACCTGGACGCCTACTTCATGGAGTACGACGACGACCGCAGCGGCGACTTCAAACCCTTGCGCTACCTGCCCAAGGGCAAGACCGTGGTGCTGGGCCTGGTCACAACCAAGTTCGGCGCCATGGAGTCCAAGGACGACCTGTTGCGCCGCATCGATGAAGCCGCGCGCTATGCGCCGCTGGAGCAACTCGCGCTCTCACCCCAGTGCGGCTTTTCCAGCACCGTCCACGGCAACGACATCGCAGTGGAAGCGCAGCGCGCCAAACTGCGGTTGGTGGTGGAGACGGCAAAGGAGGTCTGGGGCGGGTAGGGTTGTCGGGTCTTGCGCCGACTGCGCGCTTTGTTGTCGGGATGTGCGCCCGACTGCGCAGTAACTTTCTTTTGCGTCGCCAAAAGAAAGTCACCAAAGAAAAGGCGACATTTGCTGCCACCACGACTTCACCAGATTTCTCGCGAACAGCAACATACGCGTTGGCGGCCTCAAGTTGCGCGGATGCCTCCTCAAATTCCTCAAGCTCCTGGATGAACTCCCATAGTGTTTTCATGTGGCTTCAGTAGTGTCCCAACGTTGTCACATCAGGACGTCGTAAGTTAATGAATTACTTGGCGAAATTGGTGCTTGAGTCTGGTCTCGATTTGAACGTCGAAAGTCAGACTGTGGGCTTTTTGCGGGCTTTCGCCCCAAACTG
>CAILAY010000045.1 GCA_903832285.1 uncultured beta proteobacterium | reverse complement strand
GACGGCAATGAGGTCAACCTCACCTCGGGTGAGTTCGATCTGATGCGCGTCTTTGTCACCCACCCGGGACGCGTGCTATCGCGCGATTTCCTGCTCGAGGCGACCCGCAGGCGCGAAGCATCTCCGTTCGACCGTGCCGTCGACGTCCTGGTGGGACGACTGCGCAAGAAGATCGAACGCACTGCGTCCCAGCCGCAAATTCTCAAGTCAGTGCGCACTGCAGGCTACGTGCTCGCGGTGCCGGTACAGAACGCTCCGCAGGAACGCGGTTTGGGCGACGTATGGCACTGAATTCCGAGGTCGCCATGGACGGTGACCCTGCCGTCTTCGAGCAGGTTCTCGATGCCTGCGCCGATGCCATGATGGTGGTCGACTACGCGGGCTTGATCCTGCGGGCGAATCCCGCCGTGCTAACCGTCCTTGGCTACAGCCCTGAGGCCTTGCGCGGCCGCCAGGTGGACACGCTGCTGCCAGAGCGGCTGCGGCAGCGACACGCTGCGCTGCGCCAGCGCTACGCAGATCATCCCGTGTCCAGGGCGCTCGGCAGCCATGACCCGCTGGTGGCGCTGCACGCCGACGGCAATGAGGTTGCCATAGACCTCTCCCTCAGTCCGCTGAAGATTCGCGGTGTCGCGCACGTTCTGGTCGCCATTCGTGCGGCGGATGTCGGGCAGCGCTCCAACCGTGCGATGCGCCAGGCGCACTATTACGCGCAACTCGCCTCACTGGCCCGACTGGCAGTCGATCTGACCGATCCGCAGGAGCTGTTGCAACGTGCACCGGCCATTGCCGCCCACGCCATCGGATGTGACGCGGCACTGGTATACCTGCTCGAACCCAATCAGCAAAAACTCCAAGCGGTCAGTGCCCACGGCCTGACGGTGGGCCGTATCGTCGGCGAAAGTCTACCCTGCACGCCCGAGACCGGCATCGGGTACGTGGTCGCGAGGCGCGACGTGGTGGTGATTTCGAACTGGGCCGACGAGCGGCGCTTTGTGACGCCGCCCATCGCACTCCGAGAAGGATTTAAAAGCGGACTCGGTGTGCCGCTGTTTGACAAAGGCAAGGTGGTGGGCGTGCTCAGCGCCGGCTCCAAGCGGCCCGGCTACTTCGCGCATGACGAGATCCTGTTCCTGCAAGCCGTGGCCAGCATTCTCGCGACCAGCATGCAACGGGCGCAAGTGGAAGCGCAGCTTCGCCAGGCACACAAAATGGAAAGCGTGGGCCAACTCACGGGTGGCATCGCACACGACTTCAACAACCTGTTGACCGTGATCAACGGCAATCTGCAAATGGCACAGGAGCATCTGCAGGAATGCTGCGATCAGCACGGGCTGGAGTTCCTGCAATCCGCCACCGACGCCAGTCGACGTGCAGCCGAGCTGACCGGCAAGCTGCTGGCGTTTTCCCGTCGCCAGCACCTCATGCCCAAGGCCGTCAATCTGCATCAGATGCTGCCCTCTCTGGTTGAACTGTTGCGCCGTACCTTGGGTGAAAAAATTGACATTGCGTTCGCGGTCGATGCCGGGTTATCACCGTGCTTGGCGGACGAGGTCCAGTTGGAGTCAGCATTGCTCAACATCGCCATCAATGCACGCGACGCCATGCCGCAGGGCGGCAAACTGCAGATCACGTGCAGCTCTTTTGACGGCGCGCTCGCCGACCTTGCCCTGGCGAACACGGATCCCACAGAATGCGCACCCGTTTCATGGGTGAAAATTTGCGTCACGGATACGGGCTACGGCATGGACAGCGAGGTGCTTGAAAGAGCGTTTGAACCCTTCTTTACCACCAAGGAGGTCGGTCGCGGAACCGGCCTGGGGTTGAGCTCGGTCTACGGTTTTGTCAAGCAATCGCAGGGCAGTGTGGAGCTTGAAAGCGCACCCGGAAAAGGGACCACGGTCACCATCCTGTTGCCAACGGTCGAACGCGCTGCGACCCCGGCAACTGCCCCGTCAACCCGATCGGAGCGCCTTCCCAAGGGACTCCATGTACTGCTCGTTGAAGACGATGCGCTGGTGCGCGCGGTGTCCGAGCGCTTCCTGGAATCGCTGGGCTGCACCGTGTCCGCGCACGCCTGCGCCGAGTCCGCATGGACCGAACTGACGGACGGAACGCCCTTTGACCTGGTGATGACAGACGTCGAACTCGGCACCGGAATGAATGGCACGGAATTGGCGAACCGTGCGCGCGAATTGCATCCCGGGCTCCCGGTGCTGCTCAATTCAGGCTACTCGAATTTCCTGAGCGAGGAACGCAGAGCAGAAGCCGCAAACCTGCCGCTGCTCATCAAACCCTTCGGCAAAAAGGAGCTTGCGGCGGCGATGGCAGCGGCGATGCACGGCGACGAGTGAACGCCTGCGTTTCCGAATGACGAGCAGTTCGCAAGCTTGAAAAAAGATCAGAGTGGACACAACTACCGGCCCACCCTGACTGACTGGCGTGCTAGTCAATGATCGAAAAAGTCTGGGTTGTGATTATCCCAAGCGGCGTCGTCACCTTCACTGTCAACAGACCACTTGTGACCGTATTGGAGCAAGCATAGTTGCCCGTTGCAGCGTCTGGTTGAGACGCATCGCTCTGAATACTCACGTAGTAAGTCCAGGCATCCTGACTCGGATCATTGGTGTTGAGCACAACAAAGTCTGTCGCACTCAGAATCGCGCCATTGGAAGTCGAAAATTTTATGGCCGTACCTGCGGGCAAGATATTTCCCGGCAAGGTGTTTCCAGCAAAGATACTGTTCGTATAGATGGTTGGGTTGAAGTCTCTGACTGCAAGCCGAACGGTCCTGGGCACATTGACAAAAGGGGTGCCGTCAACGCAATGACTCAAGGCGACTGGCACCGCATCAAGTGCGGTGATATTGGCACTGCTGGTGGACAACACCTGGACCAATGCCGCACGAACATGCGTCCCCTGGCTATCAAAATTTTGCGTCGACTTCAAGACCCCGTTATAGACATCGTCACCAACGGCATTCCACGTACTGTCAGCATTGGTGTCGATGTACAACTCACCTGCAACGCGCGCCGCGTTGCCCGTTGACCAGCCATCGCCATCGGGGTTTGTCGCCGTCAGGGTGTACGCATTCACACCCCAGTTGGCGTTGGCGTTTCGATTGGTAATGGCGCGATCATTGCGAAATGGCTCACCCAAATCCTGGTAGCTTTCACCCGAGTCAAACAGGTTATTGCCATTGGTATCAATAAAGCTTTCCTCGCCCAGTGCGTAGGCAAGGATCGTGATACGCCCATTGTCAGGACGAGGATTTGCGGCACAGAACCTCACGCTGCATTGGCCTGGAATGCCTTTCTGGGTAATCACCGTACCATTGGTCAGCGTCGTATTCACCAAACCCGTCAGGCAAGAGGCATCTACGGTACCGCCTTTGGTCGTAAAGCTGACGGCCGTGCCATCGGGCGCCGGATTATTAAAGTGATCGGCAAGACTGACTCTGACTGTCGACCCCACCGGGGCGTCGCAGCCATCGTGATTCATGCCTTCGACGTTGTATGTTGCGGTACTCAAAGAAAAACTGTTTTGATCCGGAACACCCGTCGATACGACGAGCTGATCAGACAATGTGGAGATCGTCGTCCCGGTCAGGGTCGCCGTGACTCGCACCGGCGTATTGATGGTTCCAGCCGCAACAACGGTACTCACCATACCGTCGGCACCGGTGGTAGATGAAACAGGATTGCGTGTCAGTCCGCCCACGCTGGTCGTCAAAGCAAAGTCAACCAGTTGCCCTGCAACAGGATTGCCATTCTTGTCGAGTACCTTAAACGCGACCGTCGAAGACTCCTGGCGTCCAGGCCCCCCCGTTCCTTTCAATGCAATGTTTTGCGGCAGTGCGGAAACGAACGCGATTTGACCGCCAGTCGCTGGTAGAACAGTGACCGCTCCGGCCTGGCTAAATGTTGCGCCACCCAGACTGGTGGAAGCTGTGATCGTGTCAGACCCTCCGCAACCCTTGTCCGCGTACGACGTGTTCGCCACACCGTTCACCGTGACAACCGGCGAACTGATCGTGGCCTTTCCGGCAACAGCGCAAGGTGACGTGAAGATCACAGACTGCGCGGGGGTGAATGCGCTTGTCCCGCTCAACACGGTGACGCCCAGACTGGCGGTTCCCCCGGCCGAGAGGCTTGCAGGCGTTATCGTGAGCGCACTGAATGTCAGCGTCGGAAACGTGACGGAGTAACTGGTCGAACTGGTCGCTGCATTGCCACCAACCGTGGCGCTTGCCGTCGCTGTGAAGGCACCGGCCTGGGTTCCCGCCGGCAGACCGACTTGCGCCAGGCCCGTGCTATCGCTCAATGCCGTGCCCGACGACGGAACGAAGGCGCCGGTCTTGTCGGTCGTGGTGAAGGTGACGGCAACATTGGGCACAGTTGCCCCCTTGCTGTCCTTCAATTGCGCACGCAGCGTTCCAGCTTGCGTAGGAGAAACCGAAGTCGTGGACGCACCAGCCGCATCCACTAGGGAAAGCTGCAGCGATCCTTGCCCAGCGGCCGGTGTTGTCACGCCCGGGGCCGTGCTGCTCACGCCCAAGGTGTCGCACAGCGTGGCGATGCCGCTGTTGCAGGTGGACGAACCGCCACCACCGCAAGCACTGAGGCCCAGTGCCAGAAGCACCGAACAAATCCTGATAACCCTGATCGCTTCTGCTTTCACAATATTCTCCTAAAAACTGGCCGCTTGGCTGGCGTTAAACCTTGCAACTCGCCGGAGCTTCCGGCGCCATGAGCGGTGCCACCACGGCAACGCGATGATTCGTTTCGACGGCTTGGGGGTTTAGCCACAGCGCCGTTTTGTCACCGGCAAAATCGCGCCCCAGTACCAGTCGGATCTGGATGTTTCTGGCAAGATTTCCCGATGCAACCCATTTGACCGTCGCCGGCAGCAGCGCTGACAACGCACTCGCCGCGCCTTCCTGACCGGCGGCGAACTGGATTTCGGTTCGCGCCTGATCGAAGCGGGGTTGATTGGTAAGTCGGGCCGTGACCACGCCCGAAGATGCGAGTCGCATGGCGGTGCGCCGTGCCAGCAGGTTGATGCCGACGCCGTTGGAGATTTCGACCCTCACGACTTGCAGCGAGGAGCAGGCATTGGCATTGGCATTGGCATTGGCATTGGCGCCGGCGCTGGTACCAGCTTCGAGCGCCTTGACGGCCTCCGCCACCATCGGCTTATCGGCATGCACCGGCACCGCCTCGGCGACCTGGTTTTTCGGTGGCGCGGTGCGGTCGCGAAGTTCGTACACATGCGGCGCGATCTCCACCAGATAGAGTCTTGGCGCAATCATCTGGACCGCTATTTCTCTGCTCTCGGTATCTATCGCTTCCTGGTTTGGCTGTGGATGCAAAATCTCCAAAGGGATGATCGCTACCGGCGCGAGCGCAAGCGCAGGCGCCGGTGCGGGCGCAATCACCACGGGTATGGGCGAGCAGCCCATGACCGCACCCACGGACAAGGTCGACAGACATTTGGCAATAGTTTTCATGGCATGTTCCTGGTTGAAATATGGGGTGCCAACGATGCGTGCGATTGCTGATATTCCTGATGGATGCGCTATTTGCTGAGCCGCAATATTTCGCTGGCGATCTTGGAAAACGCGGCATCCAGATCACTTGCGTTGGCGGCCCAGACATAGAGCCCCGTGGGCTGCGCGGCGTTGCGGGGGACGGCATCGGCCGCGTTGGCCAGGCGCTTCAGGATGTTGGCACCCAGGTCGCTGGCGCCATAGCCGCAGAGTAGTGGGGCGCCACCGGTGAATGTGATTTCCTGCGTATTGACCGCGGCCCCGAGGCCGATGGAATACAGCTTGATGTTCTGGCTGCGCGCTGTATTGGCGACGTTCTCCACCATATTGCGGGCGGCTTTGTTGACGTTGCAGCGCGTGTTCGTATAGGGATACAGCGAACCAGGGACCACAGGACTTACCATGTCCAACGTACGCACGAAGTTGTAGCTGGCCAGCGGGATATCGCTACCTGGAACGAGCGCACCCGTCGTCTTCGGGTCTTTCCGCGAACCGTCCACGGGCAGCGTGCCCACTGGGACCGAGCCGCTCTTGGTAACTAACGTTCCAGGAGACGCGTCGCTCAACAATTTGTAATTGAAATATTGCGTCGCCGCGTCCGTGGCGGACCCCGTAGTGTCCGAATACAAGTCGCCGTCGACGACTGGCGTGACGGTACATCGGCCGGCCGCTAGCGGGCCACTGGCCGTGACCGGACCGTTGCAGAACGTGGCCGGCACTTCATTGGGCGCGCCATCGCTGAAGAAGACGATCATCCTGAGACTGGAGCGGCTGGCGATCGGCACGCCATTGATGTCATTCAGTGCCAATCGCATGCCTTCAGCGGCTGCGGTGGCACCATTGGATGTCAAGGCATTGATGTGGTTGATGACATTGGTCTTGTCAAACCCACGGGCTCCGCTCTTGTCGATCGGCACATCCAGCACGCCCCCCGACGCAAACGTGACCAGACCAACACGGTCGCCGTTCGTGCCTGAGTTGAACTTGTTCACGAAATTGATGGCCGCTGCCTTCAGGCCGGGAAGTGAAGCGCCGATCGACCCCGAAGAGTCCAGCACCAGGATGATGTCCAGATCGCGTCGAATGGTGCCACCCTCCGCCGTGACGGTGACGTCGGTGAACCCCAGCATTCCCATCAGCGTGACGGGCATGGTGGCAGAACCCTTGACATTCACCGTCCAGTAGCCGCTGGCCAGATCGTGCGTGGCGCTCACGTCGGCGTTGGTCAGCGGCACCAGGGTGGCACCGTCGAAGTGGGCGGGAAAATTGGCGGCGTAAAAGTCCTTCGCCGCCTGCAAAGCGGCCGCTTGGCGCAACGGATCGGAGGCACCCTGCGCCAGGGCGCGCGCACCGGCAATGGCGGCGGCGTCCACGGCCGAACTCAGCTTGGCCTTGACGCCATAGCTCCTGCCGGAGTCGATGGCCAGTCCGACAAATCCAATCAGAACTACCATCAGCAGGGCGACCAGGATCAGGATCTGCCCTCGTTGGTAGGGATGGGGGGGTGAGCGCATGGCGTACTTCTCCGGGGTGAGGTTCAAAGCAGCGTTGACGAATACAGATCCGGATCGGTGCTAAAGAGGAATTTCGTGAACGCCGAGTAGTGGTAGAGCGTCTCGACGACATGCACCTCCGCACCCAGCGCCAATGGCAGCGGCAACACCACCAGACGGTCCGCCGTGGCGGCAGGCAGGTTGCATTTGGCGCCGGTCCAACTCGAACAGGTCCACGACAACTTGCTATGCAGCGACGTATCTCCAACGCTGGCCCGGTACTGTTCCTCGACGCGCGAGACCACCGTCCCCGCACCACCGTCCACTCCGACAACCCGGGTGATATACACCATGCCATGCGCCTCCATGTCCAGTGGCGAGGCGGTGTGGTTCAGTGCATCGATGATGAACTGCGGGCTGAGCGACGTGCGCGCCGCCAGATTGGCGCCCTCGCGGCTCAGGTTGATCAGAATGTTGTCAAAGAGATTGAAGCGTCCGAAGTCGGTCACACCCATCAGCAGCAGCATCAGCACCGGCAGCACCAGGGCCAGCTCGATCATGCTCAGCCCAGCCGCTGCGTGCCGTCCCTTGAAATTGATCTTCTTGTGCGTCATGTCAAAGCCCAGTGAAGGCCTCGTTTTTCATCGTGGTGCTGACGGTGAACACCCACTTGCCACCCGCCAGAAAGGGTTTGAGAAACGGCGTCAGAGGTGCGAGCGAGCAGGTCACGGAAATGATGATGATCTGGCCCGCCGCCGCGCACGAACCCCCGGGCACCGGCGTGATGGCGCCGGTGATTGCATCGACGGTCTTGAAGACGATGGTCGGCGAAGCACGATCATAAAAACCCATGGACTGATTCTTGATGGCCGCGATGGCCGCGTCACAGCGGTCCTTCGCCGTGCCGTCGGGAATCGGGTCCAGATCAGCGCGACCGGTCACTGCATAGCGCGTGCCTTCGCGCACCGCGTGCTGCATCGCCAGGTCGCCCCAGCACAGGTAGGAGAAATCCATGATGCCGAAGATCAGGGTGAAGAACAGCATGGCCGTCAGTGCGAATTCGACCGTGGCCACGCCCCGCTCACGTTTCCCGCGGCGGATGCGCCGCATTTCAAGGGGGTGGTTCATGGCGTGCCAGGCTCAATGCCCGCCTCCCATCGCCGGAAACAGTGTTCTGGAAATGCCGATCACAGCCGGGCCGATCAGCACCAGAAACAACGCCGGAAAAATGAAGAAGATCAGAGGGAACAGCAGCTTCACCGGGATTTGTGCGGCCCTTTCTTCGGCGCGCTGGCGCCGGTGGTCGCGCATGGTCTCCGACAGAATCCGCAGCGAATCGGCCACACTGGTGCCGAAGCGCTCCGACTGCAGCAGCATCGTCACGAACGTCGTGATGTCATCTACACCGGTGCGCAAGGCCAGGTTGTGCAGCGCGCCCTCGCGCGTCAATCCCACGCGCAACTCCAGCGTCACCAGATTCAGCTCGTCGGCCAGGGCCGGGCTGCGCAGATTCATTTCTTCGCCCGCACGGGTCAGCGCCGCGTCCAGTGCCAGGCCGGCCTCCACGCAAACCGTCATCAGGTCCACGGCATCGGGCAGGGCTTCGCGCAATTCACGCTGGCGGGACCGGATTGCGAGCGCCAGCAACACGTTCGGAAGGTAGTAACCCAGCGCCGCCAGAACGACCAGCGAGAACTGCGCTTCCTGCCCCGCCGCTGCAGTCGCGCCCAGGAAGCCATACAGGATCAGCAAGCCCGGCAAGGCCAGCGCCAGCAGTGTCTTGGCGCTGAAGAACAGCACCGGCCAGCCCGCCCCGCGCAGGCCGGCGCACATGAAGCGCACGCGCAGGCTGGACTTTTCCCAGCCCTCCTTGGGCGCCGACAGGCGTGCAATGGGGGCAGCAAGTTGGATGATCTTGGCGCGCCACGCAGGCCGACTCCCGCTGGTCGGGTCCAGGCCGGCATCAGCCGTCGGTGTGTGCAGTTGCTCCAGGCGCCGCCCCAGCGTCCGATCCCGAACCAGCCACTGGCTCACGCCATAGGACAGCCCGGCCACCGAAACGAATATCGCGAGGAGAAGCCCGAGTTGGATCGTCATGGTGTTTCTCTAGACATGAATTCTGATGATTCGCCACATCACAAAGACCCCGATCACCATCATGACCAAGGCGCCATAGACCAGTTTCATCCCCATGGGGTCGGTCAGCAGGATGTCCAGGTAACCGGGATTGATGACACGCATCACGGCCGCCAGAAAGAACGGCAGCGCCACCAGGATGTAGGCCGACAACTTGCCTTCGGCTGCCAGGGTCTTGATGTTGCCGAACAACTTGTAGCGGGCGCGGATCAGGCCCGCCAACATGGTCAACAACTCGGCCAGATTGCCGCCGGTCTCCAGTTGAATCAGGACCGCCATGACGAAATAGCGCATGTCAGGAATCGGCACCCGGGTCGCCAGATTGAGCAGGGCGCCCTTGGTGGAGATGCCGAAATTGATTTCGTCAAAGACGGTCTTGAACTCCGCCGCAATCGGCTCACGCGCCTCGCTGCCCACCATGGCGAGCGTGGCCGAAAACGCATGGCCGGCGCGCAAGGCGCGGCTGATCAGATCCATGGCCTCGGGCAACTGGGCATTGATTTTTTCGATGCGCCGCGTGCGTCGCCCCGCCAGCCACAGCATGGGTGCGGCGGTGGCCACCAGCGCCAGCATCAGGGACAAGGGCCAGGGCCAACCCAGCACGATTCCCGCCAGGAAGCCGCTCGCACCTGCCACGGCACACAGCGTCAACACGTTCAACACATTCAGTGCAGAGCCGGCCTGCAGCAGCAGCCGGTCCAGATGTCCGATCCTCGGAATCATCAGCAACAGGCGCTGGATTTCCGGCATATTGCTCAGCATGCGTTGCTTCATCAGAGTCGCATCCGCCTGGCCGTGTTCGCCCGCCGCGATCATGCGCAGGCGACGCCGCACACGCTGCACTTCGGGACTGCGGGTGTCGCTCCAGAGCACGAACCCGCCCTCCAGCAGCAGCACCACGGCCAGAAAACCAAACACCAGAAATATCTCGTAGCCTGAACTCATGGCATCACTCGTAGGTGCGGGTTTGGTCAAAGGTCTCGTCGGGCAGGTTGACTCCGTAGGACCGGAGTCGCCCCATGAACTTGGGCCGCACTCCGGTCGCATGGAAGTGCCCTTGCACGGTGCCGTCATCGGCGATGCCGGTCTGCGTAAAACCGTAGATTTCCTGCATGGTGATGACTTCACCCTCCATGCCGATGATTTCCTGCAGGCTGACCAGCTTGCGCCGTCCGTCCGTGAGTCGCGAGATCTGGATGATGGCCATGATGGCCGAACTGATCTGCTGGCGCATCGCCTTCGGAGGGATGTTCAGGCCGCCCATGCCGGCCATGTTCTCCAGCCGGGTCAGGGCGTCGCGCGGGCTGTTGGCGTGCACCGTTGCCATCGATCCCTCGTGGCCGGTGTTCATGGCCTGCAGCATGTCCACCACCTCGCCGCCCCGCACCTCGCCCACAATGATCCGGTCCGGACGCATGCGCAGACTGTTGCGCACCAGGGCACGCTGATTGACTTCACCCTTGCCTTCGATGTTGGGCGGCCGCGTTTCGAGGCGCACGACGTGGGGCTGCTGCAATTGCAGTTCGGCGGCATCTTCGATCGTGACGATGCGTTCGCGCTCGGGAATGGCGCTGGACAGGACGTTTAGCAACGTGGTCTTGCCGGTGCCCGTGCCGCCGGAGATCAGGATGTTCATCTTCGCGCGCACCATGCCGGCGAGCAGCTGCGCGAGTTCGGGCGTGAGCGACTTGTTCTTGATCAGGTCATTGGCGCGCAAGGGCACGGCCGCAAACCTGCGAATGGACAGCAACGGACCATCCAGCGACAGCGGCGGGATGATGGCGTTCACGCGTGAGCCGTCGGGCAGGCGGGCGTCCACCATGGGGCTGGACTCGTCGATGCGCCGACCAATGCGCGACACGATCTTGTCGATGATCTTCATCAGGTGCGCATCGTCGGTGAAGACGACGTTGGCCAGTTCGATGCGGCCGCGTCGCTCCACGTAGACCTTGTTCGGACCATTCACCAGAATGTCGGACACGGTGGGGTCGGCCAGCAGCGGTTCCAGTGGCCCCAGACCCATGACTTCATCCTGGATGTCCTGTATCATGGCCCGCTGTTCGGTGGCATTGAGCGCGGCGCCTGACTCTTGCAACAGTCTGGCCACCAGCGTTCCCAGCTCTTCGCGCAGATGCTCCGGTGTCATGTTGCCCAGCACCTCGAGGTCGATGCGCCCCAACAATTGGCTATGCAGCTTGGATTTCAGCTCGTAATAGGCCGGCGTCGCAGGCAGGCGCGAGCTCGAACCAAAGAGCGCATCTTCCTGCGTTAACGTGGGAGCGGGATCGGGATCGCGCAAACTCATGATGTCTGTCTCCTTGCAAGCAGGCTTTGCAGCCAGCCGCTGTGACGCTCCACCGGTAGCGGAGCCAATTCCTGCGCCCAATCGTCCAGACCCCGGGCGACGCGGTCTTGCGGGGCCAGTTCAAGCAGCGGCACGCCCTGATTGATGGACGCGTTGCAGGCGTCATGGCTGTTGGGCAGAGTTCGGGAAACCTTGAGCTGCGTGGCGTTCTCCACATCTGCCAGACTGATGTCGCCACGCTTCTCATACCGATTCACCACCACGCTCAATTTGTCGGCGGAGTAGCCCAGTTCCCTGAACATGGCCGCCATGCGCTTGGCGGCGCGTACAAAGGCCATATCCAGTTGCAGCGTCAGGCAAATCGTGTCCGCCAGATCCAGTGCCTTGACGGCCACCGGGTCCAGCACTCCACTTAGATCGAGCAGCACAAAGTCGTAGCTGCTGCGCGCCAGTTCGATGATTTTTTCCAGGCCCGGAATGGAGATCGCATTCACGCCATCCGGCGACTCGGGCGCGGCCAGCACGCGCAGATTGGCGTTGACCTTGACCATGCTCGACTCGAGCAGTGTGAAATCCAGACGCTGCGCCTCGCGCGCCAGATCCACCACGCTGGCCACCGCGTTGCCGTCGCCCAGATACAGTGCGGCATCACCGAAATGCAGGTTCAAATCGAGCAACGCCACACGCTTGGCGTGCCGGGACAAGGCAAAGGCCAGGTTGGTGGCAAGGAAAGTGGCACCGGCGCCGCCCTTGGAAGGTATGAAGGCCAGCACCCGGCCGGCGACGTTGACCTGACGAGCCTGGACAGCCTGACGCCCCTGCGCAATCTTCACCACCTGCTGCACCACCATCGCGCTGAGGGGTGCGGGCAAAACCTCGCGCACACCCGAGCGCATGGCCAGCGTCAGGAACTCCACAGAACGGTCCGGGCTGACGACCACCATGTGGGTGCCCGGCGCTTCCGCCAGGGCCGTCTCGATCAACTGCATCGCCGCATCGTCCGCGAGCGGCAGGTCCAGCAACACCACGTTGGGTTGATCCCGCTGGATGACGCTCAGCACCGTCTGTGGCGAGCCTGCACGTACGCCAATGACCACCCCCATGTCGGCAAAATCGAGCCTTGAGAGCGCAGCGACATCGCTGGCCGCGCTACAGATGATCGACACTTTGATGGTCATGACACGGCCCTGTTCAATGCTGTTCAATTGCCCGAAATGGCACCGCCAATGTTGATGACTTCAAAGGTCTTGGGCGGTGTCTTGAAAGAGTCCTCATAGCGTCCGAGGGCGTTCACCGCCGCCTGCGCGTCCAGCCCCAGTGCCGGGTCGGACTGGCTGGGCGCATTCGGATTCAGGGTCTGGGTCTTGCGGGCCATGCGCACGGTGTCGCCAAATTTGGCGTCGTAGCGCGGCGTCACACTGGCACAGGCTGCGAGCAGAAAGAGTGACATCAGGAGAGCGATCTTGTTCATGGTTTTTCCTATAACGTGAAAGTCAGGGATTGACTTGCGGCGCTGGCTGCCGACCTTCCACCGTGCCGTGCAGCAGGATGTCCATCGGCCGGGGCTCGACATGGCTGGTGGTGGGCAGAATCGGGATCTCTGACAAAGGTTTGACCAGGCGCGGGGTGATCACGAACAGCAGTTCGGTCTGCTCTTTCTGGAACTCGCTACTGCGAAAGAGCGCGCCCAGCACCGGTACATCACCCAAACCGGGAAAACGCTTGATCGCTGCAGTGGAGTTGTTCTTGATCAGCCCCGCAATCACAAAGCTCTGGCCGTCGTTGAGCTGCACCGTGGTGTCGGCGCGGCGTACGCTCAGCGAAGGAATGATCGACACCACGCCATTGACCGACGTGAACGGCGACCCGGTCTGCGACAACTCCGATACCTCGGTCATCAGTTTCAGATTGATGCGGGTGCCGTCCAGCACCGTGGGCGTGAAGCGCACGCCGATGCCGAACTCCTTCTCCTCCAGGGTGATCGTGTTGCCGGTGCTGCCGGTACCCGGCGTCTGGGATACGGGGATGAAAATCTTTCCCCCCGAAAGGAAACTGGCGGACTGGCCACTGACCGCCATGATGTTGGGTTCGGCCAGCACCCGCACCAGACCATCGTCGTTCTGGGCATCGATGCGCAGTGCCGTCTTGCCCACGTTCAGTGCCTCCATCAGACCACCGCCGTTGCTCAGGAAATTGGTCAGCATGGAGAACACGTTTTGCCCGCCGTTGCTGGAGCGATTCACCGCCACACTGGAGCCGAGTTTGTCGATCAGGGTCTTGCTGACTTCCGCGATCTTCACCTCGAGCATGACCTGCTGACCCTGCGCCACCTGCAACAGATTCACCACCTTGGCGCCAGCGCCACGTCCACCGGAGTCACTGCCCGCGCCACCCACCGCGATGGACGTGCCGGCCTTGGCCTTGGCATCACCCGCAGTGACGGGCAGCGCCAGAGTGCGGTTGATATCGCGCACAAAAGCCTCGGCAATGTCTTCGGCATACTTGGCTTTTAGGCCGCTGGACACCACGCCCGTCAGGATCACAGAGTCCGCCGCGGGGCGTACCTTGATGCCTTTTTCGTCGGGCAGGAGTTCCCTGAGTTTCTTCTCCATCCGGTCGGCATCGATGCTGACATTGACGTCAATCACCGTGGTTTCCGCACCCTTGCGCCACACCACCATGTTGGTGGAGCCGTAGCTCTTGCCCAGCAGGTAAAGCTCGGTCGGACTGATCAGCGATACATCGGCGATACCGGGATTGCCGACCGAGATGCGTTCGATCGGTGACGGAATGCGCAACAGCGTGGATTTGCCAATGACCAACTCCAGCGTCGGGCCGATGCTGGCGAAGTCCGCACTGGACGCTGCCGGCGCAGCCGACGTGGTTTGGGTGACGCCTTTGACGAGCGCCACCCTTTGCGTCTGGGCCTGTGGTTGTGCCTGCGCCTGGACGGTGCCCGTCAGGACCAGGCCCATGGCCGAAATCAACATCGGGAGCGCCGCCAGCGTGCCATGCATGACGACGCCGATGCTTGTTTTTAGGTTGGAGTTCATGTTCGCTTTCCAAATAATCAGAATTCAACGTCGGCCTTTTGCACGCCCCGAATCACTTCCACTGTGTCTTTTTTGGCGGGCTCCGGATGCGCCTTGACTGCGGACGCCGCGACTGCCCTCGCGACGGGGCGAGGCGCTGCCGGTGCCGCCGCAGGCGCGGGCTTGATTGCCGCGGCCGACACCGCCGCCAGCAGGTCCTCGCGGCGCACGCCGATGGTCTCGGTTTCGTTGCGGTCGATGGGATTGCGCAGCACCAGGGACAGCGTGCCGATGCTGCGCGCCAGATCAATTTTTTCGGCCTCTTCAGGCGTGACTTCGAGCGTCACGGCATTCACTACCTTGGGCTTGGTATCGTCGCGGTTGGCTTCCTGAGCCACCGCCAGCACCAGGATGCGCTTGAGGACGATCTTGGAGACGGCCTTGTCCTTGGCGTCGCTGGTGTTGATCATCACGTCCACAAAGCTGCCCGGCAGGGCGAAGCCGGCGACGCCCACGACCTCGTTCACCTTGACACTGATGGCCCGCTTGCCATTGGGAATGATCGATGGCAAGCCACCCTTGGTACCCTCGGGGGTCAACTTGCCTTCGAGGATCGGCTCGCCCTTGAACACCGGCGAACGCACGACGCGGCCTTCGAGTTTTTTCGCGTCCTTGAACGACCCCGACGGGATGGCGCCGGTCGGCCAGGGCATCTCTTGCAGCATGGCTGCCGCCAAAGGCGCTCCCAGATCAAGGTCGCGCGTCGCCACCACGACCGAAGTCGTGTTACTCGATGCCTGCTCGCCCATCCAGCGGACGGCGAGAACGACGGCCACGACGCCCGCTGCGACGGACAGCAGGATCATGACAATTGCACGATTGCTTTTCATTTTCTTTCTTTCTCAGTTTCAGGGGATCGAACCGCGTGCATCCCGGCTGTGTCGCCAGGTCCAAAATACATGTGCCATGCCCACTCGATCAGCTCCGGAGTGAGGTGCAGCTCTTGCCCGAGATAGCGCGCGCGGTCCCTGATCTTGCTGATCACATCAAAGGGAACGCAGGGCAGGTAGTCCCGTTGGCAGGAGGGATGCAAGTGCTCTACCAGGTGGTCAATGGAGCGCTGATCGAACTCGGCGCCAACCCGCTCGCAGGCTTGGGCGATGACTTCGCGATAGGCCTGTTTGCTCAGGGCCTGGATCGGAATCTTGTAGCCCAGCCGCCTTGCAAAGGCAGGGTCCGTCAGTTCGTCGGGGGTCAGGTTGGAGGAGAAGATGACCGTGACGTCAAACGGAATCTGGAACTTGGCGCCGGTATGCAGGCCCAGGTAGTCCACGTGGCGATCGAGCGGCACGATCCAGCGATTGAGCAACTCATGCGGACTGATGCGCTGGCGGCCCAGGTCATCGACCACAAAGATGCCGTTGTTCGCCTTCATTTGTGGCGGCGCCACATAGATGCGACTCACGTCGTCGAACTCGAGTTCGAGCATGCGCAAGGTGAGTTCGCCACCGGTCATGACGATCGGGCGCTCCGTCAAAATCCATCGGTCATCCATCGCCGCGTTGCGACTCAGACTGCGCCGTTCTACGACCGGTGGTTTGACGACGCGATGGATCCGCTGGTCAAACACCTGGATGATTTCACCGTCCACCTGAATCGCATGCGGAATCCAGATCTGGCCCCTGAGGGTCTTGACCATGTGTTCGGCCAGGTAGGTTTTGCCACTGCCGCTGGGGCCGTGGAGATAGATCGCCTTGCCGGAGTTGAGCGCACTGCCCAGATTGGCCAGCAACTCTTCGTCCAGCACGAGGTCGCCCATCGCGGCCTTGAGTTGCTGTGCGGTCGTGGCCTGCAGGGCCGCGCTCTGGCGCTGCACCATGCCCACATATTCGTCCAGCGTGACCGGCGCCGGGCCGACGTACTGGCATTTCTCCACCGCGACGCGGGCGTGCGTGCGGCCCAGATCAGTAAGGACGTAACTCACGTCGCCTTCCAGATCACCGCAACGCGACACCTTGACGTAGTTCAGGGCGCGCACGTGCTTGAGCAAAGCGTCCATGCGCAGACGGCTCAACCCCATGCGGCGGGAGAGGTCGATCAACAACATGTCTCCGGTGCGCAGCAGATGGCGCAACACCAGATCCACCAGCAGCGCTTCGGGCAAACCAGGTGCGCCTTCGTCCACCACGGCCGGAGCCGGGGGAGGCGACGCGCGCAAGGGTGTGTTGAGGGTGGTCATGGTTCAACCCAGACTGATCAACGGGATGCCACCGATGAAGCGCCAGTAACCGTAGCAGGCCAGACCGCCCGCAAACGCCAGCGCATAGGGCATGCGATCAGCGGACTGTGTGGCAGGATCGAACAACTGCTTGCCACTGGCGATGCCACTCAGCGCCAGCCGGACGTTACCCAGAACGCGACGCGACGTGCCCGACCACAGCATGCGCGCCACCGCGAGCAAGCCGCCCGCCATCAGCACGAACAGGGCCACGTTGATGACTTCAACGGGCCCGACAAAAGCGCCCAGCGCGGCCAGCAGTTTGACGTCTCCGGCCCCCATGGCGCGCACCAGATGCAGCGGCAGGAAGAGGGCCAGACCCACCAGCACACCCAACAGGGCAGCGCCCAGGCCCAGTGCACCCGGATATTCGGCCAGCGGGCCGGCGCGTCCATTGTCGGGTCCGATGACATTCAGCACCAGACCGGCGCACAGCACCATCAACACCAGCACATTGGGGATGCGACGCACACGCACGTCGGCATCGATGGCCATTACCATGAACAGCGTCAATGCCGCTAGGCACCACAGCTGCCAGGTGGCTGGCGTGACATCGAAGCTCATTGGCGCGCTCCCAAAGGGAAAAGAAAGTGGTCGACGCGCACGGCATCTGGCTCAGCCCGGTACCGGCGCAGTCGACAGAAATCGAGGGTGGCAAAAGTGGCGGCGTTCAGGCCGCCTTTGCCACCGGTCCTACTGAATCACGCGCAAACTGCGGTCTTGATGCAGGTGATGACTCTGGTAAACGTGTCAGTCAATGCGGTCTTCAGCAAGATGACCGTGGCCGCAACACCGATCGAGATCAGGGCTGCCATCAGGGCGTATTCAATGACCGTCACACCTTCTTCGTCGCGCGCAAACTTGCGTACTGCAAGAGCAAACTTTTCCATGATAAAACTCCAGTTAAGTTGACAAACCGGCCGCCCGACATGGGCAACCCACCCGCAGCAGGAGTCAACTTTTTCGCCGACCCGAGGGGTTCGGTTCGACCTGGGTTAGAGGTCTCATGAACTCCCTTTCTGCGTGGGTTGAATCATGCTTTCAGGGCACTGTTAAGGCTTGAGAAAAGTCAAAAATCGCGATACCCGACTGAGAAGAACAGGCGCGACGAGGTGAGCGAATTTGCCAGAAGTGGACAAGTCACCGATGAGAGAAAACTACCCGAGAAATCGATCGGCGGCGCAGGCCCCGATTCATCAAGATTGACGCGTGTTCAATCCCGCAGTGATGTGTGTGACGACAGTTTGACGACGCGCACCGATGTCAGTGCGGATGCGTGATTGCAGGTGACGCACGGGGTGTTCAGCCCCACTTTGTAGCGGCCGTGTTCCGGTGCCCAGTGAATCTCGTTCAGGTACCACAGAATCGCCAGCACGATGAGCAGCGGAATGGCAAGGACAAAGAAGAAGGAGACGCCCATGAACAAGGGCCACACATCCTCCTTCCAGAACCTGGCGATCCAGTCGTACAGACTTTCCGCGAGGTCAGTCAGGTCCCGGTCCCAAAAATGCTGCTTCATGCTGATCCCAAATTGCCCGCCGATCGGCTACCCACCCACATCGGCACCGGCGTCGAAAGCTTTAACGTGAAGGAAACTCAGCGCCCGTACGTGGCCGTGAACGACGCTTTACCCAACAGGGCCGCACCCACGCCCTTGTTCAGCACAAAGCCATAGAGCCCCGCGCTGCCGGTCTTGGGCACGCCACCTGCCACTTCCAGTTTGTCCACCGCCAGCGCGAACAGCGTGAAGATGTAGTGATGGGGTTTGTCGCCCTGCGGCGGGCAGGGTCCGCCGTAGTTGCCGTTGACACCGGTGGCGCCGGTGTCCATGAAATCGGTGTTGCCACCAAACGCCCCCGCCGGCAGCGTGGCCGGGCTGTTGCCCGCACCTTGCGCCAGCGACGTGGTGGTGGGCGGCATGTTGTACACGGTCCAGTGCCAGAAACCGCTGCCGGTGGGCGCATCCGGGTCGTACACCTGCAGCGCCAGCGACTTCGTGCCTGCGGGCACATGGCTCCACTCCAGAGCGGGCGAAACGTTTTGACCGCTGCAGCCAAAGCCGTTGAGAACGAACTTGTTGTCGAACACGCCGCTGCGCAGGTCCGGGCTGGAGAGCGTGAACGGCGCCGTCTGCGCCTGCGCGCTGGCACCCATCAGGGATGCGACAGAAAGGATGGCGGCTGCGGACAAGACGCGAGTTTGGCATTTCATGGCGGGGTCTCCTTGGGGTGGAAAGAAGGCGCCATTTGACCATAAAAACGCGCCACGAGAATGCCGCAATCCTTCGGCTGCCGTGACACTGAATCACTCCATCTCAATCGGGTTCATCAGCCGCCTGGTCTGTGCGCCAGCGCACAGACTTAAATAGGAGGACGAGCAACGATACATCCGCAAAGCTGATGCCAGGTCCTCAGCTCAACATCTGCCGCCATAACCCGGAGAGAATCCATGAAGAAGCACTTTGCCATCGCAACGCTCGTTACCTTGACAGCAGCTATTTCGATGGTGCCAGCGTGGAGCGCTGACGCCGTAGCCGACACCGGCCAGGTAACGCTGCAGTCCGCATCAATACCGGCCCTGCGCCAGTCGATAGCAAGCGCTGCCGGAATTGCGCTCCAGAGTGTTGAGCTCAAACACACCGCCCATCAGTTGACCGTGACCATTGTCAACAGCAAGCAAAACGGCGCCACTTCAGTCGACCGCGAGAGAGAGGCTATTGCAATTGCGTCTGTAACAGAGCGCGGGATGACAGGCAAACCTGAATTCGCAGGAATTGGTTCTATTCATCTTGACTACATAAGCCGCATTGGCAAGACAGTGAAGACTATTCAGCTATTTGATTTTTTCCGTACTCCTGCCAATGCTTTTGTTCTTCACAAGAGCTGATACGTGGCCCTGCCAGGGTGCCCGATTTTTCCAGACGGCATGGGTGGTGGGGGCCAGCGAAGCGGGTGTCGGATGACTCGATGTTGACCTCGTTTCCTACCAGAGCTCACTTCAAATGAAAACACTTTCAAGATTTCTTCTCTACTGCGTCGCTATCGCCATGCCAGCTCTCGGGCATGCGGCTCAATCAGTCGCGCCTGCAACTCAATTCGAAGACCCGCATGAGTGGTATTGGTTGGGTCACTGGCACTTGTGGCATGGCGGCTGGGCCTATTGGTGGCTAATTCCGCTTCTCTTGGTGCTGGGGGGCGTGGCTATGTTCTACCTTCGACAACTGTCTGCCAGACATTCCCTCAAGCCACCGTCAGATCGTTGAGCTTAAGGCGCAGTCTGAGGCGACTCCGCTTCTGCAACCAAGTGCCACGCGAAACTTTTCCCCGCCAGCATGACGGCGCCGATCGATTGACTGTATGACCTCTCTCTACCTGCTACTGTGGATTGCAGGGGCGATCCTGCTTCAAATTGCAATCTATTTGTGCGTTGGGTTTTGGCGCCATTGGCAGGCCTACCAGGCGCTGCGCAACGTGGCTGCGGAGTTTGACTTTTCCGCTGATCCTGATTCATCTCCAGCGGCGACCCCAACCACCGCAGTTGCAGCCGCATGGCCGGGCTATCGCAGCTTTCGCGTCGAGCGTAAGGTGTTGGAGGACAGCAGCGCGCAGGTCTGTTCGTTTTATCTGGTACCCGAGGACGGCAAACCACTTACACCGTTCTTGTCGGGTCAGTTTCTGACGTTCGAGCTTGACGTCCCGACGGCAACGGGTGGCAGCCAATCAGTCATACGATGCTATTCACTGTCCGACGCGCCCCAGGCCAACAGCTACCGAATTTCCGTCAAACGCGCGCCCGCTCCTGTCGGTAGTCACGCACCGGCGGGCGTTTCGTCGAATCATCTCCATGACCATGTCGATGTGGGCAGCAGGTTGCAGGTGCGCGCGCCTGCAGGCCATTTTTATCTCGACCGGGGTGATGCGCCAGTGGTGTTGATCGGCGGCGGCATCGGAATCACGCCCATGCTAAGCATGCTGAACTGGTCCCTGAAGGAGCAACCTGGACGCGTGGTCTGGTTGTTTTACGGCGTGCGGCATGGTTCCGAGTTGCTGATGCAGACACACCTGCAAGCTCTGGCTTTGCAACATCCGAACTTCCATCTTCACCTGTGTCTAAGCGAGCCGCAAGCGAATGACCTTGGCGCCGACCGCTTCGGGCCGGTTCAGCACCATCGCGGCCGCGTGGATGTCACCCTGCTGCGCCGCCTGTTGCCGCTGCACCCTTACCACTTTTTCATTTGTGGCCCCACTCCCATGCTGCAAAGTCTGGTGCCCGCGCTGGAGGACTGGGGGGTGCCAGATGCACGGATTCACTTTGAGGCGTTCGGTCCGGCATCCATCCGGCGCAAGAAATCGGCGCCGGCTGCCGGTGTCTCATCCCTGGACGCTAACAAGTCTGATGGCGTCATGGTGACTTTTGCCAAGTCTGGCCAACAAGTGCCATGGCGGTCTGACATGGGCTCGTTGCTGGATTTTGCGCAGGCCAACGGCATTGTGGTCAGTTCCGGGTGCCGTGCGGGTAGCTGCGGCACTTGTCAGACCAGCATCCGCAGTGGCGAGGTCGCCTACCTCCAGGAACCGGATTTCGATCCCGAGCCGGGCAATTGCCTGCTGTGCGTTTGCACACCCAAGACAGCCGTAGTGCTGGAGGTCTAGATGAAACGTTCATTGTGGCTCGAACATGTCTTGCCGTTTACCCTGCTGCTCGGACTCCTGGCTGCCGCCACGCTGTCCGGTGACTATCTGTTGCACCGCCTGAATCTGGTCTGGGTGGGGCGGTACATGGGCATACCGGGCACGCTGCTCATCATTGGCTCGCTGTACTACTCGGCACGCAAGCGCAAATGGGTCACCACGGGCAACCCCAAGTCACTGCTGAAGGGGCATGAGTTTGGCGCCTGGCTGGGCTCGCTCATGGTATTGATCCACGCGGGAGTGCATTTCAACGCGATCCTGCCCTGGCTCGCAACCGTCGCCATGGGAGTGAACGTGATCAGCGGTTTGGTTGGCAAGATGTTGCTGAACCAGTCGCGCGAGCACGTGCAGGGCGAGCGTGAGCGCTTCCAGTTGCGGGGACTGTCCAAGACCGAGGTCGAACAAGCCGTGTTCTGGGACGCCGTGGCGCTGGGTGCCATGGTGCAGTGGCGCAAGGTTCACATCCCCATATTCGTGGTTTTTTCAGTGCTGGCCCTGGGCCACATCTTCAGCATTTTTCTATTCTGGGGCTGGGTATGAGCCGCACGCTGAAACTCATTCTGGCCATCAATTTGGTGGTGCTGACGGTGCTAACCTTTTCGTATCCTCATCTGATGGTGGGCCCAGGCAAACTGATTGCTGGCCACAAGCAGCTTGATGCGGATTGCTTCGCTTGCCATGTGTCATTTACAGGCGCATCCTCCCCGAAGTGTGTGAGTTGCCATAAGCCGCTCGAGATCGGCCGCCTGACCACCACCGGTGCGCCGATCACGAAGCCGCTCACATCCACACCGTTCCACCAGGAACTCATCAGCCAGGACTGCATTGCCTGCCATAGCGACCACGCGGGCGTGAGGCGCTACCACCTGAAGGGGTATTTCGACCACGCCTTGTTGAAGAACGAAGCCGGTAGCCAGTGCCAGGTCTGCCACAAGTCACCCGCCGATGCCTTGCACCAGCAAATCACCGGCAACTGTGCCCAGTGCCACACCCAATTGCGGTGGACGCCGGCAAACTTTGCGCACGAAAAGTACTTTGTGATGGACCGCGACCACAACGCCGGATGTGTGACCTGTCATGTGCGCAATGAATACGCCCGCTACACCTGTTACGGGTGTCATGAACATACACCCACAAACATCCGGCGCAAGCATGTGGAAGAAGGAATTCGCCAATTCGAAAATTGTGTGGAATGCCATCGCAGCGGCAATAAACACGACATCAAAGGCGCAGAGGGCTCAGGCAAAAATGGCAAAGAAAAGAAAGGCCGGGATGATGACTGACATCTGCGGCATATCTTCCCCGCGCCTGAGTTCAGCCTGATCGCCTCAGAGTAGATGCCGCCACGCTTGCAATTGCCTTGAGCCTAGGTCATATGCATGGCTGAATAGGTCGCTGTGGATATTGGCTCACCGGGGTGTCCACCCAAACTGTAGGTTATGGACAAGAATGCAATCAAGGCTATAGGCATGAGCGTTCCCAGGACGACCCGCAGATAGGAAACCATAAAGCTTTTTAAGTCGGTATTCATCACAGTCCTTCCAGGTTGTTTGACAGCGTCATCGTATGGCGTCCCGCTTAAGGTTCTCTGAAAGGCAGTAGTACCTTGACGAGGTTGAACCATGAGATCTGTTAAGCCAGAGAAAAGGAAGACCGACTAGGATGAGTCTCATGAATCTTCAGTCATTGGCCATCATGGCCGTCCCTGCTTTGGTCGCGCTGAGTGGTGGCTTCCTTGCTGCGATCTGGTCACCCGGGCATCAAACACGCAGCATGATCCAGCACTTTGCTGCGGGCGTTGTTCTCGCCGCGCTGGCGGTCGAGCTGCTCCCGGAAATTGAGCGCGAACATGCGCCCCGCCTGGTACTGGTCACCTGCTTCGCACTCGGCAGTCTGTTTATGTATGGTCTCAAACTGTGGACCTTGAGGCTGGAGCACAAGGCCAAGTTGGCTGGCAGTGCCGAGAATATGGGAACCGGACTTTTGCT
>CAILAY010000044.1 GCA_903832285.1 uncultured beta proteobacterium | reverse complement strand
GCTCGCACACGCTGATGCTGTGGCCCCGCCGTTGCGCCTCGCGCATCATGGCAAAAGTGGTGTCCTTGTAGATCTTGAAGGACTCGATCGGGTCGGCGACGAATAGGATGTTCATGATGTGAAGGTTCAGTTCAAATTTCGATCTTGCTGCCCAGTTCCACCACCCCGTTGTTCGGCAGTTGAAGGAACTCCGCAGCCGCGCTGGCGTTGTGATGCATCTGGGCGAACAGTTTCTCCCGCCATTGCGCCATGCCGTGGCCAATAGTGGGGATGACGATGTCGCGTGACAGGAAATAGCTGGTCGTCATGACTTCAAGTTCGCAGCCATGTCCCTTGAGTTGCTGCAAAGCCTTGGGTAGATCCGGGTCGTTCTTGAAGCCGTAGTTCACGATCACCTGCCAGCAATCATGACCGAGCGGTTCGATCTCGACCCGCTTGTTCAGCCCCACCCAGGGCACTTCGTGGTTGCGCACGGTGACGAACAGGTTGATCTCGTGGAGTACCTTGTTGTGCTTCAGGTTATGCAGCAACGCGTTGGGGACGATGCCGGGGTCCGCCGTCAGGAACACTGCTGTGCCTGTCACCCGAACGGGAGGACTTACGAACACGGCTTCCAGGAAGCTGGTCAGGTCGACGGCGTCGGCGCGCAGCTTGGCGTTGAGCAATCTGCGTCCATCTTTCCAGGTGGTCATGACGATGTAGAGGCCCACTGCCATAACCAGCGGAAACCAACCGCCCTGAGGAATCTTCAGCGAGTTCGAAGCGATGAAGGCGGCGTCGATGGCGAAGAAGAAGCCGGTGGCCGCAATGCACAGCGGCAGCGGATAAGCCCAGCCATAGCGCAGCACGAAGAAAGTCAAAACCGTGGTGATGAGCATGACCATGCTGACCGAAATCCCGTAGGCGCCCGCCAAGGCATCGGACGATCCAAATAGGCTGATCGCGATCACGACGCCAGCCAAAAGGGTCCAGTTGACAACTGGAACGTAGATCTGTCCGGTGTCGCGGATGGAGGTGTGCAGGATGGAAAGACGGGGCAGAAAACCCAGTTGTATGGTCTGTTTGGCGGCGGAAAAAGCGCCTGATATCAGTGCCTGTGAGGCGATCACCGTGGCCAAAGTCGCCAGGATCACCAATGGAATCAGGACCCAATCCGGCGCCATCAGGAAGAACGGACTTTGGGCCGCCTTCGGATTCACCAGAACGAGCGCCCCTTGACCAAAATAGTTCAGCATCAGGGCTGGCATGACCAGGCTGAACCAGGCGATGCGTATCGGATTTTTGCCGAAATGGCTCATGTCGGCATACAGCGCTTCGGCTCCAGTCAGGCATAGAAAGACGGCACCCAAAGTAAGGAAGGCCAGTTCGTAATGCGCAATTGCGAAATGCGCAGCGTGCAGTGGAGAAATGGCGCCCAGAACGGATGGATTCTTGGCAATCTGTGCCGCACCCATGACGCCGATAATCAGGAACCACAGCACCATGACGGGTCCGAACATCCTTCCAATGTCAGCGGTGCCACGGCGCTGAGCCGCGAACAGCACGACAAGGACCGTCAACGATATGGGCACAACGTAGGGTTTGGCGGCGGGTGCCACGTCCTCCATGCCCTCCACCGCCGACAGCACTGAAATCGCTGGTGTGATGACACCATCGCCGAAGAACAGCGCCACACCGAACACGCCCACTACGAGCAGGACGCGGCGCAACTTCTGGTTGTCCTTGACGTAAGTGGATGCCAACGCCAGCAAGGCCATCAGGCCACCTTCGCCGTGGTTGTCGGCACGCATGATGAGCACGATGTATTTCAAAGAGACGATGATCGTCAGGGCCCAGAAGAACAGCGACAACACGCCCAGCACGTTGTCGTGCGTGATCGGCACATGACCGCTGGCGAAGACTTCCTTGAATGCATAAAGGACGCTGGTGCCGATGTCTCCATAGACGACACCAATAGCTCCGAGCGTCAGCGCCGTGAGGGATGATTTTGAATGTGCCACGAATTGACGCCTAGCTGCTGGCCACGAATCTAGGAGATCAACGTCCCCGCCGACGAAAAGCCATTTCATGGATTGGGATTCAGGCTCAAATTTCTATTTTGCTGCCCAGTTCAACCACTGCGTTGTTCGGCAGTTGCAGGAATTCCGCGGCTGCGCTGGCGTTGTGGTGCATCTGGGCAAACAACTTCTCTCGCCATTGCGCCATGCCGCTGCTGATCGTGGGGATGACGATGTCGCGGGACAGGAAGTAGCTGGTGGTCATGGCGTCGAGCTCGCAGCCGTGCCCCTTTAGCTGCTGCAATGCCCGTGGCACGTCAGGGTTGTTCTTGAACCCGTAGTTGATCACGACCTGCCAGCAGTCGTGGCCCAGAGACTCGATTTCCAAGCGTTTATCCAGACCTACCCACGGGATTTCGTGGTTGCGCACGGTGACGAACAGGTTGATCTCGTGCAGCACCTTGTTGTGTTTCAAATTGTGCAGCAGAGCATTGGGCACGGTGCCAGGTTCGGACGTGAGAAACACGGCGGTTCCTGCCACGCGCGTGGGCGGACTCACAAACACGGCCTCGAGAAAACTGTTCAGATCGATGGCATCTGCGCGCAGCTTTTCGTTGAGCAATCTGCGGCCGTCTTTCCAGGTGGACATGAGGATGAAGACACCGCCGCCAATCACGAGCGGGAACCACCCGCCCTCGAAGAGCTTGAGCAGGTTGGACGCAAAGAAGGCAAAGTCCACGGCGAAGAACAGGCTGGTGGCCGCCAGACACAGCCACAGGGGATACTTCCAGCTATAGCGGATCACGAAGAAAGTCAGCATCGTGGTAATGAGCATATCGGTGGTCACGGCGATGCCGTAAGCTGCAGCCAGGTTGCTGGAGGAGCGGAACATCACCACCGCCAGCACGATCACCACGAACAGGCCCCAATTCACCAGCGGCAGATAGATCTGCCCGGTGTCACGCACGCTGGTGTGCTGGATGTCCAGGCGCGGCAAATAACCTAGCTGGATTACCTGGCGAGTCACGCTGAAGGCCCCGGTAATGAGCGCTTGCGAGGCAATCACCGCGGCGGCGGTGGCGAGCACCACCATCGGAATCAAAGCCCAGTCCGGCGCCATCATGAAGAAGGGGTTCTTCACCGCCTCCGGTTTCGCCAGCAGCAGCGCGCCCTGACCGAAATAGTTCAGCGTGAGTGATGGCATGACGACAAAGAACCAGGCCAGCCGGATCGGCTTCTTGCCGAAATGGCCCAGATCCGCATACAACGCTTCGGCACCAGTGACACACAACACCACCGCCCCCAGCAGGATGAAGGCGGTGCCCGGGTTGCCCCATATGAAGGCCACGGCGTAATGGGGACTCAGGGCCTTGAGGATGACCGGGTTGTCGACAATGTGGGTCACGCCCAGAACCGCGATTGCGGCAAACCAGACCAGCGTGATCGGCCCAAAGAATCGGCCTATGCTGCCTGTGCCTCGCCTTTGCACCCAAAACAGGCTGAGCATCACCAACAAGGTGAACGGCACCACGTACCTGGTAAATTTGGGGGAAATCACCTCGAGGCCTTCCATCGCGCCCAGCACGGTGATGGCCGGTGTGATGACCCCATCGCCGTAGAACAGGCAGGTGCCGAAGATGCCCACCACCAGCAGCACGCGCCGCAACCGCGGTCGATCAATCACCGACTGCGACGCCAGAGCCAACATCGCGATCAGTCCGCCCTCGCCATTGTTATCGGCGCGCAGCACCAGGGACACGTATTTGATGGAGACAATGAAGGTCAATGTCCAGAAGAATATCGACAGGATGCCGTAGACGTTGCCGGGGGTAAAAGCGACGTGGCCTGAGCCGAATACTTCCTTGACCGCATAGAGTACGCTGGTACCGATGTCACCATAGACGACACCGATGGCGCCCAAGGTGAGCGCCGGGAGAGACGATTTAGAACTTGCCACAAAATAACCCCGACCTGATGGCTGCGGGGTTCCGTTCCGTTAGGGAGCGCTATTTTGCGCCGGCCCGGTTCATACGC
>CAILAY010000043.1 GCA_903832285.1 uncultured beta proteobacterium | reverse complement strand
CAGGCCAGACCGATCGCCGCGCGTCTTGGACCCGTGGGAACCGGTGGTGGTGGTGGCGCAATCACCGCGGGTGCGGGTGGCGGGGTTGCCACCGATACGATCGACGGCGCCGTGCTCACTTGGGGCGTGATCTCCGCGGGCGGCACATAGGGCGGTGGCGGTGCGTCCACCTTGGGCATTTCCTTGGGTGTCTCGACCTTCTTGGGCGGCGGCGGTGGCGGCGGTGGGATGATGACTTCCTGAATCACCACGGCCTCGAGCGGCTTCTTGATCAGGTTCAGGCCCTTGCGTGCCAAGCCCGACACCAGCGCGTAGCCGATGAAGATGTGCAACGCAATCACGATGATGAGGCCCTTGACGCGGCGCGATGGGTCGCGATCCTCATAGCTGTGATGCATGCCGGGTGTGCTGAGCACGGGCATTTTCATGGCGGGCGTATTCATTGGATAAATTGCTCCGCACCGATGACAGCGATCTTGTTCAGACCCAACCGCTTGCTGGACGACAAGACGTTGGCGAACACCGCATATTTGGAATCCTTGTTCGGACGGATGTGCACCTCAGGCTGCATCGGGAGCGTTGAAATGCTCTTCATCTTCTCATCGAGTTCGCTCGCGCTGACGGGCAGCCCTTGCCAATACACGGTACTCATGCTGTCGATATCGATCTGGATCTTCTCTGGCTTGACCAGATTTGCAGGCGGCGCGCCGACCGGCATCTCCAGGTTCACCGAGTGCAATTGGATCGGGATGGTGATGATCAGCATCACCAGCAAAACCAGCATCACGTCGATGAGCGGCGTGGTGTTGATGTCCATCAGCACCTCGGGTTCATCGGAGCCGCTGGCACTTCCTACGTTCATTCCCATGGGATGAATCCTTGTTGTTTTAACCGCCCAGCGGTGGGGGCTCGGTAATAAACGCGACCTTGACGATGCCGGCACGCTGGCACGCCAGCAGCACCTTGCCCACGCCTTCGTAGCGGGCGCCCAAGTCGCCGCGAACCTGCACCTCGGGTTGAGGCTTGAGGACAGAGACCTTCTTGAGCTTTTCCACCAGCGCGTCGACGCTGTTGATGCGAGCTTCGTAATAGAAGATGTTGCCCTTGGGATCGACCGAAATGATGACGTTCTCGGGTTTGGATTCCCGCACCTCAACCCGCTCTTTGGGCAATGCCACCGGAATGGAAGTTGTGACGACGGGGATGGTGATCAAGAAAATGATCAAGAGCACCAACATCACGTCCACCAGGGGCGTGGTGTTGATGGCCGAAATGACGGCGTCTTCGCCGCCTTCCGGTGAGCCAACATTCATTGACATAGGGTGTTCCTGAAATGCCGCGCTGCTGCGGGATCAGGCGGCCTTGACCGAGCCGAGAATAACGGCGTGCAAGTCGCCGCCAAAGGCGCGCACATCGGCCATGACATTCTTGTTGCGTCCGACCAGCCAGTTGTAGGCCAGCACGGCCGGCACGGCCACAGCCAGACCGATGGCCGTCATGAGCAGCGCTTCACCCACGGGGCCGGCCACCTTGTCGATGGACGCCTGGCCCGAGATGCCGATGGCGGTCAGGGCGTGCATGATGCCCCACACCGTTCCGAACAGACCAACGAAGGGCGAAATCGAACCCACGGTGGCCAGCACCGACAGGCCCCCCTGCAGGTTGCTCTGAACGCGGTCCACCGAGCGCTGAATGCCCATCGTGACCCAGTCATTCAGCGGCACGTGGCCCATCAGGCCCTCATGCTTCTTGGTGGCTTCCAGACCCGCTTCAGCGATGAAACGGAACGGGCTGTTACTGGCCAGCTTGGCGCAACCTTGCTGAACCGTTCCTGCCGACCAGAAGTCCTTGGTGGCAGCTTTCGCCTGGCCGCCGATCTTGGCTTGCTCCAGCAGCTTGACGATCAACACGTACCAGCTGCTGATGCTCATGATGAGCAACAGGGCCAACACCGTCTTGGTCACCAGATCGGAGTCTTTCAACAGGGCTTCGAAACCGTAGGGACTGGCTGCAGGTTCGGCCGACTTCTTCGCAGCAGCATCGACCACTGGAATAGCTGCTGGTGCGGCACTGGCTGCTTCAGCGGCGGCAGGTGCTGCGGATGCTGCTGGCGACTGTGCCAGCGCAGTTGGGCCGACCATCGCGACGGACGCCAAAACGACAGCGGCAAGCAGGGACTTGAGAGAAGAACCAGATTTAATGGGCACAGCAGTTTCCTTTGTTGAGTGCGAGCGCGACGAATTCTTGCGCATGGATCGTGGAGCCAGAATCGACTTTTTCCGGAGTCCAGAGTATAGGTGGACTTAAGCCCAGATTTTGTGTAGTTTTGCTACTTCGGCCTAGGGTTTTCCATAGCGCGGCAGCGCCGTGCGACAATCCGCCACATATTTTTTGGAGACTGTCTCATGGGTTTTCTGGCGGGGAAAAAACTGCTTATCACGGGCGTTCTGTCCAACCGTTCAATTGCCTATGGCATTGCTCGCGCCTGTCATGCTCAAGGTGCCGAACTGGCATTCAGTTACGTGGGAGAGCGATTCAAGGATCGCATCACCGAGTTCGCGGCGGAATTTGATTCCACCTTGATCTTTGATTGCGACGTCGGCAGCGACGAGCAGATCGAGCAGATGTTCAAGGATCTCGCCATGCACTGGCCGAAGTTTGATGGCTTTGTGCACGCGATCGGATTCGCGCCGCGTGAGGCCATTGGCGGCAACTTCCTGGATGGGCTGTCGCGTGAGGGTTTCCGCATCGCGCACGATATCAGCGCCTATAGTTTTCCCGCCATGGCCAAGGCGGCCCTGCCTTATCTGAATGACAAATCGTCATTGATCACGCTCACCTATTTAGGCGGCGTGCGCGTGGTGCCCAACTACAACACGATGGGTCTGGCCAAGGCGTCGCTGGAATCTTCAGTGCGCTATCTGGCAGACGCCATCGGCGCGCGCGGCATGCGCGTCAACGGCATCAGCGCCGGCGCCGTGAAGACACTGGCGGCCAGCGGCATCAAGGACTTCGGCAAACTGCTGGCCATTTCAGCCAGCGCCTCGCCGCTCAAGCGCAATGTGACGATCGACGAAGTCGGCAACGTGGCGGCGTTCTTGTTGAGCGATCTGGCCTCGGGCATGACGGGCCAGATTTCCTATGTCGACTGCGGCGTCAGCCAGACCGCGGTGGCGGTGGTCGAGACTTGAACGGTTTAGGCGGGTTATTGGTTTTTCACGCAGTCCGCGAAGTAGTGCCGCGTCCCGTCGGCGGCCTCTTCTTCCACCAGCCCGTGGATGTCGGTTTCGAAGCCCGGGCATTGAGCATTGAAATCGCGTGAGAATTTTAGGTAGTCGACTATTTTCTTGTTGAACACTTCACCTGGAATCAGCAGCGGAATACCCGGCGGATAAGGCGTCACCAAACCGACGGT
>CAILAY010000042.1 GCA_903832285.1 uncultured beta proteobacterium | reverse complement strand
TTTGCCGGGTTTGTAGATCAAGGCGTTTTCGTTGTTGACGGAGCCGTAGGCCGCCACAAAACCCGGCACCGACGGCACGATGATGCGGTCGCCATCTTCCAGCGGCAGCGACGGCAGTGACGCAAGCGCCGTGGCCTGCGGATCGAGTTCCAGTGACACGCGGCCCGTGCTCTTGAGCGTTCTGAGTCGGTCGATCTGGGCTCTGACTTGTGCCTGCTGTTGTTGCAACAGGGCCGGTGCCTGTGCCGCCCGTTCCCCGCTCAAACTGGCCGTCACACTGCTGGACTGCGACTGCGATTGCGCCTCCAACCGGCGCACGAGGCTGTCCAGATTTTCCTGCTGCCGCACGCGCACCGATTCGCGCGTGAACTCGGCGCCAAACACATAGGCCTGCGGCGTGAGACCACCCACTCGCTGCAACAGTTGCACCAGCGTTTCACCGGGCTGCGTCTGGTACACACCGGGTGCGGCCACCTCGCCCTCGACCCGCACCAGGCGGATCTGCCGGTCTTGCGGCAGGCGCAAATCGTGCTGGCTCATGATGGTGACGACGTCGCCCGACATCAATGGCAGGTTCTGCGTCGGATCGCGCTCGAGCACAGCTTTAGCCAGGTTGAAGGGGATGAGTTCGGTGGCGAGTTTGTTGCGGTTCAGACGCTCGATCACGGCGTATTCCCAGTTGATCTGATCGGCGATGCCGCGCACCCGCCCTGCCACTTCGGAGCCGGCCGCCTTGGCAGCATCGGCGTTCTGCACCAGCAGGTTCTTGCGCTTGTAGTAGTCGCTGGTGATCAGCGCTTCGCGCTCCGGGATGAGATCCAGAATCCTCATGCCTTCAAACCAGCGGTAGCGCAAAGGTGCGGCCACGGTGCCCTGCAGCGTCACGGCATTGGCAAAGGCCGGGCTGATGCCCAAAAGAGTCAACACATCGCCGTCGCGCAGTGGCTGCTGTAAACCCTGCTCGTTAAGCACGATGTCCTGCACGCGGCGCGGCGGGTTGCTGTCGCGCGTGATGCGCTCCAGCAGCGCCTTTTGTACTGCCGCCAACGCCGGTACCCCGCCACCCAATGCCAGGATATCGCCAACCGTGGTGGCGCCGTTCTTGAGCTCAAAAATGGCAGCCTGATCGAAGGCGCCGGTGACAGCCACCCGCGGCCCCACGGGCGGAATCACGATCACGTCGCCGGACAGCAACGGCAAATCGCGGCTCTTGTCGCCCCGCGCAATGAAGTCGTACAGGTCCAGCGTGCTCAGGGTCTTGCCGTCGCGCTTGAGCTCGATGTTGCGCATGGAGCCGTTGGCATTGGGTCCGCCACTGGCAAAGAGCGCATTCACCAGCGTGCTCAGACTCGACAGATGAAAACTGCCGGGTTGCAGCGCCTGACCCACGACATAGACCTGGATGCCGCGCAGCCGACCCAGGCTGGCGCTGGCGCTGAAGTTGGTGAAGACCTTGCCCAGCGCGGCGCGCAGGGTTTTATCCAGATCCCGCACCGCCACGCCGGCCAGTGTGACGACGCCCACCTTGGGCAGATTCACCTGGCCATTGCGATCGACCGTGAGGCTGCTGGTGAAGTCCACGGGACCCCACACCTGCAGCCGCACCTCGTCGCCCGGGCCGAGCACATAGTTATCGGGTGCGGGCAAGGCGGCATCGGCCGCATAGGTCTGGGGCGCGTCAAACAACTCGGCTCCGTACACCGGCAGCAGACGGCCCGTCGTCTCCTGCACAAAACGCTGGAACTGCGTGGGCTGTGACGCGCGCGCGGTGGGTCGTGACCCTGTGCCCTCACCGCTGCGGGTGCCCATGGCCGTGTCGGCCGCCTTGGCGGCCCCGGGCGTTTGCGTCATCTGCTGCTGCAGGTTTTGTTGCGGCGAAAGCGCGCGCGCCGCAGTAG
>CAILAY010000041.1 GCA_903832285.1 uncultured beta proteobacterium | reverse complement strand
TTGTTCAAATTGACTATTTGCGTAGAGTTTTGCAGTCGATGTAATCCTTCGAATTGAACGCACATCACTCGACCTAAGCGCACCCCTGTTTATGAAATTGTCTAAGGCTACGACTCGCATGCTTTGATGCGCCGAGTATGTTGCGGAAAGCCACGTAAGACAGCCATCTCATCAACTTTTACGACGATCAAAATGAACCGCACCGGTATCGGTGCTTGCAAAATATAAACGCCGCAGTTCCCCTGCGTTTTGTATATTTTGTAAGCTGCTAAAGCGGCGTTGTTCGGGGAAACTCGGTACGTGAAAGCCTATTCCAACACCCGGCATCTTTGGGTGAGTTTGATTTCACCCTGCGGGGGGGATAGCTGTAGGTCCAGTCATCTTCGTCGTTCCCGACGCGAACAATCATGTCGTCTGGAACTTCAAAAAGGTGGAGTTTTCCCAAAATTGGTTCGGGCCTGCAAAATGATATTGGCTTGGTAACCCAGGCAAAGGCGCCCAATTGGTAGTCGCAAAGCGCCGCATACTCGTCAGATTTTTTCATCGGCCGACAATCAAGTAGATCAACGATCCCGATGATGCAGCCCGCGTAAAACACACGATTCACATGATCTACGTGATCGTGCCAGAACACATTCTTGGGCGCGGCGCAAGCGCAGATCAACAGCGGCCCGCGATGAGGTGTACTCCGGCTACGAACCTCAATCGTTTTCTCGCCATCCACCAAAGCATCGGCCCAGGGTTGTTTTACGGAAAGTGTTTTCATATCAACGGCATCCAGTTTAAAAAGTGCCGCAGTTTGCGCTCGGCAGCCAATGGGATGTTGATATTTCTCAAGTCGACAAATCGCCGACCGCTGCCTGCATGCTGAACTGACGGAATTCGATAAAGATGGCGCAACTTTGCCATGCAAGGCATGGATGCCCGTCAGCAGTAACCTGAACAGTATCTCTGCGAGATCAACATATTCATTTGAGTCGCTGCGTGTACCATGCGCAACTGCCCAAGCCAAAACGATTTCAGTCGTAACAATGTGCCTTCTTCATGGACAACTTATCTTCTTACACGCCTCCCAAGATCTGGTCGGCCAACAAGGAAAGCGGTGGCCGATTCGCCAACATCATTCGTCAGTTCGCGGGCCCGGCCCATGCGGTGGAACACCCAGTAGGACGCCATCCGCTTCAACTTTATTCGCTCGGTACGTCCAGCGGCGTCAACGTCAACCGCGTCGTGGGCGAACCGAGCAGCCCATTGCACGAGCGCCATGATGCCAACGACTTCGAAACCGGGACGCAGGACAGGTTGATCAAATCATGATCACCCTATACGACTGCACCACGGCTCCGAGCCCGCGCCGCGCACGCATTCTGCTTGCCGAAAAGTGTGTTGCCCATGAGACGGTACAGGTGGACCTGAAGAGTTCCGAGCAACTGAGCGACGCCTACCGAAAAGTCAATCCGCAGTGCACCGTGCCCGCACTGCGCATCGAAGATGGAACTCTACTTACCGACAACGCGGCGATCACGGCCTACTTGGAGGCGCGCTACCCGGAGCCACGGCTACTGGGCAGCACCCCAATCGAAATGGCGGAAATTGCCAGCTGGAACTGGCGCATTGAGTTCGAGGGGTTGATGGCCGTCGCAGAAGCACTGCGCAATAGCGCACCTGCTATGGCCAATCGTGCACTTCCAGGGCCGGTGGACTACCAACAGATTCCCGAACTGGCGCAACGTGGAGTGTCAAGGCTGCAGCAGTTCTTCGCCACGCTGAACGAACGTCTGACTGGCAGGGATTTCATCGCCACAGACAGATTCAGCATTGCAGACATCACTGCTGTGGTGGCCGTTGACTTTGCACGCATCGTAAAGGTCAAGCCAAGCGAACAGCACCCGAACCTGCAACGCTGGAGAGAGTCAATGGCGAGACGGCCCGCGATGTCTCTCTAAGTTCAGAGATCCTTCCGGAAAGAGCTTTCGGGCTGAGCATGTATTCGCGCACCAGATAACGCGCGTTGTGCAGATGGCTCTTGATGGCGCGGGGCTGTTCGCGGCGGAACATGGCCTGCTCCAGCTTGCGGTATTCGAAAGTGATGATGGTGAAAAACCAGGACGATAAAGCGGCGGCGGCCTTGAGCCCGTGACCGGTTCGGGAAATCACCGGGGCGACTTCAGGACGGCATCGTCCACCTGATCGACCTGACAATGCCTGCGCGCGTAGGCAGAAAATCAAGTTCAGACTAGCCACACAGTAACGCCGTAGTTTTCAATAGCGACTCCCGATAACAAAGGGGCAGCGCACAAGTCCACTAGACCTGCGAGAATCCTCTCAAAACGGTCCCAACTATCGTGTCAAAGTCTTTCAGGCTACGAGCGCGAGTGCTCTGAGATCTCTGCATGTCCGAAACTTCGCCCCTTCAGTACGACCATAGCCGCATCGTCCTAGCTGGCGGGTTGGCACTGGCCATTGCCATGGGCATTGGACGCTTCGCTTTCACCCCTTTGCTGCCGATGATGTTGCACGACGGCACCGTCTCCCTGGCGGGAGCGAGTTGGTTAGCCAGTGCCAATTACATCGGTTATTTGGTTGGCGCACTGTTTTGCACGTTCAAGCCGTTGCCTAACCCTACAGCCATCATCCGCACCGGACTCGTCAGTACCTTGGTGCTAACGCTTGGCATGGCCGTGCCCTGGGCCGCCGCATGGCCGCTTTTGCGATTTGCCGCGGGCGTGGCCAGCGCGCTGGTGTTCGTGTACACCTCGGGCTGGTGTTTGTCGCAAGCCGCATGGCGCGGCCACGCCAGCCTGGGCGCGCTGATCTACACAGGCCCTGGCGCCGGCATTGTGCTGACGGGTTTGGCAGCCAGCGCAATGGTGGCGGCAGACTGGCGAGCCAGCATTGGTTGGCTAAGCTTTGGACTTCTGGCGCTGGTGCTGACGATGCATATTTGGCCAGTCTTCCATGTGCGCAACACGATGTCGGCAGCAATAGCGGCACACGCTGTCCGTGCTGGCACCGCGACTGACCATTCAGCACTCGAAGTGGCTTTGCTGTCCCTGGCTTACGGTATCGCAGGATTTGGCTACATCATCACTGCCACCTTCCTGCCGGTAATCGCCCGTCAAACCCTTCCTGGGTCAGCCTGGCTGGACCTGTTTTGGCCAATACTGGGCTGCGGTGTCATCAGCGGCGCTCTCTTTGCCTCCCGTATGCGTCAAGTGCGTGATCTGCGCCTGATGCTTCTGGCTTGCTACCTTATCCAGGCAGCAGGCGTTGCGCTCAGCCTTGCGATGCCAAGCTTGTTGGGTTTTGCAATGGGTAGTCTGCTGGTGGGCCTTCCCATCACGGCTATCACCTACTTTGGGATGCAAGAGGCACGCCGCATCCGTCCACACCATGACGCATCCACCATAGGCCTTCTGACCGCACTCTACGGACTTGGCCAGATTCTTGGTCCCCCGATGACCGCCTACCTGCTGAAGCTTGCAGCAACGCCAACCGCGGGATTCGATCTGGCGCTGAAGATAGCGGCAGGATCGCTATTGCTGGGGGCAACTCTGTTTGCGGTGTTGCTGCGGGAATATCCCGTCACTGAGTAGCAGTACGAGCCGGCCAACTGAGCATCCAGTTCAAGCTTAGAGTTCTAACGAAGGCTTCGCCATTGGTTGCTGACTTCGGCGAAACGACTGTGATCGGCTCCATGGTCCCCTTTGCGGTCATCGACGAAAGTAGTCAGCGGACATTCACAGGCACTCCCGAAAGTGAAAAACGGTCATCCATTTGCGGCGAGCCAGTTCGTCAATTTGATTGGCTGGTGTGCAGGGCGGAAGTTTCGCTCGGCTTTACGGTGCGCTGGACTGAGGCGGTTCATTCCAACAGGATTTACCAGCCGCTGGCGGGTGCTCCAGGTTTCTATCAGCATCGCAGCGCGGCAGATGAAAGCTATTCGTTGGGCGTGGTCGTTTGCGGGTCACATTCTGGGGAGAAGGAGTCACGAATGGTCGAAAGCGTGAAGGAAACGTGGAGCTCCGGCGATGCATATGAACAATATGTCGGGCGCTGGAGTCGCGCAGTGGCAAGGGAATTTCTTGGGTGGCTAAATGTCGATCCCGGCCTAGCGTGGGGCGACGTTGGATGTGGGACGGGCGCGCTCGCAGAATCCATCCTTATGCGATCTGAGCCGACCTCAATCATCGCTATTGACCGCGCTGAGGGGTTCATTCGATCCGCACGCGAGAGGGTTAAAGACCCACGGGTCCAGTTTGTCGTGGGCGATGCCCTGGCACTCATGTGGCCAGCCAACTCATGCGACGCTACCGTATCGGGGCTTGTACTGAACTTTGTATCGGACCCGCAGGCCATGGTGATCGAAATGGTCCGGGTCACACGTCCTGGGGGCACTGTAGGTGCCTACGTTTGGGACTACGGTGGCGGCATGCAGATGCTCAGGCACTTTTGGGATGCGGCGGTACAGATCAATCCGCACGACTCCAAACTCGACCAGGCCGAGCGCTTTCCGATCTGCCAACGCGAACCACTCGAGACGCTGTTTCGCAAGATTGGCCTGAACTCAGTATCTGTGCGCGCAATTGACATCGCAACCGTTTTCCGGAACTTTGAGGACTACTGGACCCCTTTTTTAGGAGAGCAGGGTGCCGCACCCACGTACCTTGCGAGCCTGGACGCTGCCGCCCGTGATCGCATACGCGATACACTGAAGGCGCGAATTGGGACATCCGCCGATGGCTCAATCGCTCTGACTGCGAGGGCCTGGGCAGTTCAGGGAAAAGTTCCGCCCAACAAGCTGCAACAGTAGGCGGTGACCCTTTACCATGCAGGCGGACTGAGCTCCCAATGGTTGACTTTGATGATTGCCATCCATGATTGGCCAGCCGCAAGGCCGACTTAAAAGTCAGATTGCCAGGCTGCAGTTACTGGTGAACACGAACCTGGTGCCATACCCGAGAGCCGCGGCTTGAGGGTCATTCAGATTTCATCTCAAAATCGGGAAGCCGCCATTGAGAAGCACTTGCCACGTCCTCTAATGTTCAGTCGTCTGGGTTGAGTCAGACAAACAGGCGCTCCTGCAAAAAGGCTACAAAGGTCGCTGTCTTGAATGCCAGCCAAGGCCGTGCCGGGTACACGGCATATACCGGCTGGCCCGCACGTAGCTGGTATTCAGGCAGCAACTGCACGAGACTGCCTTCGGCCAGTTCCTGCGCGACCAATAGGCGATCAATCACCATGACACCACCACCGGCCACCGCGCCAGCCACGAGTGCCATTCCGTCGTTAATCTGGATCTTGCCGGAAATCCGTACCAGCGTATTGACACCATCCTTCGTGAAACTCCATTCGTCAAACACCCTGGCTGCGCTGCTATACAGCAAGCAATCGTGCGCAAGCAAATCAGTGGGTTCTTTAGGCGTTCCCCTGCGTGCCACATAGTCCGGTGCCGCGACCAGTACACGTGCGTTCTCGCACAACTTGCGTGCCACCAGCGTGGAGTCCTCCAGGTGCGCCACGCGGATGGCCACATCAATATGCTCGGCGATCAGGTCCACCATGCGGTCATCCACCGACAAGGCCACTTCGACCTTGGGATAAGTGGCGGTGAATTCCACCAGTAGCGGCACCAGATAGCGCTGACCCAGCGGACGGGCGCAGGTGACACGCAAGCGCCCCTTGACCTCGCTCTGGTGTTGCGCGGTGAGTTGCTCGATATTGTCCATGGCACGGTCAATGTGTAGTGCCTCGGCAAACACCAGTTCGCCAACCTCGGTGAGTGTCAGGCGACGCGTAGAGCGCTGGATCAGACGCGTACCCAATTCATCCTCCAACTTGGCCAACTGACGCGACAGGACCGACTTGCCCATGCCCAATGAGGCCGCGGCCTTGCTAATGCTGCCGGCGTGCACGATGGCGCTGTACAAGGCCAAGCGTTGTGGATTCATTTGCAGTTCCTACTGTTTATTGATGCCCATGGGACAACAATGTTATGCAAACTTTGTCACTATGCAAGCAATAAGTGCATCTCTACACTTCGCTTCATCCACTCACAACCACCCGGAGAACTTCCATGAGCGCAACGATCAACCACCAATTCAAACTCGCCGCACGCCCCATTGGCAACGTCAAAGCCTCTGACTGGAGCCGCACGCAAGAAGCGGTGCGCGCACCGGAGGAGGGCGAAGTTGTCATTCAGGTTTTGTATTTATCGCTTGACCCCGCCATGCGCGGTTGGATGAACGACAGCAAGGCTTCGTACATTCCACCGGTCGGTATCAATGAAGTGATGCGCGCGCTGGCAGTCGGCAAGGTGACGGCGTCCAAAACCCCCAAGTTTGCGGTGGGAGACCACGTTACAGGTCTGCTGGGTGTGCAGGAGTACGCCTACTCCAATGGTCAGGGCTTGACCAAGGTCGACCCCAAACTGGCACCGTTGCCGGTTTACCTCAGCACTTTGGGCATGCCCGGCATGACCGGCTACTTTGGTCTGCTCGAAGTTGGCCAACCCAAGGCCGGCGACACCGTTGTAGTGTCAGGCGCAGCCGGTGCCGTTGGCTCGGTGGTTGGGCAGATTGCCAAGATCAAGGGCGCGCGAGTGGTCGGAATCGCAGGAGGTGCCGACAAGTGCCGTTACCTCGTCGAAGAACTGGGCTTTGACGCAGCCATCGACTACAAAACCGAAGACATGATCGAAGCGTTAAAGAGGCATTGCCCCGATGGTGTCAACGTCTACTTTGACAATGTGGGGGGAGACATTCTGGATGCTGTGCTCACCCGCCTGGCGCGTGGTGCCCGTATCGTGATTTGTGGTGCCATCTCGCAGTACAACAACACGGCTCCTGTCAAGGGCCCGACAAACTACTTGGCACTGCTGGTGCAGCGCGCTACGATGACGGGCATCGTGGTGTCCGACTATTACGACCGCGCTGGTGAAGCGGCGATGGTGATGGCGGGTTGGATTCAATCGGGCAAACTCAAAACCCGCGAGGACATTGTTGCTGGCCTAGACAACTTCCCGAAGGCTTTTGACATGCTGTTCTCCGGCGCCAACAATGGCAAGCTGGTGCTCAAGGTTGGCGCATAACGCAACTGAACCGTCCAGCCAATTGTCCCCAAACCTGCCAAAGACTACAGGATCTCGGCAAACATCGAAAGAAGACCATGCCTACTAAACTAGAAAAAGTTGTCTATCAAGCACATGCCAAGTCCACCGGTGGACGAGACGGCACTACCCGTACGTCTGACGGTCAGTTAGACCTGAAGCTGGCTGTACCAAAGGAGATGGGCGGTGCCGGCGGTGGCGTGAACCCTGAGCAGCTGTTTGCTGCCGGTTACAGCGCGTGCTTCATTGGTGCGATGAAGTTTGTTGCTGGCAAGCAAAAGATTGCACTGCCGGCGGACACGAGTATTCAAGCAACCGTTGGCATTGGGCCAATACCGGCTGGCTTTGGGATTGAAGTGCAACTTGTGGTGTCTATTCCGGGTATGCAACACGCGGCTGCTCAGGACCTGGTGGAGAAAGCACACATGGTGTGCCCCTACAGCAATGCAACACGCGGAAACATTGAAGTGACCATTACCGTTACACCTTAAGCGCAACAGAGGTCGGGCCTGGCGGCGCGCCTCGGTGCTTGAACCTATAAAGATCAAGCGCCACCCTATATTTCCTTCGCAAAGGCGATCTGTGTCTTCTGATATTTCTGTTGCCTTTTGAAATCGTGAACGGTTGCGATGCCTTTCGCCAGAACACCCTGTTCGAATGCTCTTATCAACCCTCGAGTACGATTTGCGCGATTCGACCTCCCTCGCTGCTGGTCTCCACGGAGAAATTTATGTTTAGTCACATCATGCTCGGGGCTAGTGACCTCGCAGCCTCAAAGAAATTCTACGACGCGATATTGGTTACGATCGGTATCGGTCCCGGGGTCTCCAACAACAACAGGTACTTCTATCGGAGTCCGACAGGCACGTTCGCGATTACCACCCCCATCAATGGGGAGCCTGCGACTCACGGAAATGGAAGCACCATCGGATTTGCCGTTCAGTCCCCGCAGCAAGCGGATGCTTTCCATGCAGCT
>CAILAY010000040.1 GCA_903832285.1 uncultured beta proteobacterium | reverse complement strand
TTGTTGTCCGGCAAGCAGGACACCGATGGAGTGGGCGGAGAAGAAGCCCGGGACCGCATCCTCGCCGGCTTTTCGCACATCCTCGTCGATGAATATCAGGACGTGGATGAGCGCGAATACGCGTTCATCTCCGCCATCGCCGGCCGCCGGGAAGTCGATGATGACCGGAAAGAGGTGGACCCACAAAATTGGACAGCTGGGATCGTTAAGTCTAAACCCGAAATCGAACGATCCGTATGTCCAAAAAACGTCGTCAGCATAGTCCTGAATTCAAAGCCAAGGTTGCGCTCGAAGCCCTGAGAGGCATCGATCCGGTGCACGCCATCGCCGCGCGGCACGCGATTCACACCGTGCAAGTGAGCCAGTGGAAAAAGGAATTGGCCGAACGTGTGCCCGAGATCTTCGGTCGCAAGCCTGAGTTTGACGCTGCCGCGTCCCTCGATCGAGAGAAGGAGCTCTTTGAGGAGATCGGTCGCTTGAAGATGCAATTGGAATGGCTTAAAAAAAAAGTCGGCGCACTTGGAGATTGAAACGCTGCGCGGCATGATTGAGGAGGGGCATCGCGAGCTCTCGGTGACCCAGCAGTGCCAACTGCTGGGTCTGTCGCACTCGAGTTACTACTACAAGCCGCAGCCCGAAACGGCTGAGAACTTGCGCTTGATGCGGGTCATCGACGAGACGTATCTCCGGTACCCATACTTTGGTTCCCGGTTGATGGCGAACTGGCTGAGCCGAGAAGGCTACCTTGTCGGTCGCAAACGGACCCAGCGGTTGATGCGGCTGATGGGCTTGGAGGCCATCTACGCCAAGCCGAACCTGTCGAAGCCCCAGCCAGGTCACCGCATCTTCCCGTATTTGTTGCGCAACCTGGCAGTGGTGCGACCTAACCAGGTGTGGGCCAGCGATATAACATATATTCCCGTGGAGGGCGGTTACGCTTATCTTTATGCGATCCTCGACTGGTACAGCCGCTACGTGCTGGCTTGGGAACTGTCGAACACCCTTGACGCCGGTTTCTGCGTGATCGCCGTTGAGCGGGCGCTGGCGACCTATGGGCTGCCCGAAATCTCCAACACCGACCAAGGCTGTCAGTTCACGGCAGCGGATTTTACGGGTGTGTGGGATGCACAGGGCGTGAAAATCTCGATGGATGGCAAAGGTCGCTGGCGGGACAACGTTTTCGTGGAACGGCTGTGGCGCACGGTGAAGTACAACGAGGTTTACCTGCGGAGCTACGTCTCGGTCCTCGACGCGCAGGGCCATCTCGGACGATTCTTTGAGTTTTACAACGAACGGCGACCGCACTCCTCGCTTGATGACGCCACCCCCGGCGAAGTCTATCGCGGGGCCGTGCGCCTCGCGGACAATCAATGAACAGGGGCCCCAAATTTCTGACCGAGGGTGATCCGCAAACTTGTCCGGCGACTCACCTCTTCCCTCCCGGGTCAGGGCGGGGGCTGCGCCCCATAGGCGCTAACTTAGGGATTGCCGTCACAGCTATAATAGCATTATCAAACAGGCATGAAAGCCGTGACGAACTTGCTCGAAGAGGAATGGGAATTTCTTACCGACCTGCTGCCGAAAGACTGGCGCGAACAAGCGCGCACGACCGGTGCGCTGCAACGGGCACGGGGCGTGGCCAACGCCGATTGCCTGCTGCAACTGATCCTGATGCACACGGCGACGGGATTATCTCTACGGCAAACTGTGGTTCGTGCACGTGAACAGTCGATTGCCGACATTTCCGACGTCGCGCTACTCAAACGGCTACGCTCAAGTGAGGGGTGGTTGCGCTCGCTGACCGCGCAGATGACCGAACTGACGGATGGTGGGATTATCCGACGCTTGTCCCAGCGACGTCGAATCCGAGTGGTGGATGCCACCACGGTCGAAGAGCAGGGCGGTGCAGGAACCGACTGGCGGATTCACTATACGCTTTGTTTGCCCGATCTGAGCTGCGACTTTTTCGAAGTGACTGATGAACACGGCGGAGAGACCTACCGGCGAATACCGGTCAAGCGTGGGGATTTGTTGCTGGCCGATCGCGGCTATAGCAATGCGCCTGGAGTCGCTGCAGTTAAGACGGCTGGTGGTGACGTGTTGGTACGCTGGAACAGCTTCAGCTTTCCTCTGGACGCGGACGGCAAGGCCTTTGCCGCGCTCAAGGAGCTGAACACATTGCCCAAGCGCGGTGCACGCGAGTGGTCGGTCTCCTTTACGCACGGAGGCAAAAAATATACCGGACGGTTGTGCGCCATCCGCAAGAACGCCGTGGCGACGAAACGTGCGCAGGAGAAGCTCCGACGGAAGGCGAACAAGAAGCAAGACAAGCTCAGTGACGAGGCTCTGAAGCTGGCCGAGTTCATATTAGTCTTTACGACCGTTCGCCAAAGCGACCTCAACACCACGGAGGTGTTGGAACTGTATCGAGTTCGCTGGCAAATCGAATTGCGCTTCAAACATCTGAAAAGCCTTTTGGGGTTGGGCTGTCTGCCCAAATATGACGAGGCCTCGTGCCGGGCCTGGATCCAGGCCAAATTACTTTGCGGCCTGCTAATTGAACGGTTGATGCGGGAGGCGAAGTTCTTTTTCCCCTGGGGATATCGACTGCCTTCCACCGAGCCATTGGCGTGAGTTCATCGAAGCGCGCGATGCAGTGATATCAGTAGTGGGTCGGCCGCTGCGACCGCGGCAGTTGGTAGCCCGCGGTCCTGCTATTCGCGCCGGACTAAAAGAGCGGAGCCGGACCCGACGCTCTCAACTCACTTGTTATCCATGGGAGTCCATAGCGTAAGTTAGCGCCTATGGGGCTTGCCGGTTTGGCGCTGATTGTCGCCGGAGCAATCGCGAAAAACTCGGCGGCAGCTTTGTGGGCGGCAGGGTCCACGAGGTGCTTGCGGGCAACATTACTGTCGCATTGACCGAGCAGAGCAGCCGTTGCATCCGTGCCGTGCAAAGCGCAATAGTAGCTAGCCGCAGTAGTGCGCAGTCCACCCCGGATCCACATTTTCAAGTGCCGCTGCAGGCGCCGCTTCAGCGTGATCCACTTCACGGGTTGATAGGGGTGCACGCGCAGCCAGTCCCACAGGACATCCGGAAGTCCGGGAATCACGCGCCCGTCCGGCAACACAAGGCACATTCAAGAATCAATTCGAAGAACGAGTTGATATAAGGAGTTCACTAAAACATTGAGCCGGGGACTTCCAACCGAGGATTTTACGGGGACGCTCGTTGAGCATTTCCTGATAGGC
>CAILAY010000039.1 GCA_903832285.1 uncultured beta proteobacterium | reverse complement strand
TTCCCGCGCAGCGTACCGCGAGAGCGTTTCCATTATTCAGGTAGCGTTTAGGTCATCTCATCAACCTAGATAGTCGATGCTGAACAACCCCCACTTTTCAGGTTGCGGCCAAGCGTTGCGTGTTTGAGCGTAGCCACCGGTGTGGTTCGGCGACCGAAAAAAGTGTCTGGAAAAACCAGCGCCAAAAAAGGGCGCAGAGGCCCTTCAGCAATTTGCGGAAGTTGAGGCCGCAGCCTGCCAGCACCGCGTTCAGTTGGTCGCCCAGCACGCCCTTGAGCCGGTTGCGTTCCAAGCGACACTCGCTTTTCAAGTGCCCGATGACCGGTTCAATCGCACTGCGCCGACGGTGCCAGTAGCGCATGGAGCGTTTCAAGGCTTTGCGCTAGCGGTTCACGACCTCGATCCGGCAGGGACCGTCATACTTGTGCCCCCGATAACCCAGATCGCACACCGCTTGGTCGGGCAGGTGCCCCGTCAGCCGTTGCACCTGTTGCCAAGCGTCGGCCAACGTGTGTCCATCGTAGCGATTGCCAGACAAGGCCAGCGCGCCCACCACCCAGTTGTCGCGCGCCGTCGTACTCACACTGACCTTGCACCCGAACTCGTAAGGCCGGTGCGGCTTGCCCTTGGCCAGGCAGACCACGTCCGGCTCGTGGATGGAATACAACTTGTGATGATCATCCCGTTGCTGCGCCAACAGGCGGTCCGCCAGTTTGAGCAAGGTCTCCAGTTGCTTGGCCGGCTGGGCAACCTGCCGGCGAATATCGCGTACCACACGCCCCAGCATGGTCTTCAGCTTCTTGGTCTCGCGCCGCGCGCGGATAAACTGTTTGGCTCGCGCGTAGCCGCTCTGGCGGCGCAAGGCGCGCTTCGCCACGCGGTTGTAGTGCTGCCGGAGTTTGACCCCAGCCTGCTGGGCGACGGCCACCAGTCGTTCGCGGGCGCGGTCATACAACCGCGCATCCGTGGGGTGACGGATGTGTTTCGGCTGCACCGTGGTATCCACGTTGACTCGCTGCAGGCTCGTGGGTTTGACCAGCTTCAGATCCAACCCGCACCGCAGCGTCTCGGCCAGCAACTCCTCAGCGCCGGCCGCAGCGATGCGCTGCCGCCAATGCGTCAGCGAGGAACTATCCACCGGCAGTGCATGCTCGAAGTACACCCCGCCGCAAAAATATTGCCAGTACGGATTTTCCAGCCAGCCGGCGAGCACGGCTTCATCCGACAGGTCGTAGGCGTATTTCAAATACTGCAAGCCCACCCTCAGCCGGGTCGGCAGCCCCGGGCGCCCGTTGGCCGGATGAAACGTCGGCGCGAACAGCTCATCAAACCGCCGCCAGTCCAGCGTGTGGGCCAAGCGTACCAAGGGGTGTTGAGGGTTAATAATCTTTTCCAGGATGGTACCACTGCGCTCCAGCTCCCACTGCACCGCTGCGCCGGCCGTCTTTTTCGGTTGCATAATTTGCAAGGTCTCCACTGCTTTCAACGATAAACCTGGCAAATTATTGCCCGCCTATTAAACTATTGCATATTGCCGCGCATATAGATGTGACTATTTCAGCATCGACTAACTCAAGGATGACCTCGGTTTCCAAGATGCTTGGAACCTCCAACTTTGGGATGACTGCGGTGTGTTCCAGGAGTGCTTCATGGCCGTCGTTCAGCAGTCCTGCCGCAGTT
>CAILAY010000038.1 GCA_903832285.1 uncultured beta proteobacterium | reverse complement strand
TGGAGCGGCAGCCGTGGCTGGCGGGGGAGCGTTTTACTATCGCCGACATCACCGCAGTTTGTGCCATCGAGTTTGCCAGATTGATGAAGTTCAAACCGGCCGCCCAGGGCCTGCACTCGTTGCAGGCCTGGCGTGACCGCGTCGCCGAACGACCCAGCTTCAAGGCCGGGTAAAGCGGGCTGACCACCCGCTTTTCGACGGCAGCCGAACTTCAGCGAGGGGACCCGACCTCGGACAAGGACTCCTCCAGAATGTCCAGCGCCTGTGCCATCTGCTGCTGTGTGGTGATCAACGGGGGGGTGAGCGTCAGCACATTCCCCATCGTGGTCTTGAAGGACAGACCGCGCGACATGGCCGCGTAGAGCACGCGTTCGGCCTCACTGGCGGCCGGGGTTTTGAGATGGCGGTCGTTGACGAGTTCCAGACCCAGCAGCAGACCGCGACCGCGCACGTCGCCGACCAGCGCGTGGCGCCGCTTCATATCGTGCAGACGCTGCAGCGCATAGGCGCCCACAAGCGCTGCATTCTCGACCAGTTGCTCGCGCTCGATGACCTCGAGTGTGGCCAGCGCCGCGGCGGCGCTGACCGGGTTCTTCTCGTGCGTGTAGTGTCCCAGCGCGTAGGCGCCCGCCACGTCGAGATCGGCGCGTGCAATGCAGGCTGCGATTGGCATCACACCGCCGCCCAGTGCCTTGCCCAGCACGACGATGTCGGGCGCGGCACCATCGTGCTCCGCGGCAAAGAAGCGTCCCGTTTTGCCCAGACCCGTAGGGATCTCGTCAAAGATCAGCAAAGTGCCGTGCGCGTGGCAGGCCTCGCGCACGGCCTGCCAATAGCCGGGCGGCGGGATGAAGGGCACGGCACGCGCCGGCTCGGCGATCACGGTCGCCACATCGCCTTCGCGCTCGAGCACGTAGCGCACCATGCCAGCGCAAGCAAGCCGGCATTGATCGAGTCGGGGTTGCCCGTTGTCATCCACCGCGTGGCCATAGGGGCAGCGGTAGCAGCCAAACGGCGCCACGTGCTCGGTGCCGGGAAGGAGCGGGCCGACCGCGTGACCGCTGCGAAACAGTGATTCGCCACCGACGCTGGAGGCGCCGAAGCCCGCGCCGTGAAACGAGTCCCAGAAGCTCAGGGTCTTGAAGCGGCCGGTGGCGATACGGGCCAGCTTGATCGCCACCTCGACCGCGTCCGAGCCGCCGGTGGTGAACAGCAACTTGCCAGCGCGTCCGGTGAGTGACTGGAAGCGCGTGTTCAGGGCTTCGGCCAGGTCCACCGCACGCCGGCTGGCAAAGCGGCGCGGCGCAAAACTCAGGGCATCGAGCTGATCCTTGATGGCGCCGATGACATGCGGATGAGCGTAGCCGACGTGGTGCACATTGTTGCCGTGGAAATCCATATAGCGGCGTCCAGCCACGTCCTCGATCCAGATGCCTTGCGCCTTCGCGATCGCGTTCAGACAGGGCGTGGACACCGACTGATGCAAAAACGCCGCCGAGTCGCGTGCCAGCAAAGTGCGTGTGCCGGGATCCAGGTGTTGCGACTGCCACTCGCTGCGCGAGGGCGACTGATTGACGTCACCCTCGCTGGGGGTCGGTGCGCTCCTCATCGTGCAATCAACCCGCACGCCCGTCAGCGGCCCGATAGGGTCGCGGCAGGACCGTGCTGGCGCACATCGTTGTCGATCGTGCGCCGCTTGCTTTGCATCACATGCTCGAACATCGCGCGCCCGGCTGCCTGCGTGTCACCCGACGCGATCGCCTTCACGATCCGCTTGTGCTCGCTCAGGAAGGTCCGCATCAAACCCGTGTCAGCCAGGTTCTGGCGGCGAAACAGCGACAACTCCTTGATCAGCCTGCGGTAGGTCTCGGTCAGCTTGCGGTTGCCCGCCATCTCCACCATGCGGTCGTGAAACCTGAGATTGAGCAAATGGTATTGGCGCGCATCCAGCGCCTTCACTGCCTTCTCCATCTCGGCGACCAGCGCCTTCAGTTCCCGGACCTGCTCGGCGCTGACGCAAGCGGCCAGCCGCTTGCCAACCCAGTCATCCATGGCGGCACGCAAATCAAAGATTTCCAGCGCCTCATCGACCGGAATGGCGCGCACGAACACCCCGCGATTCTTCTCGGAGCGCACCAACCCGGCCTCGTCTAGCATGCGGAACGCCTCGCGCACCGGTCCGCGTGAAACGCCAAGTTTGTCGGCCAGCGCGGCCTCGCTGAGTTTGGCGCCAGGCGCATAGTCGCCGCTCAGGATGGCGCGCTCGATCTCCTGCTGCACCACGGTGGCAAGAGAACTGCTCTGTAGCAGCGCAATGGTGGGATGAAGCGCAGAAGCCATGTTTTATTACAGCACATTTTGTTGACAATTTGCAAAACACAATTGACAAACGGCAGGAGTGCGGAACAAAATAAAACGCCTGAACGTCGACAGGTTGTCACGAGGTCGACATAATCCGGTCACAACATTGCAGATTTACCCGAAGGAGCAACATGCGAATACCCACATTGTCCAAGTCTCTCGTCGTGACCAGCCTGCTGGCGCTCAGCGCCGCAGCGTTTGCGCAGAAGACCCAGTTGCTGGTCTACACAGCGCTGGAAACAGATCAGGTCAAGGCCTACCAGGAGGGCTTCAACAAAGCCTACCCCGACATTGAAATCAAGTGGGTGCGCGACTCCACGGGCGTGATCACGGCCAAGTTGCTGGCTGAAAAGGCCAATCCCCAGGCCGACGTGGTGATGGGCGTGGCGGCCTCCAGTCTGGCGCTGATGGACAAGCAGGGCATGCTGGAGCCTTATGCGCCGCTGAATCTGGACGCGATCATGAGCCAGTACCGTGACAAGAAAATGGTGCCTGCGTGGTGGGGCATGGACGTTTGGGGTGCCACGGTGTGCTTTAACACCGTGGAGGCGACGAAGAGGAATATTCCCAAACCCGAGAGCTGGCAGGATCTGACCAAACCGGTCTACAAGGGCCAGATCGTGATGCCCAATCCCGCCTCCAGTGGCACCGGCTACTTTGACGTGGTGGCCTGGCTCACGCTGTTTGGCGACCAGGCCGGCAAGGGCGGCGGCTGGAAGTTCATGGACGGCCTGCACAACAACATTGCCCAGTACACGCACTCGGGCTCCAAGCCCTGCAATATGGCGGCCAGCGGCGAGTTTGTCGTTGGCATCTCCTTCGAGTACCGGGCCAATTCCAACAAGGCCAAGGGCGCACCGATCGATCTGGTTTTCCCCAAGGAAGGGTTGGGCTGGGATCTGGAAGCCTTTGCCATCCACAAGGGTACGAAGAAGCTGGATGCGGCGAAGAAACTGGCGGACTGGGCTTCGAGCAAGGACGCGATGCTGCTGTACGGCAAGAACTTTGCCATCACTGCGCAACCCGGGGTGGCGGCACCCTTGGCGAATGTGCCCAAGGACTATGAGCAGCGCCTGGTCAAGCTGGACTTCAACTACGCCGCTGAACAGCGCGAACGCATCCTGAAAGAGTGGATCGCACGATACGACGGCAAGACCGAAAAACGCTGATTACCCGGTGTCAACCACGGGCCGCCCGGCTGGACTGTGCGGCCCTTTCTTTTGAACGCATGAGTTCCAACCCCTTTCTCGATCTGCGCCACATCCGCAAGGATTTTGGCAGCTTCACCGCTCTGCAGGACATCAATCTGGAGATTGGCAAGGGCGAGTTCGTCTGCTTCCTTGGGCCATCGGGCTGCGGCAAGACCACGCTGTTGCGCATCATCGCAGGACTGGAGGTGCAAAGTGCCGGCCATATCCTGCAAGCGGGGCGTGACATCTCGCTGCTGCCGCCGGCCCTGCGCGACTACGGCATCGTGTTCCAGAGTTATGCGCTGTTTCCCAACCTGAGCGTGGCCGACAACGTGTCCTATGGGCTGGTGAACCGCAACACGCCGCGCGCCGAGATCAAGCAGCGCGTGAGCGAACTGGTGAAGCTGGTCGGATTACCGGGCAGCGAAACCAAGTTTCCCGGCCAGCTCTCGGGCGGGCAGCAACAGCGCATCGCACTGGCGCGGGCCCTGGCAACGTCCCCCGGACTGTTGCTGCTGGACGAACCGCTGTCGGCACTGGACGCGCTGGAACGCATCCGCCTGCGCGGCGAAATACGCGCGCTGCAACAAAAGCTGGGTGTGACCACGATCATGGTGACGCACGATCAGGAAGAGGCATTGAGTGTGGCCGACCGAATTGTCGTCATGAACCAAGGCGCGATCGAGCAGGTCGGTACGCCCATGGAGATTTACCGCGAACCGGCCTCGCCCTTTGTCGCGGATTTCGTCGGCAAGATCAACATGCTGCCGGCGCGGCTGGTGCAAGGCGAGTTGCGCTTTGGCAGCATGTGCCTGCCCGGCGCAGGCGCAGATCGCGAAGTGCGCGTTTATCTGCGGCCCGAGGATGTGCTGGCGCGCCCCATTGCAGCGGGCGACCCGCACGTGTTCGACGCCCGTATCGAGAAGATCGAGTTTCTGGGTTCCTACTGCCACGTGCACGTCAGTTCCAGCGCGCTGGACTCGCACAAGCTCATGATCTATCTGTCGCTGAATTTTCTGTCTGAACAGTCGCTTGAGGTGGGATCGAACATCACGCTCAAATTGCTTCCCGAGCGCATCAAGGTCTTCTGATGGCGGCCTGGCCCTTGCCCGCAGTGACACGACCGGTCAGGCTCCACCAGCACGGCGTGGACCGCATCGCGCACCTCGCGCTCGCGCTGATCGCACTCGCGCTGCTCGCCTTCCTGGCCGCACCCCTGCTGGCGATATTGCTGCAGGCGCTGCAGGGGCGCGAGGGTGAATTTGTCTGGTTCGCCAATTTCATCGACTACGCCCAGACCCCGGAACTGTTGAACAGCGTGTGGAACAGCCTGTGGGTGTCGACAACCGTGACCCTGATCACGCTGCCGCTGGCCTTTGCCTTTGCCTATGCGCTGACGCGCTCCTGCATGCCGCTCAAGTCGCTGTTTCGCGGCGTGACGCTCATTCCACTGCTGGCGCCTTCGCTGCTGTCAGCGATTTCGCTGATCTACTGGTTTGGCAATCAGGGTGTGCTCAAGGACTGGATGCAGGGTCTCGGCATCGAGCAGATCTACGGTGCGCCCGGCATCGTGCTGGCCGAATGCATCGCTGTGTTCCCGCACACGCTGATGATTCTGGTGACGGGCTTAAGTCTGTCGGATGCGCGCCTGTATGAGGCTGCCGACGCCATGGGAACGCGTGCCATGCGCAAGTTCTTCACCATCACCCTGCCGGGCGCCAAGTACGGCCTGATCTCGGCAGCGCTCGTGACCTTCACACTGGTGGTTACGGACTTCGGCATCCCCAAGGTCATAGGTGGCAACTTCAGCGTGCTGGCCACGGACGTGTTCAAGCTGGTGATCGGCCAGCAGGATTTTTCCAAGGGTGCGGTGGTCGCGATCCTGCTGCTGGCGCCTGCCATTCTGACCTTCGCCGTGGATCACTACGTGAGCCAGCGCCAGACCGCGATGCTGACGGCGCGCGCGGTGCCGTATTCGCCCAAGTCGGCGCCGCTGTTTGACCGCCTCATGACGCTGTATTGCGGAGCGATAGCAGCGCTGGTGCTGGCGATGCTGGGCATGGCCATCTTCGCCTCCTTCGCCACCTTCTGGCCCTACAACCTGAGCCCCAGTTGGCGCCACTACCAGCTGGGCCTGCTTGACGCCGAAGTCGGCGTGGCCTTCTTCAACAGCCTGAAGATGGCCGCAGGCACGGCGCTGTTTGGCACGGCACTGGTTTTTTCCGGCGCCTATCTGCTGGAAAAGACCAAGGGTGTGGCCGCCCTGCACGGCCTGCTGCGATTGCTCGCGGTGGTGCCGATGGCGGTGCCGGGTCTGGTGCTGGGGCTGGGCTACATCTTCTTCTTCAACGCGCCGGGTAATCCGCTGGGCGGGCTGTACCACACGCTCACGTTGTTGACGTTGTGTTCCATCGTGCACTTTTACACCACCGGACACCTCACAGCCGTGACGGCCTTGAAGGCACTGGACAGCGAGTTCGAGGCCGTCAGTGCTTCGTTGAAAGTACCTTTCTACAAGACCTTCTGGCGCGTCACGCTGCCGGTTTGCGCTCCGGCGCTGATCGACATGGCGCGCTATTTTTTCATCAACGCCATGACCACCATCTCGGCCGTGGTGTTTCTGTATTCGCCCGAAACCAAGGTGGCGTCGATTGCGATCCTGAATCTGGATGAAGCCGGCGAGATGGGCGCGGCCGCAGCCATGGCCGTGCTCATCGCGCTTTCGTCATCTGTGGCGACGCTGCTGTTCAAGGGCTTCGCCTGGTGGAGCAACCGCCGCACCCAGGCCTGGCGAAGATGATGCCCCCACGCTTCTCACTTCGTGTAGTACGCTGCCCCCCGAGGGGGCGCATTTCGCCTAGGGGCGGCCCGTCGGCGAAACCCTTCACTTCTAATTGATTGAGGCACTCTATGGACCGCGACCGAATATTGCTCACCCCCGGACCGCTCACGACGACGCTGCGCACAAAGCTGGCGATGCTGCGGGACTGGGGTTCCTGGGATGCGGATTTCAACGCAGTCACAGCGAGTGTGCGCAGGAGTTTGCTGGACATCATCCACGGCCACGACAGTCATGTGGTGGTTCCGCTGCAGGGTAGCGGAACCTTCAGCGTCGAAGCCGCGATCGCGACCCTGGTGCCACATGACGGCCACGTGCTGGTGCTGGACAACGGCGCCTATTGCAAGCGCGCCGCGCGCATTTCAACGCTCATGGGACGACGCTGCACGGTGCTTGGATTTGAGGATTCGGTGCCGGTCGAGCCGGCCGGGTTGGCACAGGCTCTGGCCAAAGACGCGTCGATCACGCACGTGGTGCTGATCCACTGCGAAACCAGCGCCGGCGTCCTCAACCCATTGCAGGCCGTGGCTGATGTCTGCGCCGGTCATGGCAAGGGCCTGATCGTCGACGCCATGAGCTCCTTTGGCGCGATCGAGATCGACGCGCGCAAGACCCGCTTCGACGCATTGGTTGCCGCCAGCGGCAAGTGTCTGGAAGGCGTTCCCGGCATGGGCTTCGTCTTCATCCGCAAGGCGATTCTTGATGCCTGCGCCGGGCGCAGCCAGTCGCTCGCCATGGACCTGCATGACCAGTACCAATACATGGAAAAGACCACGCAATGGCGCTTCACTCCGCCCACGCACGTGGTGGTGGCACTGGCCGAGGCGATTGCGCAATTCGAGGAAGAAGGCGGGCAGACGGCCCGTCTTGCGCGCTACACGAGCAACTACCGGACGTTGATCAAGGGCATGGCGCAACTCGGGTTCAAGCCGTTTCTGGATCCAGCGAATCAGGCGCCCATCATCGTCACATTTCACGCGCCGGCGCATCCTAAGTACGACTTCAAGAGCTTTTACGCGGCGGTGCGCGCGCATGGCTTTTTACTCTACCCCGGTAAACTGACGCAAGTGGAGACGTTCCGCGTCGGCTGCATCGGCGCCATTGGGCAAATCGAGATCGAGCAGGCGGTGCACGCGGTGGCGCTGGCGCTGCAAGATTTGGGACTGGCATCCGCGCCGAACTGACACCGCTTCGTCATTGCGCCCTTAGCCAAGCCAACCCGATTGTTGGCCTGGGACTCGGGATTGCCGCGGCCCTGCGGGCATCCCAACGACGGGC
>CAILAY010000037.1 GCA_903832285.1 uncultured beta proteobacterium | reverse complement strand
GGGATCGCGAATTGTCTGCGTGTATAACCAGATAAGAAATTGCTTGGGCGCGCTCACCGGGGGCGCGCCGCTTTTCGACCGCAGGTTTACGCTGCATAAGCACGCGCGCATTTTTGCGCAGCGCCCCGCAAAAGCAAGCTTTTACTGGGGCGAAATTGCGCGGCGCGGGAAAGAGGGTGCGGCGGTCGTGCGGCGCGGCAGGACAAGACGGATGCGCGGCGGTTGGCGACTCCATCGTAAACGGGGCCGGGAGCATACGGATCGTAGTCCGGGAAGACCTGCTCGTCCGCGGTAAATTAGAGCCGCTCTGCTTTGCGCCTTGGCGGCTTGGCGTGAGAACTTCCGGAATGATTCTCGCGCAAAGTTAGGATGAGAAGGCTGTCACCTTTCCAGCCGTGATACTGTCACGGTGAGCCAGCGCCTCAAGGCGCAGAAAGGAGACAGCCATGAAGGAAGATAGGACGATCGGAATGGATGTGGGAGACAAATCGCACGCCCTGTGCGTGCTGAATGCGCAAGGTGCTGTGGAAGTGCGGGAACGCATCGCCAACACGAAAGCCGCCTTGCAGAAGTTTCTGAGCGGTTATACGCGGTGTGTGGTGGCGCTGGAAGCGGGGACTCACTCGCCGTGGATCAGCCGGGAGATCACCCGCTTGGGTCACCGGGCGCTGGTGGCCCAGCCGCGCCAGGTCCACTTGATCAGCGGGGATGAACAGAAGTGTGACGAGCGTGATGCCGAACATTTGGCGCGCCTGGCGCGCGTCGATCCGCAGTTGTTGCATCCCATCCACCATCGCGGGGAACAAGCGCAAGCTGATTTGGCCATCCTGCGAGCACGGGATGGTCTGGTCCGCGCCCGGCGGTTGGCGATCAACTTGGCCCGGAGCTTGGTCAAAGGTGTGGGCGCACGCCTGCCCGCCTGTAGCGCGGAGGCTTTTGCCAAAAAAGCTACGGAGGCCGTGCCCGCGTTGCTGAAACCTGCCGTGGATCCGTTGCTGGCGACCGTAGCGCAACTGACCCAGCAGATCCAGGTCTATGACCGGAACGTGCAGGCTTTGGTGACACGGTATCCAGAAGCGGCGCGGATGGAGGTGATTCCCGGAGTCGGTCCCCTGACGACGATGGGCTACCTATTGACGGTCGAGGACCCTCAGCGGTTTCGCAAAAGCCGCCAGGTGGGGCCGTTTCTGGGCCTGGTCCCGCGCCGCGATCAATCTGGCGATACCGATAAACACTTGCGGATTCACAAGCGTGGCGACGGTTTCGTACGCCGGTTGCTGGTCAGCTGCGCGCACTACATTTTGGGGCCGTTTGGTCCGGACTCCGACTTACGCCGGTTCGGACTGCGCTTGGCAGAACACGGTGGCCGCTTTGGCAAACGCCGGGCGGTCGTGGCGGTGGCGCGGAAACTGGCGGTACTGATGCATCACTTATGGAGCACGGGCGCACCGTATGTGCCCTTGCGACAAGCTGCGTAACAAGGGAACTCAAACTGCGATGAGAGGGAAAAGATAAGCGTGGAGGCCGTCTAGCTTTCGTCTTCAAAACGTCCCGTCGGAGCGATTGCGGTTCGCGCCCTGAACCAGAACCGTTGCCGCGGTTCACTAAAAAGTTCGTCGCAAAGTTAGCAACGCTCATGACGGACCCCAACGTGCACCGGGTCGCAGGCCGACCCACCAAGAGTGCGAATAGAAGCGTGACGTATGAAGATGAAGGCCAGCGGCGTCCGCCACGGCGGACACTTGACATGCCTTCTCATAGAAGGCGCCATGACGCTAAGAATTTTTCACCACCAGGTCACCAAGCTGCAGGCGCATCGCAAACCACCCACCCTTGGTGCCTTTGTGGTGAACTTCTTCATGCATCCTCCGGCAATTCCAGCCGAAGAACTTACAAGCAGGGTGCCCTGTTGTCTATCGGGCAAAGCTGTTCATGAACCAACCGCCGGTGCTTTTCGCTCAGCGCATTTCCTGGCCGCCGGTGACGTTGATCGCCTGGCCGGTCATGTAGCTGGAGAGGTCGCTGGCGAGGAAGGTGACGAGGTTGCCGATGTCGGCATAGGTCGTGCCGCGCCGCAGCGGGACCTGATCCACATAAAACTGCTTCACGTCCTCCAGCGTCTTCGCGCCCGGCACCTTGCCGGCCTTGAAATATTGAACGAATAGGCCGCGTTCCGGATCGGTCCAGAGCGGCGACTCGAGCAGGTTGCCCGGGCAGACCGCGTTGCAGCGGACGCCAAACTTGGCCATCTCCAGCGCGACGCTCTGCACCAGGTCGATGCCGCCGAACTTGCTCGCCGCATAGGCGCTGTTCGCCGCGCTGCCCTTCTTGCCGCTCTTGGAGTTGATCTGGACGATCGAGCCGGCCTTTTGCGCCTTCATGATGCGGCAGGCGTGCTTGCAGATCAGGAAGTTGCCGAACAGGTTGACGTTCATCACCGCGCGCCACTTCTCGGCATTCGCATCGCAGATCGGCTCGGCGATCAGGATGGCGGCGTTGGAGACGACCACGTCCACGCGGCCAAAACGCTTCACCGCGACCTCGAAGAGATTCTGGACGTCGGCCTCCTGTGACACGTCGCACTTCACCGGGATCGCCTGGCGGCCGGTCTGTTGGGCGACATCCGCCGCGGTGGCCTTGAGTTGGTCCTCCTTGAGGTCGGCGATCACCACCTGGCAGCCTTCGTCCGCCATGCGCCGGCTCAACGCCTGCCCCAACCCCTGCGCGCCACCCGTCAGCACGCAAATCTTGTCCTGCAATAGTTTCAAGCTCATCTTCTTTTCCTTTCAAGAAAGTGGTGCGACCAAATAGGCGCCCAAGCGCTGCAGCAGCCGCGCCCGCTTGCGCGGCCCCACGCCGGCGATGTCTTCGAGCTTGCTGCCGCCGGTGCGCACGCTGGCCCGCTTGGCACGCATGCCGGTGATGGCGAAGCGGTGGGCCTCGTCGCGGATCTGCGCCACCAGCATCAGCGCGGCCGAGTCTTTGCCCAAATAAACTTTCTCTCGGCCGTCGGCAAACACCAGTTCTTCCAGACCGACCTTGCGCCCCTGGCCTTTTTCCACGCCGATGATCAGCCCAAGGTCGAGCCCGAGTTGTTCAAATACCTCGCGCGCCATGGTCACCTGGCCTTTGCCGCCGTCAACCAGCACCAGATCGGGC
>CAILAY010000036.1 GCA_903832285.1 uncultured beta proteobacterium | reverse complement strand
GTCTTTTGCGTGGCCGTGGCCGCGTGCACCGTGGTCATGAGGCCGCGCTTGATGCCGAAGTTGTCATTGAGCACCTTGGCCACGGGCGCCAGGCAGTTGGTGGTGCAGCTGGCATTGGAGATGATGGCCTGGCCGGCATAGGTCTTGTCGTTCACGCCGAACACGAACATGGGGGTGTCGTCCTTGCTGGGAGCGGAGAAGATGACCTTCTTGGCGCCTGCAGCCAGGTGCTTTTCGCCGGCTTCCTTGGTCAGGAACAAGCCCGTGGCTTCGATCACGACGTCGGCGCCGATTTCGTTCCACTTGAGTTCGGCCGGGTCCTTCACGGCGGTCAGGCGGATGCGCTTGCCGTTGACGATCAAGGTGTTGCCGTCCACCGCAATCGTACCCTTGAAGCGGCCGTGGACCGAGTCGTATTGCAGCATGTAGGCCAGGTACTCGGGTTCGAGCAGGTCGTTGATGCCCACGACTTCGATGTCCGAGAAGTTCTGCACCGCTGCGCGAAATACCATGCGCCCGATACGCCCAAATCCGTTGATGCCCACTTTGATCGTCATTTGTTTTCCTTAAACAGTTTGCAAATCCTTCTGCAGCCCAGCGGTAATGGCCATGAGCGCAGAAAAGTCTTCTATGACACGATCCGGACCGCAGTCCTGAATCGGCTTGCCCATGTTGTAGCCATAAGGCAAGGCCCAGACTGTAACGCCTGCGGCACGGGCCGTTGCCACGTCGATGGAAGAATCGCCGACAAAAAGCGCGCGCTGTGCCTTCACATCGAACTGTTCAAGGCATGATAGAACGCCCCGCGGATCCGGTTTCTTGACCGGAAAAGTGTCCCCGCTGACGACGCAATCGAAGAGCGGCGCCAACTGATGCGCGTCCAGCACGGTGCGGGTGTAACGCGCTTCCTTGTTCGTCACTACCGCCAGTTTCACACCGCTTGCGCGCAGCGATTGCAAGACCTCACGCACATGGGGATAGAGCTGGCTGCGTGTGCCGCAGCGCTGCCGGTAATGGCGATCAAAGCGGTCCTTGGCAGCGGCAAAGTCCGGCGCCACACGCACCGCATCGGCGCTTGTCTTCTCGGCATGGGCCAACGCCTGCACCAGCAACTCGCTTGTACCGTGACCGATCCAGTCGCTGACACGTTCCGACTCAACCTCGGGCAAGCGCAAGTCCTGCAGCGTGTCGTTCACCGCATCACAGATTTCTGGCGCCGTTTCTATCAGTGTTCCATCCAGGTCGAATAGGACAAGATCAAAACGGTGCAGGATCGGCATCTCAAGCATGGTGATCAGGGCAACAACTGCTGTGGTCTTACTGGATCAATTCCCGCACTTTTGCCGATATCGTCTCCACCGTGATGCCGAAGTAAGCGTACAGGTCCTTTGCCGGAGCGGACTCGCCAAAGCTGGCGATGCCGACGACGCGCCCGGTCCGCCCCACGTACTTGCGCCAGAAATCGGGATGCGCGGCTTCCACCGCGACCGCGGGCAATGCCAGCGGCAGCACGCTGTCCTGATAGGCCTGGCTCTGGCGGTCAAACACATTGGTGCAAGGCATGGAGACCACACGCGTGGCGATGCCCTCTTTCGTCAATGCTGCGTGCGCTTCCATGGCGAGCGAAGTCTCGGACCCGGTCGCAATGATCACCGCTTGCGGGTTCGCGCTGTCCGCGAGAATGTAGCCACCTTTGCGGATCTCTCCCACCCGGCTCACATCGGTCAGCCGAGGCAGATTCTGCCGCGACAGCGCCAGGGCGCTGGGGCCGTCACGCCGCTCAATGGCAAAGGACCAGGCGACAGCGGTTTCCAGACCATCGGCGGGGCGCCACACATCCAGATTCGGAATGATGCGCAGCGAGGGCACGTGCTCCACCGACTGGTGCGTTGGACCGTCCTCACCCAGACCGATGCTGTCGTGCGTGAATACATGGATCACGCGCAGCTTCATCAAGGCCGCCATGCGGATGGCGTTGCGTGAGTAGTCGCTGAAGGTGAGGAAGGTGCCGCCATAGGGCAGATAGCCGCCGTGCAGCGCGATGCCGTTCATGATCGCGGCCATGCCGAACTCGCGTACGCCGTACGACAAATGGTTGCCCCAGACATCGCGCCCCGCCTTCACGCAGCCCTTGAAGTTGGTGAGGTTGGAACCGGTCAGATCCGCTGAACCGCCAAAGAACTCGGGCATCAATGGTGCCAGCGCATCGAGTGCATTCTGGCTGGACTTGCGCGTCGCAAAAGCGTCGGGCTTGGCGGCGATAGCGGCCAGTAGCGCAGGCAGTTTCGCGCCGAAGTCAGCAGGCAAATCGCCTGCCATGCGGCGTTCGAATTCCGCAGCCTCTAACGGATACGCCGTGCGGTAAGCGGCGAAGCGCTGCTGCCACGCCAGTTCGGCAGAAGCGCCACGCTCCCGCGCATCCCATGCTTGTGCAACGTCAGCCGGAATCTCGAACGGCGGCGAAGTCCAGCCCAGCGCCAAGCGCGTTGCCGCAACTTCCGCGGCACCCAGCGCTGCGCCATGCACGTCGTGGGTCCCGGCCTTGTTCGGCGAACCCAAACCGATCACGGTCTTGCAGCAGATCAGTGTGGGCTTGCCATCATCGGCCAAGCCTTCAACGCGCGCCGCGTTCAGGGCTGCATCCACGGCCCCCGGCACATTGCCGTTGACACCTTCAATCACGTTCCAGCCATAGGCCGCAAAGCGCTCCGGCGTGTCGTCGGTGAACCAGCCTTGCACGTGGCCATCGATCGAGATGCCGTTGTCGTCGTACAGCGCCACCAGCTTGGACAGCCTCAGCGTTCCCGCAAGCGAGCAAACCTCATGGCTGATGCCTTCCATCATGCAGCCGTCGCCCAGAAACGTGTACGTGAAATGATCCACGACGTCGTGACCGGGGCGATTGAATTCGGCCGCCAACAGCTTCTCCGCCAACGCCATGCCCACGGCATTCGCGATGCCCTGTCCGAGCGGTCCGGTGGTGGTCTCCACTCCCGGTGTCACACCCAGTTCCGGGTGGCCGGGCGTCTTGCTGTGAAGTTGGCGGAACTTCTTCAACTCCTCCATCGGCAGGTCATAGCCGCTCAGATGCAACAGTGCGTACAGCAGCATTGAGCCATGTCCGTTGGAGAGCACGAAGCGGTCCCGGTTGGCCCAATGGGGATTCGTCGGGTTGTGTTGCAGGTGCCGGTTCCACAGCACTTCGGCCATGTCGGCCATGCCCATGGGTGCGCCTGGATGGCCGGACTTGGCGAGTTCGACGGCGTCGACGGCGAGCATGCGAATGGCATTGGCCATGCGGCGTGCGAGTTCAGGAGTTGGAACTGACATGATAATTTTCCAAAAAATTCTAGGTTGTTGAGGACCGAGCAAAGGTTTTTGGGGTCAGAGCCCAATTTCGCCGAGCCTATGGCTCGCTCTGGAGCGCGGCGCTGAGCGCCGCGGTGAAATTGGTGTCCGACCCCAATAACCAATGTCCCGCAAAGTTTCAGATCGTCAGTGTGCTTTCTTTTTTCGTTCCATCATGCGCCAGACAAAGGGCGTGAAGATGAGCTGCATGGAGAGTTCCATCTTGCCCCCGGGGATGACAATGGTATTGGCGCGCGACATGAAGGAGTCGTTGATCATGTTCAGCAAATACTGAAAGTCGATCCCCTTGGGATTTGCAAAACGGATCACCACCATGCTTTCGTCCGGCGCTGGAATGTCGCGCGAGATGAAAGGGTTGGACGTGTCGACGGTGGGCACGCGCTGGAAGTTGACGTGGGTGTGCGCGAACTGCGGGCAGATGTAGTTCACGTAGTCGGGCATGCGCCGCAGAATCGTGTCGGTCACGGCTTCGGTGGAATAGCCCCGCTTGGACTTGTCGCGCCACAGCTTCTGGATCCACTCCAGGTTGATGACCGGAACCACGCCGATCAGCAAATCAGGGTGTTGGGCGATGTTGACCTCGGGCGTGACCACTGCACCATGCAGTCCTTCGTAGAACAGCAGATCGGTGTTATCGGGCAACAGTTCCCACGGTGTAAAGGTACCGGGCTCCTGCTTGTAGGGCGCTGCCTCTTCCGGGTCATGCAGGTATTTGCGGCGTTTTCCGTTGCCCGTTTTTCCGTAGGAGGCAAACAGTTCGGCAAGTTCGGGGAACAGGTTGTTGTCGGGACCGAAGTGGCTGAAATGCTGGTTCCCCAGTTTCTCTGCCTCGGCCGCCTTGATCTTCATTTCCTTGCGGTCGTAGCGGTGGAAACTGTCACCTTCGATCACGGCGGCAGCGACTTTTTCGCGCCGGAAAATGTTCTCGAAAGTGCGCGTGACAGAGGTCGTGCCGGCACCGGAAGACCCGGTGATGGCGATGATGGGATGGCGTTCAGACATGGTGCGTCTCCTGGAGTTTTTGAAATTTGTTGCGGCCCGGAGAACTAGTCCCGGAACAGGCTTCGAGGCGAAAAGAGTGGCTCGATCGATACCTTCTGGGCCGGCTCGGCGTGGTAACGCTCGATGCGTTCCACCTCGTTTTTCGAACCAAACACCAAGCCGATGCGCTGGTGCAGCGAAGTCGGCTGCACGCTCATCATCGGTTTCTCGCCGGTACTGGCGCGGCCACCGGCCTGCTCCATCAGAAGCCCCACGGGATTGGCTTCGTATAACAAACGAAGGCGACCCGGTTTGCTCGGATCCTTGGTGTCCCGCGGATACATGAAGACACCGCCGCGCATCAGAATGCGATGCGCCTCGGCCACCATGGAGGCGATCCACCGGGTGTTGAAGTCCTTGCCGCGCGGGCCCGTTTTCCCGGCCAGACATTCATCCACGTAGCGCTTCACTGGTGCCTCCCAAAAGCGGCTGTTCGAGGCATTGATGGCAAACTCATGCGTGTCTTCCGGCACCCGGATTTTTGGATGCGTCAACATGAATTCACCCAAGGTCGGATCCAGCGTGAAGCCGTTGACGCCGTCACCCACGGTGAGCACCAGCATCGTCGTGGGCCCGTACAGCGCGTAGCCTGCGGCCACCTGTCGCGCGCCGCTTTGCAGGAAGTCGGCTTCAACCACGTCGCGCCCCGAGTCCTCGACGTCTTTCGCTACCCGCAACACCGAGAAGATGCTACCCACCGAAACGTTAACGTCGATGTTGCTGGAGCCGTCCAGCGGATCGAACACCAGCAGGTATTTGCCGCGCGGGTACTGCGCCGGAATCTGGTACGGTGCTTCCATTTCTTCGGACGCCATGCCGGCGAGATTGCCGGCCCATTCAGTGCGGCGAATAAAGACCTCGTTGCTCAGCACGTCAAGTTTCTTTTGGGTCTCACCCTGCACGTTGATGGCCCCGCCCTCAACCGCGAAGTCGCCGCTGTTGCCACCGAGTTCGCCCAGAGCGACAGCGCGGGCGATGGCCTTGCAGGCCAGCGCCACGTCCAGAATCAGCGCATTGAAGTCGCCGCTGGCGCCGGGAAAACGACGCCGCTCCTCGATCAGGAATTGCGTCAGTGTGGAGCGATGGGTGAGTGGCATGGTGGCACTTTCTTTCGAGGACTAAAGCGTTGGGGACCGAGCTAAGTTCGATCTAAATCAGTTGAAGAAAGAACTGGCTCGCTGCGCGTAGCTGCGGTCTGTCCCACAAGAATTCATTGGTTCGCTGCCTGACGCAGCGACTGCATCACGCCGCGGTAGCCGCCATCAGCATCGGGGGCGCCAAACACGGCACTTCCCGCGACGCAGGTGTCAGCGCCGGCGCGCACTATTTGTTGAATGTTGTCGGTCTTGACACCACCGTCTACTTCCAGCCAGATGGGTTGACCACCCGCGGCCTGGTGCGCGTCTATGCGTTGCCGCACGGCCCGCAGTTTGCCAAGCGTGGAAGGGATGAACTTTTGCCCGCCAAAGCCGGGGTTCACGCTCATGAGCAAGATGATGTCGAGTTTGTCCATCACGTGGTCCAGCCAGTCCAGAGGCGTTGCCGGATTCAAAACCACGCCGGCCTTGCAGCCCAATTCGCGGATCAGCGACAGCGTGCGGTCCACATGGCGGGAAGCTTCCGGGTGGAAGGTGATGATGTTGGCTCCAGCTTTGGCAAACAGCGGAATGAGCGAGTCCACGGGTTCCACCATCAGGTGCACATCAATGCCGATCTTCACGTGCGGTCGAATCGCCTCGCAAACGAGGGGACCGATGGTGAGGTTGGGAACGTAATGGTTGTCCATCACGTCAAAGTGCACCAGGTCCGCACCTGCGGCTTCGATCGCCCGCACTTCCTCGCCCAGGCGGGCAAAGTCGGCGGACAGGATGCTCGGTGCGATGCGGAGGGTCATACTCATGGTGGGGCTTTCTGCGGCGGGTGGTTAGTGTTTCGTGGTGGTGGTGGCAGCGGCGGTTGGCCGGTACTCGGCATGCCAGATCCGAAGTTTTGCCAGATCGGTGTGGCTCAGATCCGCAACGACGCGCATCGCACCTGTGAAGTCATGTTGCTCGGTGTAGCGATTCGGGGTGACGAGCGTGGCAATGCCCGCCGCCGCGGCGGACCGCAGGCCGTTGCTGGAGTCTTCCAGGGCCAGACACTGCGACGCGTCCAGTTGCAGCGCTGCCAGCATTTGCAGATAGACCTGCGGGTGCGGCTTCTTGATGGGCGCGGTGGAAGCGTCACCAATGGCGGTGAAGTTCAGCCGCCAATCCGGTCCTACGGCGTGTCGCAGCAGGGCCGCGATGTTCACCGGCGACGTGGTGGTGGCAATGGCCAGTTGCAGGCCCTCAGCCAGCGCCGCATCCATCAGTTTGAGCACGCCCGGGCGCAGGCTCACCGCGCCGCTGTTGACGGCTTCTTCGTAGGCTGCAGTCTTGAGTTCATGCAGGCGATTCACGGTCTCCTGCATGGCCATCGCTTCCAGTTCCCGCAGTTCAGGCTGCTTGGCTTTCCAGTAGTGCAGGATGCGCTCCTTGCCGCCAGAAATATGGAGCAGTTCGGTGTACAGCGCCTCATCCCAATGCCAGTCCAGACCGAACTCGGCAAAGGCGTGGTTGAACGCCGCACGGTGCGCGGATTCAGTATCTGCGAGGGTGCCGTCGACGTCAAAAATCAGGGCTCGCAACATGCGGGGCTTTCGGTTCCAGTGTTAAGGATCAGGCCCACTTTCTGGGCGGTATGGATTTACTTTAGTCAAAAACAACCATAAACTCAAATTACATTTTTTCCGTAATTCATCAGTTTATATTGATATTTTAAGAACTTGGGGGACAGGTTTTTGGGGTCAGAGCCCAAATTCGCCGAGCCTTCGGCTTGCCCTTGCGGAGCGGCGCGGCGCGCCGCAGCGAAATTGGTGTCTGACCCCAATAACTCGTGTCCTCAACTTTTCAGATCATGCGCAACTACACACTCAAGCAGATTTTGACCTTTATCGAAGTCGCCCGCGACCGCTCGGTGTCAAAAGCGGCCGCCCGGCTGTTTGTGACCCAGCCTGCGGTGTCGATGCAGCTGCGCCAACTGGAGGACGCTTTTGGCTTGCCGCTGGTCGAACCCGCTGGCCGCAACATTCAGTTGACCCAGGCCGGTGAGGAGTTTCTCAAGCATGCGATTGGCGCGGTGGCTCAGTTCCGAAATCTGGAGGCCTCCATGGCCGACCATGTGGGCTTGAAGAAGGGCCGCATCGAACTGGCCGTGGTCAGCACCGTCAAATATTTTGTGCCGATGCTGCTGGTGCGCTTTGGGAAGTTGATGCCTGGCATCGAGGTCAAACTGCACATCGACAACCGGGAAAATATTCTGGGCATGCTCGCGCGCAACGAGGTGGATCTGGTCATCATGGGGCGCGCACCCACGACGATGGACTGCGAGGCCACGGCGTTTTCCACCAACCCGATGGGCATCGTATGCGCGCCCGATCATCCGCTGTCGCGCCGCAAACGGGCCTCGTTCGAGTTGCTGCGGGAGCACGGATTTGTGGTTCGGGAGCAGGGATCGGGCACGCGTGCCGCGATGGAGCGGCTCTTTGCACAACACAACATCCCACTCAAAGTGGTGATGGAAATGCCCAGCAACGAGACCATCAAGCAAGCCGTCATGGCGGGGATGGGACTGAGTTTCCTGTCGCTGCGCACGGTGCGCCACGAATTGGCCTCGGGCCACCTGGCCTTGGTAGACATCAGCGGCATGCCCATCGTCGGTCACTGGTACGTGACCCACCTGCGCCAAAACCGGCTGGCACCAGCGGCCAAGGCATTCAAGGACTTCCTGATCGAGCAAGGTGGCCCGCTGATTGAATCGTGGGCCTGAGCGGAGGCAGTTATTTTTGCTTTCAAGACTCTTTATCCATCATTTTTTTCTGATAGGTAGTTAACAAAATTTGACTATCTCTGATGAACAAAGCTCCCTATAGTTGCGGCCATCAACCCCAACTCACAGGAGCCTGAAATGGATCAATCGAATCGCTACACCGACCTGAGCCTCAAGGAAACCGACCTGATGGCGGCGGGCAAGCACATTCTGGTGGCCTACAAGATGAAGCCCAAATCGGGCACGGGCTACGTGGAAGCCGCAGCCCACTTCGCCGCCGAGTCCTCCACCGGCACCAACGTCGAGGTCTCCACCACGGATGACTTCACCAAGGGTGTGGACGCGCTGGTGTACTACGTCGATGAAGCCACGGAAGACATGCGCATTGCTTACCCGCTGGAGTTGTTCGACCGCAACGTCACCGACGGCCGCTTCATGCTGGTCTCGTTCCTGACGCTGACCATCGGCAACAACCAGGGCATGGGCGACATCGCGCACGCCAAGATGATCGACTTCTACGTGCCGCAGCGTGTGGTGCAGATGTTTGACGGCCCGGCCAAGGACATCTCCGACCTTTGGCGCATCCTGGGCCGACCGGTAAAGGACGGCGGCTATATTTCGGGCACCATCATCAAGCCCAAGCTCGGTCTGCGCCCCGAGCCTTTCGCACAGGCGGCCTACCAGTTCTGGCTGGGCGGCGACTTCATCAAGAACGACGAACCGCAGGGCAACCAGGTCTTCGCGCCCATCAAGAAGACGATTCCGCTGGTGTACGACGCAATGAAGCGCGCGCAGGACGAAACCGGCCAGGCCAAACTGTTCTCGATGAACATCACGGCCGACGACCACTACGAAATGCTGGCGCGCGCCGACTTTGCGCTGGAAACCTTCGGTCCGGACGCCGACAAACTGGCGTTCCTGGTGGACGGCTTCGTCGGCGGTCCCGGCATGATCACCACGGCGCGGCGCCAGTACCCCAACCAATACCTGCACTACCACCGTGCCGGCCACGGCATGATCACCTCGCCCAGTTCCAAGCGCGGCTACACCGCCTTCGTGCTGGCCAAGATGAGCCGTTTGCAGGGCGCATCGGGCATCCATGTCGGCACCATGGGCCACGGCAAGATGGAAGGCGAAGGAGATGACCGCGTCATCGCCTACATGATCGAGCGCGACGAATGCCAGGGACCGGTCTACTTCCAGAAGTGGTACGGCATGAAACCCACCACACCCATCATCTCCGGCGGCATGAACGCGCTGCGCCTGCCCGGCTTCTTTGCGAATCTGGGCCACGGCAACATCGTCAACACAGCCGGTGGCGGCTCCTACGGCCACATCGACAGCCCGGCCGCCGGAGCGATTTCGCTGCGCCAGTCGTACGAGTGCTGGAAGTCAGGTTCGGATCCGATCGAGTACGCAAAAGAGCACCGCGAATTCGCCCGCGCCTTCGAGTCCTTCCCGGGAGATGCTGACAATCTATTTCCAGGCTGGAGACAGAAGCTGGGGGTCGGCCGATAACTTTTACACTGCGTCCGACGGCCTCGGGGTGAGGTTGAACTACTTCGCCAGACGCGCAAAGGTCTTGCGAAACTTGGCGACCTTGGGGCCGGCCACGGCCATGCAGTAGCCCTGGTTCGGGTTCTTCGCGAAGTAGTCCTGGTGGTAGTCCTCTGCGGGCCAATAGTTCGCCAGCGGCAGCACCTCGGTCACGATGGGCCGCGTGAAGGCGGGGTCGCGCTGCAATTCGGCGATGACCTGCCGCGCCACCGCTTCATGCCCGGGTTGCGAAAAATAGATCCCGCTGCGGTATTGCGTTCCAGTGTCGTTTCCCTGACGGTTCAGCGTGGTGGGATCGTGGATGGTGAAGAATATTTCGAGGACTTCGCGCACGCTGATCTGCTCCGGGTCAAACGTGAGTTTGACCACTTCGTTGTGTCCCGTCTGGCCGGTGCAGACTTGCGGGTAGCTGGGTGCCGCAAGCTGCCCGTTGCAGTAGCCGCTTTCCACGTCGCTGATGCCTTTGACACAGACGAAGACAGCCTCCGTGCACCAGAAGCAGCCGCCCCCAAGCGTAATGATTTCCAAAGATTTGTTCATGACCTGAGTCGCGCGACACCCGGTAGTTCTTACAGCGCCCATTGTCACCCTTGGGAAAACACCCTGTTCGCGCAGGGGCAGAACGCTTATCGTGAGCAAACCAACTGTCCGACGCGGTGCGCTTCGCAGCCGCAGCATGAGAGTTTGGCTGGATTATTCAGTTCAGGAGGAGCGCTTGACCCAAACCGTTGCCCTGCCCTTGTGGGCCTTTGGCGTACTGCTGGCGTTGGCTTTGCTGGCCGCGCTGGAGTGGCTGCTGCTGCCCAGCGTGCGCTGGTACTTCCGGCGCAAGGTGCGCGGCGTGATCGACGAAATCAGCGTGCGCCTGAACATCGACATTCCGCAATTCAAGCTCACCCGACGTCAGGCGCTGATCGACCGGCTACTGCTGGACCCCAAGGTACTGGCGGCCGCCGACGCCTATGCCACAGCGCAGCACTTGCCGGGCGATGTGGCGATGCAGCGCGTGCAGCGTTATGCCCGCGAGATCGTTCCCGCTTTCAACGCCTATGTCTACTTCCGCCTGGGCTACTGGTTATCCAAGACCTTCGCCCGCATGAACTACCGGGTACGCCTGGGTTACACCGACAGCACGGCACTCGCCGCCATCAATCCCAAGTCCACGGTGGTGTTCGTCATGAACCACCGCAGCAATATGGATTACATCCTGGTGTCCTTCCTCGCTGCAGAAAAAGTGGCACTGAGCTACGCCGTGGGCGAGTGGGCGCGCATCTGGCCGATCCAGGGGCTGATCCGCGCCATGGGCGCCTACTTTGTGCGTCGCGATTCGGGCGATCCGCTGTATCGCATGGTGCTGCAGCGCTATGTCCAGATGGCCACCGAGGCCGGTGTGCCGCAGGCCATGTATCCCGAAGGCGGGCTCACCACCGACGGCCGGCTGCGCGCACCCAAGTTGGGCCTGCTCGACTACATGCTGAAAAACTTCGACCCGGCGGCAGAGCGCGATCTGGTGTTCATTCCGGTGGGCATCAACTACGACCGCGTGCTCGAGGACCGCAGCCTGCTTCGCAAACTCGATCCAGGCGCGCAACGCGCTTCCGCTTGGCAGGCGCTGCGCGTCACCAGCGGCCAGTTGCTCAAGCAAGTCCATCTGGGTCTGCTGGGGCGACGCTACCGTCACGGCTACGCCTGCGTCAATTTTGGCAAGCCAATTTCCATGCGCGACTACGTGCGAGCCCATGCCCTGAATCTGCGCAATCTGGACGACGCGGCACGCCGCGCTGTGGTGACAGCGCTGGGCGAAATGCTGATGCGGCAGATCGGCCTCATCATTCCCGCGCTGCCTGTGCCGCTTGTGGCCACGGTGTTGCTGCGCGAACCCGAACGCGCGCTGTCGGAACTGGAGCTCAAGTCCGAGGTACAGGCTCTGATGGGCCGAATCGAGGCCATGGGAGCGCATGTGTACGTGCCACGCAGTGACCGCGACTACGCCATCACCGTGGGCCTGCGCATGCTGCTGCTGCGCCGACTCGTTCAGGAGCAAGACGGCCTGTATCGCGCTGCCTCGCACGAACTACCTGTGCTTGCCTACTACGCGAACTCCATCGAGCATTTACTGGTGCCTGAACACGCGGAAGTTGCCAGGTCATGAAGAGCCTGCTCCATCACCTTTGGTCGCGCCTTTTTGCCAGCGCAACGCCGCAGGCACGCCCGAGCGAACGGCCTGAGCTGCGACGGGCCGCGGACAGTGCAACCACAGCCAACCCGGTCGCCAAGGCGCCGGCTCGGGTCGCCCTGCAGTCCCTGGGGGCGCGGCGTCCGCTCATTTCGTCCGACGGTCACATCGTTGGTTTTGAGTTTCACGTTGCAGAGCACACCTCTCGTCGGCTGGCACATCGAGAAGATCACCATGCGCAGGCGGCTCATGCGTCGGCGGTGCTGGCCTCGGCCCGCTTGATCGGTCAAACGGGGAAGATCGGCTTTGCGCGAGTCCCCGCGACTTGGCTGTTGCTGGGCGCCGACGCGCAAGCGGGACCGGGCATGATGGTTGGACTGGAACAGGATGACGAAGCGGATCAGACGCCGGATGTTTTGCACGCCACGGAGCAGACTGTGCGCCGCCTTCGGGATGCCGGTGCCAAGGTGGGCTGGGCGGCGCCTGGCCAGATTGACGCCGTGCCCGATTTCCTCATGTTGCATCAGCGCAGTATGCCGATGGCAGAACTGCTGCAGAGCCTCCAGCGACTGCCAAAAACCTGGGCTGCCGTTCCCGTTTTGGTGACCGACATTGCCAATCTGGAGGACCTCGAGTTGGCCCTGCAGCACGGCGTCCGTTGGGGCTGTGGCGCACCCACATCCCGTAGCGCCACACAGGATTCTGACAAGAATTTGCCGGTGTCGCCAGAGGTCCGCCGCATCGGTCATTTGCTGCATCAATTGGTCACCGGCGCGGAGACCACGGACATCGTCGCGGAAGTCAAAGGTGATGTCGGACTTTCCTACCGGCTGTTGCGACGCATCAACTCGGCCAGCTTCGCGCAACTTGGCCCTGGCACCACGATCGAACAGGCCGCCATGATCCTGGGGCGCAACGAGTTGTACCGCTGGTTCTCGATGCTGCTGATTCAGTTCGCGGGACAGCGAAAAACCTCGTCCGCCCTGCAGGAAATCGCCCTGTGGCGTTCGCGCCTGATGGAGCTTCTGGCGCAGGAACACAACGACACCGCCGCCGGGCAGATGTTCACCCTGGGACTGGCTTCCATGCTGGGTTTGATGCTCGGAACCAGTGCTGCCGAGATCATCTCGGCCCTGAACCTGCCGGAACCCGCGCGTCAGGCCCTGCTGGAGCAGACGGGACCCTGGTACGGCTACCTGAAAACGGCCACCGAACTGGAGCATCCCTCCCAGATCGAACCCGGTCCGGGGCTGGAACTTCCCGGTGGGCGCGCGCGCCTGCTCGAGCTCTCCGACCAAGCCTGGACCTGGGCCGCCGACAACAGCCACCGCGATGCATGACGAGTCAGGTCAGATCACGCAACCGCACACCGTGACAGGCGCCGCCGTCAGTCCTTGAAATCCCCGCCAAAGCCGTAGACGAATTGCTCCGGTTTGAGGTGTTTGCGCAGCGCCGCGTTCACCTGCTCGAGTGTCAACGCAGCGATCTGCTCGTCCACCTTCTGCGTGATCGCGAACGTGCGGTTCAGGTACAGATTCGATGCCAGAGCGCCTGCCAGATTTGGGTCCTGAGCTCGCGACAGGCGCCGGAAGTTCAACAGACTCTGTTTGGCCTCGCTCAGTTCCTTCGCATCGAAACCATCTTTCAGGGCGCGAGCCACTTCTTCCTTGAGCGCGGTCTCGACCTTGTCGCGATTCTGCGGCGCAAAGATGGCCGTCGCCTTCCAGGCGCTGTTGGCTTCATGGTGATTCCAGTCGATGCCGCTACCCACGTCGTAGCTCAGGCCGCCCTTCTCGCGGATGCGCACCCACAGGCGCGAACTTCCGCCCTGGCCCAACATGAAGTTGCCAACCATCAGCGGCACATAGTCGGCGTCGTTGTCGCTCACGGCCAAGGCTTGTTCCACCTGCATGAAAGCGTTTTGTTTGTCCGGCGTCTTGAATACCATGCGCTTCGGGCTCAGCACCACCAGCGGGTTCGGCACCCGCGTAAAGGTTGCCTGTGCCTTCCAGTCGCCCAGCGCCGACGCCAGCGCCTGGTTTGCCTTGGCACCATCAAAGTCGCCCACCAGCGCACCTTGGGCATACTGCGCGCCATAGAACCTGGCATGAAAATCCCGCAGCATCGCCACCGTCAGCGCCTTCGTGTTTTCCACCGTCTCGTCAAAACTGTAGGCGTAACGCACATCCCCCTTCGGATAGGGATTTCCGTAGCGCGCCATCTCGCTCTGGACCACGGAGTCGGGCTCATTTCGCTGCTCGTCAATCGAGGTCAACAACTGGCGTTTGTACTCCTCCAGCGCATCTTCGGGAAAGCTCGCATTGCGCAACACGTCACCCACCAGCGCCACGACGTCCGGGAGGTTTTCGCGCGTGGTCTTGATATTGGCGCCGGCGCTGGTGGCGCCGCCAAAGAATTCCACCTGCGCGTGCAACTGGTCGAACTTGTCCTGGATCTGCTGACGCGACATCGTGTGCGTACCCTTGTTCAACATCGCGGCCGTGGCGTTGGCCACATCCTCGAGGCCGAACAGGCTCTTGTCGTCACCCAGTTGCAGCGACAGCCGGCCGCCGACGACCTGGCCGCGTGCCCCCTTGGTCAGCAAGCTGAGCTTCATGCCGTTGGGCAACGCCGAGCTCTGGGTGCGTCGATCGATGTTGGCCGGCGTGGCGTCAAAGACTTCGGCCTGTGCCGCCACCGCTTCACCTTTGTAGCCCTGCACCAGCGGGCTCACCGCGACCCGCACGGGCGCCGGTGCGCGCACCGGTTTATCGGACGGAATGTAGGTGCCCAGCGTGCGGTTGTCCCGTAGCAGGTAGCTCGCGGCCACGCGGTTCACGTCCTCCAGCTTCAGTTGCCTCACTTGGTCGCGGTGCAGGAAAAAGAGCCGCCAGTCGCCTTGCGCGATCGACTCCGACAAGGCCACACCCACCTGTTCGGGATTGGTGAAGTTCAGCTCCCAGCGCTTGAGATATTTCAGTCGCGCCCGCTCCAGTTCTTCCGGCGTCACAGGCTCGGTGACCAGCGATTCGATCGTGCCCAACATCGCGTCGCGCGCCTTGTCCACGTCCTGTCCGGGCGCCAGTTGCAAGCCCATGAGCGCAACGGCGGGGTCCTGCAGTCCCCACGGAAAGGCAAAGGCTTCTGCCGCCAGATGCTTCTCAACGATGCGCGTATGCAGCCGTCCTGAGGGTGTGTCCCCCAGCACCGTGGCCAGCACGGACGCGGCAGCATAGTCGGAACTTCCGCCCGCGGGGATGTGGTAGAGCGCGACCAGGATAGCGCTGCCGCCGACGCGGCGCACGGTCACGCTGCGCTCGCCGTCCTGTGCCGGATCCAGCGTGTACTGCGGTGGCAGCGGCTTCGCGGGCTTTTTGATCTTGCCGAAATAGCTGGCGATCCACTGCCGCACCTTGACCGGGTCGAACTTGCCCGAAACGATGAGCGTGGCATTGTCCGGACGGTAGTAGGTGTGATAAAAATCCTGCAGGTGGCGAATGTCCACGCCCTCCACGTCGGCTCTGGCGCCGATGATGCTCTTGCCATAGTTATGCCACTCATAGGCTGTGGCCATGACGCGTTCCAGCAGGATGCCCCAGGCGTTGTTCTCGCCCATCTCCATTTCGTTGCGCACCACCGTCATCTCGGTATCCAGGTCTTTGCGAGCGATGAAGCTGTTGACCATGGCGTCGGCGTGCCAGCTAAGGTACCAGCGCAGGTTTTCTTCGTTGTACGACAGGCTGGCAAAATAGTTCGTGCGGTCCTGCGAAGTCGAGGCATTGAAGCGCAGGCCGCGCTTGGTGAGTTCGGCCCACACGCCGGGCATTCCCGGCGTGCCCTTGAACAACAGATGTTCGAGCAAATGCGCCATGCCGGTTTCGCCGTAGTTTTCGTTTTTGCTGCCCACGCGGTACGTCAGATTCACGGTGGTGCTGGGCTTGCTGTCGTCCTTGATCAACAGGATCTGAAGCCCGTTTGTCAGCGCGTACTCCTCGACCCCTTCAACCGAGCTCAGCCGACTCATGCCCGGGGGAAGCTTCTGGGCAGTGGCAAGGTTCGGCGTCGCGAACAACATGAGGGCAGTCAGAGCAGGGGCCAGGACTTTTCGAACCAAAGGCATATCGGATCTCCGAGCGTAAAGGTGGCGCATCGTACCCGAGACCACCGGGCATCAGGCTTTACTGTCGAATGGATGATCTGGGTCAATGGTTGAAGCACCGCTTCGCAGTCCAGCGTGACAGGCCCAGCCGTTAAAATCCGGAGCAACGACCCATCTACCTCAGGAACATGGCAATGAACATCGAACAAGCGCGCTACAACATGATCGAGCAGCAAATCCGCCCCTGGAACGTGCTTGATCCGCATGTACTGGAGTTGCTCGGCGCGGTCAAACGCGAAGACTTCGTGCCGCTGGCGCACAAGGCTTTGGCCTTCGTCGATATGGAGATTCCCCTGCCCGGCGGGCAATCACTGCTCACGCCCAAGGTGGAGGCGCGACTGGTGCAGGAAGTGAACGCCCAGCGCCATGAGAAGCTGCTGCAAATCGGGGTCGGATCGGGTTATGTGACGGCTTTGCTGGCGCACCGCTCGCAGCGCGTGATCGGCCTTGATGGTTCCAGCGAACTGGTTCAACTGGCGCGCGCCAATCTGCAGAAGGCCGGCATCTTCAACGTCGAAGTGCGCCAGGCGGACGGCGCTGCAGGCGCTGCTGCCGATCAACCCTTTGACGCCATCGTGCTGGTGGGGTCCGTGGCCCAGGTGCCACCGAGCCTGTTGCAGCAATTGAAAGTGGGCGGCAGATTGGTGGCGATCGTGGGCGAAGAGCCGATGATGTATGCCACCGTCGTCACCCGCACCGGCGAAAACACCTTCGACAGCCAGCAGCGCTGGGACACCGTGGCCGCACGCCTGCACGGGTTTGTCGAGCCCTCACGCTTCAAATTCTGATACCCGCTGGCGCGAAGCCGGGTGCGCCTTTTCGATCCCGGTTTGTCTTCAAGCTGGCGATAAGATAGGACCATGGTTAAACAGCTCGACCCCACCGCCCTGTCTGCCTGGGTCGCCGAGGTGCAGCCGCATGGCCAGGCGCTGGTGCTGGACGTGCGCGAACCCTGGGAAGTCAGGACCGCCACTGTCAAGCCCGATGGTTTTGAATTGCGCACCATGCCCATGAGCACGCTGGGTGCACGCCTGCATGAACTGGACCGGTCACGCCCCGTCGCTTGCCTGTGCCACCACGGCGCGCGCAGCATGCAGGTCGCCAACTTCCTGCTGCACCACGGCTTTGTCTGCGTCGCCAACATCAGCGGAGGCATCGATGCCTGGGCACAAAAGCTCGATCGCAGCATTCCGCGCTATTGATGGCACACATGAGGCCATTGAATCCACAAGGAAAAACATGAAGCTGTATCGCATCTCCCCGCTAGCACTGCCCCTGGTGGCACTGTTGTGCGCCAGCGCGCAGGCGCAAAGCCTGAGCGAACTGTACGAGTCCGCCCGCGGCTATGACGCCACCTACCTGTCAGCGCGCCTGCAATACGACGCCAATCTTGCCAAGGCCGACCAGGCGCGCGCGCTGCTGCTGCCCCAGGCCGGCCTGTCCGCCTCCGTAACCCGCTCCGAGCTGAGCAACTCGTCGCCGCACTACAGCTACCCCTACGGATCGCAAAGCGCCGCCCTGAGCGCCTCGCAGCCGCTGTACCGGCCGCAGAACCAGGCCAGCTACAGCCAGGGCATGAAGCAGCTCGAACTCTCCCAGGCGCAACTCATCAGCGCCGAGCAAGAACTCATCGTGCGCGTGAGCCAGGCCTACTTTGACGCCCTGGCCTCCAAGGACAGCCTGACCTTTGTGGCCGCGCAAAAGGCCGCCGTGGCCGAGCAGCTGGCTGCGGCCAAGCGCAACTTCGAAGTGGGCACCACCACCATCACCGACCAGCGCGAAGCCCAGGCCAGCTACGACCTGGTGCTGGCGCAGGAGATCGCCGCGAGCAACGATCTGCGCATCAAGCTGCTGGCGCTGGACCAGGTGGTAGGCAAGGTCTCGACCTCGCCCAAGCGGCTGCAGGTGCCCGTGCTGCTGCCCTCGCTGGCGCCCGAAGACCAGAACGCCTGGGTGCAGCAGGCGCTGGGGAACCACCCCGGCATCAGGCAGGCGCAACTGGCGCTGGATGTGGCCCGACTGGAGACCGAAAAAGCCCAGGCCGGACACAAGCCCACAGTGGATCTGGTGGCCAGCTACAACCTGTCCAACAACGACGGCGGCTCGCCCTCCTATGCGGCCAGCTCGCGCGGCTCGGTCGCCAGCATCGGGGTGCAGTTCAACCTGCCGCTGTTTGCCGGGTTCTCGGTGCAAAACCGGGTGCGCGAGACGGTGGCATTGGAAGAGAAGGCGCGCACCGATCTGGAGGGCGTGCGGCGCAACGTGACGCAGGCCACGCTCACGGCCTTTTACGGCGTGCTGTCGGGGGTAAGCCAGGTCAAGGCGTATGAGGCAGCCGAGGCGTCCAGCCAAAGCGCGCTGGACGCGAACAAGCTGGGCTACCAGGTGGGCGTGCGCATCAACATCGATGTGCTGAACTCGCAGAGTCAGCTCTTTGACACCAAGGCCAAGCTGGCCAAGGCGCGCTACGACGTGCTCACCGGCGG
>CAILAY010000035.1 GCA_903832285.1 uncultured beta proteobacterium | reverse complement strand
GGTTTCCACGTCCAAGTCGTTGGACGGTTCATCCAGCATCAGCACGTTGCCGCCAGCGATCAGCGTCTTGGCCAGGTGCAGACGGCCGCGTTCGCCGCCGGACAAAGTACCGACGCGCTTTTGCTGGTCCGCACCGTTGAAGTTGAAGCGCCCGCAATAGGCGCGACTGGCCATCTGGAACTTGCCGACGTTCAGAATGTCCAGGCCGCCGGAGACGTCTTCCCACACCTTCTTTTCGTTGCTCAGGTCGTCGCGGTTCTGATCGACAAAAGCCATCTTCACCGTCTGTCCGATCTTCACTTCGCCGGAGTCGGGCTTTTGCTGACCCGAGATCATGCGAAACAGCGTGGACTTGCCGGCGCCGTTGGGACCGATGATGCCGACGATGGCGCCTGGCGGCACCTTGAAGCTCAGGTTGTCGATCAGCACGCGGTCTCCAAAGGACTTGGTGACGTTCACGAACTCGATCACTTCCTGTCCCAGGCGCTCGGCGACCGGGATGAAAATTTCGTTCGTCTCGTTGCGCTTCTGGTATTCGAAATCGGACAGTTCTTCAAAGCGCGCCAGACGCGCCTTGCTCTTGGCCTGACGCGCCTTCGGGTTCTGGCGCGACCATTCCAACTCCTTCTTCAAGGCCTTGGCGCGCGACTCTTCGCCCTTGTTTTCCTGCACCAGGCGTTCCTGCTTTTGCGTCAGCCAGTCGCTGTAGTTGCCCTTGTACGGAATGCCCGCGCCCCGATCCAGTTCCAGAATCCATTCGGCCGCGTTGTCCAGGAAGTAGCGGTCATGCGTGATCGCCACCACCGTGCCTGAATAGCGCTGCAGAAACTGCTCCAGCCAGTCCACCGACTCCGCGTCCAGGTGATTGGTGGGTTCGTCCAGCAGCAGCATGTCGGGGTGCGACAGCAGCAGACGGCACAGCGCCACGCGCCGCTTCTCTCCCCCGGAAAGCACGCCAATGACCGCGTCCCAGGGCGGCAGGCGCAGCGCGTCGGCAGCGATCTCCAACTGGTGTTCGGTGTCGGTGCCGGCCGTCGAGATGATGGCTTCGAGCTCGGCCTGTTCGGCGGCCAGTTTGTCGAAGTCGGCGTCCTCTTCACCATAGGCGGTGTACACCTCTTCCAGGCGCGCCTTGGCGGCAAACACCTTGCCCATGCCGGCTTCCACGCTCTCGCGCACGGTCTGCGTCGGATCGAGCTGCGGCTCCTGCGGCAGGTAGCCGATGTTCAGGCCTGGCATGGGAGTGGCTTCGCCCTCGATCTCCTTGTCCAGGCCTGCCATGATTTTCAGCAGCGTGGACTTGCCGGATCCATTGGTGCCCAGCACTCCGATCTTGGCGCCGGGGAAAAAGCTGAGCGAGATGTCCTTGAGAATGTGCCGTTTGGGCGGCACGATCTTGCCGACGCGGTTCATCGTAAAAACGTATTGAGCCATGGTTTACCTGGTGATGTGTGACTGATCCTGACGCCGCCGATACCGGCGGCCAACCAAGGATTATCGACGCTAATGCAGCGGGCCGCAGTTCATGCGACAATGGGCGCTGTTGCGGTACTCCAGTGGCCCGCAACGTCAGCACTTTGCTGGGGCCGAGACTGTTACGTCGAGCGCCCATTTTTGTACCCCATCTGCCTTTGACTGGTGCGTTCCCTGCGGGAATGCTACAGGCCGATACCCCTGCGCTCCGGAACGGGCGCCTTCCTATGAATTTTGATGAATTGAAACTGGCTCCTGCCATTCTGAAAGCCGTGCACGAGCAAGGCTACGAAACCCCCACCCCTATCCAGGCCCAGGCTATTCCCGCCGTGCTTGATGGCAAAGACCTGCTGGGCGGCGCCCAGACCGGCACCGGCAAGACAGCAGCCTTCATGCTGCCGATCCTGCATCGTTTGAGCATGAGCCGCAGCGCGCAAAACAAGTTCGGCGGCAACGGCATCCGTGCCCTGATCCTCACCCCAACGCGTGAGCTCGCCGCCCAGGTCGAAGAGTCGGCACGCGAGTACGGCAAGTACCTGCAACTCACCTCCACCGTGATCTTTGGCGGCGTCGGCATGAACCCGCAAATCACCAAGGTCAAGAAGGGCGTCGACATTTTGGTGGCCACACCAGGTCGACTGCTGGACCTGCTGCAGCAAGGTGTGCTCGATCTGGGTCAGGTGCAAATCCTGGTGCTGGACGAAGCCGACCGCATGCTCGACATGGGCTTCATCCACGACGTGAAGAAGGTGCTCGCCGTGGTGCCGAAGGAAAAGCAGAGCCTGCTGTTTTCGGCCACCTTCAGCGACGAAATTCGCGATCTGGCGCAGGGCCTGCTGAAGGATCCGCTGCATATCCAGGTGACGCCGCGCAACACCACGGTGCAGCGCATCACCCAATTGATTCACCCGGTGGGTCGCGGCAAGAAAAAAGCGCTGCTGGCGCACATCATCCAGGAGCACAACTGGAGCCAGGTGCTGGTATTCACGCGCACCAAGTTCGGCGCCAACTCCGTGGCCGAGTATCTCGAGAAGAACGGCATCAGCGCCATGGCGCTGCACGGCAACAAGAGCCAGACCGCGCGCACCCAGGCACTTGCCGGCTTCAAAAGCGGCGAGGTGCGTGCCCTGGTCGCCACCGACATCGCCGCGCGCGGCATCGACATCGACGATCTGCCGCACGTGGTGAACTATGAAATCCCCAACGTCTGCGAAGACTACGTACACCGCATCGGCCGCACCGGCCGCGCCGGAGCCGACGGCGCCGCCATCAATCTGGTGTGTCTGGACGAAGAAGGTTTCATGCAGGCCATCGAACGTTTCACCAAACAGAACATTGAAGTCAAGCTGGTCGAAGGCTTTGGCGCAGAGCCCGGCGAAAAGGCCGAGCCTCTGGCCATGGGCCGCCAGACCATCTGGGGCGGACTCGGAAACCCGCCCAGCCGCGACGTGATGCAGGCTGCGGGCCGTGCGGCACGGACCGAAATGATGCAGCGCGTGAGCGAAAATCGCGCCGGCGGGCGCGGTGGCAATGGCGCCGGTGGTGGTGGACGCGGCGGCCCAAGGGCTGGCGCACCACGCGGACCCGTGGGTGCGCCGAATTCGCGTCCGCCACAGGGCCCAAGGCCTCAAGGCGCTCGTCCGCCTCAGGGTCGCGGACGCTCGGGCGGTGGCGGCGGTGGCGGCTACAGCGACGACGCTCAGCCCGCACCCGGCGCGCACCTGGGCGGGGTCGGTGGCGGTCAACCCCAACGCACGGGCCAGGGGCAGCCAGACCCGATGCGCACCAGCGTCGATATGATGTCGCAACGCAGCGGCCGTGGCGGCTACGGCGGCAATCGCAACGGAGGCGGCTATGGTGGATCAGGCGGCAGGTCGGGTGGCTTTGGTGGCGGGGGCAACCGGTCTGGTGGGTCGGGAAATTCTCGCGGGCCTGCTGGCCGATAAGCGTTACCGCGCCGTGCATGTGCTGGGTCGCAGAGCACCACCCATCACCCACCCCAAACTGCAAGTCCACACGGTGGACTTCGCCCACATCGGCAAGCTGCCTGAAGTGGACGAGGTGTATGTCGCGCTGGGCACCACGATCAAGGTGGCGGGCAGCCGCCAGTCTTTCCGAGCAGTCGATTTTGATGCGGTGCTGGCAGTTGCCGAAGCCGCGCAAGCCTGCGGCGCGACGCGCCTGGGAGTGGTCAGCGCCATGGGAGCCAGCGCCAGATCATCCGTGTTCTACAACCGCGTCAAGGGCGATATGGAGGACGCCTTGCGCGAGCTGGGCTACGCCACACTGATTCTGGCGCGGCCCTCCTTCATTGAGGGCGATCGCGCGGCCCTGCAGCAACCGGGACGCGGTGGCGAAGGTCTGGCATTGATGGCCATGCGGGCGCTGGCACCCCTGATTCCCGCCAACTACCGGGTCATCCCGGCGGCGCAAATTGCACGCGCCCTGATGCAGGCGGTATCGGACGCCAAGCCAGGAATCCGAACCCTGCTCTCGGGAGAAATGCAGGCCGCGTGACAACGTGCATGTGGCCTCAGGCCGGGTGTGCTGCCGACAAATGCGATGCATCGGGGCACCCAGGCGCGGGTTGGCGCCATTGCGCCAACCGCCCCACCGACCAGACTGCATGGGCGCTGCTAACATGACGTCATGAACACCAGCACCCACACCATCTCTTTCGGTCACAACGGCCGCGTCTGTCTGGTGACGGGCGGTGCGCAAGGCATAGGCGAGGCCTGCGTGCGCCGCTTCGCGCGGGAAGGCGCGCACTGCGTCATCGCCGACGTGAGTGACGCGCGCGGCAAGGCGCTGGCGCACGAACTGGGTGCGCTCTATGTCCATTGCGATGTGGGCGACAAGGGGCAGGTCGATGCCATGGTGGAGAAAATCCTGGCGCAACTTGGTCGCATCGATGTGCTGGTGAACAACGCCGGCATCTTCAAGGCGGCGGATTTTCTCGACGTGACTGAAGCCGACTTCGACGCCGTGCTGCGGGTCAACCTCAAGGGCGCCTTTCTGGTGGGACAAGCCGTGGCGCGCGTGATGGCCCTGGTGCGCAGCGGCAGCATCATCAACATGAGTTCTGTCAACGGCGTGCTCACCATTCCCAACATCGCCAGCTACAACGTGAGCAAGGGCGGCATGAACCAGCTCACCCGCGTCATGGCGCTGGCATTGGCCGACAAAGGCGTGCGCGTAAACGCGGTCGCCCCCGGCACCATTGCCACGGAACTGGCGGCGCAGGCGGTGCTGACCAGCGAAGAGGCAAAAGCCCGCATCCTGAGCCGCACGCCGATGAAGCGCCTGGGTGAGCCCGGCGAAATTGCGGACGTGGTGGCCTGGCTGGCGAGCGACGCCGCCAGTTATGTCACCGGCGAGATCGTCACCGTCGACGGCGGACGCATGACGCTGAACTACACCGTTCCCGTCTGACACCGATTCCGTTTCACCAGATTCTTTTGTCACCCCCGTCTGAGAAAACCATGCGACTACTCCACACCATGCTGCGCGTTGGCGACCTGCAACGCTCGATCGATTTCTACACCCGCGCTCTTGGCATGACGCTGCTGCGCACCACCGACCGGCCGGAGCAGAAATACACCCTTGCCTTCGTCGGATACGGCAACAATCCGCAGCACGCGGAACTGGAACTCACCTACAACTACGGTGTCACGTCTTACGAATTGGGCACGGCCTACGGACACATTGCCCTGGGCGTGCCGGACGTGGCTGCGATCTGCGAACAGGTGCGCGCCACCGGTGGCGTCGTCAGCCGCGAGCCGGGACCGGTCAAAGGCGGCAGCACCTTCATCGCCTTTGTGGTCGACCCCGATGGCTACAAGATTGAGCTGATTCAGCGCTAACGATGACCACCCCAGGATCCATACCTGCCCGAACCGGAACAATGACCATGATCCTCGAACTTGCCGACATCCGAATTCAAGCGGGCCAGCAGTCAGCTTTTGATGAGGCCATACAGCGTGGCTTGAACACTGTCGTTTGCCATGCCAGGGGCTTTCGCGGCTTCAAGGTGAACAAGTGCATCGAATCGCCCGAGCGCTACGTCCTGACGATCTTCTGGGATACGTTGGAAGACCACACCGTCGCTTTTCGCCAGTCCGAGCTGTTCAGTCAGTGGCGCGCCATCGTGGGGCCATTTTTCGCGTCCCCGCCGGTGGTGGAACATTTCGATCTGCTGGCCCGATCGGCTTAGGCTGGATCCGATGACTGCTCTCCTAGCGCGCATTCGCAAGGCGGCGTTTTTCGCTGCCGTGCTGGCGTTGTGCCCGTGGTCGCTGGCCCAGACCACCTGGCCTGCGCGACCGGTCCGGCTGATCGTGGGTTTCCCTGCGGGCAGCACACCCGACATTTCGGCACGCGCACTGGCCGACGCACTGTCCAAGACACTGGGCCAGGCCGTGTTCGTGGAGAACAAACCCGGCGCATCGGGCAATATTGCGGCCGATCAGGTGGCCAAGGCCAGGGACGACCACACGCTGGGCGTTCTGATCAACGGCAACCTGACTTCGGCCAAGTTGCTGTACCCCAAGCTGCCTTACGATCCGGCCAGGGACTTCAGCCTGATTTCCTTGCTCACGACGGCGCCACTGGTGTTGGTGGCGCCACCGAATTTGCCGGGAGGATCTCAGTTTTTCGCGGCTGCGCGCTCGGCGGGCAACCGCTGGAACTACGGCTCGGTCGGCCTTGGCTCGGTCGGGCATTTGGGCATGGAATTGCTGCAGTCCAAGGTGGGCAAGATGAGCGCCGTGCACGTTCCCTATCCCGGAAATCCCCAAATCGTCAGCGCAATGATGGGCGGCCAGGTGCAGATGGCGCTGGTGCCACCAGGCATCGCCATGCCGCTCGTGCATGCTGGCAAGTTGCGCGCCATCGGTCTGAGCGGGGGGCGCAGCGCCCTGGTGCCGGACGTGGCGCCGTTGTCTGAAGCGGGTGTGCATGACTTCCAACTGGAGGTGTGGACCGCTCTGGTCGGTCCCGCCACGCTGTCCAAAGCGGCACAACTGCGCTTGAGCATTGCAGTGCCGCAGGCGATGCACGATGCGCAAACCCGCCAGATTCTGTTCAACCAGGGTTGGAGCGCGCTCGGCACGTCGCCCGAGGGATTGCAAAGTCGCATCCGCGAAGAAACCACGCTGCTGGGCGCCATCATCGCTACCCACGGCATCAAGCTGGAATAATCCGGACCATCCGCCCTCGCTCATCTCCAAGGAACACCATGTCCGGCTCCGAATCCCTGGTCTTCACCGCACCTCCTGCCCCAACGGTTCCCGTGGTCGGCCAAAGCGCGCGCTTTCCGGTGCACCGCATCTACTGCGTGGGCCGCAACTACGAGGACCACGCCAAGGAGATGGGTTTCACCGGGCGCGAGCCACCCTTCTTTTTCATGAAACCCGCCGACGCTGCGCTGGTTGTGAACGCAGGCGTTACCGCCACCCTGCCCTACCCCAGTCTGACGCAAAATTTCCACCACGAAATCGAACTGGTAGTGGCCATTGGCAAGGGCGGACGCAACATCGCTGGCGCCAACGCGCGTGCGCACATCTACGGCTACGCCGTGGGCCTGGACATGACCCGGCGGGATCTGCAGGGTGACATGAAGAAACAGGGCCGTCCGTGGTGCATTGGCAAGGGCTTTGATTTCTCCGCGCCGATCGCGCCCATCACGCCAGTCGCGCAAGCCGGGGACGTGGAGCACGCCGGAATCTATCTTCAGGTCAATGGCCAGGATCGCCAGCGCGGCAACGTGTCGCAACTGATCTGGAACATCGCCGAGACCATCGAGCATTTGTCCGCAGCGTGGGAATTGCAGCCCGGCGACCTGATCTACACCGGCACCCCCGCAGGCGTAGGCCCGGTGGTAGTGGGAGACGTCATGGAGGGTGGCGTTGAGGGTTTGACACCGCTCAAGCTACGCGTGGCCTGAGCGCCAGGGCAGCCACTCCTGCGCATCGAACAACGCGACCACCATGCTGCGTCTTCCCATCAAACACTGCAAAAGCTGCGGCGCTGTCGTGCACTATCGCGTGCCCGACGACGGCGATGTGAAAGAACGCGCGGTCTGCTCCCTGTGCAGCACCATCCACTATGAAAACCCGCTCAACGTGGTGGGCACCGTGCCCTACCTGGGCGAGCGCGTGTTGCTTTGCAAGCGCAACATCGAACCACGTTGGGGCAAGTGGACCCTGCCCGCGGGTTTTATGGAACTCAACGAAACACTGGCACAGGGCGCGGCGCGCGAAACCCTTGAGGAGAGCGGTGCGCAGTTTGAAATGGAAGGTCTCTTCAGTGTCCTGAGTGTGGTGCGCACGGGCCAGGTGCACGTCTTTTACCGCGCCAGACTGCTCAGCGACCAGTTCGACCCGGGACATGAAACGCTGGAAGCCAGCCTGTTTTCCGAAGCGGCCATCCCCTGGGACGAGATCGCCTTCACCACCGTGCGTGAAACGCTGCGGCGCTATTTTTCTGATCGACAATCGGGGCGGTTTCAGGTGCACGACATCGACATTGATTAGGACTGAAGGGTTCAGACATGAAAAGACAATTTCTCCGCATGGGCATCGCCGCCGCATTGGCGCTGGTCGTTGCGGCGATTCCGCAATGGGGTTTGGCAGAGCCACCCAGCTACACCTTTTCCCCCGTGAACCAGTACGACATCAATCTCACGGCCAGTTACTGGAATCCCATCATCGCCTACGTCTCTGAAAAAAGCGGTGTCAAATTGAATCTGAAGATCGGTCGCACCTCGGCCGATACCACCAGTTTTGTGCTGACCAGGGAGGTCGAATTCGTCTTCACCAACCACCTGTTCAGTCCCGAACGCGAACAGCTTGGCTGGAAGGTTTTCGGCCGGCGCCAGACCCCGGCCCTGCAGGGCCAGATTGTCGTCCCTGAAGATTCACTCATAACGGATCTGACCCAGCTCAAAGGCCAGGAGGTGGCCTTTGCCGGACCTGAAGCTTTCATCGTCTACAAGGTGCCCTACGCCCACCTTTTGTCCAAAGGCATCAACGTCAAGGTGGTATTTGGCGGCAATCAGAATGCCGCCTTCGCGCAACTCTTCAGCGGCAAGGTGATCGCCGCGGGGGCCAACTCCCAACTGGTGGAAGGCTACGCCCGGCGCGAGGGCAAGAAGTTCAGGGTGCTGTGGAGTTCCGAGCCTTTTCTGGACCTGGCGTTGATGGCATCGGGAAAGGTGCCGGACAAGGATGTGAAGGCGGTGGCCGCGGCCTTCTTTGAAATGTCCAAGGACCCGCGCGGCCGCGAGATCCTGAGCCGCGCCTCGAAGGAAGTTGGTTTGCCAAACGACGCCTACTTCATCCCGGCCAGCGGTGCCGACTACGCGCCCTATCGTCGCTTTTACCAGTCCGCTCCTGCCTCGCTGCACTGACACCTGCCAAGCATGAACCCACTGCTGCGCCTGCTACCCAACTCGCTCGTCAGCCGGGTGTTTTCACTGTATCTGGCATCGCTGCTGATTTTCGTGTGCACGGCACTGGGGTTGTTCTACCGTTACCAGTTCCTGGGCCAGATCGATTTCGAGCGACTCAATGCTGAAAGAACGATGAACGTCGCGGCGCAGAGCGTGGCCGACAGCGCCGTCATCGGCGACTACGACACCATAGCCAAGACGCTGGAGCGTGCGGTCTCGCGTTCGCACTTTTCGCAAGCGGTCTTCATCGACACCCGGGGTGGTGTCATCAAGGCGCAGAACCCGTCGCATGCCTTACTGCCGACCCCGCGCTGGCTCAGCGCCATCGTTTCGCAGCAACTCTTCGACGTGAACCACAACATCGCAGTGGGGGGCACCGACTATGGCGTGATGCGACTGAGTTTTGACGCCGAAGCGGTGGCGGCTGAATTGTGGCGTCTCGCCCTGTATGCACTGGTGCTTTCGCTGGCGGCCCTGATCGGTGGCGCGGTATTGATCCGGATTCCGCTCAAACGCTGGCTCGGAAATTTTGACCGGGTGCGCGTACGTGAAGCGGACATTCTGGCGGGCACCATAGAGGTTAAATCCCTGCTGGACGATGACGCACCGGAAGAAGTTCGCCATACCTTCGAGATCCTGAGCCGCGCCGCCGGACGCCTGTCGGCGCAGCGCGAAGAGGCATCCATCACCCTCACCGCCATCACCGACGGGGTTTTGACGATTGACGCCAGCCTGCACGTGATCTATTGCAACCCGGCAGCTGAGCTGATGCTGGGAACACAGGGAAGATCGGTGCTGGGGCACGATGTGCGCCAGCTGCTGCCCGTGATTTTTTCAGGTGCAACTGAACTTGGCGAATGGAAACAGCGCCAGTTCGAACTGCCAGGACCGCAGGGCAAGCCCAGCGTTCTTGATACGTCCTTATCGAACCTGTTCAGCGGCCATCAGACCATCGGCGGTCACGTGCTGATATTCCGCGACGTCACGCGCCAGCATACGCTGGACCAGCAACTGCGCGACGAATTGCGCATGCGCGAGCGCGCCCTGGAATCGCTGCGTGGCGTGCTGGATACTTTGCGTTCGCCAGGACAGGCGCAGTTCGACCCACTCGCTGCCGACGATCTGGAAGCGCTCACGGCCCGCGTGGTCGCGCTGACGACCGAACGCGAACGCAGTCGCCGGAACCTGGACAACCAGAAATTTGCCCTCGACCAGCACGCCATCGTCAGCATCACCGATCTGGATGGAACCATTACCTACGCCAACGATCGCTTCTGCGAGATCAGCGGCTACTCCCGCGCTGAACTGCTGGGCGCCAATCACCGCATCGTCAACTCCGGCCAGCATCCGCGCGTGGTTTTTGAGCAGATGTGGCGCGACCTGACTGAGGGCAAGGTGTGGCACGGGGAGATTTGCAACCGCAGCAAGGACGGTCAATACTACTGGGTGGATGCAACCATCATTCCCCTGAAGGGAATCGACGACCTGCCTGAGCAATACATTGCCATCCGAACCGACATCACGGGCCGCAAGACGATTGAGGCGCAGCTTGAAGAACAACTGCGTTTCGTCGAAGTGCTGCTCGAAGCCACGCCCACGGCGATCTATCTCAAGGACCGGCACGGCCGCTACCTGCGTTTCAACAAGGCGTTCGAGGATCTGTTTGGCATCGAACGTTCCCAGTGGATCGGCAAGACCGTTTTTGATCTGGTTCCCGGCGCAGCCGGTGCGGCCATGCACGCCAGAGACCAGGAATTGTTCGACACCGGCGCCTTGCAAAGCTATGAAGCCAGCTTCACCAATCGCAGGACCGGCGCGGTGCATGAGGGGCTTTACTGGAAGGCCGCGCTGAGCAACGCCGAAGGCGAAATCACCGGGCTGGTGGGTACCGTGCTGGACATCACCGAGCGCAAGCTGTTCGAGCAGGCGCTGCGCGATGCCAAACAACATGCCGAGGCAGCCAGCAAGGCCAAGAGCGATTTTCTGGCGAACATGAGTCATGAGATCAGGACACCCATGAACGGCGTCATCGGCATGACCGACCTGGTGCTGGACACGCCGCTGAACCCGGTGCAGCGCGAGTACCTCTCGATCGTCAGGAACTCTGCGCAGACGCTGATGGTGATCCTGAACGACATTCTGGATTTCTCCAAAATCGAAGCCGGAAAGCTCAACATCGAAACCATCGAATTTCCCCTGACCCGCAGCGTTTCAGAGACTCTCAAAACCATCAGCGCGCGCGCCGACAAGAAGGGACTGGCGTTGCAATGCGACTTCGCGCCTGACCTTCCCGAGCATGTGCTGGGCGACCCGGTGCGTATCCGCCAGGTCCTCACCAATCTGTGCGACAACGCCATCAAGTTCACGCGGCAAGGCAGCGTGCACGTCGCCGTGACCTGCAAGTTACTGGCAGCCAACGGGTGCGAACTCCACTTCTCCGTGCGCGACAGCGGCATCGGCATCGCCGCCGAAAAATTGCAGGGTATTTTTGAGGCCTTCAGCCAGGCCGACAGTTCTACCACCCGCGAATTCGGTGGCACCGGCCTGGGCCTGACCATCTGCGCCCGCCTGGTGCAGTTGATGGGTGGAAGCATTTGGGTCGAGAGTGAACCCGGAACCGGCAGCACCTTCCACTTCACCGTGCGGGTGCAAACCGGTGCGCGCGCGCAGCCGCCGGCGCTGGGCGCGAGTGCGGCGCCCAATGGCGCAGTGCAGCGTGGCGTGCGCAGCCTGAAGATCCTGTTGGTGGAAGATCATCCCATCAACCAGAAGTTGGCCATGACTCTGTTGAAGAAGTGGGGGCATGAAGTCACGCTGGCGGTGAACGGGCAGGAGGCAGTGGACATGTTCCCGTCCGCTGCCTGGGATCTGGTGCTGATGGACATGCAGATGCCGGTCTTGGGTGGGCTGGATGCGACGCGTCTGATCCGGTCCGGCGAAGCCGCCGGGAAACACACTCCCATCATCGCCATGACCGCCAACGCCATGGAGGCCGACCGGAAGGCCTGCATGGACGCGGGAATGGACGAACATCTGGCCAAGCCATTCAGTGCGCCAACGCTGCAGGCAATGCTGCATCGCTTCACCGGACCAGGGCAACAGGAATAGCGCCGACCGCTATGATCGCTTCCCATGAGTCTGTTCACTTCGCTCCGCTATCTGGTTGCGCTGCATGAGCTAAAGCATTTCGGACGTGCGGCCCAGGCTTGCCATATCACGCAGCCCGCCCTGTCCAACGCCATCCGCACCCTGGAGGAAGAGTTCGGTACGGCCATCGTGAAACGGGGCCGGGCGTTTCAGAGTTTCACACCCGAGGGTGAACGCATCTTCGCCACGGCGCAGCGGGTACTGCATGAACAGGAACTCCTGCTGCAGGATCTGAAAAGTGCCGTCAATCAGCCGGTAGGTGCCCTGAGGCTGGGTGCCGTGCCTTCGGTGATGCCGATTGCCGCGCGTTTTGCGGGAATGCTGCAAGCCCGCTACCCCGGCCTTGCATTGGTGCTTCGCTCCATGAGTTCGCAGGACATCGAGACCGGCCTGGAGAATCTCTCACTGGACCTCGCGCTGGGCTATACCGACCGACTCAAGTCGCGCGCCTGCAGGATCGCGACCCTGGACCAATACACCGAACACTATTTCCTGTTGCGCCGGTCTGCAAAGCCCGCGGTCGCGGGTTTGAGCATGCTGCGCGAGCCCATTCCGTGGGCGACCGCAGCGCAGTTGCCGTTGTGCCTGCTGACACCGGACATGCACAACCGCGCGATCGTGGATGGGGCGTTCAAGCAGGCCGGGGTCAAGGTCAAACCCGCAATCGAGACCAACTCCATTCTCACCCTGGGCCTGAGTGTACTGGTGGGCGAAGTGAGTTCCGTCCTGCCCGGCGCACTGGTGGGCGTGCTGCGGGGCTACCCTGAACTCGAAGCCGTGCCGCTGGACTCTCCTGATGTACTGACGCCGATCGGTTTCATGTACGCCATCTCCGACCGGCCGTCTCACACGCTGCGTGCAGCACTCGATATGGCACAGGACCCGATCTGGTGGCAACATGTCAGAGCCCATACCGGCTTGCTACCCGACCGCCCCTGATCTCTCCACGGTCCTGGACTCAGGGTTTCTACCGGGCCGTTATTCAAAGGCCGAATGATCCGATAGAAATAAAGAAATTGACCAATCAGGGCCATTTCTCCGACACTGCGCCCAGCCCGCTTTAAGCGGGTAAATATACGAGGAGACACAATGGCAAATGACAATCTGGGCGTGCTTGCAAAAGAGCACATCGTTGCTGGCACCGGTTTCAACCGATGGCTGGTTCCCCCGGCAGCACTAGCGATCCACCTTTGCATCGGCATGGCCTATGGCTTCTCGGTGTTCTGGCTGCCGCTGTCCAAGGCGCTGGGCATCAAGGAGGCGATCAAGTGCGGCCCGGACGTGGGCTTTTTTGCACAACTCTTCACGACCACCTGTGACTGGCAAATATCCACGCTGGGCTGGATGTACACGCTGTTTTTTGTCTTGCTGGGAACCTCGGCCTCCATCTGGGGTGGCTGGCTGGAACGCGTCGGTCCGCGCAAGGTCGGGGTGATTGCGGCTGCCTGCTGGGGTGGCGGCATGCTGATCTCGGCGCTGGGCGTGTACCTGCACCAGTTCTGGATGATGATTCTCGGCTCGGGCGTCATCGGCGGCGTCGGCCTCGGACTGGGCTACATCTCGCCCGTATCCACCTTGATCAAGTGGTTCCCGGATCACCGCGGCATGGCGGCCGGCATGGCGATCATGGGCTTCGGGGGCGGTGCCATGATCGGCTCGCCGCTGGCAGCCGACCTGATGAAATACTTTTCCACGCCCACCGATGTGGGTGTGATGCAAACCCTGATGGTCATGGGGCTGATCTATTTTGTCTTCATGATGTGCGGCGCTTTTGGTTACCGCATCCCCGAGACCGGCTGGAAGCCCGCGGGATGGACGCCCAAGCCGGCTCAGGTGAACAACGCCATGATCACGAAAAACCATGTGCACGTCAGCAAGGTCTGGGGCATTCCGCAGTTCTGGTTGATCTGGGCAGTTTTGTTCCTGAACGTGAGCGCCGGTATCGGTGTGATCGGCATGGCTTCTCCGATGCTGCAGGAAGTGTTTGGCGGTTCGCTCATCGGCCTGGACAAGAAGTTCGGTGAACTCGACAAGGCGCAACTGACAGCGATCGCGGGTGTCGCCGCGGGCTTTGCGGCGCTGCTGAGCCTGTTCAACATCGGTGGCCGCTTCTTCTGGGCCACGATCTCCGACAACCTGGGTCGCCGCCTCACCTACGCCATCTTCTTCATCCTTGGCGGCGTGCTGTACTACAGCATTCCAGGCAGTGCGGCGGCGGGCAACAAGATGCTGTTCGTCGCGGCCTGTTGCATTATCCTGAGCATGTACGGCGGTGGCTTTGCCACGGTGCCGGCCTACCTCGCCGACATTTTCGGCACTCAGATGGTGGGCGCCATTCACGGCCGATTGCTAACTGCCTGGGCCACAGCCGGCATCGTCGGCCCCGTGGTCGTCAACTACATGCGCGAATACCAGCTTGGCCTGGGTTTGCCGCGCGAGCAGGTTTACAACCAGACCATGTACATCCTGGCCTGCTTTCTGGTCGTCGGTTTGATCTGTAATTTGCTGGTGCGCCCGCTCAATCCCAAGTGGTTCATGACCGAGGCAGAGTTGGAGGCGGAAAAGCGACTGGCCCATGAAAAGGTCAAGGCCTCCGAGGTTCAGGCTGACGGTACCCACGCCCATGACAAACCCAGCAGCCCGATCGTGCTGCTGCTGGCTTGGGCCGCGGTGGGTATCCCGCTGGCCTGGGGCGTTTACCGAACGCTCCAGACGGCGGCCAAGTTCATCTGAGAGCCGTCGCGACAACGGGGTGGCTGTGTGAAACCACTGCTGCCGGGGGCGCAAGTCAGTCACGTACTGGCCCTTTTTATTGCCTGAAGTGAACTGACCAGAAACAATATGACTGCAAGCCCCCGCCCGCAAGATTCCGCCCCCGTGGCCCTGGCCACGGTCGACGAAATGCGGGATCGCATCCGTCGCAAGAGCAAACTGAAAGGGCGGCAGGCTGACGATGGTTCGCTGGCGGAGGTTCGCGCATTGATCGGGGTGGCGCCGCACCGACGCGATCTTCTGGTCGAACATCTGCACAAGTTGAACGACGCTTACCGCTGCCTGCACGACCGGCATCTGGTGGCCCTTGCCAGGGAAATGAATATTCCGATGGCCGAGGTCTTTGAGGTCGCGACCTTCTATCACCACTTTGAAGTGGTGCGCGGTGCTGACACGGCTCCCGCCATCACGGTGCGCGTCTGCGACGGCCTGAGCTGTGAACTCGCGGGTGCCAAAGACCTGTTGGCGCGCTTGCCGACGCTGCTGGGACGTGACGATGTGCGCGTGATTTCTGCTCCCTGCCTGGGACGCTGCGAGCAGGCGCCGGTGGCCGCGGTGCATCAACGTCCTGTGCCGCTGGCAACAGCCGAGGCGGTGGTGGCTGCCGTGAACTCCATGGATTCTCAGCACCCCGCGGCTGCGCCTGCGGTCAACTTCGTCGCGTCGGCGTGGGCCGAGAAAAGCATCTCTCCCCAGCCGCACTCGGTGCAGGTGTCGCCCGACTATGCCGGACTGGAAACCTACCGCGCACACGGCGGTTATGTGCTGGCCGCGTCCCTGGCTCAAGGCACAACGAGCGCCGAAACCATCATCAAAGCCATGGAGAACTCCGGCCTGCGCGGCCTGGGTGGCGCCGGTTTTCCGGCTGGGCGCAAGTGGCGCATCGTGCGCGAGCAAGCTGCGCCCCGCCTGATGGCGGTGAACATCGACGAAGGCGAACCCGGCACCTTCAAGGATCGCACCTATCTGGAGCGCGATCCGCACCGTTTTCTCGAAGGCCTGCTCATCGCGGCGCAAGTCGTTGGCATAGACGCCTGCTACATCTACCTGCGCGACGAATACCACGGTTGCCGCGCCATTCTGGAAACCGAACTCGCCAAGTTGCAGGCGAACCCCCCCTGCCCGTTGCCAATGATCGAACTGCGTCGCGGCGCTGGCGCCTATATCTGCGGCGAAGAGTCGGCGATGATCGAAAGCATCGAGGGCAAACGCGGCGAACCGCGCATGCGTCCGCCCTATATCGCCCAGGTGGGTCTGTTCGGACGCCCTACGCTGGAACACAATTTTGAAACCCTCTATTGGGTGCGCGACATCGTGGACAAGGGCCCGGGTTGGTTCAGCGGCTATGGTCGCAACGGGCGCAAGGGCCTGCGCAGTTTCAGCGTCAGCGGCCGCGTCAGGCACCCCGGCGTCAAGCTCGCGCCCGCAGGTATCAACGTGCAGGAATTGATCGACGAATACTGCGGCGGCATGCTGGAAGGCCACCAGCTCTACGCCTACCTTCCGGGTGGTGCTTCGGGCGGCATCCTGCCAGCGAGCCTGAACAGCATTCCATTGGACTTTGACACTCTCCAACCCTACGGCTGCTTCATCGGTTCGGCCGCGGTCATCATCCTGAGCCAGCACGACAGCGCGCGCGACGCCGCCCTGAACATGATGAAGTTTTTCGCCCACGAAAGTTGCGGCCAGTGCACGCCATGCCGTGTGGGCACGGCCAAGGCGGTGCTGTTGATGCAGGCAGAACACTGGGACAACAGCACATTGGAAGACCTGAACGAGGTCATGACCGATGCCTCGATTTGCGGTCTGGGTCAGGCCGCACCCAACCCCGTTCGCAGCATCCAGAAATACTTTCCCCAGGAGATCATTTAAATGAACGCGCCCGCAAAGCCAGCTGACATCATGCCGGGCACGGTCGAGTTCACGCTGGATCAGCAGACCCTGCGCGCCTATGAGGGCGAGACCATTCTCAAGGCAGCCCAACGTCACGGTGTGGAAATACCGCACCTGTGCTTCAAGGACGGTTTGCGCGCCGACGGCAATTGCCGCGCCTGTGTGGTGGAGATCAAGGGGGAACGCACGCTGGCCCCCAGTTGCTGTCGCAGCGCCACGGCCGGCATGCAAGTCCAGGCCACAAGCGAACGCGCAGTGAAGAGCCAGAAGATGGTGCTGGAGATGCTGCTGTCGGACATGCCCGATGCAGGCTACAAGTGGAACGAGTCGGATGAGTCGCAACAGCACGGCGAACTCAGCGACTGGGCGGGGCGCATGGAGGTGTCGGTACGGCCCGCGCTAAAAGGTTTGCGGCGCGATCAACCCAAGGCCGACCTCTCGCACCCGGCCATGGCCGTGAATCTGGACGCCTGCATCCAGTGCAACCGCTGCGTTCGCGCCTGTCGAGAGATCCAGGTGAATGACGTCATCGGCTACGCCATGCGCGGCGCGCACAGCGAAATCGTGTTCGATCTGAACGACCCCATGGGCGACAGCACCTGTGTGGCCTGCGGCGAATGCGTGCAGGCCTGCCCCACCGGCGCGCTCATGCCCAAGACGCAACTGGGCTCGCAGATCGTGGACAAAAAGGTGGACTCCGTCTGCCCGTTCTGCGGCGTGGGCTGCCTGCTGACCTACAACGTCAAGGACAACAGAATAATGAGCGTGGACGGGCGCGATGGCCCCGCAAATCACGGCCGTCTGTGCGTCAAGGGCCGCTTCGGTTTCGATTACGCGAGCAACCCGCAACGCCTCACCGTGCCGCTGATCCGCAAGGTGGGTGTGGGCAAGGATCCCGCAGCGCTGGAGGGTCTGAACCGCGACAGTGCAGACTGGTCGTCCGTGTTTCGCGAAGCGACCTGGGACGAGGCACTGGCCTTGAGCGCCGGCACGCTCAAGGCGCTGCGCGACACCCACGGCAAAAAGTCGTTGGCCGGATTTGGCTCGGCCAAGGGCAGCAACGAGGAAGCCTATCTGTTCCAGAAGCTGGTGCGTACCGGCTTTGGCTCAAACAACGTCGACCATTGCACGCGACTTTGCCATGCGTCCAGCGTGGCAGCGCTGCTTGAAGGAGTGGGCTCGGGCGCGGTCAGCAACCAGGTCAACGACGTGGAACATTCAGACCTGATTTTCATCATCGGTTCCAACCCCACCGCGAACCATCCCGTGGCAGCGACCTGGATGAAGAACGCGATGAAGAAAGGCGCGAAAATCGTGCTCGCCGATCCGCGCATTACTGACATCGGACGCCACGCCTGGCGTACGCTGCAGTTCAAGGCCGACACCGACGTGGCCATGATCAACGCCCTGATCCACACTGTGGTTGAAGAAGGTCTGGTGGATGAAGAATTCGTGCGCAACCGCGCCGACAACTACGAGGCGCTGAAGGAAAACGTCAAGGGCTACAGCCCCGAGGCGATGGCTCCCATCTGCGGCATTCCGGCGCAAACATTGCGCGAAGTCGCGCGCGCCTATGCCAGCGCCAAGGGCGCAATGATCCTGTGGGGCATGGGTGTGAGCCAGCACGTGCACGGCACCGACAACGTGCGTTGTCTGATCGCGCTGGCGACGGTGGCCGGCCAGATCGGCAAGCCCGGCTCGGGCCTGCATCCGCTGCGCGGCCAGAACAACGTGCAGGGAGCAAGCGACGCCGGTCTGATCCCGATGATGTTCCCGAACTACCAGCGCGTGAACAACCCGGCAGTGCACGCCTGGTTCGAGACATTCTGGGGCACGTTGCTGGACGACCAGCCTGGCTACACGGTGGTCGAGATCATGCACAAGGCGCTGGCTCCGGACTCCGACCCGCACAAGGTGCGCGGCATGTACGTCATGGGCGAGAACCCGGCGATGAGCGACCCCGATCTGAACCATGCACGGCACGCGTTGGCCAGCCTGGAACACCTGGTGGTGCAGGACATATTCATGACCGAAACCGCCTGGCTCGCCGACGTGGTGCTGCCCGCCACGGCATGGCCCGAGAAGACCGGCACCGTCAGCAACACCGACCGCATGGTGCAATTGGGCAAGCAGGCTGTTCAACCACCGGGTCAGGCCAAGCCCGACCTCTGGATCATCCAGCAGATCGCAAAGCGCTTGGGCCTGAACTGGAACTACGTTGGTGAACACAGTGGCGTTGCGGCCGTATATGAGGAAATGCGCCAGGCCATGCACGAGGCCATTGCCGGCATCACCTGGGAGCGGCTGGAGCGCGAGTCCAGCGTCACTTATCCGTGTCTCAGCGCAGAAGATCCGGGCGCACCCACTGTCTTCATCGATCACTTCCCCACCGAAGACGGTCGCGTGAAACTGGTGCCCGCCGACATCATTCCCGCGAACGAACGGCCCGACACCGACTACCCGTTTGTGCTCATCACCGGGCGCCAGCTCGAACACTGGCATACCGGCAGCATGACGCGCCGCGCCAGCGTGTTGGACGCCATCGAACCGATGGCCACAGCTTCCCTGTGCGGCGACGATCTGCGCCGCCTGGGCCTGGTGGCGGGCGACGTCGTCACAGTGGCATCGCGCCGCGGCCAGGTGGCAATCCACGTGCGTCGTGACGACGGCACGCCTCAGGGCGCGGTGTTCATGCCTTTTGCCTACTACGAAGCGGCCGCGAATTTGATGACCAATGCTGCGCTCGATCCATTTGGCAAGATCCCCGAGTTCAAGTACTGCGCCGTGGCCATCCGCGCGGGTGGCACGCCTGCCCAAGCGCAGGGTTATGGTGCCGCGGCTTTGGCCCATTGAGTTGGACCTGACCCGACGAGGTCAACGCCGCCGCGCCGGGCCGCCCCAAGCAAGGCTCGGCCCCCTCGGGGAGCAGCGCCGTACACGAAGTGACAAGCGTGGGGGCCAGGTCAACGCCGCCGCGCCGACTGCACGCCGGCAATGTCGCGCACGATGCCCAACACTTTGGCCAGGCGTGCCGCGTCCGTCACTTCGACCGTAAATGTCATCCAGGCCGTGCCCTTGACGGACTGGGTCTGTACGCTGATGACATTCATCCTCTCCTTGGTGAAGACTTCGGAAATATCGCGCAGCAGCCCCTGGCGGTCCTGCGCCTGCACCGCCACGTCCACCGGATACACGGTGGCATTCAGGGTCTTCGGTTGACCCCATTGCACATCGATCACGCGCTCGCCATTGCGCACCATCAACTCGTGAAAGTTGCTGCAGTCGGCACGGTGGATGCTCACCCCCTTGCCACGCGTGACGAAGCCCCGGATCTCGTCCGGCGGCGCGGGCTTGCAGCACTTTGCCAGTTGTGTCAACAGTGAGTCGATTCCCACCACCAGCACATCACCCTTGGTCGCACCGCCGCTCGATCGTTCCGCCAGACGCTGGCGCTTTTGCGCCAGCAGATCGTCCTCCGAGACCGCGGCTTCCGGTGGTCGCAGCAGAGTCTCGATGGTGCGCAGGGAGAATTCATCCTTGCCCACCAGTTCGAATAACTCATCCGCCGCCTTGAATCCCAGGCGCACCGCAAGGTCATCCAGTTTGAGCGCCGTCTTGCCCTCGCGTTGCAGCAGTTTTTCCACCGCTTCACGACCCCGGTGGATGGTCTCGTCCAACGCCTGTGCGTTGAACCAGGCGCGCACCTTGGCGCGGGCCCGATGACTTGCCAAAAAGCCCAGCTCCGAATTGAGCCAGTCGCGCGAAGGACCACCCTCCTTCGCCGCAATCACTTCCACCGTCTGGCCGTTCTTCAACGGCGTATTCAGCGGCAGCATCACACCGTCGAGCCGCGCACCACGGCAGCGGTGACCCAGGCTGGTGTGTACCGTGTAGGCAAAGTCCACCGCCGTCGCACCCTGTGGCAATTCGACGATCGCCGCTTCCGGGGTCAAGACGTAGATGCGGTCCTCCAGCGCCTCCCGCACTTCGGTACCGTCCGGTGCCACGGCCGCGCCAGAAAGATCGCGTTCCCAGGCCAGCAACTGGCGCAGCACCGCAATCTTGGCGTCGTACTCGCTGCTCGCCGTGACTCCGCCGTAACCCTTGACTCCGGCCTCCTTGTAGGCCCAGTGCGCGGCCACGCCGTGTTCGGCATGCTCGTGCATGGCCTGGGTGCGGATCTGGATCTCCACGGGCTGCCCCGACACATCGCGCACGATGGTATGCAGCGACTGGTAGCCGTTGGCTTTGGGTTTGGCGATGTAGTCGTCAAATTCTTCCACCACCGGCACAAACTGCGCGTGCACCCAGCCCAAAGCGGCGTAGCAGTCGGCCACCGACGGCACGACCACACGCAGCGCCCGGATGTCGTACACCTGCTCGAACGGCAGTGATTTGCCGCGCATTTTCTTGACGATGCTGTAGATGTGTTTTGGCCGTCCCTGCACGGCCGCGGCGATGCCCTGCGCCTTCAGTTGCGTCTGCAGTTCAGCGCGCAAATGCTCTACATGGACTTCGCGCTCCACGCGCTTTTCGTCCAGCAGCTTGGCCACCTGCTTGTAGGTTTCAGGCTCCAGAAAACGAAACGACAGATCTTCCATCTCCCACTTGATTTCCCAGATTCCCAGGCGATTCGCCAACTGGGCAAAGACGTGCAGCGACTCATGCGCCAGGCTTTGGGGCATCGGTTTTTTTGCCGCTGCGTAGTAACGCAGTGTCTGCAGGCGCGAGGCCAGGCGCAGCATCACGACCCGCAGGTCGCGGGAAAAAGCAAGCAGCATCTTGCGCACGTTTTCGGTCTGCAATGCGGGCGACACCGGGTTACGCCCGACCGATCCGGCCTGCACCAGGCGGGCCTGCCGCTGCACCCGCACCAGCTTGGTGGTCTCTATCGCCAGTGCGGCAAAATTTTCACCAAAGGCCTTGGCTATCACCTCCTGCGGCTTGTTCAAATGTTCGCACGCGTACACCAGATAGCTCGCAGCCTGCATCGCTTCCGAGCCACCAATCATCTTCAGAATCTGTGCGACCGCGTCGGCATGCGCCCAGACGTTTTCACCGGTATCCAGCGTCTGCGCGCCGATCAGCGGCTCGGCGAAGGCGCGCGCCCTCTGCAGGGCCTGCGGTTGTTCGGGCAAGCCCTGCGCAGTCGCTGCGATCAGCCCGGCGTGGCCCATCGGCGCCGCTGGCAATTCCGTCTTGCTGCTCTTCATGGGAGCAGAAACGAGGTCACAGCGTCGACCTGATCGGGCGCCACAAAGGTGGGCGCATGACCCACGCCCGGAAACTCCACAATACGTGCTCTCGGGCCACGCTGTGTCATGGCTCGCGCGGTCTGTGGCGTCAACAGGTCGGAGTCTGCGCCGCGTGTCACCAGCGTCTGCGCCGTGATCTGGTCGTATAGCTGCCAGAGCAGGACATCACCCTGCGCCGCTTCATCAGGCGTCAGTGCGGCAAACGGCTTGGCGATGGCGGGGTCGTAGTGCAGGGTGAAACCACCCTCAACGGGCTTGACCATGTGCTGCGACAACGCCAGCCATTGCGCAGGCGTGTGCGGACCAAAGGTGGTGGAACCGAGCCACATCGCATCTGCCGCTTCTTGCACCGACTTGAAATGTCCGGTGTCACCGAGGTACTCGCCGATGCGCTGAAGCGCCTGCCACTGCACATTCGGTCCGACATCGTTCAGCACCAGACGTCGCACCGGACACGGCAAAGGCAGACCCGGTTGGCCCGCCACCACCATGCCGATGAGACCGCCCATGCTGGTGCCCACCCAGTCCAGCGTGGTCGGCTTCAGATGTTGCAACAGCGCCAACATGTCGGCCGCGTAATGTGGAATCTGGTACGCCATCGCATCCTTGAGCCAGTCGCTCTTGCCACGTCCAACGACATCCGGACAGACCACGCGCAACTTGCGGCCCGAGCGCTCCATCAAGGCCCGCGCCAGCGTGTCGAAGTCCCGGCCCTGGCGCGACAAACCATGCACACACACCACCACATGCGGGCAATGCGGGTCGCCACTGAGGTTCCATTCCCAATAGGCCATGCGGTGCTGCAGAACCCGGCCGCCGGCAGGTGCGGCGTTCCATGCTTCAGGGCAGCTTACGTAGTTCAGCGTAGGTTCGATCATGATGCAATGCGATTTTGGATAATGGCATCGTAAGGCATGGGCCGCCTCGTTTCGAAATTTTGGAGAATCAATATGCTCAAAGGAAAAACCGCCCTGGTCACGGGCTCCACCAGTGGCATCGGTCTGGGCATCGCCCGGGCGCTGGCAGCGCAGGGCGCCAACATCGTGCTCAACGGCTTCGGTGACTCGGAGGGCCCCAGGGCGAGCATTGCAGCGCTGGGTGTCAAAGTCGCTTACCACGGTGCCGACATGAGTCGCGTGGACGAGATTGAGGCCATCATGGCCTTTGCCAAAGCCGAGTTCGGTCGCGTCGACATCCTGGTAAATAACGCCGGCATCCAGCACGTCGCGAAAATCGAAAACTTCCCCGTCGAGCGCTGGGACGCCATCATCGCCATCAACCTTTCCAGCGCTTTCCATGCGACGCGCCTGGCGCTGCCCGCGATGAAGCAAGCCAACTGGGGCCGCATCATCAATCTGGCCTCGGTGCACGGCCTCGTGGCGTCGGCCGAGAAGTCCGCCTACGTCGCAGCCAAGCATGGTCTGGTGGGTCTGACCAAGGTCACCGCGCTGGAGACCGCCACCAGCGGCGTCACCTGCAACGCCATCTGTCCCGGTTGGGTGCTCACGCCCCTGGTGCAACAACAGGTCGACGCCAAAGCCGCCGCTTTAGGCATCTCCAATGACGAAGCCAAGAAGTTGCTGCTGGGCGAAAAAGAGCCCTCCATGCAGTTCACCACGCCCGAAGAACTCGGGGCGCTGGCCGTCTTCTTCTGCTCCCCCGCCGCCATCAACATCCGAGGCGTCGCCTGGAATATGGATGGAGGGTGGGCAGCCCAGTAGCGTAGGGCGAGGGGCCCGCGAAGCGGGATCGACCCGCGTATGGGCTGCTCGTTGCATAGGGGGCTCCAGCCCCCTATGCAACGACATAAAGCCACTCAAACCAACACCACTCACACCCCCAACGCCACCGGCCATCACCCCGCGGATGGGCCCTCAGTGCGCCTCATCCCAATTCTTCCCCACCCCCACTTCCGCCAGCAACGGCACCTTCAGATGCGCCACGCCCGCCATCAGGCGCGGGATCTCGGTCTTGAGCCAGGCCACTTCTGATTCAGGCACTTCGAACACCAGTTCGTCATGCACCTGCATGATCATTTTCGTGCCGCGATGCTCGTCGTCCAGCACTTGCTGCACCTTGACCATGCTGAGCTTGATCAGGTCTGCGGCCGTGCCTTGCATGGGCGCGTTGATAGCGGCGCGCTCGGCCCCGCTGCGCCTGGGTCCATTGGGCGAATTGATCTCGGGCAGATACAGGCGCCGGCCAAAAACGGTTTCCACATAACCCTGTTCCTTGGCCAGTTGGCGGGTTGAATCCATGTAGCGCTTCACGCCCGGATAGCGCTCGAAATAGCGCTCGACAAAGTTCTTCGCCGCGGTGTTGTCGATGCCCAAGCTGCGTGCCAGACCGTAGGCACTCATGCCGTAGATCAGGCCGAAGTTGATGACCTTGGCGTAGCGGCGCTGCTCGCTCGACACCTGACTCGTGGGAATGCTGAAGACCTCGGCCGCGGTGGCGCGGTGCACGTCCATACCGTCGTGAAACGCCAGCAACAGGGCCGCGTCGCCGCTGATGTGCGCCATGATGCGCAACTCGATCTGCGAATAGTCGGCGCTGGCGATGAGGCAACCCGGTGGCGCCACAAAGGCTTCACGCACACGCCGCCCTTCCGCCGTGCGGATCGGAATGTTCTGAAGATTGGGGTCGTTGCTGGAGAGGCGCCCGGTCACGGCCACGGCCTGCGCGTAATGGGTATGCACCCGGCCCGTGCGCGGATGTGCAAGTTGCGCCAGTTTGTCGGTATAGGTTCCCTTGAGTTTGGACAGACCGCGGTGCTCCAGTATTTTTGCCGGTAGCGGATAGTCTTCGGCCAGCTTCTCCAGCACTTCCTCGTCGGTGCTGGGGGCGCCGGTGGCGGTCTTCTTCACCACCGGCAGGCCCAGTTGCGTGAAGAAGATCTCGCCGATCTGCTTCGGACTCGAGAGATTGAAAGGCTGACCCGCGAGCGCATGCGCTTGCGTTTCCAGTTGCAGGATGCGCTGCCCCAGTTCGTGGCTCTGTATGGCAAGCAGAGGGGCGTCGATCAGCACGCCGTTGCGCTCGATGCGGTATAGCGCTTCGCTGCTCTGGATCTCCAACTGGTAGATGAAATTGAGCCCCTTACCTTCATGACTGTTGGCCTGAAGCTGAGGCCAAAGGATGCGGTGCACATCCAGCGTCATGTCCGAGTCTTCGCACGAATAGACCGACGCCTTGGCAATGTCGACCTGGTCGAAGCAGATCTGGTGCGCGCCCTTGCCGCACAGGTCCTCAAAGCTGATGCCGCTACGCCCCAGATGCCGCTGCGCCAAACTCGCCAGGCCGTGGGGCTTGTGCACTTCGAGCACGTAGCTTTGCAGCATGGTGTCGTGCACGTAGCCCTGCACTTCGATGCCATGATTTGCAAACACATGGCGGTCGTACTTGACGTGCTGACCCAGCTTGTGGCGCGAGCGGTCTTCCAGCCAGGGTTTCAGGCGCGCGAGCACCTCCTCGCGCGGCAACTGTGCAGGCGCATCGGGGTAGCGGTGCGCCAGCGGAATATAGGCAGCCTCGCCGGGCGTGACGCTGAAGGACAGGCCCACGATCTCGGCGCGCATCTCGTCCAGCGAAGTGGTTTCGGTGTCCAGCGCCACCAGTTCGGCCGCTGCGATCTTTTCCAGCCAGGCGTCGAAGGCATCCCAGGTGACGACGGTGTCGTAGGCCAGCGTGCTGATCACTGCTGGCGTGGGTGATTCGTCTGGCGTCACCGGCTCATCGAACAGCCCCGGTTCATTTCGATTCGTCGAATCTGAGTTCTTTGCGCGCGCCTTAACGGGCTCCGCCTCGGCAGCTCCGCCGATCGCCTGCGCCAGACCCTTGAATCCGTACTTTTCGAAAAACACTTTCAGTTCGACGTTCTGCATCTCTCCGGGCACGATCGAATCGAGCAGCGGCAGGCCGGGCATGTAGGCGTCCAGGTCGCAGTCGGTTTTGACCGTGAGCAGCGCGCGTCCCGTAGGCAGCCAATCCAGCGACTGGCGCAGGTTCTCGCCCACCGCCCCGCCTATCTTGTCGGCGTTGGCCACGATGGCATCGAGCGAGCCGTATTCCTGCAGCCACTTGGCGGCGGTCTTGGGTCCGACCTTGGGCACGCCGGGAACGTTGTCGACCGCGTCGCCCACCAGCGTCTGATAGTCCACCATCAGGCGCGCCGGCACACCGAACTCCTCCTGCACACCGGCCAGATCGCGGCGGCGCCCGTTCATGGTGTCGATGATGGTGATGTGCTCATCCACCAGTTGTGCCAGATCCTTGTCGCCACTGGACACCACCACCTCGATGCCCTGGCGCGCTGCGGTGACGGCGAGGGTGCCGATCACGTCATCGGCCTCGACGCCGGGGACGTCCAGCACCTTCCAGCCCATGAGCCGCACGACCTCGTGGATGGGCTCGATCTGCGTGCGCAGGTCGTCGGGCATGGGCGAACGATGACCCTTGTATTCGGCATAAATCGCGTCCCTGAAGGTCGGTCCCCTGGCGTCGAAGACGCAGGCAGCGTAGTCGGCATGCACGTCCTTGCGCAGCTTTTGCAGCATGTTGATCATGCCGCGGATCGCGCCCGTGGGCGTACTGTGCGGGTCACCCGGCACGGCGCGCAAATCGGGCATGGCGTGAAACGCCCGGTACAGGTAGCTGGAGCCATCGACCAGCAGCAAAGTCTTCTTGGATGGGGGGGTGGGGGCGTCGCTCATGCCGGCATTTTGCCTGCGGTCGCACTACGGCTGTGCCGGCGCATTCGCTCGACCCAGCACATTACACTTCCGGCTCCCGATTGCGTACGAATCGGGACCACCGCAGGGAACATCAATGACTCAATACTTCGGCGTCGATTGGTTGGCCATGGGCCTCACGTTTTCGGCCATCTATCTGCTCGGCAACAAGAGCCGCAACGGCTTCGTGGTGATGATGGCGGGTAACCTCAGCTGGACTGCCATCGGCGTCTGGGCCGGGAGCTACGCCATGGTGCTCGCCAACCTGGGATTTTTCTCCTTGAACGTGCGCGGTTTCATGAAGTGGGCACCCCCGGTGCCAACGAAACCATGAATTGCATCACCATCAATTCACTTCACCGAGGAACCCCATGTATGTTGTGATTTTCCGCGCCAGGACGCGGGACCTGGACCCCGAATATTTCACTGTCGCCGCCCGCATGCGCGAACTCGCGCTGAGCGAGTTCGGTTGTCTGGAGTTTCAGGCGGTGACCGAGGGTCATGACGAAGTGGCGCTGTCGTACTGGCCCGATGAACAAAGCATTCGCGCCTGGAAGGCCCACGCGGAACACGTGCTGGCGCAGCAACTCGGTCGACAGCGCTGGTACGAATCGTATGTCGTGCAGGTGGCGCAGGTCACGCGTGAATATCACCACCCAGCCCCGCAGCGCGACTTACCGCCCGGACCGTCCGGCACGGCCATCTCGGCGCGCAGTGCCACTTTCGACGATGTTGCTGCACTGGCGACCTTGTTCGATCAATATCGACAGTTCTACGATCAGCCCGCCGATCTTGCCTTGGCAGCGAGTTTCATTCGGGCGCGGCTGGAGCGGGCGGATTCGCAGCTCTTCGTCGCGCCGGACGCTGACGGCATCATCCTGGGTTTTTGCCAGATCTACCCCACGCATTGCTCAGTCGCCGCCGCTCCGATCGGGGTCCTTTACGACCTCTTTGTTCAACCCCGCGCGCGACGCTCGGGAGTGGCGCGCGCCTTGTTGCGAGCGGCCCAGCAGCACGCAACTGCGATGGGTCTTGCGCGCCTGGATCTGAGCACGGCGCGCGACAACCGGCCGGCGCAGAGGCTGTACGAATCGCTGGGATGGCGGCGCGACGAAATCTTCCACACCTACAGCCTGGCGCTCGCGGGCGCATAGCTCTCAGTACCGTCCCCGTCAGGGCGAACGGTGCAGGCGCGGCGCGCTCAGGGCGTCGATCTGGTCGGCAATCACGGTGTCGACATGGGGCTGGGGCGGTTGCAGCTTGGCCAGGATCCACGCGGACTGCAACTGCTTCAGATCCTTCACGCTGGGTGCAACCTTGATCTGGTTGATGGCGGCACTCGTATTGCCGCCCTTGATCAGCGCCAGCACCTTGCTGGCCCATTCCTTTTTGGACGCTTCATTCAATCGGCTCATGGGCTTCCTTGGGACATTGGTGGCGCGATTGTCAGGCCTATGCAGCCGCATGGCATCGCAGCGCCGAAAGGCGCCACGCGGCAAACAGCGCCACGCCACACAGCACTGATCCGCACAACGCGATGCTCCCGACAATATTGACGCGGCTCACGACCGCGCCCGCGACCACGCCCGAAAGTGCGGGCACCACCTGCGAGGTGATGGAATACATCGCCATGACGCGACCGCGCAGATGCTCTGGAGTCTGTGTCTGAATGCCGGAAATCACCAGGCTGATGACCATGCCGCCAAGCACGCCCACGGCGCAGAGCACGAACGCAGACAAGACGGGCTGTTCGATGGCGGCAAGCGTCGCGAACAGCGCACTGCCGACGATGACGCCACCGAAAATGGCACGTCCATGGTGCAGCCATCTGGACAGCACCAGCGCCGCCACCCCGCCCAGGATGAGCGAGATCGCCAGCAGGCCCAGATAGGCACCACGCGCGGATTCGGACAGTCCCAGTTGCGTGCGTGCCAGCTTGGGCAGGAGAATCTGCAGAGGGCCCGTCATGGCGAAAGCGACCACAGCCGCCAGCATCAATTGACGCAGCAACTGGTTGGCGCCGACCACCGCGAATCCCTGAGCGATGTCCGTGCGCACCGAATTGCTTGACGATTGGAGTTGGGCCTGCGTCTTCAGCGGCAACAACAGCAGCGATGACAGCACGAAAGCTGCAGCCGCCGCGCCCAGCACCATGGCCCAGCCAGCGCGCGAGCGAATGATGCCCAACAACAGTGGCGCCAGGCCAAAACCCAGCAGCACCTGCAGATTGAAGACGATCGTCGCAGGTCGCAGCTCGTTCGCCGAAACCATTTTCGCCAGCGCGGTGAGGCGTGCCGGGCCCACGAAGGACCACGCCAGACCGCCAAAGAAGGCGCCCAGCAACACCCCGGCTGGGCGCACCTCCGGAGCGGCGCCCTGATCCGCCCAGGCAATGCAGGCCAGGCCCAGCAGAAATAGCGCCTGCGCGCCATGGATCACGCGCACCGGCGCCAACCTGTCGCACAGCACGCCGCCATACCAGCCAAACACGATGGAGCTGCCAAACGCCAGGCCAAAACCGATGCCCGACAGCAGGTCCGATCCCACGCTTTCCTGCAGATAGAGGATCACGGTGTAGTTGAACATGTGGCCCGCAGTGAATGCGAACAGGCACGAAAGAAGGAACAGCCCGTGGCGCCGGATCATGGTGTTCCCGGCTGGATCTGGATCAGCGTCGGCTGTGCATCCTCGATGTGCCACGATGGAAAACTCGCGCTCGAAAGGAACACGCTGCCATCGGCGCCGAACTCTACGTCACGCGTGAAGGTGGCCCTGCGCGGCAAGGGAAAAAATTGCCATTGCCCGCTGGCGATATCGAGTCGTTGCGCCGAGTCCGAATTCGTTCCCGTGACCCAGACCTGATGTCGCTGGCGATCCACGTTGAGCGAATAGGGTGTGTCACTGCCCTTGGGAATCACCGGCAGATCGAAAGTGGTGAATCGCCCGATGGCGGGTTCATAGCGCAGCACCGCAGATTCGTTGAACATCACGATCCAGAGATTGCCGTCGCGGTCGCTGCGCAAGCGCCTGGGTCCGTGCAACGGCGTGGGAATCATCGTCACCTGGCCGGAGTCGGGGTGGATGGAGACGACCTCGTCCGTATGCAGGCGCGCAATCCACACCGTTCCATCGGGCGTGATATCAATGCCGTAGGGCAGCGGTACGCCCGTCGAAACGCCATCGATCCTGACCCAGTTGGTGACCGGAATGCCCCAGCCTATGAGTTTGAAAAAGAACGGCGTGAGCTTGACCGTGATCCGCTCCATGAGCGAGCGAAATGGCAGATCGTAGGTCGTGAACCTGGACGTGACGCGGTCATACATCGCCACCTGATTGGAGAGCGCCAGTGTGAACCAGACGCGGTCCCGGGCGTCGATGCGCAGCGTGTGCGGATAAAAGCCGCTTTCCATGGCGTGCGCCACAAAGGTCTTGCTCTTTGGGTCGAACTCCAGCAGACGCCGCTGATAGGACGGCGTGAGAAATATATGTCCGTCCTTTTTCGATTCGGCCAGCGAGTGAATGCCTTGATAGGTTTCGTGTTTCGGGAAATCGCGCAGGCGCCCGGCCAGCAGGCCCCCGAGCTGGTCGCCAGGCTGCGGCGGGACCTTGTAGACGGTGTAGGTGCCAGTCTCGGGGTTGACCTCGTACAGTCGGTCTTGCAGGTTGTCGCCGACGTACACAAAGCCGTTGGAGTGCGCCAGGAAGTCGTGCATCTGCGAGAAGGCGTCGCCCAGTGGCAGTTCACGCATGGTCGCTCGCGCCAGCGGCGCGCCCCAGGGCGTTGACGGCGGCACCAGAGCGGGATTTGCATTCACCGCCTTCCAGTGGGCCGAGAGCAGCGCCGGCAAATCCTTTTGCGCCTGGCTCGACAGGCGAGAGCCATAGCGCAGCATGCGCTGGATCGATTCCGACCATTCCTGCGCCGTGCGGTCGCGGCGCAAAAAGGCAGAGCCCTGCTGATGACAAAAACCGCAATGCAGCAGGAACTGCTTGCGCACCTCGGGGTCGGGAATGCCCTGCACCAGAGTCGCAGTCCAGGCGTTGGACGGACGCTGCTCGGCCAGCGCGCGCGGATCGGCTTCGGCCATCATCTTGAGCCTGCCGTTCGCGCTCAGATCGCCCAAGGCGACGTTCAGATCCTTGTAGCCGGGCTTGCGCAAGCGCAGGCGGAATTCGCCCTTTGCGCCAGGCAGATCCACCGAGCCGCGCAGGTCGGTGAAACGCGTGGTTTCAAACAGCGCCTGCTGCTGCTTGCCGGAAGCGGAATAGCCGTGATCCGAAGTGTCGACCAGCGCGGGTTTCATCGGAGCCTGCGTCACCATCACCAGACCCAGGGGTTGGCCATCGGGTCCGAGCACCTGCAGGTTCAGTGCCAGCGCAGGCAGCGCAAGAACGGCGAGCAAGACCGTGCCGACGCAGCGACGACGTCGCAGCAGAACGTGAATCAGTAACGAACAAATCATCGCAGCACCCGGTTGCGCGCGGCCCAATACAAATCGAACACCTGCAGTGACGTTAGCTGCGGCACATAGCCGAACCCGGTCTTGAGCCGGGTGTTGAGCAGCACGGGACGGTAGCGCAGAAAATCGATCTGCTCCGGTCCGTACTGCGTCAGGCCCAGCGGTTTGAGCAGCGCCAACGCGGACTTCAGCAACCAGGCGGGCAGCACGCGACAGCGCTTGCCCATGCGCTGCGCAATCTCATGGATCGTGAGCGCGCCGTCGCCCGCGACGTTGAAGACGCCTGGCGGCCCGGCATCGATCGCGCGCATCAGGATCGCCACAACATCCTGATCCCAGATGAAGACAAAGGGACTGTCGGCACCGGCAATCGCCAGCGGACGCGGCTTGTCGAACATATCGGTGATCTGATTGCGCACGGTCGCACCCAGGATGGTGCCGATGCGCAACACGACTTGTTCCAGCGCCGGATGCTGTTGCCGGTAGTCGGCCAGCATGCCCTCGACCAGACGCTTGTGGTGCGAATAGGCAAAGGCTTCGTTACCGCGCAACACCATGTCCTCGGTCAACCAGGCCGCGTTGTCGGCGTGGTAACCGTAGGCCGCGCCGCTGGAAGACAGCACGATGCGCCTGACGCCCCGCCGCACACAGGCCTGGAGCACGTTGCGCGTGCCGTTGACGTCGACGTCATACTCGAACTCGCGCCGACTGTTTTTCCCCGGTGTGACGATGCATGCCAGATGCACGACGCAATCGATCGAATGGCGCGCGATCAGCTCGGAGATGGCGGGCGAGCGGATGTCGGCCACCTCGTAAGCGACGCCAGCGAGCCGTTCCTGGGGTTCCCGAATGTCATGCGCCACGATGCAGGCCGGCCGCGCCTGCCCCTCCAGGTCGGCGAGCCGGCCGACCAATTGCCGACCCAGATAACCGCCGGCGCCCGTGACCAGAACACGCCGCTGCGTCATGGTCGTTCCTCGCTGATCGTTGCGCTGGCCGTGGCTTTGGGATCGCGCTGCTTCCAGTAGCTGGCCAATGTCATGCCGGCCACGATATGCCAGATGCCCCACCACGCGGTCACGATCGCCATGCCGCCCAGGCCGTTGAAGAAGTTGAAAATCAGGATCAGGCCCAGCCCCGAATTCTGTATCCCCATTTCGAAGGTGATCGCCCTGCGGTCGCGTTCGGGCAGTCCCGCGGCCGTGGACAAACCGTAGCCCGTCACCAGCGCCAGCAGGTTGTGGATGAAGACGACAAACACGACAAGATTCACGTAGGCCAGGAAATGCTGGAAGTTGGCCGCCAGCGCGCCCACGATGAAGCCCACCAGCACCAACAGGGACAACCATTTCATCGGCTTGCGCACGCGCGCCGCAAAGGCCGCAAAGCGCGCCGCCACCCACATCCCCAGCAGCAACGGCACACCGAGCAACAACACGATCACTTCCAGCATCTCTTGGGGACTCATCGCCACGGCCTGCATCAGGTCGTGCGTCACCGGATGCAGATTCCCCCAAAAGGCAAAGTTCAGCGGCGTCATCACCATGGCCACAGCCGTGGACAGGGCGCTCACGCTCACCGACAACGCCGTGTTTCCGCGCGCGTAATGCACCAGGAAATTCGAGATGTGTCCGGCTGGACAGGACGACACCAGGATCATTCCCAAGGCGATGCTGGGCAGCGGCTGCAGCACCCAGATCAGCACGTAGGTCATGGCAGGAAAGAGTATGTGGTGGCCGAACAGACCCAGCGCCAGCGCCTTGGGCGACTTGAGCGCCGACCTGAAATCGTCCACCTTCAATTCCAGCGCCACACCGAACATCACCAGACCCAGCACGCTGTTGAGCAGCACCAGCGTCTGCGGGCTAAAACTCAAATGCACCTGGTCAATGGGCGCCATCGCGTGCCTCCCACTCGTGGTTAATCAGCTGTTTGTGGAACATACAATCCAGTGCTGCGTTTTAACGCCGAATACTACCTTCATGGCCGTCTATACCGAAGTTTCTTTTTCCCAGGCTCGGGATCTGCTGCAGAGCCTCGCGTTGGGAGACCTGCACACACTGGAGGGCAGCACCGGCGGCATAGAAAACACCAACTATTTCGCGAGTTGCGAGCGGGGCGGCGTGGTCTCGCATTTCGTACTCACACTGTTCGAGCGCCTGAGCTTCGAGCAACTGCCCGGCTATCTGAATCTGATGCGCCATCTGGCGCAGCGCGGCCTGCCGGTGCCGCAACCCATGCCCAACGCCAGCGGTCAGATCCTGCACGCTGTTCAGGGAAAGCCTGCTGCGGTGGTGAATCGACTTGTGGGCAGGAGCCAGTTGGCGCCGGGCGGGGCCCACTGCGCCGCGCTCGGAGCTACGCTGGCGCAACTCCATAAAGTGGGTCGCGACTTTGATGAACATCTCCCGAACCTGCGTGGCCTGGACTGGTGGAACACCACCATGCCGGTGATCCTGCCGTTTCTGGACCACGCCCAACGAGAATTGATCCAGAGCGAGTTGGCCTACCAGAACCATATCGCCGCATCGTCGGCCTATGCGGCGCTGCCGCGTGGCCCCATCCACGCCGACCTGTTCCGTGACAACGCGCTGTTCGAGGGTGAGAAATTGACGGGAGTATTCGACTTCTATTTTGCCGGCGTGGACAGTTGGTTGTTCGATCTGGCCGTGTGCCTGAACGACTGGGCCATGGAACCGCAAACCGGCGCACCCGACGCCGCACGTTTTGCCGCTTTGCTACAGGCATACGCCCAGACGCGGCCACTGACGTCAGCTGAGCGCCGCCTGTTGCCCGCCATGTTGCGCGCGGCGGCGCTGCGCTTCTGGATCTCGCGGCTGTGGGATTTCCATTTGCCGCGCGACGCCCGGCTGTTGCAGGCCCACGATCCAGGGCAGTTCGAGCGCGTATTGCGCGAACGTGCGGCGCACCCTGTCACACTCGACGCTCCCGAATAGACTTTTCTTCATGAAACTGAATATCGTTCCTGCCAGTGCCGGCGTGCAATGGATCAAGCTTGGATTGCGCACCTATGTGCGTCGACCGTTGGCTCTGACCGCCCTGTTCTTCTTGATTGTGGTTGCAACAACTCTGCTGGGTTTGCTGCCCTACATCGGCAGCCTGCTGGCGCTGTGCCTGCTGCCCGCGGCTACGCTGGGCTATCTGGCCGCTGCACGCGCAACGAGCGAAGGCAAGTTTCCGATGCCAGGCATTCTTTTCACGGCCTTCCGGTCCGGTCAGCGGGAACTGCGCGCCATGGTCGTGCTCGGCGCGTTGTATGCCCTGTGCTTCCTGGGAATACTGGGCGCATCGGCGCTGCTGGATGGTGGCCAGTTTGCACTCGCCACCCTGAGCGGCGATGCGGTCACCCAGGAGACGATGAATCAGGCCGATTTCCAGGCAGCGGTGTTGCTGGTGATGGTGTTGAATTTGCCACTATCGCCGGTTTTCTGGCACGCGGCGGCGTTGATACATTGGCATGGCGTTCAGCCTGCGAAAGCGCTGTTCTTCGGCGTGATAGGCATTGTCCGCAATCTGGGGGCGTACATTGTGCTGGGCCTGCTCTGGTTCGGCATTTCCATCGGTCTGATGCTGCTGACTGCCGGTGGCGTCGCCCTGGTCGCCGGAGAATTGGCCGGGCAGACGGCGCTGCTGCCCGCGGCGGTACTGGCAGCAGCACTGCTGGTGACCTCGCTCTACTTCAGCTTTGCCGACAGCTTCATCGCTACACCCGAACAGGCAGACGAGAAAGAGATCTAGAGAGTTGAGGGCCGAATCTGCGGCCGGTGCCGCGACACGTCAGGACTTCACGGCCGCGCCGCGCAGGCGATTCGCGACAAACCACAAGGCTGCGACGGTCAGCAATGCGCACACGAACAGGGGCACCAGCACCTGCTGGCCGCTGAAGGCCTCACCCTTGAGCACGCGCATCATCAAGGTGTTCTGCGCCAATGCCGGCACCCACAGGTGCCAGGGTTCTTCTCCGGTTTGATTGAACACAGCCACCAGGGGAAGCAACGAGACCGCCATCATCACCACGGTACTGTTGGCCTGCGCCTCCTTGAAGCTCTTGCAGCGAATCGCCACGGCCATGAGCACGGCCGATATCGCCGCCGCGAACGGCAGAAGCACCACCAGAAACAGCAGCACTTCGTGCCAGCCGAACTGAAACATCGCCTGTAAGGTATCACTGCGCAACAGCCACTGACCGGGGAGAAAGCTCAGACAGCTCAACACCGCGATCAGCATGCTCACAGCCGCCACGGCGCCCCACTTGCCAATCACCAGTGCCGCGCCCGTGACAGGGTTCATGAGCAGCGGTTCGAGCGAGCCGCGTTCGCGCTCACCGGCGGTGCTGTCCAGCGCCGCGTTCAGAGCGCCAGAAACGACGGCCAGCAGCACGAAAAATGCCAGCATTCCGGTGAACTGCGCGGCCCGCGCCTGCGTATTCGCCAAATCGACTTCCTGCACCTTCATTGGCGTGAGCAGATCCAGCGAGACACCACGCGAAACCAGCGTCAATCCCACACGCTCCTGGTTAAAACCACGAAGGAGATCCGCCACCCGCCGCGCGCCGGACTGACTCTGCTGGTTTGCACTGTGGCTCACCAGTTCCACTTCCGGGCTGTCGCCGCGCAGCAGGTCCGTCTCGAAAGTCTTCGGCAGCACCAGCACCGGGTCGCCCAGTTTGGACTCCCTGAGTCTTTGTTCGTAGTCGTCTGGTGCCTCCTTCAGGGTCCAGGTCTGGCGCTCGACAAAGTTCTTCAGCGTCGGTGCGTAGCGGATTCCCGAGACCACCAGTTCGCGCTGTTCGGCTTTGGCATCCAGAGTGGCGAAAAAGCCTGACAAGACCAGCAACATCACCGGACCTATCAATACCGCTGAGACAAACACCACGAGCAGGGTGCGCCGATCACGCATGGCGTCGAGCAGTTCCTTGCGGAAAACAGTCAAAGCACTGTGCCAGGGGTTCATAACACCGCCCTCCCAGTCGGCGACAAAGCGCCATTCGCTACGCCAGCCCCCGGGTAGTCCCGCAAAGTCTCAGGAAACGCCAGTTTCACAAATGCCTCCTCAAAATCGCTTTCGCCCGTGCGTTGCAGCAACTCATCCACGGTGCCGCTGGCGACGCTGCATCCCCGTGACACCACCACCACGCTGTCGCACAAACGCTCCACCTCCTGCATGATGTGGGTGGAAAAGACAATGCATTTGCTGCCGCCTTCGGGCGTGCGCAAAAATCGCAGCGACTCCCGAAGGGCACGCGTTGCGAGCACGTCCAAGCCGTTGGTCGGTTCGTCCAGCACGATGTTGGCCGGGTCATGCACCAAGGCGCGGGCCAGCGCCGTCTTCATGCGCTCGCCCTGACTGAAACCTTCGGTGCGGCGCTCCAGCAGAGGCTTCATGTCCAGCATCTGCGCCAGGGCTTCGGCGCGTGCGTTGGCGGCGTCGCGTCCCATGCCCTGAAGGCTGCCAAAGTAGACGATGTTTTCGCGTGCGGTGAGTCGCGGGTACAGTCCGCGCGCATCGCTCAGCACGCCCATGGTCGCCACCGCCGCCTGCGGCCGAGCCACCACATCGATACCGTCCACGCTCATGCGCCCGGCTTGCGGCGTGATCAATCCGGCCAGCATGCGCAGCGTCGTCGTTTTACCCGCACCGTTGGGGCCGAGCAGGCCTGTGATATGCCCGTTTGGCGCAATGAAGCTCACATCGCGCACGGCGTGCACCCTCGGTGCCGCGCTGCGTTTGAAAGACAGGCTCCGAAGCGACAGGGCCTTGCGTGGTACCCGCAATGCGGCAAAGGATTTCGCGAGTTTTTCGATCTCGATCATGTGGCGCCCTGGTCAGCCCGCGCAATCGGTACGAACGCCGGTGGACGGGGAATCTTGACGGCGCAGCCGGTGTCAACCTTCATCGCATCAGCGGCGTCGATGGTGTCGATGAAGCGAAAAAGCACATCGTGCATGCAGCCCAGTCCCATCACGACGTGACCGGCCTGGGGTACCACCACGTGCCGCGCCATCGAACCCAGCGCCTGGGCCACGCGCGCGCCATGGCGCGCCGGTGTGACCGGGTCGATGCCGCCACTGAGCACCAGCACCGGTGCTGCACTAACGGGAATTGAATAGAACCCGCTGGCCACGCTACCCCTTGGCCAATAACTGCAGGTGTCAATGTAGAACTGGCCGAACTCAGCCCCGAAGTCGCGCCCGGGTTGGTCTGCCGTGACATTCAGGCGTGGCATGTCCTCGGCACAGACCACGGAAAAGTGCATGCCCTCGGCCATCCGGTTCGCGCCTCTTGCACCCGAGCCACTGCCCAGCGCCAGTAGCGCTTCAAAGTGACCTTGTGCCGCCTCGCTGATAGCCTGCGGCAAAGCGGAGGCCGTCACAGGCGAATACAGGGGCATGCGCACGCCGCCCAGCAGCGTCTCGCGCGTGAGCGTCAGTTGCTCGCTCACGCCCGTGAACGGGTTCACGACCGTCGCACCCTTTGGCAAACTCGCCAACATCCTGTTCCAGTCGGCGCGCAATTGCGGAAAGGTGCTGGCGCATTTCACCTCTTGCTCACATGCACCCAGCAGCGCGTCGAACGCGGCCTGGTTATCGGTGGAAGCACTCGCGGGAAGTGCCATGTCGGGTGGTGCCACACCGTCGATCACGCTGCGGCGCACCGCTTGCGGAAACGCCCGCATATATTCCAGCGCCGCACGCGTACCGTAGGAAGCGCCGACCAGATTGATGCTCGCAGCGCCTAGCGCCAGACGCACGGCGTCCACGTCCTGCATCGCCAGGGTGGTGGTGAAGAAGCGCAAATCACCATAGGGAAGTTTTTGCAGCTGCACCAAACATTGCCGCAACAGGCCGTCGCGCCGTTTGCGGTCCATCCCCTGCGAGAGCGTCGCCTTTCGGTCGTCGTCGCACATCAGCGGCGCTGACTTGCCGGTGCCGCGCTGGTCCACAAACACCAGGTCGCGCCGGTTATGCAAGCGGTTCATCTGATGCGCGATCATCGGCGCCACGCCAATCGCGCTCTGTCCCGGTCCACCCGCCAGAAAGAAAACCGGGTCAGGCAACTTACGCCGCGCCAAGGCCGGCACCACGACGTAGTGCACGTCGATCTGTGTCAGTTGCGGATGAGCCGGGTCCAGTGCGCGTTGCACTACGCCGCACTGCACCTCGGTCTGCAGGCCCGGGACGCGGCAGGGATGTAGCGCTTGAGTGGCGGAATGAACAGGTCCTGAGACAGCCGCACCTGAAAGCATCGCGACAGCCAGCAGGCGTCGCATCATGGCTCGCCCTCCCAATAGTCCAGACTGTTCGTGCCGCGCTGGATCGCGCTGAAGATGTTGGCGTCGCCGTTCGCCACCTTCGCCAGATACTTCCCTGAATCCGGATACTCGACAACCTCGGGCGAGTCCTGCGTGCTGATCGACAGGTATTTCAGCGGTGCATCGGACGTGTTGACGATCTGATGGGGATAGTCCGAGCCCGGCGGTATGAACACCACGTCACCGGCCCGCAATGGCAACATCTCACCCGCCACACGCAGAGTTCCCGATCCCTCGATGACGATAAACATTTCCTCCTGGGCGTGGTGAAAATGAAAGGGGCAGGACACTTTTCCAGGCGCCACCGTATCCACCGATGCGCCCAGCTTCGTCGCGACAGTGCCCTGCGCCAAACGAGCGCTCAGGTTTTCGTAGAGTGGCTCACGCACCTGCAACTCCGTTACTACGTCGTTGAAATTGCGGATCAGTTTTGCGGCCAGAGGATGAACTGCCTTTGTCATGACCACCTGGATCGTTTTGTTGTCATCCGCGCAATATACCGAAAAAGCGCGTCGCGCTTATGCCGACTCAGGGCGATCTCGCGGCACCAGGGACAGATAGTCGGGCAGTGTGCCGACGGTTAGCGGCTTCACCATGACGCGAATCGTGTTGCTACGCCGGCCCATCTGGATTGCGCCGCGAGTGCGACATTGGGTGAAACCACATCGTTGCCAAAATCTCTCGGCACGCGTATTTCCCTCGACCACACCCAAGCGCAGCCAGTGCGCGCCGTTGTCCAGCGCCCAGCGCTCAACGCCTGCAAAAAGTCGATGTGCGGCACCGCCACCATGCAGGGCGGAATCAAGCACAAACAGTCCGATGTGCCACACACCCGGCGCCAGTAGATCAGACACGACCGTGGCAATCCCAGACAGGTTTTCCTGCTCATCGATAAAGCCGAGAATCCAGTTCTTCGTGAAGACCCACCCGTCTGGAGGCGGGTCCAGAACTTCGGAAATAACTTCATCCGGACCTGGAACCTCCCCGAAAATGCGTTCGAAATATTCGGGACTTTTTTCAAAAAAATGATGCAACCTGGGCGCGTCGGCGGCGTCCAGTTCGACCACGCGAAAGCCCACTACATCGAACCCCACTGACGAATCATCGACACGCAATTGGCGTCCTCGCTTCAAGGTACGGGCGTCAACTTCGCCACGCTCAGAGCCAGCCATTTGACGCCATGGCGCGGGAAGTTGATCTGCGCGCGGGCCTCGTCGCCAACACCCTCCAGCGTCAGCACAGTGCCTTCACCGAACTTGTTGTGAAACACCTTCATGTGCGCGCGCAGGCCGTGGGCGGGGGCTGCCTTCTGTGCGGGAACAGCGGGGGAAGCAAAGCTTGGCATGACCCTGTCAAAATTGCCGTAGGCGGACTCGCGTCTATAACCCGCGCCGGCATTGGGCGTGAACCCAGCGCCCGAACCGAAGCCGGCGTGTTTGGGTGTGATCCATTTGAGCGCGCCCTCGGGAAGTTCGTCAAAAAAACGGCTCTTCAGGTTGTAGCGTGTCTGGCCGTGCAGCATGCGCGTCTGCGAATGGCTCAGGTACAGGCGCTTGCGTGCCCGCGTGATCGCAACGTACATCAGGCGACGCTCTTCCTCAAGGCCTTCGCGCTCCGTCAGCGCGCGTTCATTCGGGAACAGCCCCTCCTCCAGCCCGCTGATGAAAACGCAGTCGAACTCCAGCCCCTTGGAAGAGTGCACCGTCATGAGCTGGATCGCATCCTGCCCGGCCTGCGCCTGGTTGTCACCGGACTCCAAAGCGGCGTGGGTGAGGAAAGCGGCGAGCGGGCTCTGGGTTTCACCGTCCGGCGAAACCTCCGCCCCAAGGGTCGCAATGACGCCCCCCCATCCCTTCCCTTCCCCCGGGGGAAAGGGTAGGCCCACCTCCTCAGCGGGCGCGGACGCACTCGCGTCCGATTCAAAACCTTGGCGCGCAGGACTTTGATTCAGCTCGTCCACCGGCAACGCCACGGCATCGCGGCCAAAGCCTTCCTGGGTGACAAAGCTCTCGGCGGCGTTCACCAGTTCCTCCAGGTTTTCCACCCGATCCGCACCCTCTTTCTCGGCCTTGTAGAAGTCAATGAGGCCGCTGTGATCCAGCACCAGTTCGATGATCTCGCGTAGCGTGTGGCCTTCGGTCTGCTCGCGCAGCACGTCGATCCTGGCGACGAAGGCGCCCATGTTGACGCCCGCCTTGCCATTGACAGCGCTGACCGCGTCGCTGAGCGAACAGCCCATGGCGCGCGCCGCGTCCTGCAGTTGCTCCAGACTGCGGGCACCGATGCCACGCGCCGGAAAATTCACCACGCGCAAAAAGCTGGTGTCGTCACGCGGGTTCTCCAGCAGGCGCAGATAGGCCAGTGCGTGCTTGATTTCTGCACGCTCGAAGAAACGCAGACCGCCGTAGACGCGATACGGCATGCCCGCATTGAAGAGCGCGGTCTCGATCACCCGACTCTGTGCGTTGGAACGGTAGAGCACGGCGATTTCCTTGCGCGGGAACCCCGCCCCCACGCTTGCCACTTTGTGTGCTGCGCTGCCCCCCAAGGGGGCCCTTGCGCCCAGGGGCGGCCCGTCGTCGCTCGATCCATCGCGCACCAGTTGCCGTATCTCATCCACCGTCCACTGCGCTTCGGCAAAGTCGCTGGTCGATTCAAATATTCGCACCGGTTCGCCCGGGCCCTGGGACGTGCGCAGGTTCTTGCCCAGGCGTTTGCTGTTGTGGCTGATAAGCTCATTGGCGGTGTCCAGGATGTTGCTGCCGCTGCGGTAGTTTTCTTCGAGCTTGATCTGATGCTGCACATGGAATTCGCGTACAAAATCCGCCATATTGCCCACGCGCGCACCTCGAAACGCGTAGATGCTCTGGTCATCGTCACCCACGGCAAGAACGCAGTTGCGGCTGGCAAACTCTGCGCCCTGAACATCACCGGCCAGCATCTTTATCCAGGCGTATTGCAACTTGTTGGTGTCCTGAAACTCATCGATCAGGATATGGCGAAAACGCCGCTGGTAATGCTCCCGGATCGGATCGTTGTCGCGCAGCAGTTCGTAACTGCGAAGCATCAATTCGCCGAAATCCACCACGCCTTCGCGCTGACACTGATCTTCGTACAGCGCGTAGATTTCGACCTTCTTGCGCGTGTCAGGATCGGTGGCCACCACGTCCTTGGCGCGCAGTCCGTCCTCCTTGCTACCGGCAATGAACCACTGCAGTTGTTTGGGTGGATAGCGCTCTTCATCCACGCTGAACTGCTTGCACAGGCGTTTGATGGCGCTGAGTTGGTCTTGCGTGTCCAGGATCTGGAAGCTCTGCGGCAAGCCCGCCAGTTTGTAGTGCGCACGCAAGAAGCGGTTGCACAGACCATGAAAGGTGCCGATCCACATGCCGCGCACGTTCAGCGGCAGCATGCTTGAGAGGCGCGTCATCATCTCCTTGGCGGCCTTGTTGGTGAAGGTCACGGCCAGCACGCCGCCGGGCGCGACCTGCCCGGTCTGTAGCAGCCAGGCGATGCGCGTGGTGAGAACACGGGTCTTGCCGGACCCGGCTCCTGCAAGAATCAGCGCGTGCTCCTGCGGCAAGGTGACCGCGGCGAGTTGCTCCGGATTCAGGTGGTGTAGAAAAGGGGAATCTGGCGCGACTTCTGTGAAGGAGGGTAGGGACGTGGTGTCTCCACCATATCCCCCCCTAAGAACCGGACGTGCGCCTTTCAACGCATCCGGCTCACGCACGACCACTGGTTCGGTAGATTTTCTGGATTGCATCACCCTAGTCTACTTTGCCAGATTAAAGTCCCCGTGCTGGGACCGGCTTGGTTACCTCCAAACCAAGGGCGTGGACACGCCTGTGACATACCGGGTGTATGAGCACCCGATTTGAGAGAGCATCACTCCCTCCAAACTGCTTGTAGACGATATGGTGATCGTCACAATTTTCATCCGCTATATCGATCAATTGCTCACAGTGAGCGCACTTCCCCTCTTGGTCGATCCACAGCTTCAGCCTTTGGGTATCCCAAATGTCTTTCGACATTCGCTCCACCTGCAAGCGTTCACCATAGGCGATCCACGCTGGATCAAATGGGTTGTATTCCCCTTTGACTTTGATGTGTCGGACAATTTTCGTGTCCGCCAATTGGTACAGAGTAAGCCGCACCCTCTCATCCCAGCGATTGGTCATTTCCCCCACAAAGTCCCAGCGTGAACCGGGATGTGACCAGTAGTGATCTAGAACCCACTTCCTAGTCTTGCGAGGATGCCGCCTCAACCCCCAGCGCATCAACCTCCAATAAATCAGATGGTCAATTTTGCTGAAGATTGCCTTGGCAACAACCCCCTTGTGGTACTGAGCCCAGCCTTTTAGGACTGGATTCAGGCGCTGTATAAGCACTTCTTTTCGAACCGACAACGAACTGCCTATGATCTCTTTCACCTTGCCGTAAAACGTTTGCACGTTCTTCTGGTTTGGCTTGATGAGTAGCTTCCCGGAGTACTTCCGGAAATTCCACCCTAAGAAATCAAAACCCTGCTCGATATGCACGATGCGCGTCTTCTCCTCGGACAGCGGCAACCCCCGCTCGCGCAGAAATTCGACTATCCAAGGGCGGACCACGGTTTCCAGAAACTCTTTCGAGCTACCGGTCACCACAAAGTCATCGGCGTACCGCACAAGATTCACCTTCATGCTCTTGGCTCGTGTAGTGCCCAGTTCTGTTCTCAAGAACTTCACAAGGCCCTGTTCCAAACCATCAAGCGTGATGTTCGCTAGCACCGGAGAGATGATCCCGCCCTGCGGGGTACCTTCTTCCGTTCGGCGGAGCTGACCCCTGTCAACGACTCCTGATCTCAGCCACTTCCGGAGAACCCGTCTGTCCATATGGACATGGTTCAGTAGCCATTCGTGGTTGATGTTGTCGAAGAACCCAGTGATGTCTGCGTCCAGCACCCACTCAGACGACGTCTTTTGTGCGAGGGATACAAACAACTGTTGCCGCGCATCATGTGTTGATCGACCTTTCCGGAACCCATAGGAGTTCGGATCAGACGCACATTCCGCGATAGGCTCCAACGCGAGCAGGTGTAAAGCCTGCATCGCGCGATCGAACATGGTCGGAATGCCGAGTGGGCGCTCCTTCCCGTTCGCTTTGGGGATATAGACGCGCCGCAGTGGACTCGCCCTGTACCCCGATTGGTTCAATCGACACACCGCATTCCATTTCTTTTCCGGCGTGTCCCAGAGTTCGCGGTCGACGCCACTCGTCCGCTTCCCTCGGTTCTCGGTAACTCTCCTGACAGCCAATGCCTTGGACTGCCAGGAGCGGACCAGACTCCGTTGAAGCCGCTTGACGCGGCAATAGTCTTTGTCCATTTCTGCCTGCGCAATGCGCATCTGCGCCTTCCCGACGAATCGTTGAACCAGCTTCCAATCAATGGAATGCCAGTCGCTCGGCCCGCCTGAAGATGCAGCATCCTGAACGCACGCGTCCTGAATGTGTTCCATACTATTCTCCAGTGAAGGTGACCCATCGCAATGGGTCGTATTGAAGTTCGCAGCGGCTTCACGCCGTCGCACCTGAAGCAAGTCAGCACGCTTTCACGTTGGGGCAAATCCTGAACCCCTATCCGGTCCGTTACAGACCGACATTCGCTTTTTGCTTCTTCCTCTG
>CAILAY010000034.1 GCA_903832285.1 uncultured beta proteobacterium | reverse complement strand
GGTTAGGGCCATCCGGGATGGGATCGATTCGAGTGGTCGGCCGCTCATTGAACTCATGCCGCGCTATCAACTAGACGAGCCGTTCGCCGCTTCGTTGGTCGCCTATCTGCAACAGCTTTCGGCCGCTCCGGTGCCTGGTCTAGAGCCGGACAAGCTGCGTCTAGCCTCCATTGTCACCCCCGACGCCAGCGCTTTGCGCAGCCAGACGGTAGTCGAGACGCTCACCGCCTGGGCCAAGGGTGGCGCTCTTGGCGGCTTGCCGATCAATCTGGAAATATGGCGTTTGGAGGGCGCGGAATCGACCTGGAGAGAACAACTTGATCGCTTCTACCTTCGCCAGCCGCCTTTCGCAATAATTTCTGGTGCCGGTGGCCCATATTGGGCGCCGGTGAGCGATTTCTGCGAACGGACTACCATCCCATGTCTGTTCCCCATCGTCGATCTGGCAGCGAGTGACGACCTAGATTTCTACTCACTTTATTTCAGCACTGGCGTGCCGCTCGAAGCCAGACTGCTCAGCCGCTATCTCAGCGAAGTCGCACAGCGACCGGGCCGGATCGTCCAATTGATTGGCAACACTGCGGGCGAGGCCGCGGCACGGCAATTGGCCGCCAGCCTGCCGAATATGGTTGTCGATATGCGTCGCTGGCGTGCCGATGCACCAACTCAAGCGGTGACCGATCTGAAGGTCGATGACCTCCTGATCGGCTGGCTCGATCCTGTAGAGTTGCAAGCCCTGAGCAACGCCTTGCCGGAGGGTCTTGGTACGCAACAGATGATTTTTTCTGCCCAGCTTGCCCCACCGGAAGAAACGGCCTTGCCGATGACTTGGCGCCGGTGGGTTCGCTGGGTGTCGGTACGCTCCGATCCCGCCCGCCGCTATGGCAACGCCGTGATCGGCTTAATCCCCTGGGCCAAGCATCTACGCTTGCCGCTGGCTGAAGAAGCCCTGCTGGCCGACATCTATGCCGCCACCTACTATTTCGGTGATGCCCTGGCGCGAATGCGCAGTCGCTGGAATCGCGAATATCTGATAGAAACACTGGAAACAGCCGACTACAAGCGGGCGGTCGGTGGCGCTTATTTCTCACTGTCGCTGGCGGCAGGACAGCGAGAAGCAGCCAAGGTCGGCCATCTCATTGGTTTCGCCGAACCCGACTACCAGAGGATCACGCCAATCGGACCGCGCCTGCTGCCCTGAAACGACCGACGCAAAGAACGGCCCGGTCGCCCGAGCCGTTGATCAACTTACCGACCTAGCTTTATGCCACCGTGAACCAGCGCATCATGTCGTGCTCCTCATGACCAAGGATGTGACAGTGATAGACATACTTGCCCGGCTTGTCGAAGCTCACCAGCACGCGAGTCACCTGCTGCGGCGGGCAGACCACGGTATCCTTCCAACCCTGCTCGGCCAGCGGCGCCGGCGTCGGCAGGCTGCGAGACAGTTTTGGCGGGGCAGTGAACTTTACGCCGAACCAGCCGTTGCTCATGGTCTTCTCTTCGATTGCGCCGGTGAAATTTTGCCGGTTTAGGATACGGAACTGCACCAAGTGCATGTGGATTGGGTGCGAATCGACCGTGCTGTTCCAGAACTCCCAGACCTGCGTGGTGCCCAGCGGCACGGTGATATCGGACGGGTCGTGGAAGACGTGGGTGCCGTCGGCGACCGTCCCGAGTAGGGGCATGATGCGGCCGTAGTCGTCGCAGCCCTCGCCAAGCATGATCTGCTGACGGGTCAGTGCGGTCGGAGCGACATACACGATTGGCAGCTGCGGCGTCGCCTTGTCCCAGCCGCGCAGCAGAGTCTGCGGCGTCATCCGGGTCTTTTTGTACACGCTGGTATCAAGGACCTTGGATACGTCGAACTGCATGATGGTAGCCACACCGTCCGTCGAAGCCGGCACCGCTCCGGTCGGGAAGGGCGCCGCCGCATCGTTGGTGACGACCAGCTTGTGGCCGACGGAGTTGGCGAAGTCGATGATGATGTCCTTGCGCTCGCCGGGGAAGATGGTGATGGTGTTCATTGGCACCGGGATGTTGAGCAGGCCGACGTCGGTGCTGATCTGCCAGATCGGCAGGCTACCGAAATTCAGGTTGTACACCCGCGAATCGGAACCGTTAAGCAGGCGCAAACGATATTGGCGCGGCTCGACCTGCAGATTCGGCCAGGCAACCCCGTTGACACAAATGACGTCGCCGAACATTTCGGGCACATGGGTGGGTTGATCGCCCGGCCCAGGCACAGCTGTGCCAGCCGCAACTGCAGCCGGGTCGTAGCTATAACCAGGTACCGAGTTTACTGGTGAGGTATTCCAGCCGTTGAGTTCTGGCGCGTCGCCGGTATAGGCGATGCTGCCGTCGGCCTGAAAGACCTTGTCTTGAATGACGACAGGGAGTTCGTAAGGACCGGTCGGCATCAGGCCAGCTTTGATCAGTGCCGCCTCGTTGGCGTCGCGAATAACGAACAGCCCGGCCAGACCGGCATAGGCGTTGATACGGGTAACGCCCTCGCCGTGGTCGTGGTACCAGTGCATCGACGCTTCTTGGGTGTTGACGTATTGATAGGTCAGGTGGTCACCGACGGCATTGACGGCTTTGCCCGGCGCATTGATTCCTGGCCCGACCTGCTTGCGCAGTGGCGTAAACCACTGATCGGGTCCTCCATCGAATTCGGCCTGGTTGGCACCTCCGTGGTGGTGCACCGCAATGGGCACACCATTGATGGCGTTCCCATTTGCATCACTCTGCATGGAGATCGTCTGATCGACGCCAACCAGATGCGGCAAAGCGTTGCCAGAGGCATCGACAAGGTTGTTATACCAATTGACATTTACCGTAGAGCCGCGCTGCACAACGAAGCTGCGGCCAGGGAAGGTCACTCCGAGTCCGCCCCCGTTGGTGAAAATGGACTCCAACTCGTGGTTACCGTAGCCCCAAAGAGTTGTGACAGGGATCGGGGAGCCGTCAGCGAAATGACCTCCCAGCGGCCCGAGCATCGGCCAAGGGGTTTGTCCGGCTTTGACGCTGAACGTGTTGCTGGTGCCGGCATCGGCATGGTAGACGAAACCCACTGCCGGCAGATTCGGCTTGAGTGTGACACCGAGCACCGGCACATTGCCCGCGGCATCGACATTGAGCGCCTTGGCCAATACGGCATTGGTCGGGTCGAGCGCCCAAGGCAGGGTGTTTGAGAATCGAATGTCCCATACCTTTTGATACAGGGTGGGATCGGTGGCACCTGCCCAGCTGGCCGGATTCATATTGCCTGTAGTGGCAAACGCCGAGTTGGTCAGCAATGCCGTCGGTAGCATCGATGCACCCATGCCGGCAATGGTGGACTGAATAAAGCTCCTTCTATTTACATTGGTAGCCATGACATAGCTCCTTTTCATTTAACTTAAAAATACGTCG
>CAILAY010000033.1 GCA_903832285.1 uncultured beta proteobacterium | reverse complement strand
CCTTGTAGCCGCGGGCCAGGATTTCCCAGTCGGCACGATCGGTCGCCACCAAGGGAGATATGCGGGTTGTCATGAAACTGAACGGCCACAGAGGGCGGAGGATTTTGAAAGGGGATGGTAGCGTGTCGGATCGAAGGCGGCACTGACAGACTCAACATAGTACGATCGAACCTGCCGCAAGCCGCCGCTCAGCCTCTGACACAAGTCTCGGAACCCGTCATTCGAGGTGGCGATTTCTATTTCGGTAGTGCTGCGGTACCGGGTCTACGTTTTTGTGATCTGACTGCCTATCAGCCAACATTGGCATATGGAGCGGCCTTGCTATTACGCTGACCGCAATGGGGATGGTCACTTTGAAAATCTAATTTCGGCTCCCGACCAGGAACGGTCTTAGCATCTCGTTCCAGACAGCGGTCATAGACGGGGCTAACAATTCAGCAGCGGTCGTTCACATGATAAAGATGAATTTTCCTGCTGTGGCGCTCCAAGGCCGGAGCGCCCAGAGGGCGGCCGGAAATGGCCGCTCCATACTCGACGTTCAGGCAAGCTAGCCGGTTGAGATCTCGCGTCAGCTTCAACAACCGCCTCACGCGGCCTTTCGCCTTTGTCCGTTCGTCATCTTCACATCCAGGATCCCGACTGGTTCAGTTGATCCTGAGGGTAGCCGTAGCGGTTCTTCGTCAATACCCCTGAAGATTAGCGGTGAATATCCACCAAGCAATTCTTGATATACACTTGTAGTACTACATGTGTAGTAAGTAAGGAATTTTCATGGTGGAAACGGTCGCACTTAGTGACTTGCAACTCACGCTGATGCGCGTACTGTGGAAGCGCCAATCCGCCACGACTGCTCAGGTGGCTCAGGAGATGCGCGCGCTGCGTCCAATCGCTCATACCACCGTTGCCACTCTACTGACTCGGCTCGAAAAACGCGGTCTGGTGGCTGCTGAGCGCCAGGGGCGCGAGCTAGTCTATTCGGCGCGTGTGAGCGAGTCATCGGTACGCCAGTCGATGGTATCGAGCATGTTGTCGAACCTCTTTGATGGACAAGCCAGCGCCTTGCTAAGTCACCTGATAAGGCGCGAAGAGATCCAACCGGCGGACCTGCAGCGCATACGTGACTTACTGGCATCGCAAGACACAAAAAAATCAAAGGGGACTGGACATGATTGATTTAATGCTGACCTGGCTGCTTACTTATCTTCTACATAGCACCCTGTTTCTGGGCACCGCTTGGCTCTTGGAGCGTGTGTTGCGCAAGCCACCATGGGCAGAATTCATGTGGCGCTGTGCGTTGTTTGGCGGTCTATTCACTGCTACTTTGACGCCGATCTTCCATTCAATGCTAAACACGCATTGGCAGCTCAACGGAATTGTTGAGATGCGACGAATGGCAGTGATGGACGATCGACCGGTGAATCCCGAGTCTGACAAAGTGCTTGCTGTCTCAAATGCCACGACTGACGAGCGACAGCCCACGCCCACAGCTCTACCCATCGCTCAAAGCCTGCGTCTCCCGGATGAAAACCTCCCGATCGTGGTGGCGCTAGGACTTGCGTGGGCATTGATCGCCGCAGGTGGTTTGTTGCGCTTGGGATGGCAGTGGCTGCGGTTGCGTGGAGCGATCCGGCGCCTGCCGAAGTGCACCGATGTGCGCTGGAAAGAAGTCGCAGCGCACGTGGCACAAGTACAGGGCATGCCTGCTCCACAACTTTTAGTCAGCTCCCAATGGGACAGCCCGCTGCTCGGACCGAACCACACAGTTTGCGTGCCGCAATGGTGTCTGAAAGACCTGAACGCGCCACAGGTGGCGGCCGTACTGGCCCATGAGATGGCGCACGCGAAGCGCGCAGATGGTGCATGGCGTCTTGCAATGCTGGGAGCAGTCCGTATAGGTTGGCTACAACCGCTCAATGCGATGGCAATCAGACGCTTGGATGCGTTGGCCGAGCGTGCATGTGATGAGGCAGCACTGCGAATCACACAAAACCGAATTGCGTTAGCGGAAGCGCTGTTTGCATGCGCACGCGCCTTGCGCGGTGGTGTTCAGCCTACCCTAGCGCTGACTATGGCTACCGCCAAAACATCCCCGCTGCTGCAACGTGTTCAGCACTTATTGAAGGAGTCTCCGATGACGCTGAATTTTGGTCCCCGTTATCTCGGTTGGGTTGCATTGGGGCTGATTACTGCAAGCGCATTTGTACTGCCAGCGGTCGTGCTTGACGGTCGCCCGTTGTCTGCAATTTCGTGGAGCGATACCTTTGCCATGGACGATGGTCCAACCATGCGCGTTGTCACCAAGTGGCCTGAGGGTCGGCTGGAAATTCTGGCGCGAGGCCAAATTGAATTTGCCCAAGACAGCGATGCGGTGAAAAAGGTGGATGGCCGCTTAATGCTCGAAGATTTCCGAGGCGACCAAATACAGCGCATCTCCTTTACGCCGGACGCCCAAGGGGGACTTCAGCAGCGCTACTTCCTCAACGGCAGGGAAGCACCCATAGACGCCAATGCGCTGCAATGGTTACAGGCGCACCAATCGTCAATTGCCAGGACGGTACTCGGCACCGAAAGATACTTGCAGCGTGTGGTCACACGTGGTGGGTTTGACGCGGCGCTGAAGATAGTTACTGCGGGTGACCTGCAGCCCGATCTTGTGGACGCACTATCGCGCCAGGGACCTATGGAAGATGCCAATGTCAAACGTTTGTTGGCCACTATCGCGGTATCGACAAACGACAATGCGAAAAGCCATGCATTGCGGGCGGTTGCGAAATATCAGATCCTTGAAAGCCCCACCAAAGTCCGTTGGTTGCAAGTCGCGGCACAAATCGCAAACGACTACGAACGCCAGCAGGCGTTGTCTACATTCAGTCCCCTCATAGGCGCCGATGCGAAAGCGCTTCAAGCGTGGCATCTGGCCTTGCGGACCATGAGCAATGATTTTGAGCGCCACACTGCAATGCTTGCGCTGCTAAAGGACAGTACGATGGACACCACCGCCAGCATGGCCATGTTGGCGTCGCTGGAAACCATGCAAGATGCACATGAGCAAACCAGTGTGATGCTTGAATTGGTACCAAAGCTGGCGCCAAGGGCGGAAGTGTTGGCACAGATCGAACGATTGGCGCGCAAGCTGCCGACGCATGAGCGCGGTCAGATAGAGCAAGCACTGGACGGGTTGCGCGAAAAATTGCAGAGCCCCGGCACTGTATGAGCATTCGCGAACGCTTGTATCCGCCCATGCTGTTTTGTCTCAAAACT
>CAILAY010000032.1 GCA_903832285.1 uncultured beta proteobacterium | reverse complement strand
GGCGTTGCGTTGTTTGTCCAGAAGGATCCGGATGACATTGACTTGCTGAAACAGGCAGATGCTGCGATGTACCAGGCCAAGGAAGCTGGAAGAAATTCCATTCGCTTTTTTCAAAACACCAGCAAGGTGTGACGGTCGGTGGTCAATCTTCGAGAGTCAGTGGTCGAGGCGTGTTAGCCATCGCTTGCCGGCCAACACTGGCGCCATCAAACCGAACTCGAGTTCTGCCTCCGTGCGGCTCAGATCACGCGGGCACGAATCACATGCGGCGCGGCCTCGATGGCCGACAGCACGGACTGATCGGGGGCGTTCTCGACGTCGATGATGTTGTAAGCCAGTTCGGCGCGGCTCTTGTTCATCATGTCGATCACGTTCACCTTGCGTTCAGCCAGGATCGACAGCACGTTGCCCAGCACACCCGAGACGTTGTCGTTGGAAAACGTGATGCGCGACGTGCCGGTGGTGCGCGCCATGCTCACTGCCGGAAAGTTCACCGAGTTCACGATGTTGCCGTTTTCAAGGTAGTCCATGATTTGATTCGCGGCCATGACTGCGCAGTTCTCTTCGGACTCTTCGGTGCTGGCGCCGATGTGCGGCATGGCAACGACGTCCGCGCGGCCCAGCATCGCGGGTTCAGGAAAATCGCAGACGTAGCGTCCCATTTTTCCCTGGTCCAGGCTGCGCAGCACGGCCGCCGGGTCGACGATGGTTTCGCGCGCAAAGTTCAACAGGATTGCGCCTCGTCTGATCGAGCCCAGTACCTCGTCGTTGATCATGTGGCGTGTCGCGTCCATCGCCGGTACGTGCAGACTGACGTAGTCCGAGCGTGCCAGCAGCGAGGGTAAATTCTCCATTCGCGTGACGGCATTGGACAGGCGCCACGCCGCATCGATGGACAGCGCCGGATCAAAACCCACCACCTTCATGCCCATCGCAAGTGCCATGTCGGCCACCATGGAACCGATCGCGCCCAGACCCACGATGCCCAAGGTTTTTCCTTTGACTTCGCCGCCGGCGAAGCGTGCCTTTTCTTTCTCCAGCAATGCCGACATTTCGGCCGCATCGCTGATGTGCGTGAGCGTTTGCACGTAGGCGATGCCGCTCAGGATGCCGCGCGTGGCCAGCAGCATGCCGGCCATGACCAGTTCCTTTACCGCGTTGGCGTTCGCGCCGGGCGTGTTGAAGACCACGATGCCTTGTTTGCCGTACTCGGCCACCGGCACGTTGTTCACGCCCGCACCGGCGCGTGCCACCGCAAGCAGCGACTGCGGCACGTCCAGCCCGTGCAGCTTCTGGCTGCGCAGCATATAGGCTTCGGGGAGGCCGATGTCGCTGCCCACGTCGTATCGCTGGCGTGGAAATTGTTCCAGTCCCTTGACTGAAATCTGGTTGTAGGTGCGAACCTTGAACATGGGCTACGGCTCCTCGTTGTTGAGGCTCAAGCCTGGACCTGGGCGTAGGCCCAACTCAGCCACGGCAGCAGTGCCTGCAAGTCGCCAGACTCAATCGTTGCACCGCACCAGACGCGCAGTCCGGCGGGGGCATCCTTGTACGCGCCGATGTCGTAGGCCACGCCCTCGGCCTCCAGCAGCTTGGCCATCTTCTTCACCTGCTCTTCCCCGAGTTTCAAGCTCAGGCAGACGCTGGTGTTGGAGCGTGTTGCCGGGTCTTTGGCGAGAAAATCAATCCATTCATTGGCCGCAACGAAGTCCGAGATGACTTTCAGATTGGCTTCGCTGCGCGCCATCGTGGCCTGCACGCCGCCGATGCTCTCCACCCACTGCAGCGCGTCGAGATAGTCGGCCACGCACAGCATCGAAGGCGTGTTGATGGTCTCGCCCTTGAACAGACCTTCGGTGACCTTGCCGCCCGAGGTCATGCGAAACAGCTTGGGCATGGGCCAGGGTGGCGCGTAGCTCTCCAGCCGTTCCACCGCGCGCGGGCTGAGGATCAGCATGCCATGCGCGCCTTCGCCGCCCAGTACTTTTTGCCAGGAGTAGGTGATGACGTCGAGCTTGTCCCAGGGCAGTTCCATGGCGAACACGGCCGAGGTGGCATCGCAGATCGTCAGGCCGGCGCGGCCGGCTGGAATCCAGTCGCCGTTGGGAACTTTCACGCCCGAGGTGGTGCCGTTCCAGGTGAACACCACGTCGTTGTCAAAGTTCACCTTGCCGAAATCGCAGATGTCACCGTAGCCCACTTCCATCTTCGTCACGTTGGGCAGCTTGAGCTGCTTGACGATATCGGTGACCCAGCCCGAACCGAACGATTCCCAGGCCAGTACATCCACGCCGCGCGGTCCCAGCATCGACCACAGCGCCATCTCCACCGCGCCGGTGTCCGAGCCAGCGACCACGGCCACGCGGTAGCCCTCGGGCAAGCCCAGGATGCGCGCGGTTTCGGAACAGCACAGGCCCAGTGCCTTCTTGCCCAGCGCCGAGCGGTGCGAGCGCCCCAACGTGTCGAGCTGCAGTCTGGCAACGTCGTAGCCCGGGCGTTTGCTGCAGGGGCCGGAGGAGAAATTGGGATTCTTGGGTTTGCTGGTGGGTTTCATCGGGGTGTCCGTTAACGAGAGGTGAGGGGCAAATGAAACGGCCGTGCATTGCGAATGCATGTCCGGCGCGATGGAGGTGGAATCTGGAAACGATTGTAGCGACCGACCGGTGGATGCTCAGCGCTTCATCACGACCGCCGGCAAGCCCAGCGTCTTGATTTGCTGCGCCGCAGCGCCTGCATCCTGCAGCGTCTTGTACGGCCCGACGCGGATCATTTGCAGCGTGCCGGTGGACGTCTGCACGGTGTTGCTGTGCACCGGCATCCCAGCCGCCTCAAGCTTGTCATAGGCCCGGCTGGCATTTTGATCCTGTGCGAACTGACCCACGGCCACGATGAATCTGCCGTTCTTGCTGACGCCCGGGGTCGCTGGTGTGGCCGTAGCCGCAGGCGCAGTTGTGGGTGCGAGTGCCCGTGCCGGTGCCGGTGCCGGTGCAGAGCCTGCGATCGCCGAAGCTGGCGCACTGCTCGCGGCGACAGGTTCGCTCGCGGGCGCGGCGATCGGAGCGGCAGCGCTGGCCGTGGGTTCGGGTGGGCTTGTCGCAGGCGGGGTGGTGGCCGTGGTCGCAGTGGGCGCAAGCACAGCGCCGGTCGCTGTCACCCACCAGGCGGCAACAGCGCCGCAGACGAGCCAGATCAGAGCCGTCAGCGCGGCCGCGATCCAGGCACGCCGCCAACTGGCGGCGTGGACGGCCAGGCGTTCGCAAGTCTGTCGTATGTCGGCTGCGGCCACCAGGGCCACTGCCACGCGGCGATTGCAGTGCCGGTAGTACACGGTATTGGCCCAAAGCGCCGGCAGCAGCATCAGTGCCAGCAAATACAACGCCAGCAATGCCCAAAGCAATTCCTGCGACATGTCATAGAACAACGGCGCCATGCCGAACAGTGTCAGGCCAACGGTCAGCGCGAGCGCGGCAAATGCCAGCGCCTCGGCCCACATGCGACGAAAAGCGAGCCAACCCAGGGTGGCAAAGAAGGCCGGCCAGTGCCAGGTGATTGCGGCCTTTCCTGCAGCGTCGAAGCGGGCGAACTTCTGCAGGTAGTAGTCGCTGTGGATCGGCCCGATCAGTGCGCCATACAACAGGGTTGCCAGTGGCTGATCGCCGCCGGTCGGCAAAGTGGGGCCTGGATCCAGCGGATCGCGGGGCAGGGCGGTGCCACACACCTGGCAGGACTGTGCCGGCTCCATGTTGTTGTTTCCGCACTGAAGGCAACGCATGTTGAATATTTTGCCGCTAACTTTTCGAAGGGCCAATATTACCGTGGACCGGATTGCCACTGGCGCGCCCAGGGCGGCAGTTCGCGCCGTGCAACGGCAGTTTCGTCGCGTACTGGTTCGGGATTCGACTGACTTGCCGCAAAATCACCACTTTCTTGCACCCTCTGCTGTGAATCGCACCCAACCTCCCTGTTTTTCCTGGCCCGCATTGTTGCGCCGCGGCGCGCAAAACCTTGCCATCAATACGCTTATTGCCGTGGTGCTTTGGGCGAGTTCGTCACGCAGCCATTTTGACGTGCAGTGGGTCTATTCAGAGTCCATCGGATTGTCCATCTGGCTGATCATCGACTGTGGGCGTTTTGTGGTGGACCGGAAATCTCCCATCGGCTGGCCGCGTGGGTGGCGTGGCTTGGCGCTGGTGGCCTTTGGCATCGTGCTCGGTTGCGTCCTGGGCACGCTGATCGGGGACGCCTACGCGCATCAACAAAGCTGGGAGCGAATATTTGCCAGCGGCCAATCGGCGGCACTGATGTTGCTGATGTCGTTCGCCATCGGTGGCGTCATTTCCTATCACTATTACGTGCGGGGAAAAAGCGAGTTCTACCAGGCCGAACTGGCAGCCATCCAGGGCCAGGCGGCCGAGGCGCAGCTCAAGCTGCTGCAGTCGCAACTGGAGCCGCATATGCTGTTCAACACGCTGGCGAACCTGCGCATGCTGATCGATACCGATCCGGCGCGCGCGGCGCAGATGTTGGACCGGCTTATCGCCTTTCTGCGCGCCACGCTCAGTGCATCGCGCGCCACCACGCACGCGCTCAGTGCCGAGTTTGAGCGCCTGCGAGACTATCTGGAACTGATGACGGTGCGCATGGGCCCGCGCCTGCAGTACAGCATTGAGCTGCCGGACGAACTGGCCCTGTTGCCCGTGCCACCTTTGCTACTGCAGCCGTTGGTGGAGAACAGCATCAAGCACGGATTGGAGCCGAGCGTCTCTGGCGGCAGCATTCGGGTGCGGGCTCAACGCCTGAGTGACACGTTGGTGCTGACGGTGAGCGACACCGGCGCAGGCCTGGGCGACGGGCCGATGCCGCAACCCGGCTTTGGCCTGACGCAGGTGCGCGAACGCCTTGCCACCGCCTATGGCGGCGCTGCGACGCTGGAGCTGTTTGCCAACGCGCCCATCGGGACCGTGGCCCGCGTCACGCTTCCCTCGACACCATGAACGCCACGCCAACCGCACTTATCGCCGAAGACGAACCTCTGCTCGCGCTGGCACTGCAAGCCGCGTTGGCGCAGGCCTGGCCCGAGCTGCGCGTGCTCGCCGTCGTGGGCGACGGCGCCTCGGCCGTGACGCAGGCGCTGCAGCTACTGCCCGACGTGCTCTTCTTTGACATCCGCATGCCGGGCATGAGCGGCCTGGAAGCCGCAGCCACATTGGCCGACGAATGGGACACGCAAGGCGCCGGTGCCAAGCCGTTTCCTGCGTTGGTGTTCGCCACGGCCTACGATCAATACGCGCTGCAGGCGTTTGACGCGCAAGCTGTTGACTACCTGCTCAAACCGGTGCAGACGTCGCGTCTGGCCAAGACCGTGGCCAAGGTGCAGGCAGCACTGGCGCAGCGAGGCGTCGCAAGCGCTTCGCTGGCGCAGATGGAACGGACGCTATCCCAATTGCGAGGGCTGCTTGGAGCCGATGCCGGCACTCCCCTGGCGACCGCTGCAGCAGCCCGTGCCGACAGCACCGTGCCGACACTGCAACTCCTTCAGGCCAGCATCACGAGCGCCAGTGGAAACAGCATTCGCATGGTTCCGGTGGCAGAGGTGGTGTACTTCGAGGCGGCCGACAAGTACTTGCGCGTGTTGACGGCAAAACAGGAGTACCTGATTCGCACGCCGTTGAAGGACTTGCTGCCGCAACTCGATGGCCGCAGTTTCTGGCAGATCCACCGCGGCACCGTGGTGCGGGCGAGTGAAATCGAATCGGTGTTGCGCGACGAGTCCGGCAAACTCAACCTCACGCTGCGCGGTCGGCCTGAGAAACTGGCGGTGAGCCGCTTGTACGCGCATCTGTTCAAGGCGATGTAGGCAGACTTCAGTGTGGTCGCCAGCACGGCCATCCATAGCAACTTGATGGTTTCGGCCCACCTTCGCATCGACTTGCGGATCTGTGCGGGCAGGTTTTGGCGGTGCCTGGCCGTGGGCGCTGAGCGGGCATAGAATTCCTTGCTGTGTCGGTCGCCGGTGCAGCGATGAAGGACCCTCACGGCTGCCTCACAATGGGGTGAAATTGCCAGCCGGTTTGAGGTCTCCTGCGCTGCGCTGAAGGTCGGGACGCGTGACCCACGACGCTCCAAAGTGAAATCGGTATCGCATCAACCATGGGCGGAAAGATGAATCTAATTTCGGCGGGGTCCGGGTGGCAATGGAGCACAGTCAAGACCCGGACTATCCTTCTTGTGCTGATCACATTTGTGATCGGCATCTGGTCACTCGCGCTGTACTACAGCTACGTCACGCGCGTCGAAATGCTGACGCTGATCGGCGAACAGCAATCCGCTGCGGCTACTTACATTGCCGCGTCCGTGGGTGATGAGTTCAAGGAACGCAAGAGTGCGCTGGAACTGGTCGCCAATGGTATTGACGCGCCATTGCTCGACAAGCCAGCCCTGGTTCAGAACTATTTGCAGCAGCGCCCGATTCTGCAGGTGCTGTTCAACACCGGCGTTTTTGTCACACGGCTTGATGGCACGTCCATCGCTGAAATGCCGCTCATAGGCCGGGTGGGCCTCAATTACTTGGACCGGGACCACATCGCTGCGGCGCTCCTGAAGGGCGAAGCCACGGTCGGCAAGCCAGTAGTTGGAAAGGCCGTTCGGGCACCCAGTTTTGCCTTGACGGTGCCGATTTGGGATCGCCAGGGCAAGGTGATTGGCGCCATCGCCGGCATAACGGACCTGGGCAAGCCTGGATTTCTGGACCAGATCACCGAGAGCAAGTACGGCCAAACGGGTAGCTACTCCCTGTTGTCACCGAAGGACCGGCTGATTGTTACTTCCTCAAGAAAAGAGCGTGTCATGGCGGTGCTCCCTGCCAGAGGCAACATCCCGGCGCTGGACCGCATGCTTGATGGTTATGACGGCAATTACGTTGTTGTCAATGCCGTCGGTTCGGAAGTGGTGAATGCGGCCCGGAGCGTCCCCATTGCCGGCTGGCGACTCCTCGTCTCCATCCCCACCGAGGAGGCCTTTGCGCCAATCAGGGGCGTGCAACGCCGCCTGCTGCTGGCGGCGTTGATCGCGTCCCTCATCGCGGGCGCCCTGGCGTGGTGGCTATTGCGGCGTCAATTCGGGAACGTCCAATTGGAATTGGAAAACGAAGAACTTCGCCAAACGCGATCGGCACTTGAAGCCGAACGCGCCCGCTATTTCGAACTCTATGCCAGCGCACCCGTGGGTTATTGCAACACAGACGGGCAGGGCCAGATCGAAAGAGCCAACCAAGTGGCGGATGCAACCCTTGGTGCCACTTCAGGCGCGCTTTTGAACCGGAGAATCTCGGACTTTGTCTCGGAAGAGGATAAAGCAGCCTATGACCGTCTGCACCGCGCTGCCGTCAATTCAGACGTTGCACAATCTGAAGAACTCCGGATGGTGAGAGCTGACGGTACGAGGTTTTGGGCAGCCCTGACCGCCACCCGGTACATGGAAAAGGACGCACTGGAAATCCGCATCATCCTGAGTGACATCACCGCCAAGGTGGAGCAGGAACAGCATCGACTTCGGGCCGAAGCTGCGCATCGCGTTGCACTTGTGCGCGAAGTGCATCACCGGATCAACAACAGTTTGCATGGTGTCATCGGCCTGCTGGGCAGATTCGCCGAAACTCACCCGGAGACGTCGACCCCGATGCGACAAGCCATCGGGCAGGTCGGTGCCATATCCGTGGTGCATGGGCTGCGAGGCCGGGGGGCGACGGGCGCGATCGTGCTGTCTGAATTGATCCGATCCATTGCAACGGAGGTTCAGGAACTCTGGCGAACATCGGTTGTGCTGGAAATCTCCACCAAATGGCATTCCCTGACGGTTGCCGACGATGACGCAGTGTCGGTCGCGATGATCTTGAACGAACTCATCGTGAACGCCGTCAAGCACGGCGGCCTTGACCATGGCAGGGTTGAAGTGAACGTTCGGGATGGGCCCCGGCAGGGTGCAGTCCGGATTTTGGTTTCCAATCGTGGCCAGTTTCCAGAGCGCCTCGCACCGCCCGACGCCCGGCACGGGGGGTTGGGTTTGATCACCGCCTTGATTCCAAGGAACGGGGCGCATATCACGCGAACGCAGCAGGGTGATACGGTGGTCACCACATTTGAATTGGAACCACCGGTGGTTTGCGGTCTTCAAAGTGCGAGCACCGCTGCCTGAACGGATACGTGATCTGCCACTCACGGTGAATCGATCCCATGGTGTCAGGCCGACGCACGAGAGGCGGATCGGTGAGAATGCGCTGCAGGAGCCTGATTGATGAATATTCCCGATTCGTTTTCGCACAGCTACGCCACGGCGCGCGTGAAATTTCTTGAGGCCGCAGCCAGTGCCGGGGCGCGGATTCAGTCGTACCCGCATCCTCTGCCCGGATTTGAGGGCGAAGCGCTGGCGATGGATGTGGTGCTTGATGGTTCGCCGGACGCCGAAAAACTGCTCATCGTCAGCAGTGCCTGCCACGGCGTTGAAGGTTATTGTGGCAGTGGCGTGCAGGTGCATGCGCTGCACGACCCGACCTGGCGGGCCCAGGCCGCGGCCCGGGGTGTGGCGGTGCTCTATATCCACGCGCTGAACCCCTACGGCTTCTCGCACATCAGGCGCGTGACGCACGAAAACGTGGACATCAACCGCAACTTTCAGGATTTCTCGTCGCCTCTCCCTGTCAAGCCGGCCTACCGCGAATTGCATGCGCTGCTGCTACCCGAGGCGTGGCCCCCGGGCCCGGAAAATCAGGCCGCACTGGATGCGCATATCGCCCGCGTCGGCATGAAGGCATTTCAGGCCGCCGTGACGTCCGGACAACATGAGTTTCCCGACGGGCTGTTCTTCGGTGGCACCGGGCCCACCTGGAGCAACGTCACGCTGCGCCAGGTGCTGCGCGACTACGGGGGTCGCGCGAGTCGAGTCGCCTGGATCGACATCCATACCGGTCTGGGGCCCAGCGCTGTGGGCGAGCGCATCTGCGCCTGCAGGGACGAGCCGGTGGCGCTGGCACGCGCAAGGGCGTGGTGGGGCAGCGATGGCAGTACGCCGGTGACATCGATCTACGACGGCAGTTCGACCTCGGCCCTGCTCACGGGTCTGATGTGGAACTCGGTCTACACCGAGTGCCCACAGGCCGAGTACACCGGCATCGCCCTGGAATACGGCACCTATCCCATGGAACGCATGATTGCGGCGATGCGCGCCGAGCAGTGGCTGCAGTTGCACCCGCAGGCCGATGGGGTGATGGCGCGTCGGATCAAGCAGGACATGCTCGACATGTTCTATGTCGATACCGATGCCTGGAAGGCCCGGATCGTGGATCAGGCCCGCACGACGCTGGCGCAAGCGGTGCAGGGTTTGTGCGGCTTAAGTTGAGTTGACCTGCTACTGCGGCAGCAGTGCGGGTTCTGATTTGACCTGGGTGGCGAGCGCGACGCCCGATTTCATGACCTCGACCTCGTCGCCGAGGATATGCGCGGCTTCGATCAGCAACACGTCTTTCGCATCCTTGCGTGCTTTTTCGGCTGCGAGTTCCTTGGTGAGATTGCGTTCGTCCGTTTGCAGGCCATCGTCGCTCGATTCATGGCTTGACGCCGCTGCGTGTGGGCTCGCATCGGAACGTGCAGTGCGGGCTGCCTGTCGCGCCTCCTGCGCATCCCGTTCCTGGCGCCGTTTGGCTTCGTTCAGGGAGATCAGATTCTTCTCGCGCAGGCGTTTGACTTCGGCGATGTCTTCCTGCAGATCCTGGAAATCCTTGTCCTGTTTTACGCGCGCCTCGTGCCGCATCAACAGGGTTGGCACAAGGACGGCGAGGTTGCCCACCGGCGCGTACTCTGCGGCTTTGATCTGCACCCAGGGAAGTGCGTTGTCATAGCTCGATTCGCCGAACTCCGCGGGGTCGGAAGCGCTGGGGAAAATGATATCGGGCTTGACGCCATGTAACTGCGTGGTGCCGCCGTTGATGCGGAAGAACTGCGCCACCGTCATTTTCAGCTCGCCAAATTTGGCTTGCTCACTTTTGGCAACACGATCCAGATTGACCATGGTCTGAACCGTGCCTTTGCCAAAACTGGGCTCACCGATGATGATGCCGCGACCGTAATCCTGGATGGCAGCGGCAAAAATTTCCGAGGCGGACGCTGAGCCCCGGTTGATCAGCACTCCGAGCGGTCCGTCCCAGACCACGGCGGCACCCTTGTCGCGCTCGATCGAGACGTCGCCACTGGCATTGCGCTGCTGCACCACCGGACCCTTGCCTATGAACAAGCCGGTGAGTTCGACCGCCTCCACCAGGGAGCCGCCGCCGTTGTTGCGCAGATCGATCAACACGCTGTCAACCTCGTCGCGCTTGAATTCCTGCAACAGCTTGGCGACATCGCGGGTCGCGCTCTTGAAGTCTGGCGCACCGCTTTGCCGGGCGGCGAAATCTTCGTAGAAGGATGGCAGTGAAATGACGCCGATGCGGCGGGTGGTGCTGCCCTCGGTGACCGACTGCATGGACGATTTCGCCGCCTGTTCCTGCAGGCTGATCTTCTTGCGGATCAGGGAAACCTCCTTGTGCTTGCCGTCCGGACCGGCCTCTGCCGGGAGCACGTCCAAGCGCACCACCGAGTCCGGCGCACCCCGGATCAGCGCCACGCTGTCGTCCAGACGCCAGCCCATGATGTCCGTCATGGCGCCGCTTCCGCCCTGCGCCACGCCCAGAATGCGATCACCGACTTTGAGCTGACCCGACAGACCCGCCGGTCCGCCGGGCACCAGTTCCCTGATGGTTGTGTACTCGTCGAGTTCGGACAGCACCGCGCCGATGCCCACCAGCGACAAGCGCATCGAAATATTGAAATCCTCGGCCGCTCGTGGTCCCATGTAATTGGTGTGGGGCTCGATCGCCATGGTGTAGGCGTTCATGTAGGTCTGAAAGGCGTCAGCGCTCTGGACCCTGCCGATGCGTTTAAGGAAATGTTCGTAACGCTTGTCAAGGATGTCGACGATGCTGTGCTCGTCCTTGCCGGCCAGCTTGAGTCGCAGCCAGTCGTTCTTGATCCGTTTGCGCCAAAGATCCTGCATCTCCTGCTCGGACTGCGCCCACGCCTGCTTGTCGCGCGCATATTGATAGCTTTCGTCGAGCTGGAAATCAAAGCTCTGCTTGAGCAGCTTGCGTGCGTAGGTCAGGCGCTCGGACGCACGCTGCTCATAAAGGTTGAACATGGCGAAGGGGAAGCTCAGATCCTCCTTGAGAATGGCCTGACCGAGTTGGCTTCGATAGCTGGAAAGACGGTCAACGTCGGCCTGGATGAAGAAGAGTTTCTCGGGATCGAGCGACTTGAGGTATTTGTCGAAGATCTTCCCCGACAGGGCATTGTCCAGCGGCATCGCGTTGTAGTGGTAGCGCGACAGCAGTTCGGCCGCAAGATGAGCTGCCTGTGCTTCCTGCTGTTCCGGTTTCAACTCGTGCGGATACGAGCTTGCCGTGTCCAGCACAGCGCCCTGCGCGGCCAGCGCCAGTGTCAAGACCCACCACAACAGTTTGCGTTTCATGCGTATTCCATTTCAAGCCATCTTTCACATCAAGAAAGTCTGCGCCATCGCGCCGCAGTGGGCGCGATTTCAACACACAACGGGTTGACGTGCAGACATGACCCTGCACGGAACCTTGCTGCAGGCAATTGGTTCCCCGATTCGTCGATGGCTGGCAAAGTTCTCCAGCGCATCCTGAAAATGGCGCCCGGCTAGAAGGTCCAGGCGCCCGTCAGGTAGGCCTGGCGCCGGGTCGGCAGCTGCATCAGCACGGCATTGCGCGGCCCACCCGTGGTGCGCACGCCGCCTTGCGCCTGCATCCGGTCGCCCTTCCAAAGCAGCGCGGCGCTCAGCAGGCGGCCGCCATCGGCGGGTTGATACAGCAAGTCCAGCGCGGGCTGCCAGGCATCCAGATCCTGCGTCAGACGCAGGTACAGATTGCTGCGGCGCAGGTTGCTGGAGGCGTTGAAGGCATCGGCCTGCCACGCCAGATTGCCGGCCGCCGCGGCAACGGGCGCGCCCAACCCCGGCAAACGGGTCAGCACGGCATTGCGCGTGCCCCAGGCCGTCCACTGGCGGTCGGACAGGGCCGTACCATCCCACCAGGCTTCGGCCAGCACGCTGAGCTGATTCTCGTTGGTCCAGGTGCCGCCGATCAGCGCCTGCACCGGATGAGCCAGACTCGTCGCCGCCCAAGGGTCGGTGTGCACCAGACCGGTGGCAAGAGGACTGATCGCCAGACTGTCGGCGCGCTCCAGCCAGCGTGCCGAGGCGTGCAGTTCCACCGCGTCGCTGGCAACCCAGGCGAACGCACCCCCCGCACTGCTGCCGGTGTGGGCGCCCAGGCGCGCAAAGCCGTGCCAGTCGACGCCGCCCTGACGCTGATAGACACGTGCCGCCAGGGCCGGTTCCTGCGCGCCGGTTTGTGCCCTTTCTTTGGTGGGATTGACCCAGACCCAGGACCAGGCGCTATCGGCATCGAAGTGTTCGGCCATCAGCACGGGTCGCCCTTCATCGAGCGTGGTGATGAGGGTGCGGCGCACTTCCTGCTGCACCACGTCGTTGGGGCGAAAGGCGTAGCCCACGTCCCAGGCCACAATCTTCTTGCCAGCGCTGAACTGCCAGGCACCCGCGTCGTGCGTGGCCACCAGTTCGTTGAACCGGGCCCGACTCCTGACGGGCACACCCTGCTGCGTCTGTTGCTGCAAGGTGGCGCTCGCGGCCCAGCCCATGCCTCTGCTGTGCAGTTCTGTCGTGAGCGTCGCGCCGTCCCCGGGGGCTGCGGCAGTGCCCGGCAACAGCTTGTCGGCCGCAGCCAGAGGCCCGGTGCTGCTGGCCTGGCGCTGGTCCCATTGCAGCCGGAGGTTGCCGCTCAGGAGCGGCGCGGCATCTTCAGTCTGCGCTGCCGCAGCAGCGGTGAGCACGAGGGCGATCGCGGCCAAAGTCAGGTGTCGCATGGTTCAATCCAGGGCGGGGTTACGCACCAGGAACATCGGGTTCAGCCATTCGGGCGGCACCTGCTTGTCCTTGCGGCTCAGGTAGCGCACATGCGTGGTCTTGTGATTGCTCACCTGGTCTGAAAGCACCATCTCGGTCACCATCGTCGGGGCGCTGGGTTTGTCCATGACAAAGCGCGCCTGCTTGGCCAGTTTGTCCGACAGCACGTACAGGTCGGCGCGCACCGGCTCGTGGCGCGTCTTGCCCATCCACAGCTCGATGCGCTGGTAGGTCACGCCCTTGCGCAAGGCGGCCAGGCTCAGGTGCAGACAGGTCGGCTTCGTGGCAACGGACTCCGTGGGGTCGCAGGGTTCTTCGGCCACGAGCTTGCCGCTGTAGTCCTCGGCCCAGCTCATGGTGGCGATGTCGCCGGTGGATGCGTCGCCGAGCAGTTTTTGCATGGGCGTGATGCGCAGCGGGCGCTGACTTTCGGGCATGAGCAGCCAGAAATCGTCACCCAGCATCAGCACCTTCTGGCCCTTTTCTGCGGGGCTCTGCATCAGCACCAGCGACTGGCGCCTGGCCTGCGCAAACACCTTGTAGCGGCGCTCCTTGTCGGGCGTGCCGTCGGCGTTGATCACATTGATCTGGGTCTCGACCTGCAGGTTGTCCGAGCTCATGCGGAACTTGTCCGTGGCCTTGAGCAGGGCGCTCACGTCCTGGGCTTGGGCGGCGAGGGTGGTGAGGGCGAGGGCGATAAGAAGAGTGGTTTTCATGTGTGTGCCAATGCGTCTACGACGGCCATGTGAACGGTTCTGCGTGCCACCCAGGCCGAGGCGGCCATGGTCAGGGCAATCATGGTGGCGATGGTCACCAGATACATCAGCGGGTCGATGGTGATGTTCAGGGGGTATCCGACCGAGCGCCCGGGTGGTGGCGGCATCGACACGGGAACGATGAACAGGAAGATCGACACGGCCAGCGCGATCGCCGATCCCGCCAGCGCACCGACTCCACCCAGCACCATGCCTTCGAGCGACAGCGTGCGCAGCAGCTGCCCCGGCAAGGTGCCCAGGGCGCGCAGCGTGCCGATTTCACGGGTGCGCTCGATGATGGCCATGGACATGGCGTTGGTCACAACGAACACCACGATCACGCCGATGATCAGCCCCAGAGCGCCGAAGATGCGGTTGTACAGGTCGCGCACCGACTGGTAGAAAAAGGCCTGGTCTTCCCAGGTCTGCACGGTAAGTAGCGGATACGCGCTGGCGAGACGCGCCTGGGTCGGCAAGGTCTGTTCCATGCGCGTCAGAAAGATCCCAAGACGCGACACTTTTCCAGTGTTCAGCAGCTTTTGTGCGGTCGCGATATCGGCGTAGATCAGGCGCTTGTCGATCTCGGGCGTGCCTGTGGAGAACACTGCTTTCACGCGCACGTCCATTGCATTCAGTGCGCCGTCGGTGGTGCTGGCGAGCAGCGTCAAACTGCTGCCCGGCGTGGCTTTCAGGTTGCGCGCCAGCGCCTCGCCCAGCATCACCTCGGGTTCTTTCGCGCCGCTGGCCAGGACCTCGCCTGATTTGATAGTGAGGAACGGGCCCTTCACCGAGAACTCGCTGTCGGGTTCCACACCGAGGCCAATCATCACCACCGATTTGTCGCCGTTGCTGATGAGGCCACTGAACTCGACCCGCGGCAACACCGCGCGCACCGCCGGGTCGGTTAGCAACTGGGCGCGCAGTGCGTCTGCATTCTCCAGGCCATGCTGCAGCGGCGTTTCTTCGTCCTTTTTGAACTGATCCGGGTGGCCCAGCACCAGGTGTCCGGACTCGCGCGCCGCCGCTTCGGCCAGCGCCTCGTAAGTGAACAGGGCAAAGCCTCCTGCCAGCAAAATGCCCGCCGTGCCCAGTGCCGCAATCGACACCGTCACCAGCGAGCGGCGCCGGTTGCGCAGCGTATTGAGCAGCGCAAATTTGAACCACATGAAACTCATATCAATCTCCCATCGAGAAGCGCCAAGACGCGGTCGCAGCGGCCGGTGAGGCGGCTGTCGTGCGTGGCAATGACAAAGGCCGCTCCCTCGGCGTGGCCGAGTTCGCGCATCAGGTCCAGCACCTGGTCCGCGGTGTGCGAATCCAGGCTGGCGGTGGGTTCGTCGGCGATCACCAGACGCGGGCGCTTCACCAGCGCACGGGCAATCGCCACGCGCTGGCGCTGCCCGCCGGAGAGTGCGTCGGGCCGGTGCTGTGCATGCTCCAGCAAGCCCACGGCCTTGAGCTGGGCGGCCACACGCTCGCGCCGCTCCGCCGCGGGCACGCCGGCGATGAACAGCGGGTAGTCCACGTTCTCGGCCACGGTCATCACCGGCACCAGGTTGAAGTTCTGGAACACGAATCCCAGTGCGTCGCGGCGCAGCAGTGTGCGCTGGATTTCGTCCAGACCGTTGACCTGCTGTCCGCTCAAAACGATCTCGCCCGAGTCGGGTGTGTCGATGAGTCCGCACAGATTCAGGATCGTGCTCTTGCCGCTGCCCGAAGGTCCGGTGAGCGCCAGCAGTTCGCCGCGGCGCACCGCCAGGTCCACGCCCTGCAGCGCGGGGATGACGTGCTCGCCCAGGTGGTAGGTTTTGTGTACGCCGTGCAGTTCCACCACGGCATTCGAACTGGACGCGTTCATGACGGCAGCTTGGCGAGTTGGGCGCGGGCGGCATCGGCCTGCGGCGCGTTGGCCTGGATCACCAGAGTCAGATACTTGCGTGCCTCGTCGATGTGCTTGTCATTGGTAGCAACGGTAGCGGCCTTCATCCACACATTGCCCCGAAATCCCAACGGCGCGCTGACCAGCAAGGGGCTGGACAAGACCTCGTTCAGCAGCCGGGTGCCACGCGTGCCGCGGTTCATGAAACCGGGCACACCCAGAAAGGTGCTGGCAGCGACAAAGCGCACCTCCAGTGCCGCGGGCACGCCGCGCTGCAGGGGGGCGTCGTGCGCCGGCGTCAGCAGCGCCAGCGCCTTGTCCAGCAGCGCCATGCCGTCTTCGGCGTAGCCCATCTTCTTCCAGGGCAGCAGCGTGGTGTTGGCCTTCATCGAGGTGGCAGCACCCGCGTAGGCCATCAGCACGGGATTGCCCGGCTCAGCCTTGAGCAGGGCGGTGAAGGCTTCGGCAGACCTGACGATGCTGCCGTCGTCGCCCTTGCTGGCCTGCATGAACAGCTCGAATGCCGGCTGAAACTGGGCTTCGGGAATGGCCCAGACGCTGCTGGCGAATACTAAAGAGGCGATGGCGGTCGCTGCGCGACGGCCAATTTTGAAAGCGCGTAAAAGCGGCATGGGTGGCTCCCGTGAACGTTGAACAAGTGGCTGATGCAGCGAACTGTAGTCAAGGCATTTCGGGTGCGCAGCCGTCCTGAGACGAAATGCGCCGTGGCAGCGCGAAAGGCTGCCCAGCGGGAGTGAAGTGACGCCGCCTCGTGGAAGCTGCGGCGCATTTCGGCGCAGGCGGATTGATCAGCCCACCCGGTAACTGTACGGTGGGCCCCGCTGGCCGCGGGGCCCACCGGCGCTATCCTTCACGGCAAGGCGTATCAGTCTTTGCCGTAGTTGGGCGAACGGGGGCCATAGAGCATGCCATTGGGACGGCCCGGGGACAGGAGGCGAGCGGTGGTCACGCCGGCAATCCGGTGGCCTTGGTCCAGCGCCGATGCCATGACCTGCTTGACGATGGCCGAGATCAGCAAACCCGCCAGGCTCCCTTGCCCCTGGCTTTGCCCTTCCTCGCTGGATGCGGTAGCGGCGCCTGTCCACAGCAGTTTCCCCGTCTTCAAGTCGACCAGCTTGGCCTCGGCCGAAACGACCGTGGCACTGGTGATGACCTGGTACGTCGTACCGTACTTCGAGATCGTGATGTACAGGGCGGCATCCGCACCAAATATCTGCCGCAGCTTGTCCGCCGACGTGGCGTGCATATCCGTCGGCTGCGTCATGCCGTTTTCCTTGAAGGCTTCGGCCACCAGGGTCACGGGCAAGACGTAGTAGCCGGCTTCGGCCAGCGGCAAGGTGGCATACGACAGCATGCTGTAGG
>CAILAY010000031.1 GCA_903832285.1 uncultured beta proteobacterium | reverse complement strand
TGGACCTGATCGTCGTGGACTCGGTGGCGGCGTTGACACCCAAGGCCGAGCTCGAGGGCGAGATGGGCGATTCGCTGCCGGGACTGCAGGCGCGGCTCATGAGCCAGGCGCTGCGCAAGCTCACGGCGCACATCAAAAAGACCAACTGCATGGTGATCTTCATCAACCAGATCCGCATGAAGATCGGCGTCATGTTCGGCAGCCCCGAAACCACTACCGGTGGCAATGCACTCAAGTTCTACGCTTCGGTGCGTCTGGACATCCGTCGTACCGGCACGATCAAACGAGGCGAAGAGGCCATTGGCAATGAAACCAAGGTCAAGGTGGTGAAGAACAAGGTAGCATCGCCTTTCAAGACGGCCGAGTTCGACATTCTTTTCGGCGAAGGCATCAGCCGCCACGGCGAGATCATTGACATGGGTGTAAACGCGCGTGTGATTGAAAAGTCGGGCGCGTGGTATGCCTACAACGGCGAAAAAATCGGCCAGGGCCGGGACAACGCGCGCGAATTCCTGCGCGAGAACCCGGGCCTGTCGCGCGAGATCGAGAACAAGGTGCGGGAGTCGTTGGGTATTCCGCTGCTGGCCGATGCGGTGGAACCCACGCCGCAGAAGTTGTCAGAGAAGTAGCCCACCGCGGATGTCTTGCCGGCGCCGTTAACGTCAAAGAACCAACTTGAATCAACCGGTGCGCCTCGCAGCCGAAACATGAAATTTGGCGCTAACCGATAGCTGGATTTTCCATGTGCGCGTCTCCCCTGTCCTTGAAAAGCCGTGCGCTGCGCCTACTCAGCGGCCGCGAACATTCGCGTTCCGAACTCGAGCGCAAGCTCCAACGCTTTGAGGAGGAGCCCGGCAGCCTGGCACGCGTCCTGGATGAACTCCAGTCCAAGGACTTCATCAACGAACAACGCGTCGTGGACTCGGTCATATACCGACGTTCCACCAAGTTGGGCAGCGTACGCATTCAGCACGAACTGCAGAACAAAGGCCTGGATCCGGACACGGTACGCAGTGCAGTGACCGCCTTGCACAGCACCGAATTCGAACGTGCTCGTGAAGTCTGGCGCAAGAAGTTTCCCCAGGCGCCACAAGACAGCGCCGAACGCGCCAGGCAAGTGCGATTTCTGGCAGCGCGCGGTTTCAGCGGCGACGTGGTGTACCGCGTTGTCGGACGTGACCCCGCGACCGAGTAGCCACAGCAACGCGGGTACTACAACCCCAGCATCAACTTCAAGTTCTGCACGGCAGCGCCGCTGGCGCCCTTACCCAGGTTGTCCAGGCGCACAGTCAACACCGCCTGCCGGTATTCCTCGTTCGCGTACACGCGCAACTCCATCCGGTTCGTGTCGTTCAGCGCCAGCGCGTCCAGCTTGCCGTCGGCCGTCGCGGGTTGAACGCTGACCCATTCGCTGCCAGCGTAATGCCGCGTCAAGGCGTCGTGTAGATCGCCAGCACGGGGTTTGCCGGGCAACGCGTCAAGATGCAGCGGCAGGCTCACCAGCATGCCCTGGCGGAAGTTGCCCACTGACGGGACAAATAGGGGCCTCCGCGTCATGCCTGTGTAACGCATGATTTCGGGCAGATGCTTGTGCGTCTGACACAAGGCATAGGCTTCGAACAATGGCGCGGCGCCAGCTTCGTAGGCCTCGATCATGCTGCGCCCACCACCCGAATAGCCACTCACCGCCGACAACGCCAACGGGGTGTCCGCTGCGATCAAACCCGCGTCGACCAAAGGCCGTATCAATGCGATCACGCCCGTGGCGTAACAGCCAGGATTGGCTACACGTTGCGCTTGGCGCACCGCCTCGCTCTGGCCAAGCGCCAATTCCGGGAAACCGTAGACCCAGCCCGGCGCCGTGCGGTGCGCGGTGGACGCGTCGATTATCTTGGGACGATGCCCAGGCAAGCCGTCAATCGCCGCTACCGACTCGACCGCGGCTGCATCATGCAGACACAGCAAGACCAGATCGACCTGGGACATCAGCTCACGCTTGGCTGCCGCGTCCTTGCGCAAGTCACTGGCAATGCTGACGATTTCGACCTCAGGCATCCCGGCCAGCCGCTCCCGTATCTGCAGGCCGGTAGTTCCGGCTTCTCCGTCAATGAATACTCTGGGCATCGTCACGTCCTGCGCTGGTTGTCAACATTTGAACTGTAAGCCAAGCAAAAGATTGCTGCGTTGCAGCATGATACATTCACAGGCTGATCTGTCCAGCACCAGCCGCAGATTGCCAGATCAGCGCGGCTGGGGTTCAAAACCCCCTCTATTTCCGAGAGAGACCTCATGAAAATTCACGAGTACCAGGGCAAGGAAATCTTGCGCAATTTCGGCGTTCCCGTGCCACGCGGCATCGCGGCGTTCACGGTTCAGGAGGCGGTGGAAGCCGCGCAGAAACTGGGCGGCCCGGTTTGGGTCGTGAAAGCGCAAATTCACGCCGGCGGCCGCGGCAAGGGCGGAGGCGTCAAACTGGCGCGCTCCATCGACGAAGTCAAGAAGCTCGCCGGCGAAATCCTGGGCATGCAGCTTGTGACGCACCAGACCGGCCCCGAGGGACAAAAGGTTCGTCGCCTGCTGATCGAAGACGGCGCCGACATCAAGAAGGAATATTACGTCTCCGCTGTGACCGATCGTGCCTCGCAACGCGTGGCGTTCATCGTCTCGAGCGAAGGCGGCATGGACATTGAACAGGTGGCGCACTCCACACCCGAGAAGATCATCACCGAGTTTGTCGATCCGGCCCTGGGTCTGACAGACGCACAGGCCAGGAAGCTGTCCGACAGCATCGGCATCCCTTCCGGCTCCACGACCCAGTCCATGGACATCTTCAAGAAGCTGTATCAGGTGTACATGGATACCGACGCATCCCTGGTCGAGATCAACCCGCTGATTCTGGAAGGCAACGGAGGCGTCAAGGCGATCGATGCCAAGTTCAACTTCGACGCCAACGCGCTGTTCCGGCATCCGGAAATCGTGGCCTATCGCGACCTGGATGAAGAAGACCCGGCCGAAGTCGAAGCCAGCAAGTTCGACCTGGCGTACATCAGCCTAGACGGAGACATCGGCTGCCTGGTGAACGGCGCCGGTCTGGCCATGGCGACCATGGACACGATCAAGCTGTTTGGAGCAGAGCCCGCCAATTTCCTGGACGTGGGCGGCGGCGCCACCCCCGAGAAGGTGACCGAAGCCTTCAAGATCATGCTCAAGAACCCCAAGGTCAAGGCCATCCTGGTCAACATCTTTGGCGGCATCATGAAGTGCGACACGATTGCCACCGGTGTCATCACGGCTTGCAAGGCGACGAACCTCAATGTTCCGTTGGTGGTGCGCATGAAGGGCACGAACGAAGAGTTGGGCAAGAAGATGCTGGCCGAATCCGGCCTGCCCATCATCAGCGCCGACACCATGGCCGACGCAGCGCAAAAGGTTGTGGCTGCAGTCAGGACGTCCTGAAACTTGCTGCTCAACTGACTAGGAATAATCATGTCCATCCTCATCAATAAAGACACCAAGGTCATCACCCAGGGCATCACCGGCAAGACCGGTCAATTCCACACCGAGAAGTGTCAGGAATACGCCAACGGCAAGAACTGCTTTGTCGCCGGCGTCAACCCCAAGAAGGCGGGCGAATCCATCTTCAATATCCCGATCTACGCTTCGGTGAAGGAAGCAGCCAGCGAGACAGGCGCCACTGTTTCGGTCATTTACGTGCCGCCTGCAGGCGCCGCAGCGGCAATCTGGGAGGCCGTCGAGGCCGACCTGGATCTTGCGATCTGCATCACCGAAGGGATCCCCGTGCGGGATATGCTTGAAGTGCGCAACAAGATGCGTGCCAAGGAAGCCGCGGGCGGCAAGGCGACCCTGCTGCTGGGCCCGAACTGTCCGGGACTGATCACACCTGATGAAATCAAGATCGGCATCATGCCCGGCCACATCCATCGCAAGGGCCGCATCGGCGTGGTCAGCCGCTCCGGCACGCTGACCTACGAAGCCGTGGCGCAACTGACCGAAATCGGTCTGGGTCAGTCCAGTGCCGTGGGCATTGGCGGTGACCCCATCAACGGCCTGAAGCACATCGACATCATGCGCTTGTTCAACGACGATCCGGACACCGACGCCGTCATCATGATCGGCGAAATTGGTGGCCCGGATGAGGCGGACGCAGCACGCTGGTGCAAGCTCAACATGAAGAAACCCATTGTCGGCTTCATCGCCGGTGTCACCGCTCCCGCGGGCAAGCGCATGGGCCACGCCGGCGCGCTGATCTCAGGCGGGGCCGATACCGCCAATGCCAAACTGGCAGTGATGGAGGAATGCGGATTCACGGTCACGCGCAACCCATCGGAGATGGCAAAGCTGCTCAAGGCACTGCTGTAGGCGAATCAATGGGTAACCGCCGCACACTGGCGGAGAGGTCGAGGGCTCTCGCGACCAACCGTCCCGAGAGCCTCTGGCATCCTAGCAACATAACTGTGACAGGGCGTAGGTGGAACTGCTGCAAACGGTGGATTTCTGGACCGGTCTGCTCAAGATCATCTGGATCAACATTATTCTTTCTGGCGACAACGCAGTCGTGATCGCGCTGGCAGCTCGCTCGCTGCAACCGCAACAACAAAAGCGGGCGATCCTGCTGGGATCGGGTGCGGCGGTGCTGCTGCGTATCGCGTTGACCATTGTCGCCGCCAAGCTTCTGGCTATGCCCTACTTGCAAATCGCGGGCGGTCTGCTGCTGCTGTGGGTTGGCGTGCAACTGTTGCGCGAAGAAGAGGAAAACACCAAAAACGTCAAGGAGCATGGCAACCTTATCGCTGCGGTGCGAACCATTTTGGTGGCTGACGTCGTCATGAGTCTGGATAACGTCATCGCCGTTGCGGCTGCCGCGCAAGGCAACCGGTTGCTGCTGGTATTGGGGTTGGCGATGAGCATTCCCTTGGTGATCTTTGGCAGCGCCATGATGATCAAGCTGATGGAGCGTTTCCCCGCCATCGTGGTCCTGGGGGCGGGGCTGATCGGCTGGGTCGCGGGCGAAACCATTGCCGGCGACCTTTGTTTACATGACGTCATTGGCAGCCATCACTGGCTGCATTACCTGGCTGCTGCCCTCGGCGCAACGCTGGTGGTCGGCGTCGGGAGGCTGCTGGCCTCACGGGACCGGGGGTCCGCTGTACCTTGAGGCGGCCGGCTCGGCTCCGTACACGATGGTGGTACCGAACGCCTTATCATTTTTGACACGGAATAGCGCCTCCGCTGGCAAAGCTCCTTGCCCCGAAGTGAGCGCTCTGTTAACGTCGCGCAGGCAATAGGCGACTTAGTGGACAGCGCCTTCGGTTGGACAGCAAAAAATACATCAAAATAGTCAGCGATGATGCAATACGAATTTTTCTCGCAGACGGACCCGGGGCTGATCCGTCCCAACAATGAAGACGCCGTCGGGTTTGATCGCGAAACCCAGTTGTGCGTTGTTGCCGACGGCATGGGCGGCTACAACGCCGGCGAAATTGCCAGCGGCATGGCGGTGGCATTCATCAAGTCGGAAATGACGCGGTGGCTCACGCAGGTGATGCGCGTGGCAGATTCAAACCAGGTTCGACGCGCCCTCGAAATCTGCGTGGAAAACACCAATCTTTCGATCCTCAAGGCGGCCTACGCGAACTCGCAATATGCAGGCATGGGGACCACCTTGGTGGTCGGCGTTTTTCAGCAGGATCAGTTGATTTTGGGACACATAGGCGATTCGCGCTGCTACCGGCTACGGCAAGCAAACCTGACCCAGATCACCCGAGACCACTCACTCCTGCAGGAGCAACTTGACGCTGGACTGATCACGCCGGATGAGGCTGCCAGTTCTACCCAAAAGAACCTGGTGACGCGCGCTTTGGGCGTGGAAGAGTCGGTCCCTCTGGAAGTAAACGTACACGATGTGCTGGCGGATGATATCTTCCTGCTGTGCTCCGACGGCTTGACGGACATGGCGGATGACATTGAAATAGCGCAAGCGCTGATGACTGAACCGACGCTCCAGACGATGGCGCAGCGCTTGCTTAACGTTGCCAACGCTAACGGTGGACGTGACAACATCACGGTTTTGCTGGTCCGGGCCAGCAAGAATGCCAAGAAAACTACAATAATGGCGCGATTGCTGGGGCGCTAGGAACTTCTTTCACCGAAGCAATAGGTTTAGAAACTGGAGTTGGTAATGCCAAAAATGATCGTATCGCTGGATGGAATCGTGGTCAAAGACGTGATTCTGACGAAAAACCGGACCACCATGGGCCGGCGCCCGTACAACGACATCGTGATTGATAACCTGGCGGTCAGTGGGGAGCATGCTGTCATTCAAATGAGCGGGGGTCAGGTTTATATCGAGGACCTGAACAGCACCAATGGCACCAATCTGAATGGCAAGTCCATCAAGCGGGAACTGTTGCACAACAACGACACCATCGAAATCGGAAAATACAAGATCAAGTATTTTCAGGATGCCACGAGCGAGGATTTTGAACGGACCCTTGTGGTTCGGCCCGGTGCAAACCCCAACTTCGCACCTACGCG
>CAILAY010000030.1 GCA_903832285.1 uncultured beta proteobacterium | reverse complement strand
GAATCGGTTGTCATGCGGTAACCAACCCGCGCATATCAGACTGATCAACCGTCGACAAGCCGTCCGTTCTGCTACCAACACATTGCAGGAAGTCAAATACCGTTTATCAAAAGCTTGACAGGTCAATACATATCAGCCCGCCGTTCGCCGTTGGCCAGGAATGTCTGGCGAGGTCCCTGGCCGGTCATCGCATGTGCGTTGAGCACGTATTGACGATCCAAGTACCCCATCCCAAACGCGCGCTTGAAGTCAAGCCTAACGTGCGCCAACAGACAGACAGAATTCGGACAGGCGTGGATCATTGAACCATGAGCCAGAATTTCGCCCTCACCGCTGTTCCTGCCATGCGTCTACCGGCAGGCTCATCGATCGCGCGCTGCGCAGACGCGGCTAGCGCTCAGTCAGCGTGAACATCGGCTCCCCCCAGTGGCATTCACTCAAGACCAGAGTGACGCTGTTCACGCTGGTCATATTCGTGCTCAGCATCTGGGCGCTCTCGGTCTTCGCCAGTCGCCTGTTACGGGAAGATATGGAACGTCTCCTGGGCGAGGAACAGTTCTCCACGGTTTCCTTCATTGCGAGGCAAATCGGAGAGGAGATGGGCGACAGGTTTGACGCCATGGGGCTCGTTGCCAAAGATGCCGGCTTGGACCTGATGGGCAGTCCGTCGGCCTTGCAGGCGCGGTTGGAACAGCGCCCAATTCTTCAAAAACTGTTCAATGCAGGCACCCTCATTGTCGGGGCTGATGGCACCACGCTTGCGTCTGTGCCCGTCTCAGTCGGACGGATTGGGGTCAATTATATGGACAGGGATCACATCGCGGCAGCGCTCAAGGAGGGGAAGCCTGCAATTGGCAGGCCGGTTATTGGCAGACAGTTTCAGGCCCCTATTTTCGGTATGGCAGTACCCATCCGAAATGCTCAGGGCAAAGTGATCGGCGCATTAGCGGGAGTGATCGACCCAAGCAAGCCCAATTTTTTGGACAAGATTACCCAGAACAATTACGGCAGGACCGGCGGCTTTCTGGTCATCGCACCCAAGTACCGAGAAATCGTCACGGCCACCGACAAGAAACGCATCATGGAAGTGCTGCCAGGCGCCGGTGTCAACCGCTACGTCGACAGAAATATTGCTGGCGGCGAAGGCTACTCGGTATTGGTCGACGCGCTGGGTCAGGAGCAGTTGGCTTCGGTGAAGCAGATTCCAGAGGTGGGGTGGTACGTATTGCTTGGAACACCGGCACCAGAAGCCTTCGCGCCCATTCACAACATGCAGCAGCGAGTGCTCCTGGTGACGCTCTTTCTGACGCTGCTGGCGGCTGGACTCACCTGGCGGATGTTGAGGCGCGCGCTCTCGCCGCTGATCGCGACTGCGGGGGCGATGGTCGCACTGTCGAATGCAAACCGCATCCCGAAACCATTACCCGTCACCAGTCAGGACGAAATCGGCCAACTGACGGGCGGTTTCAATCGCTTGATTGAGACTTGGACACAACGTGAAGACGCACTGAAGAAGAGCGAACAAAACCTCGCCATCACTTTGAACTCGATCGCCGATGCAGTCATTACGACCGACCAGGCCGCGCACATCATCGGCATGAATCCAGCGGCCGAGCATTTGTCTGGCCGGTCACTGGCTGATGCGACGGGTCGCCCGCTGGCCGAGGTGTTTCACATGATCCATGCTGAAACTCGCAAGACTGTGCCCGACCCGGTGCAATTGGTGATGGCGCACGGCCAGGTGGTCTCACTCCCTGACCACACGGTGTTGGTGACCAAGGACGCCCAGCAACACCAGATTACCGATAGCGCCGCACCTGTCCACAACGCGGCGGGAGACATCGTCGGCGTGGTGCTGGTCCTCAGCGATGTTACTGAGAAATGCCGGGTGCAGGCGGCGCTGCAGACCAGCGAGCAGGATTACCGATCACTTCTTGAGAACCTCGCCTGCGGTGTGGTGGTCCATCGTCCTGATACATCGATCATGCTTTCCAATTCAATGGCCGCTACCCTCCTCGGGTTGACCCAGGACCAGATGATGGGAAAGCCCGCCCCGGACCCAAACTGGTGTTTTCTTCGGGAAGACGGTACACCCATGCTTTTGAAGGACTATCCCGTCAATCGGGTGATCGCTGCCGGTGAACGACTTAGAAATCATGTGGTGGGCGTGCGCCATCCTGATTGCCATGAACCTACTTGGGTGCTCTGCAATGCCTATCCGATGCACGACGCAGACGGAAATCTCCTCAAGGTGGTTGTGACCTTCGCCGACATCACCGAGCGCCAACAGTCCGAACAAGCGTTGCGCATTGCGGCGATCGCGTTCGAGGCACAGCAAGGCATTGCCATCACCAACTCGCATCGTGTGATCCTGCGGGTCAATCAGGCCTTCACTACAGTGACCGGCTTCAGCGCCGAGGAAGCGGTGGGGCAGAACACGCGCATTATGAAGTCCGGTCGCCACAACAGCGACTTCTACACAGCCATGTCACAAGCCTTGGAGAGCGAGGGCACCTGGGCTGGTGAAATCTGGAACCGGCGCAAGAATGGCGAGTTGTATCCGGCGTGGCTCAGCATCGGCGCGGTCAAAGACGGTGCCGGGCTGACAACCCACTATGTGGCCATCTTCAACGACGTCACCGAGCGCGTCAACGCGCTGGCGCAAATTGACACCCTCGCCTTTTACGACCCGCTGACCCTGCTGCCCAATCGCCGCCTGCTGCTGGACCGGCTCGACCAGGCGCTGCTCGGCAGCACCCGCCGTGCAGGCAACAACGCCTTGTTGTTTGTTGATCTGGACAACTTCAAGATTCTTAACGATACCCTGGGTCACGGCCAGGGCGACATGCTGCTGGTGCAGGTGGCGCAGCGCCTCAAAACCTGCGTCCGCGAAGGTGACACGGTGGCACGCCTGGGAAGTGACGAATTTTTGGTGATGCTGGAGAACTTGAGCGAAGACGACATCGAGGCAGCCACCGAGGCCGAGACAGTGGGTAAAAGCGTTCTCGAAGGATTCAAGCAAGCCTTCTCGCTTGAACTGGGCCCACACCACAGCACGCCCAGCATTGGCATCACTTTGTTCGGTGGCCAGACCCTTGAGAGCAATGAGCAGCCGCTCAAGCGCGCCGAACTGGCCATGTTCCAGGCCAAGGAGCACGGGCGCAACACGCTGCGCTTTTTCGACCACAAGATGGAGGCCGCAGTCAACGCCCGGGTGTCAATGGAGGCGGGCTTGCGCGACGCCATCGGGAAGGACCAGTTCCTGCTGCACTATCAGGCGCAAGTGACTGGCAAGGGCTGGATCAAAGGCGTCGAGGCGCTGCTGCGCTGGCAGAATCCCAAACGGGGCATGGTGTCACCGGCCGAGTTCATACCATTGGCGGAGGAAACCGGTCTGATCCTGCCGATCGGCCGCTGGGTCCTTGAGAAGGCCTGCAAGCAACTGGTGCAATGGATGGACCAGCCCTTGATGGCGCATCTGACAATCGCGGTGAACGTCAGTGCAAAGCAATTTCACCAGAGCGACTTTGTGGACCAGGTACTCAGTACACTGGCTCTCAGCGGCGCCAATCCAACCCGGCTCAAGTTGGAGCTGACCGAGAGTATGTTGGTTGACAACGTGGAAGACCTCATCGTCAAAATGAATACCCTCAAGGCCAGGGGAGTGGGGTTCTCGCTCGATGACTTCGGTACCGGCTATTCGTCGCTCTCGTACTTGAAGCGCCTGCCGCTGGATCAACTCAAGATCGACCAGGGCTTTGTCAGAGACATACTCATCGATGCCAATGACGCCGCCATTGCCAAGATGGTGGTGGCGCTGGCCGACACCTTGGGACTGAGCGTCATGGCAGAAGGAGTGGAAACCGAGGCACAGCGCTTGCTCCTGGCGACCCTGGGTTGCCACAGCTACCAGGGCTATCTGTTTAGCAGACCACTGCCGATCCAGGAGTTTGAACAGTTTGCAGCAACTGTCTTACCGGCATTGAATAGCTGATTCGGGCATCAAGGGCTGGATACAAGTGACGCCTGCTTGGCAAGCAAACTCAAGCAATTGAACCTCCAGAAAGCTGTTTGTGGCGAAGGTCGGGTTAGGTGTGGGTTTGACGTACGAAAGTGCCGCGTGAATGACCGGAAAGTGTCTTAACGCGGATCGCGCAAAAGAGCTTCCAGCACCCAGCAAGTCGCTCGGTGCATAGCATAAGCAACCATCGGCACCAACGGCGTGAACTCGCTGTTGTTGAGGTCGGTGGAGAACAGCAGGGTGAAGGATATTGCGAAGATCGACCACCATGCCGCACTCGCCCGACGTAACCACTTGCGCAAATTCACCGAAAACCCTCCCGAGGTGTTGCAATTGCTATGAAATTAGGAGCAATTCAGGGTGGAGTCACAACCTGAATTCCTTCCATATTCTTGCAAAATAGTGGGGATTTTGAACCAGTCGCAGGGACACCCACGTGATCTGGCGCAATGAACAAACGCACCCCAGCGCGGAGTTTTTCAAAGCCCGAGTCTTGCGCGGATTTCCTCTATTCGGCGCGGGCCACCACCGTGTGGCTGACCTCGGCATCGTCACCGAGGTCGAGGGTCGCCTTGACGATGTACGTCACACCCTTGGGAACAACCAAAGCAAGTAACTCATCGTACTCGACGCCCGGAACGAGCGGGTAGTCATCGGGAAATCGGTCGGCAAGGTTGGCCTTGTGAAATTCCCGCATCTTCTCCAGGTCCAGCACGCCAGGCCCTGCATTGGGTGCAATGGTTCGGATCACAACGACCAGGCCGTCCTTACCTGGCTGAAAATTCGTCCCGCCGATGTTCTTCGGCCTGGCGTGAATGAGCAAGAGCCGCGCCTCATCTGAAAACGGCCGGTACTCCGTGGAAACCGCAATCTGCATTTTGGGTGCCGCGGTGCGGGTGGCCCAAAATCGGTAAACTGACCAGGCCGCAAAGACGAGCACGGCCAGTAGCAACAGGGACTTAAGCACCAGGTCAAGCCAGTCTCGCGCTTTCTGCAGTTCCATGTAATGAGCCCCAATGAGTGAATGACAAATCATAGCGCGTGCGTTGGTGCCGGGTAATGCCGACCGAAAGACACAGGTGAAAGACAGCTAGAATTTCAGTTTTTCGCCCGCACCATGATCAGCGTCATCACCGCCATCTATAACCAACGCGCGGTCAACGAGTTGTTCTGGGAACATCTGGAGCGCGCCACGAGCAACCCGTTCGAGCTCATCATCATCGACAACGGCTGCACCGACGGGAGCGCGGACTTCTTCGAATCGGTCGGTGCCACGGTGATCCGCAACGGCGCCAACTATTCATACCCGCATAGCCAGAATCAGGGCATTGCCGTGGCGCGCTACGAGTGGCTCGCGTTCCTGAACAACGACATCATCGTCTCGCCCGGCTGGGACCAGCGCCTGATGGAAAGCATGAACGCTCACGGCCTCGAAGTCGCCACGGTGTGCGGTATCGAACAGATCGAAAACGCCCAAGCCACACGCCGTCTCAAGCGGCGTTGGAAAGCGATCAAGAACGTGCTGGGGTTGTTCGGCCACAGTAAGACCACGCTGCGTCTGATGCACTGGTTGATGTACCCGGACTGGGAAGGGTTTTGCCGCGATCGCCAACAGCGCTTTGCACAGCAGATCAAGCCAGGTTTCGTCGGCAACACGGTGATGATGCGCCGTTCTGCCTTAGCCAAGATCGGCATCTGGGACGAACACCAGCAGGCCGCAGATTTCGATCTGTTCCTGCGCTGCAAAGCACGCGCACGCGACGTCGGAGACATCCTGCCGGTGCACATCTGCCTGGACGCCTTTGTGCACCACTACATTCGCCTCACCATGAAGGCTGGCTACCCGCCGTTCGCCGATCGCGACCAGTTGCTTGATCTGTCACAAAAATGGTCCGAGCAGGATCGCCAGTGGCTGCTGGAGATGAACAGGTAGATCCGGAACCAGGGAATCATCATGACCCATCCAATTCGACGCATCGCAATCTGCACGGGTGGCGGTGACGCTCCCGGTCTGAACGCGGTCATCCGCGCGGTCGTGCTGACAGCCGCGAATCGCGGTTGGGAGGGCTACGGCATCCGCGACGGCTTCAACGGCATCCTGTGCCCTGAGCGCTACCTCGAAGGCGGGGTATTTCGCCTGACCGAAGAAAGGGTGCGTGGCATCGGCCACTTGGGCGGTACGATTTTGGGCACCACCAGCAGGGGCAATCCATTCCATTTTCCCACTCGCTTGGCAGACGGAAGCTCGGGCGAGGTCGACCGCTCGGATGAAATCCTGGAGTACTTCGCCAGGCACGAACTTGATGCCCTGGTGTCGGTGGGTGGTGACGGCTCGCTTACCATCGCCGACGCCCTGCACAAGAAGGGACTGCGCGTGGTCGGCGTGCCCAAGACCATCGACAACGACCTTGACAAAACCGTCACCACCTTCGGCTTCGACACTGCCGTATCTTTCGCCACCGAGTGTCTGGACCGATTGCACAGCACGGCCGAAAGCCACCAGCGCGTGCTGGTGGTGGAAGTGATGGGGCGCTACGCGGGATGGATTGCCCTGCACTCCGGCATTGCGGGCAATGCCCACAGCATTTTGCTGCCTGAAATTCCCTTCGATCTGGAGCCTGTGGTGCGGCAGATCCGACAGCGCGATGAACAGGGACGCATGTATTCCCTGGTGGTGGTGGCCGAAGGCGCCATCCCCCGTCACGGCCATCTGGAATTGGCGGCAGCGGCTCAGGGCGGACACGAGCAGCGCCTGGGTGGCATCGGCGAGCACGTGGCCAAACAGTTGCAGGAGCGCACCGGCAAGGAAGCACGTGTGGTGGTGTTGGGTCATCTGCTGCGCGGCGGCAGCCCGACTTCGTTTGATCGACTTGCTGCCCTGCGCTTTGGTGCCGCGGCGGTGCGCGCGCTGGACCAGGGCTTGAGTGGCGTGATGGTCGCGCTGGCATTTCCGAACGTGAACTACGTTGCCCTCGCGGACGTCGCGGGGCGCATGAAGGCCGTCCCCATGGACAGCGACACCGTACAAACCGCGCGCGACCTGGGGATTTGCCTTGGAGACTGATCCCGATTCGGTTTGATCTCCGTCAGGCAAATGGGCAGCGGCCGGTCCACAATGGATGCCTCAACGTGAAAACTTGCGGGACAGGAGTTATTGGGGTCAGACACCAATTTTGCTACGGCGCATTGCGCCGCACCCAGCGGGCGGGCCGAAGGCCCGGCAAATTTGGACTCTGACTCCAAAAACCCTGCTCTGTCCTCAACCAATTGAAGGAGACTCCATGAACAAGCTCTCACCCGCAGAGGAATCCCTGCGCGACGCCGCACGCGAATACCACCGTGGTCCGATCCACGGCAAGATCACAGTCGACGCCACCAAGCCGCTCTCAAATCAACGGGACCTTGCGCTGGCCTACTCGCCGGGTGTGGCCTATCCCTGCCTTGACATCCAGGCCGATCCCACGCTGGCAGCCATCTACACCACACGTGCCAATCTGGTGGGCGTCATTACCAATGGCACGGCCGTGCTGGGACTGGGCAACATCGGCCCGCTCGCGGGGAAACCGGTGATGGAAGGCAAGGCCTGTTTGTTCAAGAAGTTCGCCGGCATCAACGTGTTCGACATTGAGTTGGACGAGAACGACCCCGACAAACTGGTGGACATCATCGCCGCCATGGAACCCACGCTGGGCGGAGTGAACCTGGAGGACATCAAGGCGCCCGAGTGCTTCTACATCGAGAAAAAGCTGCGCGAACGCATGAACATTCCGGTGTTCCACGACGACCAGCACGGCACCGCGATCATCTCGTCGGCGGCACTGCTCAACGCGCTTGAACTGGTGGGCAAGCGCATCGAAGACGTGAAGATTGCCGTCTCGGGTGCGGGTGCCGCGGCGCTGGCCTGTCTGGATGTGATGGTGGGTCTGGGTGTGCGGCGCGAAAACGTCTTTGCCTGCGATTCCAAAGGCGTGATCTATCACGGGCGCCCCGGCGGTTTTGACGAATCCAAGCAGCGTTTTGCACAAACCACCGGCGCGCGCACCTTGGCCGACGTGGTGCATGACGCCGACGTCTTTCTGGGTTGCTCCACTGCAGGCGTACTGACGCAGGAGATGGTGAAAACTATGGCGCGTGCGCCCATCATTCTGGCGCTGGCCAACCCCGAGCCGGAGATCCGTCCCGAACTGGCCAAGGCGGCGCGGCCCGACTGCATCATCGCCACCGGGCGCTCGGACTACCCGAATCAGGTGAACAACGTGCTGTGTTTCCCGTACATATTCCGTGGTGCGCTGGACTGCGGCGCGACCAAGATCACGGAGGCCATGAAGTTGGCCTGCGTGCGCCAGATAGCCGACCTGGCCAAAGCCGACATCAGCGAGGAAGTCGCCAACGCCTACGCGGGCAAAGAGTTGCAGTTCGGCAGCGACTATCTGATACCCACGCCGTTTGATTCGCGCCTCATATTGCGCATCGCGCCGGCCGTGGCGCGTGCCGCCGAGGAGTCGGGCGTGGCCGCGCGACCGATCAGGGACTTCGAGGCCTATCACCAACAGTTGTCGCGCTTTGTCTATCAGACCGGCATGATCATGAGCCCGGTGTTCAGCGCGGCCAAAGCCGTTGCCGCGGCGGTCAAGCGCGTGGCCTATGCCGAAGGCGAAGATGAGCGCGTGCTGCGCGCAGCGCAGGTGGCAGTGGACGAAGGCCTGGCACGCCCGATCCTGATCGGGCGCCCGGCGGTGATCGCCGCACGCCTGGTCAAGGCCGGCTTGCGCATCCAGCTCGGGCGCGAGGTCGATTGCGTGAACCCCGAGGACGACCCGCGCTTTCGCCAGTACTGGGAGCTGTACCACCAACTCATGGGGCGCCACGGCGTGACACAAGATGCAGCCAAGGCGGCGGTGCGCCGCTCCAGCACCACCATCGCTGCGCTCATGGTGCGACTGGGTGACGCCGACGCCATGCTGTGCGGCACCCTGGGCCGCTTCGACGTGCACCTGCAGCATGTGCGCGACGTCATCGGAATGAAAAAAGGTGCGACCGGCTTGGCCGCGCTCAACGCGCTGATGCTGGACCGATATGCGCTATTCATCGCCGACACCTACGTCAATGAAGACCCATCGGCCGAGCAGCTGGCCAGCATTGCCGTTATGGCGGCTGAGGAAGTGGCGCGCTTCGGCCTGCCGCCCAAAGTCGCGTTCCTTTCGCACTCCAATTTTGGTTCTTCCGACCGACCTTCCGCGCGCAAGATGCGACTGGCGCGCGAACTGTTCGGCCAGATGGCACCCGACTTGGAATGCGATGGTGAACTGCAGGGTGATGCCGCACTGTCGGAGGCCGTGCGGCGCACAGCATTGGCCGCCACCACCTTGCACGGCGAAGCGAACCTGCTGATCTGCCCCAATCTGGACTCGGCCAATATCCTGTTCAACGTGCTGAAGATGACGGCCAGCCACGGCGTCACGGTGGGCCCGATCCTGTTGGGCGCGGCAGCCTCGGTGCACGTACTGACACCCTCGGCCACAGTGCGCCGCATCGTCAACATGACGGCGCTGGCGGTGGCCAACGCGGGCGCATTCAAGCAGACTTGACCGGCCCATGCACGTTTGGATCGCTCACGACAGCCACCGTTCGGGCTGAGCCTGCCCAAGCCTGTCCCGCGTGCGGACGAAAAGCCCTTCGACCGGCTGAGCGAGATCAGTTGCGGGGTTGGCCGCGGTTTATGTTTTCATAGCGGCGACAATCGCTGCTTTCCAAACACGGCAACGCCCGCTTTCAGACCAAGGGTTTTCTTCATATGTCCAGCTTCCAGATTCGACCCGCCACACTGCGCGATGCCAAGGCCATCGCCCAACTCCACGCCAGCGCCACCCAAGCAACCTACCATGGCCTGCTGCCTGCCGATCAACTTGTGTCGTTCACCAGCACCGCCGCAATCGAAAAGGGCCTGGCCTACTGGCGCGAAGCGATCGAGTACCTGGACCCTCAAGTGCATGTTGCTGTCGAGGGCAGCGCGATCATCGGCTTTGTCGCCTTCGACCGCTCGCGGGACCCCAAGACACCAGCGACCACCGGCGAGATCTGGGCCATCTACGTGGACGAGTCGCACTGGAATCAGGGCGTCGGACTGGCGCTGTGGGATGCCGCACGTGAAGGCCTGAGCGACGAAGGCTGCAACAAGGTCACGGCCTGGCTCTCGCTGCATAACGACCGGGCCCTGCGCTTCTTCGACCTGGCCGGCTTCAAGCGTGAGATGGGAACCGCCCAGACCGTGACCAAGGGCGACGCCACGGGCGGTCTTAAGCTGGAAGAAATCCGCCTTAAACGCACACTGGATTAAAGATTCGGACTAAAGATTCGCTGGATTAAAGATTCGCTTGACGCCTTTAATGAGAACCATTATCATTTGGGATCATTCAACTTGAAACGAGGCGTTCCATGTTCGAAACTTTGCTCATCACTTTTCGCGAAGGTCTGGAGGCCTTGCTGATGGTGGCAGTGGCCACGCTGTATCTGCGCAAGACCGGGCGCCAACCGTTGATCAGTGGCGTGCGCGCAGGCTTGGTCCTGTCGGTGGCTGGATCGGCCGGGCTAGGTGTTGCGCTTGCGGATGTAGGTGCTTCCTCACCCTTATGGGAAGGCATGCTGGCGCTGGTTGCCGCTGCGGCCGTCGTTTGGTGTGTGGTCCACATGCTCAGGATGGGTAAGCACATAGGCGCCGAGATCTCCACCGTTTTGGGGAAGGCGTCGGTGTTGGACGGCGCACAGGCATGGTGGGCGGTGTTCGGCTTCACCGTGTTCATGGTCGGGCGCGAAGGCATAGAAACTGCGGCGATGCTGGCTTCACTGGCCGGGAGCGCCCGAACCCAGGGCATGATGCTGGGCGGGCTGCTGGGCCTCTCTTTGGCCGCGGGCGTCGCCTGGGCCTGGGTCAGGTTCGGACGCCAAGTCAACCTGTCGCGCTTCTTCAACGTGACGACAGTATTCATGCTGGCTTTTTCCGCACTGCTGATCCTGCGGTCCTTCCACGAGTTCACCGAGGTCGCACTGATCCCGGGCATCGACAATGCCTACTGGCACGGCTTGACCGATGCCTACTTCGAGGGCGAATACGCACAAATCGCTTCGGTATTACTGGTTCTGGCACCGACCCTGTGGCTGCTCATGACAACCTTCGCCGACAGGAAAAAGACCCAGACTGTCTGAGGCGCGCCCACTGGATTAACTTCGACGCTAAAGCATGGCGCAGAAATCCTGAGCAAATCGGTGCGCGTCGCCGGGCCAGCGCGCCGAGAGGTAGTTGCCGTCGCGCAGCGTGAAACCGCGCTCCGGATGCTCGGGACTGTCGCGCAGCAAGGCCATGGGTCCGCCCACGAACTGTCCCGGATGCGCCAAGGCACGCGTCACCTCGGCCTGCACGCTTTCGGGGTAGGTGCGGTAGTAGTTGCCCAACCAGGCGCAGGTCAGCGCCCAGGCCGACATTTCCATCTGCTTCGTCAACGCGGTGGTCTTCTTTGCGTTCAACACCGACACACCGTGGGCGTCGCGGCTGCGTGCTGCCAGCAGCACACCATGGCAGATGGCGCCGACCGGCTTGTTCTGCGCGAAGAATTCCGCGACCTGCGTCTGTAACAGGGTCGACTCCAGGTAGACCTTCATGCCGGGCGCGTGGCCGCCGGCCAGCAGCAGTGCATCAAAGTCTTGCGTGCGGACGTTGGCCCAGCGCACGGGATTCTGAAAGGCCGGACTCTGCGCCATGGCGCCATAGGCGGCGCGTCCGTTCGCATCGGCGCGCAGCAGGGACGACAGCAGGCCCAGATCCTGGCCTGTGCACATGCGCGAATCAGCTTGCCCGACCATGCCATCGGGAGTGGCAAAGATCACCTCGTGCCCACGCTTGGTGAGGATGAACCAGGGCACCGCCGTCTCGGTGGGATCGAAGGCCGAACCGGGAACGGGCATCAAAACCTTGACCATGAACTGCCTTGCGTGAACGCGATGTCCGACCGCTGCTGACAGTTTTGTTCAGGGCGCGTCCAGACCCAGGAACTCGGCCAAGGCGGCGGTTTCCAACGCCCCTTCGCGGCTCACAGTCTGGCCCGACTTCAGGTTCCTGGCGACGATAAAGGGAACAGACTCCGCGCCAAAGCTGGTCAGCAGCGCGGTATTGTTCTTGATCGCCTGCGCCACGTCGGGCGCGACGCTGGAGGAGGCGGACAGTCCGCCTTTGCCGTCCAGCAACAATGCTTCATGTTCGGTCATGAGCGCTCCAGGGTTGGACGCGGTCAGCAGCGCCGCCGCCTGGGTCGTGCTGGAGGCGTTCACCCAACCGACCGGGATCCAGACGAACTTGAGCTTCCTCTGCAGCGGTGCCGCGGTCTGCCACAGGTGGCCACAATGCGGGCACTGCGGGTCGAAAAACACATAGACCGTGTTGTTGCTCATCACGGCGCCAACCGCAAAACCCTTGCCCTGCGCTGCCACGACGTCCACCGAGACCTCCTGTTTGGCGGGAGTGGCCGGTTTGGAAGCGTCCTGCTGCGAGCAGCCCGCGAGCGCCAGTGCCGCAAGCAGCAACGAGGAGAGAAACAGATTCTGGAATTTCATGGTGTGCGTTTTGAAAGAAATGGAAAGTGCTGTCAGATGCGGCGCACGATGACGCTACCAATTGAATAGCCTGCGCCGAAGGAACAGATCACGCCCACTTCGCCAATGGCGATGTCATCGTGATGGCGATGGAAAGCGATGATGGAGCCCGCCGATGCGGTATTGGCAAACTCGTCCAGGATAACCGGTGCCTCCTCGGCCGTGGGGTCGCGCCCGAGAAGCCGACGGCTGATGAACTGGTTCATCGCCAGATTGGCCTGGTGCAGCCAGAAACGGCGCACACCGGCGGGCGTCAGACCATGGGTCGCGAGGTGGGTGCTGATGTGTTCGGCCGCCATCGGGCAGACCTCCTTGAACACCTTGCGGCCCTCCTGACGAAACAGCTGATCTCGGTCATCGGGGTTGCGGTCTTCGTTGCGCGACATGAAGCCGGCGTTGTTGCGGATGTTGTTGGAGAAGCTGGTTTGCAGCTTCGTTCCCAGCACCTCAAACGAACCGGCAGGCGCCGTGTCCAGCCGTTCCACCAAAATCGCCGTGCACACATCCCCAAAGATGAAGTGGCAGTCACGGTCTTTCCAGGCCAGATGCGACGAAGTAATTTCCGGGTCCACCACCAGCACCGCGCGAGCCGATCCACATCTGACGGCGTTCACCGCCATCTCGATGCCGAAGGTGGCGGAGGAGCAGGCCACATTCATGTCGAACGCGAAGCCTTGAATACCCAGGGCTCCCTGGATTTCGACCGCCATGGCGGGATAGGCGCGCTGCATGTTGGCAGCGGCGCAGATCACGCCGTCAACGTCGGCCACGGTCTTTCCCACGCGCTGCAGCGCATCCTTTGCCGCGGCCACGCCGATCTCGGCCATCAGCGACAGTTCGTCATCAGCCCTTGGTTTGAGCCGTGGCCGCATACGCGTGGGGTCGAGCACGCCGGATTTTTCGACCACATAGCGGCGCTTGATGCCAGATGCCTTTTCGATGAATTCAACGTTGGATTCGACCAACGGAACAAAACTTCCGGCAGCGATTTCGTTCGTATGCCGCGCATTTTCAAGTTGCACGTAGGCGTTGAACGATTGCACCAACTCCTCGTTGGTGATGACTTCGGGCGGGACGTAGATCCCGGTACTGCTGATGGCGACGCGATGCATGCTCATGGATTGGTTTCTCTATCCGGGATCATCGATTCAGGCTTCGCCGCCGAACTTCTTGATCAGGTTCGCAATGTATTTATCCACCAGTTTCTCGAATTCACCCTCCACCACCGGCACCACAATCATCTTCATCAGCGCCGGCAACCCCACCGTGACCTCGCCGTCAATCTTGAGCACGATGTGGGTGGATTTCTTGTTGTCCGTGATCTTCCAGTTGCCGCTCACCAACGCATTGCCTTCGCCCTTCACAGGCGTCCATACCACCGTGCCCTTGGCACGGTTGGATACGTACTTGGATGCATAGATGGTCTGGATGTTGACCTGCGATGTGCCGACCTTTTCCATCTCCCAGCGGTACACGTTGTCGCCCAGGTCCACCAACTTGTTCACCTTGGGGAAGAAACTGGCGGAAGTGGGCACATCCGACAGCACGTCGAACACTTCCTTGGCCGAGGCCTTGACTTCGAATTCATAGCCCAAATCAATGGATACATTAACGCTCATGTTGTCTCCTAAGTTGTGCGGCAAATGCCCAGTGGTCAATGCAGGCGCCGTCCGGCGGGCGTCTGCTCCAACGCGATAGTGTAAAGACAGCGGCATGGGCAGCAAAGTCCAGTTCGAAGACCGGCGATAATCGCAGGCTTTTACCCATCATCGGAGTTATCCATGCCCCTGAAAATCAGAACTGAAGCCGACCGCAAAGCCACTCCACGTCCCGTCGCACCCAAGGGCGTGTGCTTCACGGCAGGCCATGGCCAGATGCGCAGCCTGGAGCGCGGCGTCGCCACCAACAACAAGAAGAACCCCGGCAAGCGCTGCAAAAAGGGGGGGTGATCCGCTGATTTGAACAGGAACTCAGTTGGACTTGAGCCGGCCGGCGCGGGGCAGACGCCGGGGTTCATACGCTTCGCTTTTCGAGTCACGCCAAACATTCGCACCAATCCCAGTGTGGGCGGTCCCGCTCTCAACTTAAATCCTGCATTTCTGCGGCTTTGACCCGCGCGCCATGCGCGACGCTGGCAAGCAGCAGCTGCAGGTCATCACGGCTGAGCGCGCGCGCATTCACCCAGGCCGGGTCGGGATGCCAGGCCAGGCACCAGGCGGGCAGGTCGGCTGCGGGCATCGGGCGCGCGATGCCGTAGCCTTGCGCCAGATCGCAGCCAAGTTGCAACAGCATGGTGGCGCACTGCGCAGTCTCCACGCCCTCTGCGATGACCTGTCGGTTAAAGGCGCTGGCCAAACCGATGATCCCGTCCAAAATGGCCAGATCGTCAGGATCATCGAGCATGCCGCGCACGAAGCTCTGGTCGATCTTGAGTTGCGCCACCGGCAGCCGCTTAAGGTAGGTGAGCGAGGAATAGCCCGTACCAAAATCGTCCAGCGAAAATGTCACCCCCAGATCGCGGCACGCCTGCATCACCCTGGAGGTTTGGACAACGTCGGCCAAGGCGCTGGTCTCCAGTACCTCCAGCTGCAGTTCGTCGGGCCCGATGCTCGGGTGAGCCGCAAGAATGACGCGCAGTCGCTGCACAAAATCGCTTTGCTGCAGTTGGCGTGCACCCACGTTCACGCTCACCGCCAAATCGAGCCCGCCGGCGTGCCATTGCTGCATCTGAGCCAATGCGGCGTCTATCACCCACTCGCCCAAATCAACGGCCAGCGCGTGGTCCTCGATGATGGGCAGGAATTCTGCCGGAAGCAAGAGACCGCGGCTCGGATGCTGCCAGCGAATCAATGCCTCTGCGCCGATGACTTCACCGGTGCGCATGTTGACCTTGGGCTGATAGTGCAGCACAAATTCGTTGGCGTTGAGCGCCACTCGGATGCGCTGCAGGCTCTCATGGCGGCCACGCACGCTTTGGTCCAGTTCGGCGTCAAACACGTGGTAGCGGTTCTTGCCAGCCAGTTTGGCCTGGTACATGGCCTGGTCTGCCTGGCGCAGCAGTTGATCGGCGTCGACTTCCTGCGCCTGCGGGAAGAAGGTGACCCCCAGACTCGCTGAGACCTGCACGTTGTGGTCGCCCAACTGCATGGGCTGCGCGCTGGCCTCAAGCAGCCGTGAGAGCATCGGCAAGGTGGCCTCTAAGTCCGTCAGGTCGGGCAGCACGACGACAAACTCGTCGCCACCCAAGCGCGCCAGCGTGTCGCCGTCGCGCAGCGTTTGCTTCATGTTCGCTGCCACCGCGATGAGCACCTGGTCACCCAGCTCATGTCCGTGCTTGTCGTTGATCGCCTTGAAGCCGTCAAGATCGAGGAATGCCACGGCCAGGCGCTGCTTGCGCCGCAGTGCCTGCACCATGGCTTGATGCAGCCGATCGGACAGCAGCACGCGGTTGGGCAGCCGGGTCAGGGCGTCGTAGTGGGCGATGTACTCGAGCTGGGTCTGATGTTCCTTGAGCGGAGTGATGTCGGAGAACAGCGCCACGTACTGAAGGGTGTTTCCCTTGTTGTCGCGCACGGCGCTCACCGTCTGCATGGCGGCGTAGACTTCGCCGTCCTTGCGCCGGTTCCAGATTTCTCCGTACCAGTGCCCCTTCTCCCTGAGTTCGCGCCACATGGCGGCGTAGAACTCCTTTCCCTGGCGTCCCGAACTGAGCAAATGCGGGTTCTTGCCCAGAACTTCGTCGCGACTGAAGCCCGTGAT
>CAILAY010000029.1 GCA_903832285.1 uncultured beta proteobacterium | reverse complement strand
TCATGCCTGGCGACAACGTGTCGATCACGGTCAAACTCATCAACCCCATCGCCATGGAAGAGGGCCTGCGCTTCGCCATCCGCGAAGGCGGCAAGACGGTTGGCGCCGGTGTGGTGGCAAAGATCATAGCCTGAGACCTTGCGGGTCAGACCACTCGCTCAAGCGATGTGCTCTAACCCCAACTGACTAAAAAGGAAATACCATGGCTACCAAACAAAAAATCCGCATCCGCCTGAAGGCTTTTGACTACAAACTCATCGATCAGTCGGCCGCTGAGATCGTGGACACGGCCAAGCGCACGGGCGCCATTGTGAGGGGCCCCGTGCCTCTGCCAACGCGCATGAAGCGTTTTGACATCCTGCGCTCGCCACACGTCAACAAGACCAGCCGCGACCAGTTTGAAATCCGCACGCATCAGCGTCTGATGGACATCGTGGACCCGACCGACAAGACCGTAGACGCGCTCATGAAACTGGATTTGCCAGCGGGAGTCGACGTCGAAATCAAGTTGCAATAAGCAACTGACGGGTTGACGCAAGTCGACTCGAAATCCTTGAGGTCTGGTCGAACTTGCTGCAATGCAAGGTTCAGGCTATACTTCAGGGCTCTGCCCATTTTGCATCGCTTAATGGGCAGAGTTTCATTAACAGTCTTTCACACAAAAACGCTGTGGCCAATTGAAGTCGCAGCGGTGAAAGTTTTGGAGAACAATATGAGTCTGAGCAATCACTTAGGGTTGCTGGGGCGCAAGGTGGGCATGATGCGTCTGTTCACCGATGATGGGGATTCTGTCCCTGTCACGGTGGTCGATGTATCCAACAACCGTGTGACCCAGGTGAAAACCCAAGAGAACGATGGCTACGTTGCCTTGCAGGTAACGTTCGGTTCGCGCAAAGCCTCGCGCGTCACCAAGCCCATTGCCGGTCACCTTGCGAAAGCAGGCGTTGAAGCCGGTGAAATCATTCAAGAGTTTCGCATCGCCGCCGACGTGGCGGCGCAGTACAAGGCGGGCGCCGTGGTGCCGGTCTCGGCTGTGTTCGCTGTCGGCCAAAAGGTGGACGTGCAAGGCACGACCATCGGTAAAGGTTTTGCCGGAACGATCAAGCGTCACCACATGAAGTCACAACGCGCGTCGCACGGTAACAGCCGCTCGCACAACGTCCCCGGCTCGATCGGCATGGCACAAGACCCAGGACGCGTGTTTCCAGGCAAGCGTATGACAGGCCATTTGGGCGATGACACGGTTACGACCCAGAACCTGGACGTGGTTCGCGTTGACGAAGCCCGTCAATTACTGATGATCAAGGGTGCGATTCCCGGTTCGGCTGGCGGTTTTGTGACCGTTCGTCCCGCCGTGAAAGCCAAGCCCGTAGCAGCCAAAGGAGCGAACTGATGCAGCTCGAACTCCTGAATGACCAAGGTCAAGCAGCTTCCAAATACGAAGCACCAGAGACTGTTTTCGGTCGCGCCTACAACGAAGATCTGGTGCACCAGGTCGTGGTGGCATTCCAGGCGAACGCCCGCCAAGGGACTCGCGCCCAGAAGGACCGCGAGCAGGTCAAACACTCAACCAAGAAGCCTTTCAAGCAAAAGGGCACGGGCCGCGCTCGCGCCGGCATGACCTCTTCCCCGTTGTGGCGTGGGGGTGGTCGGATCTTCCCGAACATGCCGGATGAGAACTTTGCGCAGAAAATCAACAAGAAGATGTATCGCGCCGGTATGGCGTCGATCCTTTCGCAGTTGGCTCGTGAAGGCCGCTTGGCTGTGGTCGATTCCATCAAGGTTGACTCGCCCAAGACCAAGCCGCTGGCGGCCAAGTTCAAGGCCATGAATCTGCCCTCAGTGATGGTGATCGCAGACGAAGTGGACGAAAACCTGTACCTGGCCTCGCGTAATCTGGTCAACGTGCTGGTGGTGGAGCCCCGTTACGCCGATCCGGTGTCACTGGTGCACTACAAGATGGTTCTGGTGACCAAGGCCGCCATGGACCAACTCAAGGAGATGTTCGCATGAGCAACAACACCACCAAGACCACCGGTTTCGACGAGGGTCGCTTGATGCAGGTGCTGGTAGCGCCGATTGTGTCCGAAAAGGCCACCATGGTCGCAGAAAAGTCGAATGCAGTGACGTTCAAGGTGCTGCAGGACGCAACCAAGCATGAAATCAAGGCCGCTGTGCAATTGATGTTCAAGGTCGAGGTCAAGGGCGTCTCTGTCGTCAACATCAAAGGCAAGACCAAGCGCTTTGGCAAGTCCACGGGGCGCCGCGACAATGTTCGCAAGGCCTACGTTACGCTGGCCGCTGGTCAAGAGCTGAACTTCGCTGGGGAGGCTGCTTAATCATGGCTGTCATCAAAATGAAACCCACTTCGCCAGGCCAGCGTGGCGTGGTGAAGATTTCGCGTGATCACCTGCACAAGGGTGAACCGTATGCGCCATTGCTCGAACCTCAGTTCCAGCATGCCGGTCGCAACAACAACGGTCACATCACCACCCGTCACAAGGGCGGCGGTCACAAGCACCACTACCGCGTGGTCGATTTCAAGCGCGACAAGGACGGTATTCCGGCAAAGGTCGAGCGCATCGAGTACGACCCGAACCGTTCAGCGCACATCGCGCTGGTGTGCTACGCCGACGGCGAGCGTCGCTACATCATTGCGCCCCGCGGCTTGGAAGTGGGCGCATCCATCATGAGCGGTGCTGAAGCGCCGATTCGCGTTGGCAACACCCTGCCGATCCGCAACATCCCCGTGGGCTCCATCGTTCACGGCGTTGAGTTGCAAGTTGGCAAGGGCGCACAGATCATCCGGTCGGCGGGTACGTCGGCGACGCTGCTGGCACGTGAAGGCAGCTACGCCCAGGTGCGTCTGCGTTCGGGTGAAGTGCGCAAGATCCACATCGAATGCCGCGCGACCTTGGGTCAGGTGGCGAACGAAGAGCACAGCCTGCGTCAACTCGGCAAGGCCGGCGTGAAGCGCTGGATGGGTATCCGACCAACGGTTCGGGGCGTTGTCATGAACCCGGTGGATCACCCGCACGGCGGTGGCGAAGGCAAGACCGGTGAAGGCCGTCATCCAGTCGATCCTTGGGGTAATTTGACCAAGGGTTACCGTACCCGGAACAACAAGCGCACGCAGGTCATGATCGTGTCGCGTCGCAAGAAGTAAGGGGAAGGACTCATGACTCGCTCTCTAAAAAAAGGCCCCTTTGTGGACCACCATCTGGTAGCCAAGGCTGACAAGGCCGTCGCCACCAAAGACAAAAAGCCGATCAAGACCTGGTCGCGCCGCTCCATGGTTTTGCCCGATTTCATCGGTCTGACCATCGCGGTGCACAACGGCAAGCAGCACGTGCCGGTCTATATCACCGATCAAATGGTTGGCCACAAGTTGGGTGAGTTCGCTCTCACCCGTACTTTCAAGGGTCACCCAGCGGACAAAAAAGTCCAAAAGAAATAAGGAGGTGACCATGGAAACACGTGCAACCCTTCGTGGCGTTCGTTTGTCGGTCGACAAAGGCCGTCTGGTCGCGGACCTGATTCGCGGCAAAAAGGTGGACCAAGCCCTGAACATTTTGCAGTTCACGCAGAAAAAAGCTGCCGTGATCATCAAGAAGGTTCTGGAGTCGGCCATCGCCAACGCTGAGCACAATGATGGTGCCGACATCGACGAACTGAAGGTGAAAACCATCTATGTCGAGCAAGGTGCCTCGCTCAAGCGCTTCACGGCCCGCGCAAAAGGTCGTGGCAACCAAATCAGAAAACCCACGTGCCATGTGTACGTGACGGTTGGTAACTGAAAGAGGCCTGGAAGATATGGGACAAAAAATCCACCCAACGGGCTTTCGCCTTTCGATCAGCCGCAACTGGTCGTCGCGCTGGTACGCCAATAACCGTGACTTCGCCGGCATGCTGGCCGAGGACATCAAGGTGCGCGAGTACCTGAAGGCCAAGCTGAAAAACGCTTCTGTGTCGCGCGTTCTGATCGAGCGCCCTGCCAAGAATGCACGCATCACGATTTTCTCGGCACGTCCGGGCGTTGTGATCGGCAAAAAGGGCGAAGACATCGAGGCGCTGAAGAAGGAACTGGGCCGTCAACTGGGCGTGCCAGTGGCGGTCAACATCGAAGAAGTGCGCAAGCCCGAAATCGATGCCAAACTCATTGCCGACAGCATCACGCAGCAACTTGAAAAGCGCATCATGTTCCGCCGGGCCATGAAACGCGCCATGCAAAACGCCATGCGTCTGGGTGCCCTGGGCATCAAGATCATGTCGTCGGGTCGTTTGAACGGTATTGAAATCGCCCGTTGTGAGTGGTATCGCGAAGGTCGCGTGCCACTTCACACGCTGCGCGCTGATATCGACTACGGCACATCGGAGGCCAAGACGACATACGGCATCATCGGTGTCAAGGTCTGGGTCTACAAGGGCGACACGCTGGGTCGCAACGACCTGCCAGCGGCCGTTGAAGCCCGTCCTGAAGATGACCGTCGCCCGCGTGGTCCGCGGCGTGACGACCGTGGCGGCGCACCCCGCCCCGCGGGTGACCGTCCTGCTGTACGTCCTGCTGCGCGCCGCCCGGCTGGCGTTGCCGCTGCACCTGCTGACGGAAGCGACAAGCCCGCTGAAGCAATCGGTGTTGATGCCCAAAAAACTACCGTTAAGCGCGTCCGCAAGGTAGTCGCGCCTGCCGCTGCCCCTGCAGCGGCTGACGGTAAAGGAGAATAACTATGTTGCAACCCGCTCGTCGCAAATACCGCAAAGAGCAAAAAGGTCGGAACACCGGCATTGCGACCCGAGGCAGCTCGGTCGCATTCGGTGACTTCGGTCTGAAATGTACTGACCGTGGTCGCTTGACTGCGCGTCAGATCGAAGCTGCACGTCGCGCGATTTCGCGCCATGTGAAGCGTGGTGGTCGCATCTGGATCCGCGTGTTCCCGGACAAGCCCATTTCCCAAAAACCTGCCGAAGTGCGCATGGGTAACGGCAAAGGCAACCCCGAGTACTACGTGGCTGAAATCCAGCCCGGCAAGATCGTATTTGAAATCGTGGGCGTGACCGAAGAGTTGGCGCGCGAGGCGTTTCGTTTGGCTGCGGCCAAGCTGCCATTGCGTACCACCTTTGTCAGCCGCATGGTTGGCCAGTAATTCAGGAGAACCAAGAAATGAAAGCTGCTGAACTGCGCCAAAAGGACGTTGCCGGCCTGCAAACCGAAGTCAAAGCGCTGCAAAAAGCCCACTTTGGACTGCGCATGCAAAAAGCCACACCACACCTCAACAACACTTCGACGCTGCGCTCAACGCGCCGCGACATTGCTCGCGCCAAGACCATTCTTGCGCAAAAGCAAAGTGCTGCAACCCCCGCCAAATAAGGAGTCCCCATGACGGAAACTAAAACATCCCTCAAGCGCACCTTGGTCGGCAAGGTGGTCAGCGACAAGCGTGCCAAGACAGTCACGGTGCTGATCGAGCGTCGTGTCAAACACGAGCTTTATGGCAAGATCGTTGGAAAATCGAGCAAGTACCACGCCCATGATGAAAAAGGCGAGTACAAGTTAGGTGACACTATCGAGATCACCGAGAGCCGTCCAATCTCGAAGACCAAGAACTGGGTTGCTGTGCGCCTGGTGCAAAAGGCAATCGAAGTTTAAGCCCATTCAAGCGCCAGCGGCGCACGAATCGAAAACGACCCACAATGCGGTCGTTTTCTCGTTCTGACTCTGGCGCCAATTGCATTCGCAAGTTAGTCTTGCCTTTTTTGTTTTAGCTGCGACTTAACTTGCATTCGCAGGTTGGTCTTCATGAAGACTTCGATTTGGAGATGAATATGATCAAAGTAGGTGACACTCTTCCGGCAGCAACTCTGATGGAGTACGTGGAAGTGGAAGGCGGCGGCTGCAGCATCGGCCCCAATCCCGTGGACGTGACCAAGTCCAGCAAGGGAAAGACCATTGCACTGTTCGCCCTGCCAGGCGCCTTTACCCCCACCTGTTCTGCGAAACACGTGCCAGGCTATGTAGCCCATTACGACGCTTTCAAAGCAGCGGGCGTGGACGAGATCTGGTGTGCCAGCGTAAATGACGCTTTCGTCATGGGCGCCTGGGCACGGGATCAAAAGACGGGGTACAAAGTACGCATGCTGGCCGACGGTAGCGCGGCATTCGCCCAGGCCACCGGCTTGACGCTTGACCTTAGCTCAAAAGGTATGGGTTTGCGCAGCAACCGCTACTCGATGCTTGTGAAAGATGGCAAGGTTGTCACCTTGAACGTCGAGGCGCCCGGCAAGTTCGAGGTCAGCGACGCGGCGACGTTGCTTGCTCAAGCCAAGGCAGTTTGAGCCGGAAGTTCAGGCTGGCGAAGGCCTGAACCAGCGTCAAGCCGTTGATCGGCTCGCGCGCGGAATCAAGTCCAGCCTGAGGTAATGCACACCGGGCAGTGGATTGTGATAGTAGGGAGAAGTCTCTCCGAATCCCAGATCCTCGTACATCGCTCGCGCCGCACGCATATCGTCGAGTGTGTCCAGCACAACACTTTCATAGCCGATGCGGTGGGCCGCGTCCAAAATCGCCCGGACCAGATGCCGACCCAGACCCAGGCGACGAAACGCGGATCGCACGTAAAGCCGTTTCAACTCCGCCACGTTCGACAAGCTTGCGCTGTCCAGGGGGCGCAGTCCACAACATCCTGCCACTTCACCGTTTACCATGGCCAACATCAGCGTCCCTCGCGGCGACGCGTACTCTCCGGGCAGTCGACTCAACTCCGATTCAAAGTCCTGGAAACACAAGTCAATGCCGATCTCGCCCGCGTACTCGCGGAAGATCTGACGCACGGACTCCATCTGAACCGAATCGTTGGGCGTCACCAGGTGGCAGGGAGCAGCAGTCAATTCATTTCCCGGAACATTCGAACCGCGGTAGTCTATCCTTTGTGCAACCATGTTCGACCGTGCTGAACTCTCACTTCCGACGTCCCCGACACCACGAGGCTTGGTGCTTGATACCAACGTGGTGTTGGACATGTTCGTGTTCCTTGACCCGCACTCGAGCGGCGTCATATCAGCTTCCCTCTCACCGTCGTGGACATGGTATGCGACCCAGTCCATGCGAAATGAACTGGAGCGAGTACTCACCTATTTGCACATCTCCGAACGACTGGCTTGCGGAGGAACAAGCGCAACTCACGTGTTGGCGCAATATGATGCGCGAACACAGGCCGTGGACGCAGCCCCGCGATCCAGCAGCGTCTGCAAAGACCCGGACGATCAGATGTTCATTGACCTGGCGGTTCAGCACCGCGCCGTCCTGATCAGCAAGGACAGAGCCGTTCTGGCCTTGAAAAGAAAGCTGGCGGTGGTCGGGTCGGACGTGCTCTGCACGCATGAGTTTGCCGGTTGAGCCGTTCGGCCAGGCTTCATCAGTCGACCGCGTCTTTAAGTTCCAACGCCAACTCATACAAGCTGTTGCGCGACGTGCCAGTCAACTGTGCCGCGAGTTTGACTGCGGTCTTGACGGGCAACTCCGTCAGCAGCAACCTCAATACCCGCAAGTCTTCGCCCGCATCCACCTCGACGTTTTGAGGATGGAGCACCAATACAAACTCACCCCGCTGCCGCTGCGGTCGCACCCTCAACCAGTCGCCCAAAGTCTGCGCCGGCAGCGTCACTACCTCTTCGAACTGCTTGCTGAGTTCCCGCGCCACGGTGACGGGCCTTGCGCCCAAGGTGCTCAAGGACATGGCAAGGGCGTCGATCCGATGTGGCGCCTCCAGCAGCACGACAGTACGCGGTTCCAGCGCCCAGGCAGCGACAACGGCGTCGCGCTCCATCGTTTTGGCGGGCGGGAATCCGACGAACACAAATCCGCCTTCGTGCACGATGCCGGCCACGCTAAGCGCCGCCGTGATGCTGCTAGCACCAGGCAATGGCACCACCTTCAAACCCGCCGCCACAACAGCGGCTACCAGGCGCGCGCCCGGGTCACTCACGCCAGGTGTACCTGCGTCGCTCACATAGGCGACGCGCTGACCCGCCTTCAGACGCCGCAGGACTTCGTCGCAGGCCTGTGCCTCGTTATGCTGATGCACAGCCAGCAACTGCGTGCTGCCCTTTTCAATACCGTAGGCACGCAGCAGCGGCTGCGTGTGGCGCGTGTCTTCGCAAGCAATGCTGTCCGCCAAATGCAAGACATGCAGGGCGCGTAGCGTGATGTCGGCCAGATTGCCGATCGGAGTCGCCACCACGTACAGGGCTGACGGCGGATAATGTTGCGCAGCAGCAGCCTCATGGGCAGACTTCAGCGCATTCGCAAACGAAGCATTCAATGACATTTCTCACAAAGAAATCTTCTGCTTCGGCAGCACCATCGCACGGCACCAGCAAGGGCCAAGGTGACGCAGCCGAAGACCAAGCCTTGCGCCACCTGCAGCAGCAGGGACTCAAGCTGCTGCAGCGCAATTATCGGACACCGGGACGCGGCGGCGGCGAGATTGACCTCATCATGGTGGAGTCGGACGGCACTTTGGTTTTTGTCGAGGTGCGCCAACGCAGCAGTGCGTTCCACGGCGGGGCCACCGCCAGCGTCAGCGTGACCAAGCAACGGCGCATCATTTTTGCTGCCCGTTACTACCTGATGCAGCGCATAGGTTCACCGCCGCCTTGCAGATTTGACGTGGTGGGGTTGGATCGAGGAACGATCCAGTGGTTACGCGCGGCCTTCGATGTGCCATGACAGCATTTGCTTACACCCGAGACGGGTATCATCCCACCCCATGTTAGAGCTACGCATTCAGCAACACTTCATCGACAGCGCGGACCTGAAGTATCAGTCTGCTCAGGGACTGAGCAAACCGATTGCGGCGGCGGTGCAGGCGATATTGGCTTGCGTCACCAGCGGCGGCAAGGTTTTGGCTTGTGGCAACGGCGGCTCAGCAGCCGATGCCCAGCACTTCGCAGCCGAGTTCGTCGGGCGCTTTGAGCGGGAGCGCCCTGAACTCGGCGCCATTGCGCTCACGACCGATTCGTCCATCCTCACGGCCGTCGCCAACGACTACGGCTACAACGCTGTTTTCTCCAGACAAGTTCGTGCCCTCGGCCTGCCCGGCGACGTACTGCTGGCGATCTCCACGAGCGGCAATTCGGCGAGCATCCTGGCCGCAGTTGAAGCGGCCCATGAACGCGATATGACTGTGGTTTCGCTCACCGGCAAAGGTGGCGGGAAGATGGTACAGGCGCTGCGGGAGACCGACGTGAACATTTGCGTGCCACACGAACGCACCGCACGCATTCAGGAGGTGCACCTGCTGGTGGTGCATTGCCTGTGCGACGGTGTGGACAGCCAGTTACTCGGAGAACAGGAAGTTCCAACATGAAATCAAACACGCAATTTTGGCTAGTCAGTTCCCTGGCTGTAGCCAGCTTGTGTTCCTCGCTCACAGCCTGTGCCCCGCTATTGGTGGGCGGTGCCATGGTGGGCGGATCGATGATGGCGGTGGACCGGCGCACCTCGGGTGCACAAGTGGAAGATGAGGGCATCGAGTTGCGGGGCGCGATCCGCCTGAATGACGCACTGGGAGCTCGTAGCCATCTCAATATCACCAGCTACAACCGCCAGGTCTTGCTCACGGGTGAGGTGCCCAATGACAAGGACCGGCAGTTGGCGGAACAGATCGTAGGGAAAGTGGAAAACGTGCGCGGCATCGTGAACGAGCTGGCCGTGAGCGGCAACTCCTCCCTTACCCAGAGATCGTCAGATACGATCATTACGGGGCGCATCAAAGCTGCCTTTGTGGACGCCAAAGATTTGAGCGCGAACACGTTCAAAGTGGTGACCGAGCGGGGTACCACCTATTTGATGGGGCGCGTGACCCAGGCCGAGGCGACACGCGCCACCGAGATCGCTCGCAGTGTCAGCGGCGTGCAAAAGGTGGTACGCATCTTTGAATACCTGAGCGACGACGAAGTCCGCAATCTGCTGGTGCCACCAGCAAAACCGGACACCGCCACCAGGGCACCGTGAAACTGAAGCAGGTTTAGCGCAGTCGCTTGATCAAACTGGAGGTGTCCCAGCGTTGCCCGCCCATGCCCTGCACGTCGGCATAGAACTGATCCACCAACGCGGTCACCGGCAGGCGCGCACCGTTGCGCCGCCCCTCTTCAAGCACCAGACCCAGGTCCTTGCGCATCCAGTCCACGGCGAAGCCGAAATTGAACTGGTCCGCCACCATGGTCTGGCCACGGTTGTCCAGTTGCCAACTCTGGGCCGCTCCCTTGCCGATGACCTCCAGCACCTGGTTCATGTCCAGGCCTGCCTTCTGTCCAAACGCAATGGCTTCGCTCAGGCCCTGCACCAGTCCGGCGATACAGATCTGATTCACCATCTTCGCGAGTTGTCCGGCGCCGCTCCCGCCCAACAGGGTGACGGCCCGGGAGAACGCCATTGCTACCGGTCTGATGGTATCGAAAGCCGTCTGTTCGCCGCCGCACATCACCGTGAGCATGCCGTTCTGGGCGCCGGCCTGACCACCCGACACCGGCGCATCCACAAAGCGAAGACCCGACGCCAAAGCGTGCGCGTGCAATTCACGCGCCACCCCGGCCGATGCCGTCGTGTGGTCCACAAAGATGGCGCCCTTCCTCATGCCAGCAAAGGCAGCCTGTGCCCCCAGCGTAACCGATCGCAAGTCGTCATCATTGCCCACGCAGCAGAACACAATGTCCGCATGCTGGCTCGCCAGAAACGGCGTGCTGGCCTGCGCCGGTGCGGCGCTTTCGGAAAACTCTGCACACCACGCGGCGGATTTCTCGGCGTTGCGGTTGTACACCGTGACCATGTGACCGGCACGGGCCAAGTGCCCTGCCATGGGATACCCCATGACGCCCAGCCCCAAAAAGGAAACCTTCATTGGAACGATCGTTTCGTAGGCTTTTTCGTTGATGTTGGACATGGTGGTCGTTGCAGATGCAAGCTGAATCGAAGGAGAGGGCAATGGCCAAAGCCAGCCCACGGTGAAGACGCCGACCTTCACGTTCGGGCTGCGCTGCCCCCTGAACGTGAATATCAGACGATCGTGTAATGTTCCGTGCCAGCAGCCAGATCCTGGGTCTTGGCCCGACGGCTGGTGAGCTTGATCTGTAGTCGCAGGTCGTTCACCGAATCCGCGTTTCGCAGTGCATCTTCATAGGTAATGAGATTACTCTCATAGGCATCAAACAACGACTGATCGAAGGTCTGCATCCCGAGATTGCGACTCTTCTTCATGATCTCCTTGATCTCCGACACTTCGCCTCTGAAAATCAGGTCGGTGATCAGCGGTGTGTTCAAGAGAATCTCCACCGCCGCCGTGCGGCCCTTGCTGTTTTGCTTGGGGATGAGTCGCTGCGACACCATGGCCTTGAGATTGAGTGACAAGTCCATGAGCAACTGTGCGCGTCGCTCCTCCGGGAAGAAATTGATGATGCGATCAAGCGCCTGATTGGCGCTGTTGGCGTGCAGCGTCGCCATGCACAGGTGGCCAGTTTCGGAAAAGGCCACTGCGTGCTCCATGGTTTCACGGTCGCGCAATTCACCCATCAGAATAACGTCCGGTGCCTGACGCAAGGTGTTCTTCAGCGCTGCGGTCCAATTCTCCGTGTCCAGTCCGACCTCACGCTGCGTGACCACACAGTTCTTGTGCGGATGAACAAACTCCACCGGATCCTCAATCGTGATGATGTGCCCTTGCGAATTCTCGTTGCGCCAGTCCACCATCGCTGCCAGCGATGTGGACTTGCCCGAACCGGTGCCGCCTACCATGATGCACAGTCCGCGCTTGGTCATGGAGATTTCCTTGAGTATTTGGGGCAGACCCATACCGTCAATGGTGGGTGGCGTGCCGGGAATCACCCGCATCACCATCCCCACCTTGCCCTGCTGGATGAATGCGTTCACCCGGAACCGTCCGATGCCGGGCGGAGAAATGGCGAAATTGCATTCCATCGTGCGCTCAAATTCCGCGGTCTGCCGGTCATTCATGACCGCTCGCGCCAGTGCCAGCGTGTGCCCTGCGTTCAGTGGCTGCGGGGAAACCTTGACAATCTTCCCATCCACCTTGACGGCTGGCGGAAAATCGGCCGTGATGAACAAGTCACTGCCGTTGCGACTGTTGAGGAGTTTCAGCAGATCGTTGATAAATACGCTGGCCTGATCGCGTTCCATAGGATCCGTCCTTTCACTTTTGTTTTTTGAGTATGGCTGTAGCTGCGATCAGCCCGGGAAATTCTCGGGAATCTTGGCTTTTCCACGAGCCTCTGCGGCGCTGATCACATTGCGCCTGACCAGATCCATCAGGTTCTGGTCCAGCGTCTGCATCCCCACGCTGCTACCGGTCTGGATCGACGAATACATCTGAGCCACCTTGGCTTCACGAATCAGGTTACGTATGGCACTCGTTCCCAGCATGATCTCGTGCGCGGCCACGCGGCCTTGGCCATCTTTGGTCTTGCACAAAGTCTGTGAAATCACAGCCTGCAACGACTCCGACAACATGGAGCGGATCATCTCCTTTTCCTCGGCCGGAAACACGTCGATGATGCGATCGATGGTCTTGGCCGCGCTGGAGGTATGCAGCGTGCCGAACACCAAATGCCCGGTCTCGGCCGCGGTCATCGCCAAACGGATGGTTTCAAGGTCGCGCATTTCGCCCACCAGGATCGCGTCCGGATCCTCGCGCAGTGCCGAGCGCAACGCAGCTGCGAAACTCAAGGTATGCGGGCCGACTTCGCGCTGGTTGATCAGGCACTTCTTGGACTCGTGCACAAATTCGATCGGGTCTTCCACCGTCAAAATGTGGCCGTACTCGGTTTCATTGAGGTAGTTCACCATGGCGGCCAGTGTGGTGGACTTGCCGGAGCCCGTAGGGCCGGTGACAAGCACCATACCTCGGGGCTTGAGCGCGAGGTCGCCAAATATCTTCGGTGCATTGAGTTGCTCCAGCGTCAAAATCTTCGAGGGAATGGTGCGCAGCACCGCGCCGGAGCCGCGGTTATGGTTGAACGCATTCACCCGGAACCTGGCGAGGCCCTCAATCTCGAAAGAAAAATCCACCTCCAGGAACTCTTCATAGTTCTTGCGCTGGGTGTCGTTCATGATGTCGTACACCATGGACTGCACGGTCTTGTGATCCAGTGGATCGACGTTGATGCGTCGCACATCGCCGTGGACGCGGATCATGGGCGGCAATCCCGCCGACAGGTGCAAGTCAGAGGCTTTGTTCTTGACGCTGAATGCCAGCAGTTGAGTAATATCCACCCATATCCCCAAAGTTTGTTCGACCGACTGCAATTATGACCATCATTGCCGAGAACCTGGAAGCCGTGCGCAAACGTATTGTCGCGGCCTGTGCCGCCGTGGGGCGCGACCAGCACGAAGTGAAGTTACTCGCTGTTTCAAAATCCGTAAGCGCCGGGGTGGTGGCCCAGGCGGTCGCCTCGGGTCAATTGGCCTATGGCGAAAACTACATCCAGGAGGCGCTCGGGAAGATGGCACTACTTCGGCAGTTGCCGATTGAATGGCATTGCATCGGCCCGATCCAGAGCAACAAGACGCGGCTGGTTGCAGAGAACTTTGACTGGGTGCATAGCGTGGACAGATTGAAGGTCGCGCAACGTCTGAGTGAGCAACGGCCAATTCATCTGCCGCCCTTGCAGATTTGCATCCAGGTCAACATCGACGCAAGCGCCACGAAAGCAGGTATCGCGCCCGATCAGGCACTGGAGTTGGCGCGCAGCGTCGCCGTTTTGCCAGGTTTGACGCTGCGCGGTCTGATGACGATCCCCGAGCCCGCACCGGATTTTGCCGCTGCCAGCGCGACCCACCTGAGAACAAGGGATCTGTACGAGTCGCTGCGCCGCGACGGCTTGGAGCTTGACACGCTTTCCATGGGCATGTCCCTTGATCTTGAGGCGGCCGTCAGGGCGGGTAGCACCCTGGTGCGCGTTGGCAGCGCGATATTCGGATCGCGCCCCCCTGCCGTGCAGGACTGAATTCCCTCGAGCAATGGCGGACACGACGACGGTGACTCTTTCGGCCATAATGCCGCCCGAGGTTGTCGCCCAGAAAACTGCCACAACGACCCTTGATGCCACCGAATGCGACGCGGCGGCTCCAGGGTTCACCCTGCGAGGGCGCTGCCGCACCACAACATGCTCATTCGTCAACCCTGCTCTTGCGCCCCTTTCGTTAACGTGAAAGCTGGCGGCGAGGCATCAGCATGAACTACACCGAATCCCGAGAACACAGTGCCGAGATATTGCGTGCCGTGCTCGGACATCTGGGGCAGCACGACGCTGCCTTCAATCCCGTCAGCTTCGCCCTCTGGTACGAGCATCTGGCAGGCATCAACCCGGCGTTGACACAGGCCCTGACTCCCCTGCTGTTAGGCGGAAGGCGACTAACCGATGCCGAGGTGCTTCAACTTTTTCGTAGCCACATCGCACCGCTGGACCAACAAGCCGTCGAAAAGATCAGCGGTCGCTTTACGCAAACCATGATTGGACTGGCCGAATCTGCCTTGCGTACGGGGGACGATGCCGGTCGGTTTGGCGATCAGCTCAACGGTTTGGCCGAGGCACTGCGATCTGGTGGTGTGGACGGACTGTCGCCCCAACTTAACCTGGCGTTGGAGAACACGGCCGGCATGCGCAGTTCGGCCCATGCCTTGCAGCAACAGGTGGCCAGCAGCCGGGTGCAAATTGATCAGCTGCAAGCAGAGTTGGGACGCGCGCGGCATGAGGCCCTGCTGGACCCGCTGACCCGGGTTCTGAATCGACGCGGATTTGACCAGCGGCTGGCGATGATGCTGCAGCAACCCATGCAGGCAGATCGAACGCACTGCCTGATCATGTTTGATATTGACCACTTCAAACGCGTGAACGATACCCATGGTCACGTCACGGGAGATCGGGTCATTCAGGCATTGGGCGAGGTTCTGCGCACTTGCATCTCCGCCGACAACTGTACCGTGGCGCGCTATGGGGGCGAAGAGTTCGCGGTGCTGGTTCCCCAGAGCACGCTCGTCCAAAGCGCAGCGCTGGCTGAATCTGTGCGGCAACATACCAGGGCGATGAAGATCCGAAATCGCAAGACCCAAGACGTCTTGCTCATGGTCACCGTGTCCGCAGGTGTGGCCGGCATGAATGGCAGTGACGATGCACTCAGCCTGATTGCCCGGGCCGACGGGGCCCTGTATCAGAGCAAGCAAGCAGGTCGGGATCGCGTCAGCTGCGCCTGAGGTTTGACCCACTGGGCGCGGCGCCAGAAAGCCATTGCAGCGGTCGATCCTGGGACGGTGCTACGCGTCCCCGCCGTGTGGCGTTTACCCAAACTTTACCGCGTGTAAAGCGCCGCATCACCTCCGTCGGGCACGATAGCGCGGTGTCAACCACGAAGCGATAGACTTTGCCCATGAAGCAACACCTCCTGATGATTGAAGACGACACGCGATTGGCCGCCATGGTGGGCGAGTACCTGGGGCAATCCGGCTTTGGGTTTTCACATTCGGTGAATGCACAAACCGGGCTGACCCAATTGCAGGGGCAAGGAAATGCCGCGCCTGATCTGGTGATTCTGGATCTCATGCTTCCGGATATGGACGGTCTGGAAGTTTGCCGTCGCATTCGCGCGCTACCCGGCGCCCTGGCACAGATTCCGGTGCTGATGCTGACCGCGAAGGGCGACCCCATGGACCGCATCGTGGGTCTGGAAATGGGCGCCGATGATTACCTGCCCAAACCGTTCGAACCACGCGAACTGCTGGCGCGTATTCGTGCCATTCTGCGTCGACGCACACCCGAACCTGCGCCCACAGGACAAGTGTTGCGATTCGGATCGCTCGAAATAGACCGCGACGCCCGTAGCGTGAGCGTGGGCGGTGTCGCGTGCGACCTGACCGCATACCAGTTCGACCTGTTGCAGGTGCTGGCGGAACGTTCCGGACGGGTTCTCTCACGCGATCAAATCATGGAGGCGGTGCGCGGGCGCGAACTCGAGGCCTTTGATCGCTCAATTGATGTGCACATGGGTCGCATCCGCTCAGCCATCGAGGTGGACGCCAAGAATCCCAAGCGCATTCTGACGGTGCGCGGTGTCGGTTACGTGTTCGCCAAACAGCAGGACTGAACTTGTCCCCGATCTCCATTGCGGCCGAGATGCCCACACAGTCATTCATGACGCGCTTATGGAATCGACTGTACGTGCGCATCTGGTTGGGCGTGGTGCTCGCGGTGGCGGTATTGACCTTGCTGGTAGGCTGGGTCTGGCGCATGACGGTCGAGCCACCCCTGCGTGAGCTGGTGGTCAGGGATGAGTCCGGCCAGGTTGTCGGCACGGGTTCCCCCCGGCGGGCGCACGCGACGACCAGCAAAATGCCGCCCCCCGAGGAGCAGAACCGCAGTGACTCCGATGAGATTGCTGCGAACCCGGGGCCGAATGGGCCTGGACCCGAATTCACGGTACGCATGGAGGATGGCCAGACGTTGCACGTTCATCTTCCACGCCCGATTCGGTCGCCCTGGAATCGCTTGCCATTCGGCTTTTTCTGGTCGCTCACCATCGTCGGCGTGGCGGTCGCCCTTGCCACCTATCCGATCGTGCGCAAGCTTACGCGGCGCCTGGAGATGCTGCAAAGAGGGGTTGAAGAGTGGGGTGCGGGTGACCTGTCGGTGCGCGTTCCGGTGCGGGGACACGATGAAGTGGCCTTCCTCGCAGAACGCTTCAATCTCGCAGCACAACGTATAGAAACTCTGGTCGCGCAGCAGAAGGATTTGCTGCAAGCCCAGAAGTCCCTTCTTGCCAACGCATCGCATGAACTCCGTTCGCCGCTGGCCCGGATCCGCATGGGGCTCGAATTGATGGGCGGCGGCACGGCAACAGCCACCGGCGACGAGATTTCACGCAACATCACGGAACTCGATCAGTTGGTGGAAGAGATTCTTCTGGCCAGCCGACTTGATGCTCGGGAGGCAGACCTTGGCACGGTAGAGGCTGTGGACCTGATCGGGCTTGTGGCCGAGGAATGTGCTCGCACGGACGCCATGCTGGACGTCCAAAGCGACGGCGCCGGGCTGGGGTCAGTGCTCATCGTTGACGGCGTGGCGCGGTTGCTGCGACGCCTGGTTCGCAATCTTCTGGAAAACGCGAAACGCTACAGCGATGGCGAAATCACGGTACTGATGCGTGCGTCGGGTAACCTCGCAATGCTCAGCGTATGCGACCGTGGTCCGGGTGTCCCGAGCGCGCTGCGCGAGCGCATCTTCGAGCCGTTCTATCGGCTCCCTGGTGCCAGTGAACGCGATGGGGGAGTGGGCTTGGGACTCGCTCTTGTGAAGGCCATTGCGGCCCGTCACGCCGGCTCGGTGCGCTGCGAAGCGCGCGCTGGCGGAGGCGCCTGCTTTGTCGTGGAATTGCCGCTGGCCGACGGGGAGCATTGACAAGCCCCGGGACAAGTGGCAGCGAGAAACGCGTGGGGACTATTGTTTGCGCTGCACGAAGAGGTTGCGCTTGGCGTCCCCGGGGTAGGCAAACGTCACGGCGGAATTCTTCACCATGCCCATCACCAGCATATTCGAAGTCACGGCGTCCTTGTCCTGCACACTGAACGGCTTTTCGTAGGTTGCGACCACACCGTAGTAGGTCCGGGTCATACTCTCCAGCGCGGCCTTCAGGGTGGGCCCGGTGAGTTGGCCGTTGTGGATACCAAACAGGGCATACATCAGCAGATAGGTTGCGTCATAGCCTTGGGCTGCGGCCATTGGCACCGGAATCTTGCTCACTTTGTACTTGCGCGCATAGGCCGTCAAAAAGGCGGCGCGCCGTTCGTTACTGGGCTCCGCAATGAAGGTCTGGGCCATCAACGCGCCGTCCGCCGCCGCCTTGGCGCCATCGATGAAGAAGGGGAACGACAAAGTCCATGCGCCCACCTGCGGCACCTTCCAGTTCAGTTCCTTTCGCCCCATGGCAATCACCGCGTTCTCCGGTCCCACGGTGTAGCTGAACACCACATTGGCCCCAGCCGCGCGCGCTGCCTCCAATTCGGCGGTCAGATTCTTCACGCCAATGGCAAAGCGCCCAACATACACCGGCTTGAGTTTCTTCGCCGCCAAGGCTGCTTCCACATCTTTCAGACCCGCGTCGCCATAACCGGTTGTGTCTGCAAAGATGGCAACTTTATTCCAGCCACGTTTGACAATGTCATCCACCACGAACGGCGCCTGAATTCCGTCCTTGGCGGAATTGCGAAAGATGTAGCTTTCCGGGCCCGGGTACTTGGCAGTCAGAGGTGTGCCGGTGGCGCAGGGGATGATGAGCGGAATCTGGTTCTTCTGGAACACGTCCAGCGACTTGGCCGCCACTCCCGTGTTGCAAAAACCGATCGTCGCCAACACCTTTTCGCTCGCCAATTCTTCTGAGCGTTTTCGACCGACATCGGGATTGGCCGTGTCGTCTTTGATCACTAGCTCAATCGGACGACCCAAGTAACCGCCGACGGCGTTGATTTCATCCACCGCATGCTTGACACCATTGAGCATGGGAATGCCAAAGTCTGCGGACGGTCCCGTGAACGGCCCGATGAGGCCGATGCGAACTGGGTTTTGTTGTGCGACGGCAATGCCGGAGAAAACGAGGATCAGGCCCGCGGCCAAACACTGAAATCGAGGGTGCATGAACAACTTCCTTAGCGATCCATTAGGCCGGGTGCTTTACGCCATCACCAGCGGGATTTCCCCTAAACGCTGCGCTTCTTTCGGGCTAGAGACAGGTCAACACGCGCGTGGCCGTGATGTCGTTCAGGCAGCGCAACTGATTCGGCCCCGCGGGTAAGGGGCAGTTTCTCTCGAAGCAGGGCGCACAGTCCAGCGGTGGCTGGTACTGAGCGTCGTTCTTGAGCCACAGCACCAGCGCCTTGTCGTTCAGCGGCGGCGTATGCAACGGACTGGAGGAACCGAAGAGCGCGACCTGTGCCACGCCGAGGCTCGCCGCCACGTGCATCAGTCCCGAGTCGTTGCTCACCATGCTCTTCGCCGCGGCGATCAGGCACAGCGCCTGGTCGAGCGAGGTCTTGCCAGCGAGGTTCATGCAGTGATCGGCGCGGCCCACATTGGCCGCTGCGGCGATCTCCTCGCACAGCGCCGCCTCCTTGCCCGACCCCAGCAGCACGACTCGGCGCTCAAGTCGCTGCGCCAGTTCGGCGTAATGCCCTGTCGGCCAGCGCTTGGCCGGGCCGAACTCGGCGCCCGGCGCAAACACCGTGTAGTCAACGCCGTCCAAGCCCAGCGTTTGGAGGGTGGCGGCGATGCGCTCAGCAGGAAGTTGCAGTTGCGGGCGGTCGTGCTGCAGGTCGGTGTCGCCGCTGAGCGCCGAATAGAACGCGACCATGGGTGGGCGACGGTCCTTGGGCGGATTCTTCAGCCTGTGCGTCAACAGCCCGATGCGCGCCTCGCCCAGATAGCCGACTCGTTTCGGTATCCCCGCGAGCAGCGGCAGCAAAGCGCTCTTGAGCGAATTGGGCAGCACATAAGCCACATCAAACCGGCCCTGCAACTGGCCGGCGATCGCCCTCCTGGCCCTGAACTGCAGGCCCCCATGGGCGAAGGGAAATTCGATCACCTCGGCGACCGCAGGCATGGCGCGGTACACCGGTGCCACCCAGGGCAGTGCTCCCACGGTGAGCCGTTCGCCGCGCGCGTGCAGCCGACGCAGCAACGGCTCGGTCATCACCGCGTCGCCGATCCATTGCGGCGCGATGATGAGCGAATCAGTGATGGCCACCGAAGTGTTCGCCGTCCTTGAGTTGGTACACCGTGCCGCAATAGGGGCACTTGGCCTGGCCGCTGTGCGCCACGTCCAGATAGACCTTGGGGTGGCTGTTCCACAACTTCATGTCAGCCTGGGCGCTGGGGCAGAACACGCCGCCCTGCGCGTTGAGGTCTTTGGCCAGCAGTTCAATGTTGGAGTTCTTCATGGGTTCCTTAATCAGTTGAGGACAGAGCTGGGTTTTTGGGGTCAGAGCCCAAATTCGCGAGCCTTTGGCTCCCTTGTGGGTGGCGGCGCTTTTGCGCCGCAGCTAAATTGGTGTCTGACCCCAATAACCCTGTCCCGCAAGGTATTTAGACCTTCGTCAACCAGTGAGCGTATTTGGGGTTGCGGCCGTTGACGATGTCAAAGAACGCACTTTGAATTTTCTCGGTGATGGGGCCGCGCGAACCGCAGCCCAACTCGATACGGTCCAGTTCACGAATCGGCGTGACCTCGGCCGCCGTGCCGGTGAAGAAGGCCTCATCGCAGATATAGACTTCATCGCGCGTGATGCGCTTTTGCACCACTTCCAACCCCAGGTCCTTGCAGATGTGGAACACCGTGTTGCGCGTGATGCCGTTGAGTGCACCGGCCGACAGATCGGGCGTGTAGACCACGCCGTTCTTCACCACAAACAAGTTCTCGCCCGCACCTTCGGACACGAAGCCGGACGAGTCCAGTAGCATCGCCTCGTCGTAGCCTTCGTCCGTGACTTCCATGTTCGCCAGAATGGAGTTGGTGTAGTTGCTCACCGCCTTGGCCTGCGTCATGGTGATGTTGACGTGATGCCGGGTGTAGCTGGAAATCTTCACGCGGATGCCGCGCTTCATGCCTTCTTCGCCCAGGTACGCGCCCCAGGGCCATGCCGCCACCATCAGATGAATCGTGTTGCCCTTGGGCGAGACACCCAGCTTCCTGTCGCCGATCCAGGTGAGCGGGCGCAGGTAGCAGGATTCGAGCTTGTTCGCGCGCACCACCGCTTTTTGCGCTTCGTTCACTTCTTCCTTGGTAAAGGGCAGCTTCATGCGCAGGATCTTGGCGCTGTTGAAGAGGCGTTCCGTGTGTTCTTCCAGCCGGAAGATGGCGGTGCCATTGACGGTGTTGTAGGCGCGCACACCTTCGAAAGCGCCGCAACCGTAGTGCAACGTGTGCGTCAGCACATGGACCTTGGCGTCGCGCCACTCGACCATCTGGCCGTCCATCCAGATCTTGCCATCGCGGTCGGACATTGAGGGGGGTGAAGTGCTCATCATGTTTCCTTGAAGTCGTAGCCCCTTGAATGTGCCGCAGGGGTGGGTGGGGCTGCCTGTAGCCAAAATGCCGATTTTACGAGCGTCGGCGCGAAGGCGACTCACAGCTTAAACTTTGCGCTGCCATGACGCTGCGCATTTTGTCCTCCGGTCGCTGGTGCCTGTGTGCATTCACTCTGTGCGCGCTGACGGGGTGCGCCGACACCGGTTACCTATTGCAGGCGATTCAAGGCCACCTGCGGGTGCTACAAGCTTCCAAACCCGTCGAGCAATGGCTGAGTGACGAAAACACACCCGATGAGCTCCAGCAGCGTTTGCAACTGGCGCAGCGTATGCGCTCATTTGCGGTGTCGGACTTGGGCCTGCCGGACAACGCCAGCTACCACCGCTACGCCGACCTGCAGCGCAGCGCCGTGGTCTGGAACGTGGTGGCAGCACCCGCGTTTTCGCTCACGCTTCAGACCTGGTGTTTCCCCGTTGCCGGCTGCGTCGGCTACAAGGGCTATTTCGAAGAGGCTCAGGCACAAGCCGAATCCCTGCGGCTACAGGCGCTTGGTTTGGAGGTCGGCGTCTACGGTGTTCCGGCCTACTCCACGCTGGGCTGGATGAACTGGGCTGGTGGCGATCCGCTTCTCAACACCTTCATCCGCTATCCCGAAGGCGAACTGGCGCGCATGATTTTTCATGAACTGGCGCATCAACTCCTGTACGTGCAAGACGACACCGTCTTCAACGAGTCCTTCGCCACGGCGGTGGAGCGACTGGGCGCGCAGCGCTGGTTGGCGGCGCATGCCTCACCCGAGGCGCAGGAGGAATACTCCCAGCTGAATGCTCGGCGCCAGCAGTTCCGCGCCCTCACCCGTGCCACCAGGTGGGAACTGGATCGTATTTATTCACAGCCTGAAAACCGGAACGATCTACCGACGCGCAAAGCTCGCGCCCTGCAGGACTTTCGCGAACGCTACGCGCAGCTCAAGTCGAGTTGGGGTGGTTACACCGGATACGACGCCTGGGTGGCGAAAGCCAACAATGCGTCCTTTGGCGCGCTCGCCGCCTACGACGAACTGGTCCCCGGCTTTGAGGCGCTGTTTCGCGTCAACGGGCAGGACTGGCGCAGGTTTTATGATGCGGTGCGAGTGCTCGTGCCCCGGCCCAAGGAAGAGCGCACGCAAATCCTGAAACAACTCATTTCCCCGGAGACCGCACGTGGCTGACATTCAGATTCAACGCAAACACGGACTGGGCCTTCCCAAGGCCAGAAAGATCGCCTTTCGCTGGGCCGAACAGGTCGAAGAGGAGTTCGACATGGTGTGCACCTACGAGGAAGGCGCGACCGTGGACGAGGTCTGTTTCACCCGCTCCGGCGTGAACGGCACGCTCAAGGTCACGCACGAGCATTTTGAACTGGACGCCAAGTTGGGTTTCCTCTTGGGTGCCTTCAAGGACCGCATCGAGGGCGAAATCGTGAAGAACCTGGACGACCTGCTGGCTGAAAAGCCTGCGTCCAAGGCGAAAACGAAGAAGAAATGACAGCGTCAGTTGCCGGGCCGATGGGAGGCTTGAAGGTGATCGAGCTGGGCCAACTGATCGCCGGTCCATTCGCCGCCAAGACGCTGGCAGATTTCGGCGCCGAGGTCATCAAGATCGAAGCACCCGGCAGCGGCGACCCGCTGCGCCAATGGCGCCTGATCAAGGATGGCACCTCGGTCTGGTGGCAGGTGCAGTCGCGCAACAAGAGATCGCTCGCGCTGGATCTCAAACAGCCCGAAGCACAGGAGATCGTGCGCCAACTGGCAGCTGAAGCGGACGTGCTGATCGAGAACTTTCGCCCTGGTGCGATGGAGGGCTGGGGCCTGGGTCCCGACGCGCTGCTGGCGCTGAACCCGAGCCTCATCATGCTGCGCATCAGCGGCTACGGCCAGACCGGACCGTACCGGGACCGACCCGGTTTTGGCGTGGTCGCCGAGGCCATGGGCGGCATGCGCCATCTCACGGGCGAACCGGGCCGGGTGCCGGTGCGCGTGGGAATCAGCATAGGCGACACGCTAGCGGCGCTGCACGGCGTGATTGGCATCCTGCTGGCGCTGCACCACCGGCACGCCAGTGCGAGCACCGACGCGCCCAAGGGCCGGGGACAGGTGATCGACGTGGCGCTGTACGAGGCGGTGTTCAATTGCATGGAAAGCCTGCTGCCGGAATACAGCGTTTTCGGCGCCGTGCGCGGACCAGCCGGTTCGGCCCTGCCCGGCATTGCGCCCACCAATGCCTATCTTTGCGCCGACGGCGGTTATGCGCTGATCGCTGGCAACGGAGACAGCATTTTCAAGCGACTCATGCTGTGCATAACCCGCCCTGACCTGGCTGAAGATCCAACATTGGCGGACAACACCGGTCGCGTGGCGCGCGTGCAGGAACTCGATGCGGCCATCGGCGCGTGGACCCAAACGCTGACCGTACAGGAGGTGCTACAGGCGCTCGAACACGCGTCGGTTCCCGCCGGGAAAATCTACACTGTTGCCGACATCGCCGCCGATCCGCATTACGCTGCGCGCGGCATGCTGCAACAACTGACGGTGGGCGACGGCACCACCATGGCAGTACCCGGCTTCGTGCCCAAGCTCAGTGTCACACCCGGCAGTCATCGGCGCCATGCGCCCACGCTGGGCCAGGACACCGATGCGGTGCTGCGTGAAGTGGGCTTGTCGGAAGAGCAGATCGCGCAGTTGCGTGCACGCGGCGTCGTGGGGTGACGGCTCGGCAAGGAAGGGGGGCCATCCCCAGATTACATGGCTTCGTTGAGTCGTCCCCACTTCACATCCCGCGTCAAGAGCATCACGCCAGCCAGCACCACGAACAACAGCAACGACCCGGCCAGCAAGGCGTGTTGCTCCGACTGCAACACCAGATACAGCACACCATACAGCGCTGTCAGACCTCCCGTCATGGGCAGGGCGCGCGACCAGCCACCCAGCACTGCCTTGGCGTACAACGTGAGCAACGCAATGCACGCCAGCGCCGCAACGATGTAGGCCTGCAAAAACGCAATGTGTTCCGACAGGCTCAACAACAGCAGGAAAAACGAGGCCAATGCCACCCCTATCAGCAGGTACTGCACCGGATGCACGGGCACACGTTTGAGCACTTCCAGCACCACCAGACCAGCGAACGTCAGCACAATAAACATCACGCCGTACTTGGTGGCGCGGTCTGAAAGCGATGCCGGGTTGACGGGATCGATGAAATCGACACCAAAAGACTGCAAACAGCCCTCGTTTGCGGCGACCTGGCGCACATCACACAAGCTCGTCTTGCCGCCCAATTGACTCCGTGCGCTGGAAGCCAGGGAAGAAACTTTCCAGGTTGCCTCGAACCCGCTGCTGTCAACCTTGCGATCCTGCGGCAAGAACGCACCCTGAAAGGACGGATGCGCCCAATCCGACTTGAGCGTGACAGAATTTTCGTTCGCCAGCGGCACAAAGCCGAGTGACTCCAGTCCCACCAACGCAATGCTCAGCTGCACCCTGCTTGGACCCGCCAACGCCGCTTCATCCACAATCAACCCTGCCTTGAAGCCGGACTTGAACCACCTGCTGTCGGCACTGGCCAGTACCTGAGCTGCCCCCTGTGACGTCGTTACCTTGATGCTGCGAACGCCGCGCACATCCGATATTGCAAACTCCACATTCGGTGCGTCGCAGTGCACGGCTATCACCGCGTCTTTGACAGGTGGTGCAGCAAGGGCGGACAACGAACCCCAAGCAACTTCGCCCACGGCATCGAGGTTGAACGAGTTCACCTTGTACAACCCACGGTAGCGCGGCTCGATCTGGCTGGTCGCGCTCCAGTGCAGTGTCTGTGGCAAGGCCGAAAGCAGCACCTGCTCTTCGCTGCGTTCTGCGATGCGCTGCTTTTCGCGCACAACGATGGCTTCAATCGTCTTGGTGCAATGTCGCGTCATCACCGCCCCCGCCAGGGTCTGAGGTCCTGCCAGACTGCTGCGTATGCTGTCCGCCGCCTGAGCGCGGTACCGGAGGCGCTCCGATGCGAGCCCGCCAATGAGCGACAACGCTGCCATCAGCAGCAACATCACCAGCACCAAGGCAAACACTTTCGTCGCAAGTAACGACTTCATTCGCACACTCCATTCGTTGTAGACAGAAGCCAGTCTCCACCGTCTGCGTGTGGAAAGAATGAAGTTTGTGAAGTCCGCGTGAAGTCGCGAAAGGAGGTCGTATGGAACAAAGACCGCGGCGAAGTCAGCCCGCGTCCAGGGTTTCGGTGGACGGGTTGCTAGCCCGGCTGTAGCGGCACAGTCAATCGCACACAGGTTGACCCCGCGCCGTCGTCCACCTGCAATGAGCCGCCATGCAACTCTGCCACCTGCAGTGCAATGGCCAGCCCCAGGCCGCTGCCTTTGGCGCCGCCATTGGGCCGAGGCGTCGAGACAAAGCGCTCCCCGATGCGCTCTTTGACAAAATCGGCAAAGCCCGGACCCTCGTCACTCACTTCGATGCGCACCCTGCCATCGGCAACGCTGGCAGCGAGGCGCACCGTGGCTCCGCGCGGCGAAAAGTCGACGGCGTTATGTGTCAGATTGTCCAGCGCCAGTTGCAGCAACTCGGCATCGCCAGTCAGCTCGACGGCGCTAGCGTCTGCCTGCACTCGGACGCCCGATCCTTCGGCTTGCGTGCGGGTGTGCGCTTGCGCCTGTTCGAACAGCGTGGCCACCGCGACACGATCCTGGTGTTCGGGCGCGACACGTCGCTCTAGTTTGGAGAGCTCCAGCATGCGCTCTACGCTGGAATGCATGCGTTCGCTTTGCGTCACCACGTTGTTGGCAAAGCGCAGCCGATCCTGGTCAGTCAGGGGTTCGCGCAGCAGCTCACCCGCACCGCGTATGGCAGCAATCGGGGACTTGAGTTCGTGCGTCAGCGCACGAACCGTGTTTTCTATGTAGCTCTGCCCCTCCAACCTGGCACGCATCGCAGCCATCGAGTGGGCCAACTTTCCAAGCTCGCCGGGCAAGGCGGGCACGGGTGTTCGCCTCCCTGCTTCGGCCTCGTCGGCATAACGCGCCAAGCGCCGCACGGCGGCAACAATCCACAGCGTCGCCGCCACCCCCACCAGCAGCGACAAACCCAGCAACCACGCGCCGCCGAAAAGAATCTTGCGCTCGGCGCGGTGGACAAACGGCGCCACGGTGGACGTTGCCTTGGCCAGACTCAATACACCAATGACTTTGCCTTCCCGCACGATGGGCGCCGCGATGTGAAATATAGAGGTGTCGCCGTCCGGTTGCTCTTCACGTGTGCCCGAGGTCGTTCGGGCACCGTACGTGCCGCGCAACGTCAGCAGCACGTCGCGCCACTTGGAAAAGTCCTGGCCCACGAAGCGGTTTTCTGAATCGAACTGCACCATGCCCTGCGAGTCCGTGACCACTACGCGAAAGTCCACGCTTTGCTTTTTGAAACCCCACACCTGGGCCTGCGGATTGCGTGTGTTGTAGGCGCTGAGTGCACGCGCGAAATCACCGTTTCGAATGTTGCCTTCGGCAAGGTCGCGGCTCGCCAATTCAGCCAGCACATTGGCCGAATCAATCATCACATCCTCCATCACCTCGGCCACCGACGGCCTGATCTCGTTCACAAACACGTTGAGGACGAAGAAAGCCGCCAGCCCCAGAATCGCGAACACGCCGAACAACAGACGCAATCCGAGGCGCATAAGAGCTGTCTATGCGGCGATGCTGTAGCCCAAGCCGCGATGCGTCTCGATCAGCTCCAGATCGGGGCGAACGGCTTTGAGTTTGGCGCGCAGCGTCTTGATGTGTGTGTCCACGGTGCGATCACCGCTTTCCGCCTCCGTTCCCCAGGCAACATCCAGCAGCAACTCACGCGAGCAGATACGCTGCGGCTTGACGAGCAAGGTTTTCAGCAGCAGATATTCGCGGCGCGTCAGCTTGAGTGGCATGCCGCACAGGGTAATGCGCTGCGCTGACACATCCACGGCGAAGCTTGGCGCGTGGGCGGTCGCTGCCAGCGCTGTGCCTGCCATTGTGGCACCCAGACGGCGCAGCACAGTTCTCACGCGCAGGCTGAGTTCGCGCGGGCTGATATGTATTGACCTGTCAAGCTTTTGATAAACGGTATTTGACTTCCTGCAATGTGTTGGTAGCAGAACGGACGGCTTGTCGACGGTTGATCAGTCTGATATGCGCGGGTTGGTTACCGCATGACAACCGATTC
>CAILAY010000028.1 GCA_903832285.1 uncultured beta proteobacterium | reverse complement strand
CACGCCGTCGGCGTGCGCCAACCTCTCATTGACGGCATCGAGAAGGTGACCGGACGTGCCTTGTACACGGCCGACCTGCCAGCACGCGATGCCCTGATCGGTGCGATATTGCGCAGCCCTGTGGCCCATGCACGCATCCGCAGTATCGATGTCAGTCGGGCTCGCGCCATACCCGGTGTGCACGCGGTGATCACCGGTGACGAATGTGATGTGCCCTACGGTGTGATTCCCATCGCCCAAAACGAGTTTGCGCTGGCCCGCGATCGCGTGCGCTACTGCGGCGAACCGGTGGCCGCGGTGGCCGCCGTGGATGCGGCCACGGCACGCGCAGCGCTGGCGGCCATCGTGCTCGACCTGGAACCCTTGCCGGCCTACTTTGACGCCGCCAGTGCGCGCGCCAGCGATGCCACGCAATTGCACGAAGACCAGCCAGGCAATATTGCGCGCGATGTCGACCACAGTTTTGGCGATGTCGCTGCCGGTTTCGCCGCATCGGACCTGGTGCTGGAGGAGCGCTTCCACTACGCCGAAGTCACGCACGCCATGATGGAGCCGGACGCTTCGCTGGCAAGTTGGGACGCCGAGCGTGGGCGCCTGACCCTGCAGACCGTGTCACAGGTGCCGTACTACGTGCATCTGATTCTGGCGCAGTGCATGCGGCTGGATCCCTCGCAAATCCGCATCATCAAGCCCTTTGTGGGCGGCGGCTTCGGGCACCGCACCGAGACCCTGAACTTCGAGATTGTGGCTTCGCTGCTGGCGCGGGCTGCGCGCGCGACGGTCAAACTGGAACTGTCACGCGAGGATTCCTTCATCACTCACCGAGGTCGGCCCGAAACCGATGTGCGGCTCAAGATCGGCTTGTCCGCGCGGGGCGTCATCCGGGCTGTCGATTGTGAAGTGGTGCAGCGCGGCGGCGCCTATGCCGGCTACGGGCTGGTCACGATCTTGTATGCCGGCTCACTGCTTCACGCCCTGTACCCGTTGCCCGCGTGTCGCTATTTCGGGCTTCGCGTGTACACCAATACGCCGCCCAACGGCGCCATGCGCGGACACGGTTCCGTGGATGTGCGCCATGCTTTCGAGTCGATGCTGGACACCATGGCGAACACCTTGGGTCTGGATCCGTTTGCGCTGCGCCGGGCCAACCTGCTGAGTATTCCGCACCGCACCATCAACGATCTTCAGGTCAACTCCTGTGGTCTCGCGGAGTGTCTGGACCGGGTGCAGGCCGCTTCCGGCTGGAATGCGCGGCATGCCAACATGCCGCCCGGACGCGGCCTGGGTCTGGCCTGTTCGCACTATGCCAGCGGCTCCGCCAAGCCGGTGCACTGGAGCGGTGAGCCGCATGCCGTGGTCAACCTGAAACTGGATTTCGATGGGGGCATCACGGTGCTCACGGGGGCGGCCGATATCGGGCAGGGATCCTCCACCCTGCTGGCGCAGACCGTGGCCGAAGTGATGGGCCTGTCACTGGACCGATTGCGGGTGGTGGCCAATGACAGCGCGGTGACGCCCAAGGACAACGGCTCCTACTCCTCACGCGTGTCATTCATGGTCGGCAATGCCGCCATCAACGCGGGCGCTGCATTGCGCGAAGTGCTGGTGGCGGCAGCCGCGCGCAAGTTCGGCGTGCCGCCAGAACAGGTGGAGTGTCTGGGCGAAAGTTACGTCGTCACAGGCACCGACCAGGCGCTGGCCTATCGTGAAGTCGTGACGTTGGCGCTGCAGCAGGGCGGCACTGTCACCGTCAGCGGCAGCTGGTCGACCCCGCGTGAAACCCAGGGTGGAAAATTTCGCGGTGCGGCGGTCGGTACCAGCGCTGGTTACTCCTACGCCGCGCAGGTGGTTGAAGTGGAAGTCGATGAAGACACCGGCATGGTGCGCGTGATCAAGGTCTGGGTCGCGCATGATTGCGGGCGCGCCATCAATCCGCTGGCGGTGGAAGGCCAGATTCAGGGATCGGTCTGGATGGGCATGGGACAGGCACTGTGCGAAGAAACGCAGTACCACAAGGGATTGCACCTGCGCGCCAATTTTCTGGACTATCGCATCCCCACCATCGTCGAGTCGCCGCCGATTGAAACCTGCATCGTGGAAGCTCCCGATCCGAACGGACCGTTTGGCGCCAAGGAAGCGGGCGAGGGTTCGCTGTCGGGATTTCTGCCGGCGCTGACGAACGCCATTGCACACGCCAGTGGCTTGCGTCTGCATGAACTGCCGGTCACACCCGATCGACTGGTCGATGCCCTCGTGGTGCGTCGGCGCGCACAAAAGCTCAGCGCCGCAAAGGCCGGCGCACTGCAAAAAGCGCAGGTGTAGCCATGGACTCCATGACCCCTTTCGTGCTGCATTCGCCCAAGTCGATGGCGCAGGCGCTGGCCCTGTTGCAGGCCCACCCGGGCGGCCGCCTGATTGCAGGCGGCACCGATCTGCTGCCCAACCTGCGCCACGGCATAGGCGCGCCCGACCCGTTGATCGACCTGAGCGGCATCGCCGAGACGCGGCACATCCGGCGCGGGGCAGACGTATGGCACATTGGCGCCGGGGTGACGCTGCAGCAACTCGAGTTGCACGCCGATATCCGGTCCGAAATGCCTGCGCTGTCCCAGGCTGCCGCGTCAATCGCCGGACCGGGTCACCGCGCGGTCGCTACGCTGGGAGGCAACCTGTGCCTGGATACGCGGTGTGTCTTTTACAACCAGAGCGAGTGGTGGCGGCAATCCAACGACTACTGCCTGAAACATCGCGGCGACGTCTGTCACGTCGCACCCCAAGGGGGGCGTTGCCACGCCGCCTGGAGCGGCGATCTGGCCCCGGCGCTGATCGCGCTGAATGCCCGCGTCGACATTCTGGGGGCGCTGGGTCCACGCAGCATTCCATTGGCCGATTTCTACGTCGATGACGGCGCTCGGCCGCTGGCGTTGCATGCGGGGGAACTGGTCACGGGCGTGCACATTGCGGCCCAGCCTGAAGGCATGCGTTGCGGCTACCGCAAGGCCAGGGTGCGTGCAGCGATTGACTTCCCGCTGGCAGGTGTTGGCGCGTGCATCGTTATGACCGATGGCGTGTTGCGCGATTTGCGGGTGGCCCTGACGGGCACCAATTCACGGCCCTTTTTGCTGGAAGGCACCGAGGCGTTGTGCGGCGCTGTGGTGACGCAGGAACTGCTGGACGCACTGGGCAAGCTGGTGAAAAAACAGGTCAATCCAATGCGCACCACCGCCACCCCTTCAAACTATCGGCGTCAGGTTGCCGCCGTGCTGGCGCAACGACTGATTGGCGAGTTGGCGGGAAGCGTTTCCAGCTGAGCACTGCGACCCCAGAGTTGCTCGGAACACTGCGGCATCCACCTGATCCGGGCACGAAGGATAGACAAGCATGGTTGAGTCCAATCAAGCGTCGCATCAAGCCACACTGCACGCAACCGCGTCACCGCCCGGCAACGACCTCCTGAACTACCGGTTGGAGGACAGCCTGAGCGCCGAGCATGGTCGCATCCTGATCTCCGGCACCCAGGCACTGGTGCGCCTGACCCTGATGCAGGCCCGTCTGGATCGTGAGCGCGGGTGGGAGACTGCCGGGTTTGTCTCGGGTTACCGCGGTTCTCCCTTGGGCGGCGTCGATCTGGCGTTGTGGAAAGCGCAGGTCTTGCTGGATCAACAGCGGGTTCGATTCATGCCCGCGATCAACGAGGAGCTGGCGGCCGCCGGCGCATTGGGAACTCAGCGTGTGGCCAGCGACCCGCAGCGCCGCGTGGACGGCGTCTTTGCACTCTGGTACGGCAAGGGGCCGGGCGTGGACCGCGCTGGCGACACGCTGCGCCACGGCAACGCCTATGGGTCATCGCCGCGCGGTGGCGTGCTGGTGGTGGCCGGGGACGACCACGGCTGCGTGTCCTCGGGCATCCCGTTCCAGAGCGACCTGGCCATGCAGGCCTGGAGCATGCCGGTGCTGCATCCCGCCAACGTCGCAGAGATCATTGAATACGGCCTGTATGGGTGGGCGCTGTCGCGTTTCTCCGGCGCCTGGTGCGGGCTCATCGCATTGTCGGAAACGGTGGAAGGCTCGGCCACGGTAGACCTGGACTGCGTGCGCACCCGTTTTGATGAGGCGCCCGATTTTTCCGCCCCGGCGTCGGGCTTGCACTATCGGCTGCATGACCTGCCGGGGCTGGGCATTGAAGCCCGCCTGAGCGCCAAACTGGATGCGGTGCGCGCATTTGCCTATAGCAACCCGATCGACCGGCTGGTCGTCCCGGCTCCCGTAGCGACTCTGGGTATCGTGACCTGTGGCAAGGCGCACCTGGACCTGCTGGAAGCCCTTCGCCGACTGGACATATCCCTGGACGCATTGGCCGATGCGGGCGTACGTCTGTACAAGGTGGGCCTGGTTTTCCCGCTGGAGCCCGCACGCATGCTCGACTTTGTGCGCGGTCTGGACGAGGTGCTGGTGGTGGAGGAAAAGGCGCCCGTGGTCGAGAACCAGTTGCGCGCGCTGCTCTATAACGCGCCTGCCAGCCAACGTGCGCGCATCGTGGGCAAGCAGCACCTGGACGGCGCGCCGATGCTGTCCGCTTTGGGGGAACTGCGTCCGTCGCGCATCATGCCCGTGTTGGCGCAGTGGCTGGCCGGGCATCGCCCGCAACTGGATCGGCGCGACCGGGTACCCCAATTTGTGGCCAACGAGATGCTGGCCAACGAGGCCGACGGTGTGCGCCGCATCCCCTACTTTTGCGCAGGTTGTCCGCACAACTTGTCCACCTTCGTACCACAAGGCTCTGACGCCAGCGGCGGTATCGGCTGTCACGCCATGGCTGGCTGGATGAACCGCGCCACGACTTTTCCCCAGGTACCCATGGGCAGCGAGGGCATTGACTGGGTGGCCCAATCCTTCTTCACGGATGCCCCACACCGGTTTCAGAACATGGGCGACGGCACCTATTCGCATTCCGGCTATCTGGCCATCCGCCAGGCAGTGGCGGCAGCGGCCAACATCACCTACAAGATTCTGTACAACGACGCCGTCGCCATGACGGGCGGACAGCCCGTGGACCGGCGCCTGTCGGTGCCGGAAATCGCCCGTCAAATGGAGGCGGAGGGCGTCTCACGGATCGCTGTCGTTACCGAGGATGCTCAGCGCTGGCGTCAACACCAGGGCGCGTTTCCGGTCGGCACCAGCTTTCACGGCCGGGGAGAACTCGACGCCGTGCAACTCGCGTTGCGTGCCACTGCCGGCGTGACGGTGCTGATTTACGACCAGGTCTGTGCCACCGAGCAACGACGCCGCATCCGGCGCGGGCTTGCGATTGCCCGCAGCACGCGGGTCTTCATTCACCCGGACCTTTGCGAGAACTGCGGTGACTGCACGGCCGTTTCCAACTGCGTTGCCATTCGTCCGCTGGCCACTGCGTTCGGGCGCAAACGGCAGATCGACCAAACGGTCTGCAATCAGGACTATGCGTGCGTGCAAGCAAGTTGCCCGGCGCTGGTGACGATCGAAGGCGCGGTGCTTCGAAAAAAACTGGGGGCGGGCATCGCCAACACGGCATTGACCCGCGCGATCGACCAACTGGGCGAGCCGCCGCCCTGGCACTGGGACGCGCCTTACGATCTGGTCATCACTGGCGTCGGCGGCACGGGCATCATCACCGTGGGTGCGCTGATTGCAACGGCGGCGCATCTCGAGGGCAAGAGTGCCTGCGTGCTTGACTTCATGGGGTTTGCGCAAAAGGGCGGCTCGGTGATCGCCTTTGTCCGGTTGGCGGACAAGCCGGGGATGCTCCATCAGGCGCGAATCGATACCCAGCAGGCGGACGCCATGATTGTCGGTGACCTGGTGGTGGGCGCTTGCGATGATGCGCTGCAATGCGCCGCGCGGGGCCGCACCCGTGTGGTCGCCAACCTGAACCAGATTCCGACTTTTTCTTTTGTGGCAAACCCGGATGCCGATTTGCACGCCAGTGGATTGCTGGCAAAGATACAGCACGCCATCGGGGGTGAGCCCGTGGCCACGTGCGACGCGCAAGCGCTGTCCGAACAACTGTTTGGTGACACGCTCGCGGCCAACGTTTTGCTGTTGGGATTCGCCTGGCAGCGTGGACTGCTGCCCGTCAGCCGAGCCGCCATTGAACGCGCTCTGGCACTGAATGGCGTTGCGGTCGAGGTCAACATACTGGCCTTTGCCTGTGGGCGCCTGGCTGCGGACTCTTCGGAGCAACTCGCTGCCCTGCTGGGCGCCACCGATGTGCCGATCGAGCCCGGCGCACGCGAGCCACTGGAGGCCGCCGTTCAGCGCTGGAGCGAACATCTGACGCTTTACCAGAACGCGGCCTACGCCCGCCGCTACCGGGACTTCGTCGGCCAGGTGCGCAGCGCCGAGAGCTTGATTGCGCCGGCGGGTGGACCGCTGGAACTGACCCGCCAGGTGGCGCTGAATTACGGCCGGTTGATGGCCTTCAAGGACGAGTATGAAGTGGCGCGCCTGTATACCGATGGCAGCCTGGAACGCACATTGCGCGAACAGTTTGCCGGCGACTATGTGGTGCACTACCACTTCGCGCCGCGTTACCTGCGCAAGCAGCACTTGGGGAATGACCCCGGCGCCAAACGCCGCTTCGGGCCCGCGGTGCGCCCGGCGCTGAAATTGCTGGCGAGCCTGCGCAGCTTGCGTGGCACGCCGTTTGACCCGTTCTCGTGGTTCCCGGGCCGCGAGAACGAACATGTCGTCGCGAACGAATACCGGACCATGATGAACGAGGTATTGGAAGTGCTGACTGCGGGCAATCATGCGCAGGCGATCGAGCTTGCCATGCTGGCCGGCCAGGTGCGCGGTTTTGGAAGCGTCAGAGCGAAGGCGATGGCCAATATGCGGTTGCAAGCTCAGGCGACCAGGGCTTCGATGAAGGTCAGGGGTTTTCTTTCGGAAAATTAAAAATCATGTTGGTATTTTGGTACCGCTATACGATAATCGCTTGAACATGCGCTGTGGTTTCAAGGAAACCCGTCGGACCCAAGGCGCAATTCTGTCAAGGCAAACAGCAGGAGACACGTTTCATGAGCATCGATGCCCGCGCCCAGCGTTGGTGATTCCCGGGCGGCGACTGGGTGCCGTGCGGCTTGACCCAACATCGCTTTCATCAACCGTCGCACACGATTTGCTTCCAAACCTTTACCAACCGGAGAGAAACAATGGTCTACAAAAAAGTATGGGTGGTCACCGCCGCATTGATGGCTGCATTTGCAGCGCACGCCGACATCACGGTCGGTGTCACGGTGTCGGCGACCGGGCCGGCCGCCTCCTTGGGCATACCCGAAAAGAATACGATTGCGCTTATGCCGACTCTCATTGGCGGGCAAAAGGTCAACTACATTGTCCTGGATGACGCGTCGGACACGACAGCTGCCGTCACCAATGCCCGCAAGCTGATCAATGAGCACAAGGTGGATGTGCTGCTGGGTTCCACCACCACGCCCAATTCGCTGGCCATGATCGATGTCGCCGCCGAGACCCAGACGCCGATGATTTCCATGGCGGCCTCTGCCCGCATCGTCGAGCCCCAGGACGCCAAAAAGCGATGGGTGTTCAAGACCCCGCAGAACGACATCATGATGTCGCTGGCCATTGCCGCGCACATGGCCGACAACGGCATCAAGTCGGTGGGCTTCATCGGTTTTGCTGACGCCTACGGTGAGGGCTGGTATCAGGAATTCAGCAAAATCGCCGCACTCAAAGGGATTCAGATCGTCGCCAACGAGCGCTTCAACCGCACGGACACATCGGTCACCGGGCAAGTGCTGAAGATCATGTCGGTGAAACCCGATGCCGTGCTGATTGCCGGCTCCGGTACACCGGCGGTACTGCCGCAGCGGGCGCTCAAGGAACGCGGCTACAACGGCAAGTTCTACCAGACGCACGGCGTGGCCAACAACGATTTTCTGCGGGTCGGCGGCAAGGACGTGGAGGGCACCTTCCTGCCCTCCGGCCCGGTGCTGGTGGCCTCCCAGTTACCGGCGAATCATCCCCTGAAGAAGTCTGCAACGGCGTATGTCGAAAAATACGAGGCCGCCAACGGCCGCGGTTCCGTTTCAACCTTTGGAGGACATGCCTGGGATGCCGGAAAACTCATGGAGGTTGCGGCCGCTGCAGCGCTCAAGAAAGCCAAGCCTGGCACAGTTGAATTCCGTATCGCCTTGCGTGACGCGCTGGAATCGGCCAAGGAAGTGGCCGGCGCGCATGGCGTCTTCAACATGTCCGCGACGGACCATCTGGGCCTGGACCAGCGCGCTCGTGTGATGGTCAAGATTGAGGGCGGCGCCTGGAAATACCAGCCCTGATGGATACACAGATCGCCTTGGCGCTTGCGCAGGATGGCATTGTCAATGGGGCGGTTTATGCACTGATGGCGTTGGCGTTGGTGCTGGTGTTCTCGGTCACCCGGGTGATCTTCATTCCGCAGGGCGAGTTCGTCACCTATGGCGCGCTGACCATGGCGATGCTGCAGTTGGGCCGCTGCCCGGGTACCCTGTGGCTGCTGTTGGCCGTGGCGGCACTCACGTTGCTGCTGGAGACGGTGCGGCACAGTCGTGGTCTGGCGGTCGAATGGGGTTCAACGCTGGTCTGGGCCGTGCTTCTGCCGGCGCTGGCGGCGCTTGATATTCTGGTCCTTGCCCCTGTCACATTGATGGCGCAAACGATCGCCACCCTGTTGGTGATCACGCCGCTGGGGCCACTTCTGTACCGTCTCGCCTACCGGCCGCTGGCGCATGCCACCGTATTGACGCTGCTGATCGTGTCGGTGGCGCTGCACGGGGTCATGGTGGGATTGGGTTTGTACTATTTCGGCGCCGAGGGCTCGCGCACGATGGCGTATTCCGAACTCCAACTCGATCTTGGCGGTGTTCAAGTCAATGGTCAGTCGCTGGTCGTCATCGGGGTGGCGGCGCTGCTGGTGACCACGCTGTTCCTGTTCTTCGAGCGCACGATCGTAGGCAAGGCGTTGCGTGCAACGGCGATGAATCGGGTCGGCGCCCGGCTCATGGGCATCCCGACTGAACTGTCCGGTGATCTGAGTTTTGCCCTGGCCGCGCTCGTAGGTGCCGTTTCGGGCCTGCTGATTTCGCCGCTGACAACGGTCTACTACGACACCGGGTTCCTGATCGGACTGAAGGGTTTCGTTGCGGCCATCATCGGAGGCCTTGCAAGTTACCCTGTGGCACTGGCCGGTGCCCTGCTGGTGGGCATGCTGGAATCGTTCTCGTCATTTTGGGCCAGCGCATTCAAGGAAGTGATCGTGTTCACCCTGATCATTCCGGTGCTGTGGTGGCGTTCGTTGAACAGTCGACGCGTCGAGGACGAAGAGTGAGCCAACGTCAGCTGATCCTGGGAGCTGTGGTTCTGCTGTTGGGTTCATGGGGATTCCTGCCTGAGTTCACCGTCACGATGCTGAACTATGTCGGCCTGTATGCACTGGTTGCCGTCGGCCTGGTGATGCTCACCGGAATTGGCGGAATGACCTCGTTTGGACAGGCGGCTTTCGTGGGCCTGGGTGCATACGCCACCGCATGGTTCTGTACTGATCCCGGCGCGGCTGCGTGGCTGGGTCTGGCGCCGGGCTCTGCCTGGCTACCGTGGGAGGGATTGCTGGCAGGGCTTGTTCTGAGCGCCACACTGGCCTGGATGCTGGGCTCGGTGACGGTGCGCCTGTCGGGCCATTACCTGCCGCTGGGGACGATTGCCTGGGGCCTGAGTCTTTACTTCCTGTTTGGCAACCTTGACTTTCTTGGCGGTCACACAGGCATGGCCGGGTTGCCGGCGCTGACGCTTGGGAGTCTGACCTTGAAGTCGGTGCGTGAACTGGGTCTGCTCACGTGGACCGTGCTGTTGTTGACGGTCTGGGCGTTGCACAACCTGCTGGATTCGCGCGAAGGCCGAGCCATACGTGCATTGAAGTCGGGTCGCGTCATGGCCGAAAGCATGGGCGTCGACACGGCCCACTATCGCATCAAGGTGTTTGTCCTGGCCGCTCTGCTGGCCAGCCTCTCGGGCTGGCTCTACGCGCACCTGCAGCGCTTTGTCAATCCCACGCCCTTCAACCTGAACGTCGGTATCGAGTACCTGTTCATGGCCGTTGTGGGTGGCGCCGGCCACTTGTGGGGAGCAGTGCTGGGCGCCGCACTCATCACCTTGATGAAGCAGTACCTGCAGGACATCCTGCCCAGCCTGCTGGGCGCCAGCGGCAACTTTGAAGTCGTGGTCTTTGGCCTGCTGATGCTGCTGGTCCTGCAGCATTTCCCCGACGGCCTGTGGCCCAGTCTGGTGCTCAGGACCAGCCGCCTTCTAAAAGCTCGTTCAGTAGCGCATGAGCCGGGTCTTCGCAGGCTGGCCGAGCGCAAGCTTCCTTCAAGGGGAAGCGCCGTGCTGTGTGCCAGCGGTGTCACACGAAGATTCGGCGGATTGCTGGCCAACGCCAAAGTCAATCTGGAAATCCACGCCGGTGAACTGCACGCCTTGATTGGACCCAACGGTGCAGGCAAGTCAACGTTCTTCAACCTCATATCGGGGGTTGACGAACCCGACGCCGGCGTCGTCACCTTGCTCGGCAAGGACATGGTTGGGCAGCCCGCACGAGCATTTGCACGCAGCGGCCTGAGCCGCACGTTCCAGCACGTGCGGCTGCTCGCGACCCGCAGTGTGATCGACAACGTGGCGCTTGGCGCACACCAGCGGGGCGCAAGCGGCTGGATCGCGTCCATGCTGCGTCTTGACCGCGCCGAGGAAGCGTGCCTGCGCGAGGAGGCGGGTCGCCAGATCTCGCGCTGCGGCCTGGAAGCGCAAGTGCACAGGCCGGCAGGTTCACTGCCGTTGGGACAGCAACGCCTGGTGGAAATTGCCCGTGCGCTCTGCGGGCAACCCTGCATCCTTCTGCTGGACGAGCCGGCGGCGGGCTTGCGCCATCAGGAAAAGCTGGCGCTGGCCAGTTTGCTCAAGCAACTTAGCCAGGAGGGCTTGGCCATCTTGCTGGTGGAGCACGACATGGAATTTGTCATGAACATCGCTGACTGCATCACCGTGATGGAGTTCGGCAAGGTCATCGCCCAGGGTTCTCCCACCCAGGTACAGGCCAATCCGCTGGTGCTGGAAGCCTACCTGGGAGGTGCGGATTGGGAACTCAGGCCATGACTCCACCGATCCTGGAAATCAAGCGCCTGAGCGTGAGCTACGGTGTCGTCGAGGCGGTGCATCAAGTCAGTCTGAGCATCCAGGCGGGAGAAATCGTGACGGTCATCGGACCCAATGGAGCCGGCAAATCGACTCTGTTGTCGGCCGCCATGGGTCTGCTGCCGGGCGCTGGAGAAGTCTGGCTGGACGGCAGCGTCATGCGACGCCCGAGCGTGCATGCCATGGTGACTGCGGGTGTCGGTCTCGTGACCGAAAGACGCGAGTTGTTTGGGGACCTGTCGGTGGAGGACAACCTGTTGCTCGGTGGCTTTGTGCGATGGCGTCGCGGTCAGCGGGATCAGGCCGTCTGCCGCGATGAAGTCTTCGCCATCTTTCCGCGCCTGCACGAGCGTCGCAACCAGATGGCAGCGACCCTGTCGGGTGGTGAACGGCAGATGCTGGCCATAGGCCGCGCGCTCATGGCCAAACCCAGGCTGTTGATGCTGGACGAACCTTCCCTTGGTCTGGCGCCGTCAATCGTGCGGGAAGTGCTGCAAGTGGTGGTTTCACTGCGCACGCGCGGCGTCTCCATATTGCTGGTGGAGCAAAACGCGCGCGCCGCGCTGGCCATGTCAGATCGGGCCTATGTAATGGAAATGGGCAGCTTTGTGCTGAGCGGAAAGTCAAGTGAGCTGGCAAATGATCCACGCATTATCGAAACCTATCTTGGACTCGCCGGGCGCAAGGCGAATGGTGCACAGGCGTTGCCGGCATAAAGGAAAAGTTCGGCCCTGATGTGAACCAACGACACGAGGTGGCAGTCATGCAAAGCCAGAAGATTTCCGTCGCGAGCGACCCTAGCGCAGCGGACCTGCCGGGTCCGTATGGGTTGCTGCTGCACGCACTGGCCAGAGGGTTCGCATTTGTTGGAGGTCTGGTCTTCATCGCACTCGTCGTCATGTCGGTGTGCTCCATCGTGGGCAGAAAACTGTTCAATGCACCGGTTCCTGGTGATGTGGAGGTGTTGCAGATGTCGGCGGCGTTTGCATCCGCCACCTTTTTCGCCTATTGCCATTTGACACATGGCGACGTGAAAGTCGACTTCTTCACATCCCATATGAGCAGCAGCAGACGTCTCTTTCTGGATTCCGCGGGCTCGTTGCTGGTGGGTCTGATCGGCGCCCTGCTGGCGTGGCGCACGGCGGTCGGCGCTCTCAGCCTGAAAGAAGCGGGCGAGCTGTCTGCGGTCCTTGAAATGCCGGTGTGGGTGGCGCAGGCGCTGATGGTGCCCAGCTTTGTGCTGTTGGCACTGGCCGGTTTTTATACGTGCTTTGTCCCCTGGTTCCGGGGCGGGCCGAAGTCATGAGTGGAACTCAGCTTGGGTTCGTCATTTTCGGTGTCCTGCTGACACTGCTGGTGCTGCGCGTGCCCATCGGCATCGCCATGTTCCTGGCGGGTGGCGGGGGCTATTGCTACCTCACTGGCGGCGACCCCTCGGCATTGCTGAACTCGCTCAAGAATCTGGCCTATGCCCGACTTTCCAACTACGACCTGGTGGTGATTCCGCTGTTCCTGCTGATGGGCCAGTTTGCCACGCACGGGGGCTTGAGTCGTTCCCTGTTTCGCTTCGTCAGCGCCTACATCGGACACCGCAAGGGAGGTATTGCCATGGCAGCCATCGGCGCCTGCGCCGGTTTCGGCGCGATCTGTGGCTCATCATTGGCGACTGCCGCCACCATGGGACAGGTCGCGCTGCCCGAATTGCGGCGCTATGGCTATGCCGGTTCGCTGGCCACCGGTGCGCTGGCTGCGGGCGGCACGCTGGGCATCATGATCCCGCCGTCCGTGCCGTTGGTGATCTATGCCATCCTGACGCAGGAGTCGATCGGCAAACTGTTCATGGCGGCCATCCTGCCGGGCATCATCGCGATGCTGGGCTACATGCTGGTGATACAAATCGTCGTCACCCTGAATCCGGCCGCCGGACCGGCGGGACCGCGTGTCCCGTGGCCACAGCGCGTGCGCTGCCTGATCGAAGTGTTGCCGATTCTCCTGGTCTTCGTCATCGTCATTTTCGGCATCTATGGCGGTTGGGCCAATCCGACCGAAGCCGCGTCCATCGGCGCCGCATGCTGTGGCATTCTGGCGCTGCTGTCGGGCAACATGGGGATGGAACAGCTGCGCAAATGTCTGCTCGGAACCGCCACCGCAACGGCCATGATTTACCTCGTTCTGATGGGTGCCGACATGATGAACTCGGCGTTGGCCATATCGCAAATGCCGGTTGAATTGGCGCAATGGGTGAAGGACAGCGGCTTGTCGCCACTGCTGGTGATGGGCCTAATCTTGCTCATCTATATCCTGCTCGGCTGTGTCATGGATGCGCTGGCCATGATCCTGCTGACCATTCCGATTTTCTACCCCATGATCATGGGGCTGGATTTTTTCGGCTTGACCCAGGTCGACAAATCGATCTGGTTTGGCATTCTGGCCCTGATGGTCGTGGAGATCGGGCTGGTGCATCCCCCGGTCGGCATGAACGTCTACGTCATCAATCGGCTGGCGGTGGACGTGCCGCTGATGGAAACCTTCAAGGGCGTCATACCGTTTCTGATTTCGGATTTCATGCGCATCGGCTTGCTGGTGTTTTTCCCGATCATCTCGCTTTATCTGGTGCACACCTTCGGCGCCTGACAAGAGTTCACGCTGTTCCACAACCCAACCGAGGAGATTCCAAATGCAACTACGAAAGACACTCGCACCCCTGCTGTTAGGCACTTTGATGGCTCTGGGCGCAGACGCCCCCTGGGCGCAGGAAGTCACGCTCAAGGTGCATCATTTTCTGGCACCGAATGCGACCTCGCAAAAAATGCTGCTGGGTCCGTGGTGTGAAAAGATCGCCAAAGAATCTGCCAACCGGATCAAGTGCCAGATCTACCCTGCCATGCAATTGGGGGGCACGCCACCGCAGTTGTTCGACCAGGCCAAAGACGGCATTGCAGACATCGTCTGGACGGTTCCCACCTACCAGGCGGGACGTTTCATGAAATCGGAAGTATTCGAACTTCCCTTCATGATCAAAAGCGCAGAAGGCGGTAGCCGGGCCTTCTGGGAGTACCTGCAACAGTACTCTCTGGACGAATTCAAGGGCACGCGGATCCTGATGGCTCATGTGCACGACGGTGCAGAACTGCACTTTGCCAGCAAGCAGGTGAAGACGCTGGAAGACCTCAAGGGACTCAAGGTACGGGCCCCCACGCGCCTGGGGACGCGTATGCTGTCGGCGTTGGGGGCCACTCCGATCCAGATGCCAGCGCCGCAGGTGCAGGAAGCGATTTCCAAAGGAGTGGTCGACGGCGCGTCCCTGCCCTGGGAGGTGGTTCCCGGCATCAAGGTGAATGAAGTGACCAAATTCCACGCCGAGACCGGACCGGGCCAGCGCAAGATGTCCAACACCATCTTCGTGGTCGCCATGAACGAGGCGAAATACAACAGCCTGCCAGCGGATCTGAAAAAGGTGATCGACGCCAACAGCGGTGCGGAAGCTTCTGCGTGGGCCGGCAAAGTCTGGGACAGCACCATCGCACCAGGACGCAAGTCTGCAACTGACCGCGGCAATACCGTCAACGTACTGTCCGCAGAGGAATACCAGCGCTGGGTGAAGGCGACGGACATCGTGACGCAGGACTGGTTGAAAGATGTCGCCGCGAAGGGCATCGACAGCAAACAGTTGCTGGAGACTGCGAAGGCACTGCTGGGCCAATACGACAAATAGTCCAGGTGTGAAGTGTGATGGTCATGAACGCCGCCCAGACCCTGTTGCAAGACGGTGCGTCCAACGCCGTGGCGCTGGAGTGTGGCGACGAGCGCATGAGCTATGGCGCGCTGCGTCAGTGCGTGGGCGAGGCGGCTGGCGCCTGGAAGGGCATGGGACTGCGCCAGGGGGACCGGGTGATCATCATCGCACCGGACAGCATCGATTGGGTGGTGGCCTATCTGGGCGCGATCTGGGCCGGCGGTGTGGCCGTGGGTGTCAACCACCGCCTCGCGCCGACCGAACTGGCCCCGATCCTGGCCGATAGCGAAGCCAGTTTCGTCTGGTGCGAAGCCGACGCGGCGTTGTCGCTCGGGCAACTGATCGATCGCATGCCGATGTCGCCCACGCTGGTGGTCGGCGGCGCCCGCGATTCCGCGTGGCTGTGCGAGTTGCGCCGCTCGCACGCGATCGCGCCGGCATTGCAAGACGAGGAGGCGCCGGCGCTATGGATTGGCACCTCTGGGACGACCGGCGCGCCCAAAGCTGTGGTCCACGCGCAGCGCGTGGCGCTGCAACCGCATTCGTTTGCCAGCGGCGTCTTGAACCTGAGCCCGGAAGATCGCCTTTACGCCAGTTCCAAATTGATGTTTGCCTATGCTCTCGGCAACAGCCTGTTCGCCGGGCTGCGCGCCGGTGCGTCGGTGATCCTGGACCGGCAGTGGCCGGACCCCGAGCGCGTTCTGACGATGGTGCGTCAGCACCGACCGAGTCTGCTATTTTGCGTGCCAACGCTGTATAGCAAGATGCTGCAAGGTGGCGTGGCGCAGCAACTCAAGGCGCAAGGGATCCGGCACTTTGTATCGGCAGGCGAGAGCCTGCCAGCGAACGTGCGCAAGGGCTGGCGCGAGGCCACCGGACAGTCGATCGTGAGCGGCTACGGTGCTTCAGAGACCCTGTGCCTGATGCTCTACAGCCAGGATGACAGTGGTCGCGCGCGCACCACACCGCAGGTGCAAGTGCGCTTTGCACCCGACGCCGATCCCACGTTGCCGCAGCGTATCTGGCTGCACAGCAGCACCGTCGCGCTCGGCTATTGGAAGCGACCGCAGGCGCAAATCGATGGTTTTCACGACGGCTGGTATTGCCCCGGGGATATGTTTCTGCGGCATCAGGATGGCGAACTGGAATTCGCCGGCCGCATCGACGACATGCTCAAGATCAACGGGCGCTGGGTCAGCACCTTGTGGGTGGAGCAGGCGCTGGCCAGCGCAGCGGGTGACAGCGTGGTGCAACTGGCCTGTGTTGGCGTGATTGCGCCCGACGGACTCACGGCACTGGCATTGCTGGTCATGGCAGCGCCGCAGCAACAGCCGTTGGCGGCCCAGCGGATCAAGGAGGGAATGGCAGCGCTGCATACTTATTGGCGTCCGCGCTGGGTGCACTGGGTCGACACCTTGCCCTTGACGGCCACTGGCAAACTGCAGCGGGCGCGTTTGTCCGCCATGCACGAGGCGGCGTTGGGCACACTGCCTGAACTACTCGGCCCCGATGCGGCGCTTGAATTCGGATAAAGGCAGTACGTCGATGGTGGTGCAGCGACGGCGACCCGCTTCCGGCGCCGTCAGTGGAATACAGGGCACCATGGAGCGACGCGAATCAAGACAGAGTTGCTGGTAAGTGGCCGTGGCCTGCATCTTCCAGATCAGTTCTTCGTCCGTCAGAACGCGCACCACCTTTGCCGGTACGCCGAGCGCCAGACTTCTGGGGGGAATCACGCTTTTTGCGGCGACGAAGGCCGATGCGGAGATGATCGACGACTCGCCGATCTCGGCAAAATCCATCACCACGGCATTCATTCCCACCAGCACATTGCGGCGCAAAACGCAGGCATGAATGATCGCGCCGTGTCCGATATGTCCGTTGTCTTCGATCACAGTATCGGTGCCGGGAAAACCGTGCACCACCACCGTGTCCTGGATATTCGCGCCGGCGCCAATGGAGATGCGTCCCAGGTCACCGCGCAGTGAAGCGCAGGGAGCCACGTAAACCCCTGGTCCGATGATGACGTCGCCGATCACCACCGCGCTTGGATGCACAAATGCGCTCGGATCGATGACAGGGACCACGCCGTCGAAGGAATAGATCTGCGCCATCGGAGCGTCTTAGTGAATGGTCATGCCGCCGTCTGCGGCCAGGACCTGGCCGGTGACATAGGCGGATGCATCGGAGGCGAAGAAGACAAACACGGGAGCGATTTCCTCCGGCTCAGCCCAGCGGCCCAACGGAATCCGGTCCAGGTATTTCTCCCTGAAACGCTCGTCGGTGCGGATGGTTTCCGTCATCGGTGTGGCAGCGCCCGGCGCGATGGCATTGGCGGTGATATTGTGGCGCGCCAGTTCTTTGGCGGTGCTCTTGGTCATGCCCAGGATGCCGGCCTTGGCGGCGCTGTAGTTGATCTGGCCGATCGTGCCGAGCACACCGGCGGCCGATGTGACGTAGATGATGCGGCCATAGCGGCGTTCGATCATGCCGTCCACCACCGCCTGCAGACAATTGAAGCTGCCCGTCAGATGTACCGCCAGCACGTCCTGCCACTGCTGCGCAGTCATCTTGTGCAGCATCGCGGTGCGTGTGATGCCGGCGTTGTTCACCAGGATGTCCACGCGGCTCCAGGCCTGTGTCACCTGAGCCACCATGGCGTTGACCTGCTCGCGCTCGGCCACATTGCAGAGCACCGCCATCGCCCGCCCACCTTCGGCATTGATGTCAGCGGCCACTTGGTTGGCCGACTCGATGCTCATGTCGACGACCGCGACCCGCGCTCCTTCGCGCGCGTAGGCCTTGGCCACGCCGGCACCGATGCCCTGACCGGCCCCGGTCACGATGGCCACTCTATCCTTGAGTTGCATGGTGTCAGGCTTTGGGTTTTGCCAGAACCTGCTCGGCGAAGTTGTCGTCGAACAGCGCGCCCTGGGCCACAAGCTGACGGTACTTGATGAAGTCGATCACGTCTTTTCCGGTGGCCTTCTTGGCATCGAAGGCGTTGAAGCCGAGCCAGGCTTCGTGGTTCATGTTGGCCGCAAGCCAATGGCGGTTCGCCAACTTGAACTGATCCCAGAAGAACTTCTTCTTGCCCCGGATTCCGTCGATGGATTTGATCAGGCAGTGCGGGAACAGGTTGGTGAATTTCCAGATCAACTCGTTCACCGCGGCGTCGAGTCTGCTGAAGTCGGTTGTGCACTGAGCCATCAGTTCCTTCGCCGCCTTCAACTGGTCCGGCGCGACCGCCTCGCCATAAACCAGCTCACCGTCATCCACATAGGCATCGGTGCGCACCATCGGATTACGCACCCAGGCGCCGTCCTTCTTCAGCACCGGAACCACCTTGGTGACAAGATTCTTGGCCTTCATCTTGTAAGCGCTCCAGGTCTCGCACGAAACGCAGTTGTACATCGCGTCTTCCATGTTGAGCATCCAGGGCAAAAAGTCGGTGGAGCCTCCATCGGGCGCGCTGCCATGCTTGGGACCGGCCTGACCGAAGATGGCCATGTCGGATGTCACGGTCAGGTCGGTCGCCATGCCGATTTCCTGTCCGCCTGCGACTCGCATGCCGTTGACACGGCAAATGACCGGCTTCTTGCAATTGAGGATGCCGTCCACCATGGCGTTGAAAAGGTCCATGTACTCGCCGTATTCATTCGGACGTTTCGAGTAATACGCCGAGTACTCGGCGGTATTGCCACCGGTGCAGAACGCCTTGTCGCCGACCGCTGTGAAGACGACCGCAACCACCGCCCGATCGCTGGAGGCGCGCTGGAATCCGGCGATCACCGCCTTCACCATTTCTGTGGTGTAGGAGTTGTACTGCGCCGGATTGTTGAGAATGATCCAGGACGAGAACAGGCCTGCGACCACCGCCCCCTGGGGGTCGGTGATGGGGCGCTTCTCATAGATCACCGAAGGCGCTTCTGTGCCGAAGTGCTCTTCGCCCAGCAGGGCGTGGTCTTTGAGTTCATTGTCGCGGCGTAGCCAGTTGAGTGACATGGTATTTCTTTCGGGTTGGTTAATTGAAATCGGGGGTGAGGATGACGCGGCGATTGAGCCTGCCGTGGTGCGCCTCGTCGAACACCTGTTCGATCTGGCTCATGGGCCGCACTTCCACAAAGGGTTCCAGAGCGATGCGCCCGTCCAGACACATCTCCAGCACGGCCGGGTATTTGTCGGGGGTGCAGCCCCAGGTGCCAATGATCTCGGCGTCGAATGCCATGAGTTTGGAAAGCATGTAGCTGGTCTCTTCCGTGCCATAGCCCACAACCACCAGCATGCCGACAAACGACAGCAAGGACAACGCGGTCTCCTGACCGGCCTTCGTTCCCGTGCACTCGAAGATCTTCCAGCCCGTGTTGGAAGAGACGCCGGCGGCCTTGGCGATGGACTTGAAATGGTCCTTCAGTTCCTTGGCGCTGATGCCGCGCGGGTTGATGGTGGCATTGGCGCCAAATTTCTCCATCTTCTTCAGCTTGTCCGCATTCACATCGATGCCCACGATCAGCTTGGAGCCCATGCCCTTGGCCACCTGGACCATGAAGCTGCCCACGCCGCCGGCCGCACCCACCACCACCACCAGGTCACCGCTGCCCAAGCGGGCGCGCACCGCGGCCTGGTAGGGCGTGGTCACCGCGTCGGCGATCACCGACAGGTGTTCCAGGGGCACGCCAGGATGGTCGCCGACAACGCAGAGAAATCTGGCCTGAACCACGATGTGGCTGGAGAAGCCGCCGTAGATTCCCATTGAATTGCCGGGCATCTTCTGCGCCAGGCAACGGTTGCCGCGGCCCGACCTGCAGAGCTCACATTCGCCGCAGGGCAGCACGGCCGGAATGATCACCTCTTTGCCCAGCATGCTGGCTTCTCCGCCGACGGCGATGCCGCTGATTTCGTGTCCGAGCGCCAACGGCGGCTTTTGCACCGTCGGCACGCCCATGTAGAAGTACGAGAGATCCGTGTGGCAAACACCGCAGCCGGCGATCTTGACCACCACGTCACCGGGTTGTAGCGGCGGCATCGGGACGCGTGTCTTGAGCAGTTTGCCGGGCTCGGCCATCTGCCAGGTATCGATGAATTCCGGAATCATGTTCATTCCTTGTACTGTCAAATAAGAAACAAAATCAGCTGTTGCGCCACACTGGCTTGCGCTTTTCCAGGAAGGCTGCCAGTCCCTCCTTGGCGTCGTCGGTGCGCATCAGTTCGTTCAGGTAGATGCCCTCCACCCGTCCCAACGCGGCCTCAAACGGCTGGCCCGCGGCCTCGCGCATGGCCCGTCGGGTGCTCAACAGCGCGACGCGCGAAAGCTTGAGAAACGGCGCGAGAAAAGCGTGCACATCGGCGGCAAAGCCTTCCCGCGGGAAAACGCGGTTCACCAGGCCCATGGCCTTGGCGTCTTCCGCGCTGAAATTCTCCCCGCCCAGCAGGATTTCCATGGCACGCACCGGCGGCACCAGACGGGGCAAAAGCAGCGCAGCGATCGGCGGAAAAACCGCGAGCTTGATCTCGGGCTGCCCGAACTTGGCACCCGCCACGGCCAGCACCATGTCACAGCCGATGGCCAACTCCATGCCGCCGCCCAGCGCTGCGCCATTCACCACGGCAACACTTGGCATGGGTAGCCTTTGCAGACGGCGAAAGATGCCGTGAAAGACCTCGATCATCCGGTCCACCTTGTCTGGCGTGTGGTCGGCCACTTCCACCCCGGCGGAGAAAGCTTTTTCGCCCACGCCTGTGATCACCAGCAGCTTGACGGATGGGTCCAGCGCGCAGGCGTCCAGCGCGTCGTTGACCTCGGCCATGGTCGGAATGTCCAGCACGTTGAAGGGCGGTCGGTTGATGGCCAGCGTCGCCAGGCCTTCGCTCACGCCGTACTGAATAAACTGAAACGTTTGTGCAGTGCCCATGGCTTGTTTTCCTTAGAACAGATCATCCAGTTCGTCCGAGCCACCGCCCGGCATCTTCCCGTGCTCCTGCAGATAAGCCTGGATCATCTGGGACTCGCGTGAGGTATACATTGCCGCCTCTTCAAAGGTGAAGGCAACGGCCGCATCGTTGCGCCCCAGTTGCTCCTGCAATCCCATCCTGAGGTTGTCCACGCCCTTGATCGTGAGTACATTCTTGTCGGCGTCGAGCAATTGGAAAACCCCTGCCTCGGTGCTGATGGCAGCCACGACTGCGGCGCTGTATTCCAGCCAGGACTCGGGCGGCAGGACGGCATCGGTGATCCGGGGCGCCAGATTGCACTTGAGGCAGCGCGCGGCTTCGGCGCGCGCAGTTGCATCGTCAAAACCTTTTTCGACCTCGCCCCAGCCCGCGCGCTCCAATGGTGCCAGCAGAATGGGGTGGAAGCGGTGCAGTTTGTTGAAGCCCGGATCGGCGCCCAGGAAGGGGCTGGTTTCCCAACTGTCGTCGAGCAGCTTTTCCTCGATGTTGCCGTCGCCGCCGAGTTGCCGGTCCATCGCTGCCGCCGCCAGGCGGCCCTGCGCAATGGACTCGATCAGCGTCGACGGACCGAGCACGCAATCGCCACCAGCATAGACGGCGGGACGACTGGACAGCATCGAGTCCTCGCGCACGGTGATGCGACCCTTCTGGTCTGTGAGCACGCCGAAGCCCTCAAATCGTTTGGGATACTGGCCCACGGCAGCGATCACCAGATCCACGCCCTCGCGAACCTCTTCCCCCGTGTCTACGGGGCGGCGGCGTCGGGAGGCGTCCGGTTCGCCCAGCGCCATGCGCGCGTAGGTGATGTCCAGACGGTGTGCCCCTTGCCCGACTTCTATTTTCTTCGGCGCGAGCAGATAGCGCACATTCACACCCTCGCCCATGCAACCGTCGAACTCCTCGCTGCGCGCGGGCATTTCCTCACGCGTGCGGCGATACACCATGTCCACCTCGGCGCCAAAGCGCCTTGACGATCTGGCGTTGTCGGTCGCCACGTTGCCGCCCCCCACGACCACCACTTTGACGCCCGTCGGTATGCCGTTTGGCGTGTTCACCAGACCCATGGTGGCGGCCTTGAGAAAGGTGGGGCTGTCGACTACGCCGGCGAGGTCGTCACCGGGAATACCCAGCTTGTCGCCGCCCTGGCAGCCGATGCCAATGAATAGCGCTTCATAGCCATTGGCGAACAGTTCATCGGCATTGTCGACGGGCGCATTGAAGCGGAACTCGACCCCCAGCTTGGCCACTTCAGCCACTTCGTCGTCGATAACCCTGATCGGAACGCGATACGAGGGAATGCCGTAGCGTGCCATTCCGCCGGCGGCTGGCTGGCCATCGAAAACGGTCACGCTGTGGCCCTTCTTCGCCAGGTAGTAGCCGACTGTCAGGCCTGCGGGCCCGGCGCCGATGACGGCGGCCTTGCGCCCGGTGGGTGGCAGCTGTCTGGAGTTCTTGCGCCACAGCCCGGTGTCGTTGTCAGCGGCGATGCGCTTGAGTGAGCGAATCGACAGCGGATCATCGAGCTGCCCGCGGCGGCAGGCGGACTCGCACATGGCAAAGCAGGCGCGCCCGACGATGCCGGGGAAGGGCAGCTTCTCGCGCACCACGGCGATGGCTTCGCCGTACTTGCCCTCTGCGGCAAGTTGCACGTAGCGCGGCACGTCGATGCCTGCGGGACAGGCTGCCTTGCAAGGCACCATGCTTTGCTCGCGCCTCGCAGGGTCCAGGGTGCGGTCGGTGAGCGCCCCCGTGGGGCAAACGGTCACGCAGGCCTGACAGAACTTGCAGCCTGAATCGATCAGTGTGGCCGCGATCGTGCCCACATAGCGGCGTACGCCCTGTGCCGTCTGCACCTCCTTCACCTCCAGGCAACCCACGCCGCGCACGTCGTTGCAGGCCACCAGGCAGCGGCGGCAGTCGATGCACAGGTTGTAGTCGCGATCAAAGAACGGTTCATCCTTGATGACGGGCAATGCGGCGGGCTTGTAGGGGGCCGTCGTATTGGGGACACCGACAAAATCAGACACCTTGCGCAATTCGCAGCTGGAAAAGATCGAACAGCAGCGCGTCTCGGGTGGATTGCCATAAGAGCATTGGGTGCGCGAACAACCGTCGCGCTGCGGGCACACCAGGCAGACATGGGGATGCGTGCCAAGTATCCTGGCCAGCTGGTCCTGGCGCGCTTTCTGGATCTGAGGTGTGTTGACGCGTACCACCATGCCGTCGCGCACGGCCGTCGAACAGGCCTTGCTCATGCCGGGCACGCCTTCGATTGCGATCAGGCACAGATTGCAGCCCGAGTCGCCCTTGTCGGCGCAGGCGCGCTGCTGCGCTGGCGGCAGGTCGGGGTGGGCGCAGAGGGCCGGAATGTAGATACCGGCGACGCTGGCTGCGTTCAGCACGGAAGCGCCCGAGGGCGCCTGCACGGGCTTGCCGTCAATTGTCATATCGACCGGTGCGCCGAACTCGGCCACCTCGCTTGAGCGACTGGCCTTCCACCACGTGATGATCGAAGTCTGTTGCGCTTGCATCGCCCTGCTCCTGTTGCTCGTCCGGCTAGTCCGGGGCATACCCGGGGTAGTAGGCCGCGCGGCAATTCCCCGAGCGCACTGCCGCCATGAAGTCGGCCATGCAGGTGATCTCGCCCGCGAACTGTGTGGCGCAGCGGCCCACCGCTGCCGTCTTGTGGCAATCGCTGCCACCCAGCGTGGGCAGTCCCATCAACTGCGCCGCGCGCTGCGCCAGACGGTCGTCGCCTGCGCTGTTGTTGCCGTTGTGCGTTTCCACCGCTGCAATGCCATCGAGATCAAGCAGTCCTTCGAGCAGGCTGGAGAGTCCGACTTCGCGAAACGGGTGGGCAGGGACACAAATGCCGCCCAGTGCGTTGACGCGCTCTATCACATCTTCCATGGGCAGGTAGTTGTCGCGCCCCCAGACATTCCATCCGTCGTCCGTCACGCCGTAGGCCAGCAGATGGCCGCGCTGGGTCGAGATCTCCACGCCGCGCAACACCAGCAAGCCCTCGTCCATCCCGACCTGCTCGACCGGCTCCGAAGCCTCGTAGGAGTAGTGTTCGGTGATGCACACGGCGTCGATTCCCAGCAGTTTGGCGCGACGGATCAGATCGACCGGTTCCAGCCAGTTGTCATACGAATACTTCGTGTGACAGTGCGTGTCGATCCACATGACCGTTCGCCAAGCCAATGCTCAGGGCAGTTCGAACTCGAGATTGATGCGCTTGGACGGAACGAATTTCTGGCGCGCGAAGAAACGTTCCAGTGCGAAGTCGTCCCAGTTCACCAGCGTATAGACCTTCTTCACGCCGGCGGCCTTCATGTTCATCATGAACTGGTCCAGCATTTCGCTGGCCACGCCGAATTTGCGGTGGTCGGGGTGCACGCCCAGGGCGTCAATCGTCGCGGTCGCATCGACGATGCCGAACTCGCCGAAAAACACGTAGCCCATGACGAAGCCGACCAGCCTGCCGTCCTCTTCACAGACGATGGAACAATTGATGTTGGCCTTGCGGTTCAGGATGCTGGCGATCTTCTTCTCGTAGTACTCGCGCCTTGGCTGCTCACTTGCCGCTTCGTCGATGGCGACGATGTCGTCCAGATCCTCTGCCCTGAGTACGCGCATGATGCGCTGCTTTCTTGCCATCGTCATTTCTCCTTGAATACGGTCTGCCACTCGGGGCGGACATCTTTGTCAACCGAACAATTCATCGTCCTTCTGGATGGCTTTCCCGGGGCGCACGTAAACCGAACCCCAGACCTGACTGGCTTGCGTTCTGTCCGCAGCGTCAAAGCAGACGGTGCAGGATTCGCCGTCATCGCCGCTGGACTTTCCCGATGCGGTCATGCCGAAACGCTCGACGTGCACGTCGTACCCCATGCCTTTGTAGTTCTCGACCACTTCGGACAAGCGGGGCTCGCCGATCGTGGTGCGCAGCATCCACCCCTGCTGTTGCAGGATGAACGCCGGGTCGTTGCTGTCGAGCGCGCCTGCAGACGAGCAGGAGACCGACGAGCAGGTCGAACTGGAGGAGCAACTCGGCCCGCTTGAGCAGACGTTGCCCGATGGTGCAATCGGAATCACTGGCTGAGTCTTGACCATGGCCTCTCCCTCACCACGAGTGCTTGATCGCGCCCGGCGTGCAGGCCGTGCTGCAGGGCAGGCTGCTGTAGCCGGCAGCGGGCTTGCACTCCGAGCAGTCGTATGACAGCGTGCGGCAGTTGGGCTTCTTCACCCAGACGACTTCGTCGTCATAATCGTCGACCAGGGTCTCGAACATCTGTTTGGGGCAGGCCGTGAGGCAGGCACGACCCGCCGCGCAGTTGATGCACTTGTCGGTATCGATCGAGATGTAGTACTCGCCCGAGCCATCCTTGTAGCCGTAGTTGGCAATCATGTTCGCTCCTTCTGTGCCGGGTCGAAAATGCTGACGCTCATGCCGCCTTGGCGCCCTGTTTCTGCATCAGCGTATAGCCAAAAAGCGCTGCACCCAGAGCGCCTGCGATCTGGCTGTCGAGCTTGGTATCCATGGCCTTGATGCCCAGCAGCTTCTCGATGCGCCTGACGACGCCAGCGTTTTTCGCGATGCCGCCGGTGATGAAGAAACCCTCTTCCACGCCGATGCGTTCGAGCAGCGAGACAACCCGCTCGGCCATGGCCTGGCAATAGGCGGCAATCACTTTGTTCTTGGTGTAGCCGGCCTTGAGCAGGCCCAGTGCTTCGGACTTGGCAAACACTACGCACACCGATGACACGGCCTCAGGCTCGACGTCGACGTCGAACGAGCGCGCGCCCAATTCGGCGATCGGGATTTGCATCAGATCGGAGATGACTTCCATGCCGCGCCCCGTGCCGGCGGCGCACTTGTCGTTCATCAGGAAGTTTGTGACCTTGCCCTTTTCGTCGCAGTGAATGGCCTTGCAGTCCTGGCCGCCCATGTCCAGGATGGTGCGCACGCTGTTGCCGCCCATGTAGTTGGCGCCGCGCGCATGGCAGGCGATCTCGGTGATGGCCTTGTGCGCAAACGGCACGTTGACGCGGCCGTAGCCCGTGCCCACGACGTAGCGTATGTCCTCGAGCTTCATGCCGCACTTGTCCATCACGCCCTGCAAGGCGTTGGTCGCGGAATCCGGCGAGTTGTTGCCGGTGCGCATGCTGTTGAAGCCGTACAGTTCGCCATCGATCACGAGTACGGCCTGGGACGAAACCGATCCCACGTCGATGCCGCAAGTGATGATCTTGGCGGTTCTCCAGTCCTTGGTTTCATCAACCCAGACGTTCTCCTGCCAACGCCAGAATTCTTTCTTGTTCGCAACCGTTTCTGCTGCGACTTCCACGCTTATCGAGCTCATGGTGTTACTCCTGTGTTGCGTATTCAGTGCGGGCGCTCAGCCGCGATCAGGGCGCAACCCAGAGCGCTGATGTATTCGGGCATATCCGGCAACGAGATGGTGTCTACGCCCATGGCGTTCTTCAGCGCCTGGACGAAGCCGGCGTTGTGCACCATGCCGCCAATCAACACCACCTCACCTTCGATGCCCACGCGCCGCACCATGGCACAGACCCGGCTGGCCACGGCGTCGAGCACGGCCTTGGCAATGTCGTTCTTGGGTGTGGCCGAATGGATCAGCGACACCACTTCGGATTCGGCAAACACCGTGCACTGGGCATTCATGGGAATCGACTTGTCCGACAGCAGGCTGGCGTCGCCGAATTCCTTGAGTGTCATCTGCAGCGCGCGCGACATCGCCTCGGCGAAGGAGCCCGCGCCCGCGGCGCATTTCTCGTTGCCGGCAAAGTCGATCGCGCGCCCCGCCGCGTCGGTCTTCATGCCGCGGCCTTCCTCCGCGCCGACATCGACCACGGTGCGCGCCAGTGGATACATGTAGCAAGCGCCCCTGGCGCCGGCCGTCATTTCGGTGATGCCTTCGGTGGCAAAGGCGACCTGTTTGCGCCCGGCACCGGTGGCGAATACGGCGGCGATCTGGTCCCTGCGCAAACCGGCTCCCGCCAACACGTCGTCGTATACCTTTTCGGCCGCCTGATCCGGGTCCAGATCTCCCGGCATCATGATGTGCGTCTTCTTCACCGCGTATTTCAGTTGCGGCGCGCCTTCGACGCTGACTTCTTCCAGCAGCACCACCTTGACGGTGCGCGAGCCCATGTCTATTCCTGCGGTGATCATCGTGGTCTCCTTCCAGATATCGTGTCAAGCGGCCTGACGGCGAAGGCCAAGTTGCTCCATGAAGGCGTCGACGCGGGCCTGCGTGCGCACCTCATCGAACTCGCGTTCGTCGCCCATGTTGCCTTCGAAGGTCATGATGGGAACACCCGCCTTGGCAATGCCCATGCGGTTCTCCATGATGCCCATGGACAGGCCCTCGCAGCCTCGATTCAGGTGCAGCATCACGCCATCAACCTGCCATTCCTTGACGATGCGCAGCATCATTTCGGTCTTCAGCCGCGGATCGTAGAAGTGTTGCCATTGGGGTTTTGAAAGATTCCAGTCGGCGTACAGGCGCAGCACGGCCTGCCTGTCGTTCATCGCGACGCCCTTGTTCCAGGGCAGCGTGCGCCCACCCCAGGTACCGTCTGCCTTGACCTCCCAAATGCCTTCCAGCGCGAAGGTGTAGAGCGAACCTATCGATACCGCGCCATAAGTTTCAAGGTAGCGGAAGATCTTCAGGAACGACCAGGGCGGCTGTGTGTCCGACATCATGCGCACGGTTTCGTTGGGTACGGCCGCAATGCCGCGCGCCGCGCGGTCCTTCACTTCCTCGTACAACTCGTCGTAGAAGTCGGCGCACCATTGCGACGACTTGGAGAGCGTCGCCAGCACGTAGAGCGAGTACATGGTTTTTTCGTCCAGCGGCGCGGGCCTGACCTTGTTCAGCGCGCAGATGTCGGCCCAGCGGCTGGTCGCGCGCATCTCGTTTTTTACCGCCTTGATGAAGAGCTCGTCGTCGAACTTGCGACCGGTGGACTTCTCCAGAAATTCGATACCTTCGTTGAGTTGTCCCACCACGTAGTCCAGACGCGCATCGGTCATGTCCTTGTACGGACCGACGCCGACGTCGACGTAGAACTGCGGCACCTGTTCGGCTACCGCAACATGTTGGTACCACTTGGAGTGCGAACAGCAGATCTGCGTCTGGAAGATGAAGTCAGGCTTGGGGAACTTGCCACCGAACAGATACTTGTCCAGGTGCATGCCGCCCCAGTAGATGCGCATGTAGGAGCACAGGTCGCGAGCAAAACCGTAGGACTCAGCCGCGTCCATGCATTCCTTCGCGAACTTGCGGTCATGCGAAATCGCGGCCGCATAGGGTTCGCCGGTGAGTGCATAGACATCTTCTCCCAGGCCCGCTGGCAGGGCGTCCAGCGCCCAGGCGGAACCGGACCAGCGCAAGCCGCCGTTGTCCTTTGCCTTGGCGTAGTTCATGTAGTACTGCTCACGCAGTTCCTTGGCCTTTTTCCAGAGCTTCAGCGGCTCGGTCGGGTAGTTGTTTTTCATGGAATACGTCTCCCGTGACTTCAGAAAAGATCTTCTTCGCTCATCGTTTCGAGGAACGCCTCGACCCGGATGCGGAAGGGGCCAATCGGGTTGGTGATGTCAAATTCAAGGAACAGCGTGGGGATGCCGTTGGCTTCCAGATGGCGCTTCAAGTCGGGGTAGTCGCCTTCGTGCGGGTCGCAGAATTTCTGCTGCAGGAAGATCGCGGCGCGGGCGTTGAATTCCTTGGCCAGTCCCAGCACATGGTCGAAACGCGTGTGGCTCGGGTAATCCTTGGTCGGGCAAGCCGGACGGTCGCAGTAACGGTCGGCGATCGCCTTGATCACGTCGTCGTCGGGCTTGGATTCGTTCCAGAAATAGCGCGTGCCCGAGCACTGGTCGTCGATCACGATGGTGGAGCCCACCGACTCCACCATGGCCATGAAGGCGATGTCGTCGTTCTCGGATCCGATGGTCATGAAGCGCACGCCTTCAGGGCGCGCCAGACCGCGACGCGGCAGTTTGGCCAGTACTCGCCTGAGTTCCTCATTGTGCTCACGCTTGTCGACAAACTGTGCCGTGAGCGAAGCGTAGATCGCCTCCACGCCACTGACCTGCGGATCGGTAGCCTTGCGGTACTCAAAAAGTTCGCGCAGCAGGCGACGATTTTCGTCCACCACCGCCAGCGCTTCCTTGAGTTTGGCGTCACCCAGTTCCTTGCCCGTCAGGGCCTGCAGGAAGATGCGAAAGGATTGCAGCTCGGCGTGGTGCGCCTTGCGGGCATGCACAGATTGCACCTCGTTGGGCATGGGAACGTAATAGTCCCACTGCACGCTGGGCACGTTGCTGCGCCAGGAACTGAAGGTCTGACGATACTGGATGCAGGATTGCGTCAGCGTCACGCCGTCGCAGTAGTCAAAGCGTCCCAGCAGACCCTGCGCCAGCGAGTCGCGGCAGAAGGGGCAGAACATGCCGAAGATATGCGGCTCGGTGACGTTCTGGGGTTCGTGGGCACCCAGCACGCGCACCGGAAGCATGTCGGCCGCAATCAGCAGTTCTTCCGCCGTATAGGTGCACATCGTTGCCACCACCTGTCCGCCAGTACGTTGCTTCCAGGCGCGGGCATAGTCGTGTCGCTTCTCGTACCAGTCCTTGAACTGGTCAAATAGACCGTCGCTCATTGGGGTCTCCTTTTCAGCAGGGTCGATTCAAGCCGGGGAAGTCATTGCGCTATATGCACTATAACGCAGTAAGTGCACTATAACGCAATTTTGGTGATATGGCGCTCAAATTTTGAAAATGCGTCAGTTCTTTGATATGGGACAACCCATGGTCATTCGCCGAGACCCAAAGAACGCGGATCCGGCAGGGATTGGCTCGCGTCGCCTGACGGGCGATCTCAGGCGGATATCTGTTTCAGCAGTTCGGCAAGGCTTTGCTGGATATCGAGTCCGCTGGTGCTGACGGTCGCGTCGGCCTTTCGGTACATGGGCTCGCGCCCGACCAGGATCCGTTCCAGATCCTGCATCGCCTCCCGGTTGTCCCCCATGGGTCGCCGGTCTCCCTGCGCCACCACCCGGGCCATGTGCTCAGCCGGACTTGCCTTGAGCCAGACCGTAAAGCAAGAGGTGAGCAATTCGTCGAAGGTTGCGGGTTCGGTGGAAATACTCCCCCCGGTGGACAGCACGAAACTGTCATGGGTCTCGATGAGCCACTCCAGTGCGCGGCGTTCGTAGCGGCGGTACGCAGCCTGCCCATAGAGGGAAAACACCTCTGACAGGGGCGTTCCAGCAGTCTGTTCGATGATCTCGGCGAGTTCAATGAAGGGTACTTTCAGATGCGCCGCCAGCATCTTGCCAAGACTGGTCTTGCCTGCTCCGCGCAATCCCACCAGGGCAATGCGCTGGCGCCGACCCGTCTTTTCAAAAGCCCCGCGCAACAGGTTTCGCGCGTCGACCAGCTGGGCAGGCGATAGGCGCGCGAGAAACTGACCCAGCAGCGTGAGTTCTGCCGCTTGCTCCGGCCCGACCCGGATGATCTCCTCCAGCGGCATGGCCATCGCCTGGGCGACCTGACGAAGGCGAAGAATGGAGATGTTGCCCTCGCCGCCTTCCAATTGCGCCAGATAGCGCAACGACACGCCGGAGTCGCGAGCCAGAATGGCGCGCGTCATGCCCCGCCGTACCCGCAGATCCCGAATATGTTCCCCCAGCGCGTGTAAGTACTCGCTGTCATCATCCCGAATGCGTGGCGGTGGTGAGTTCTCGGATGGAGGGTTGGTCATAAAATCAAACGCAACGCGAGCGCACTATTGTTCTGATTCTCTGGAGCGGAGCGAACGCCAGATCATGGTTTCGACGGCAGACCTCGGTGGCGTCACATTGCCGCCAGGAAATACGTGAACATTGGCGTCTGCACTTCCAACTCCTGTGAAAAGAACGAGCGCCCATTTTCGCTCAGATGTTTCCCTTGTCTAAAGCGCACGCCCCATCTTGCGCGGCCTGCGGGTCCGACGAATCATTTGGCTGCACCAACCAAAGTGCAATATGATGCTTGACATGATGCCGTTGAATATTTATGGTATCAAACTTGCACAATACTTCTCATTTCAAGGGTGTGCAAACGCCATAGGCAACAAGGAGATCGCCGCATGCCCTCCACCGTACTGCGCCAACAGATAGCAGAGCTCAGCCTCCAATTGGCTGGACGACCGCTAGATGCCCAACTGGAGGTTTGGCTAAATGCCAAACACGGCGTCGGCACGCGCACTTATGGTGACTTGCGGCGTGGCTGCGAAACCGGCGTCGCCGAAGGGTGGTTGTGCAATCGCGAAGGGGGCGGCATCCGCTACGGGCGTATCTTCAAACCCGCACCCGACCTGCAAGGTTTCTCGGTCGATGTGGTCGACATGAAAGACATCGCTGGCCCGCACCACCTCCATCCGCAGGGTGAGATCGATCTGATCCTGCCCGTGGATGACACCGCGCAGTTCGACGGCCGGCCGGCCGGCTGGCTGGTGTGCCCGCCGGGTAGCGCCCACCGACCCACCGTGACCCACGGTCGCGCGCTCGTCCTTTACCTGTTGCCCGAAGGCAGCATCACGTTTACGCCTTCCTGAACGCCCCTAACGGGAGAAACAGATGACTTCGTCCCCTTCCACTGGCCCGCAGACCGGGGTCTTGCCACCCCCCGAGGTCTTCAACTTCGCGCAGCACCTGCTGGCTTGCAACACACAGCGCCCGGCAAAGGCGGCTTTCATCGATGATCTGGGCTCGCTCACCTATGGCCAACTGGACGAACGGGTGCGGCGCATGGCAGACGGATTGCGATCCCTCGGCATCAAGCGGGAGGAGCGCGTACTGCTGATGATGCACGACTGCAACGACTGGCCTGTGAGCTTTCTGGGTGCGATGTACGCGGGTCTGGTTCCGGTGGCTGTGAACACGCTGCTGACGGTTGAAGACTACGCCTACATGCTGGAGCATTCCAGGGCGCAGGCCGTACTCGTGTCCGGGACCTTGCTGCCGGCGCTGAACGCAGCCATGACACGATCCGACCACGAGGTACTCAAAGTGATCGTCTCAGGCACCGGGTCATCCCTTGGCCCTTCGGAACTCGAGTTCGAAGCCTTCCTGAAGGCGCACCCCGCAGCGCTCAAGCCCGCGTCAACGCGCGCTGACGATCCCGGTTTCTGGCTCTATTCCTCGGGCTCCACGGGGCGTCCCAAAGGCACTGTGCACTCGCACGCCAATCCCTATTGGACGGCCGAGCTTTACGGCAAAGGCGTGCTTGCTCTGAAAGAAAGCGACGTCTGCTTTTCGGCGGCGAAACTCTTCTTCGCCTATGGCCTGGGAAACGCCTTGAGCTTTCCCATGAGTGTGGGAGCCACCACAATTCTGATGGCCGAGCGGCCCACGCCAGAGGCCGTATTCAAGCGCTGGCGCGGCGCCATCGGAGGCCAGCGCCCGACCGTGTTCTTTGGCGCCCCCACCGGATACGCCGGCATGCTGGCATCGCCCGCACTGCCGGCCAGCAACGAACTGGCATTGCGCCTGGCCTCGTCCGCAGGTGAAGCACTTCCAGCCGAACTGGGATCGCGCTTCACGACCCACTTCGGCATTGAAGTGATCGACGGCATTGGTTCCACCGAGATGCTGCACATTTTCCTGTCGAATCGTCCGGGCCAGGTACGGTATGGCACGACAGGTTGGCCGGTGCCCGGATACACCATTGAATTGCGCGACGACGACAACCGTCAGGTGGCAGACGGTGAAATCGGCGACCTCTACATTCAGGGTCTGTCCAGTGCCCTGATGTACTGGGGCAATCGGGACAAGACGCGCGAAACTTTCCAGGGCGGCTGGACCAAGAGCGGCGACAAGTATGTGCGCAACAGCGACGGCAGTTTCACCTACAGCGGTCGCAGCGACGACATGCTCAAGGTCAGCGGCATCTATGTTTCCCCGTTTGAAGTCGAAGCCACGCTCGTGCAGCACCCGGCTGTGCTGGAGGCAGCCGTCATTGGACTGATCGACGCCGAGGGTCTGACCAAGACGAAAGCCTACGTCGTGCTCAAAGACGGCGCACAGGCCAGCGGGGACGAACTCAAGACCTTCGTCAAGGACCGGCTCGCGCCCTACAAATATCCACGGCTGATTGAATTCATCACCGAACTGCCCAAGACCGCCACTGGGAAGATTCAGCGCTTCAAACTGCGCGAACGCGATGCAGGGCCACGGTGAGCGAAGCGCCGTACTTTGTCGAGATCGACTGGCGGGGTCGCGCGGTGCGCATCGAGGTCCAGTGGATCGCGAGCGAAAGATCGTCCGCACCGTTGCTGGTGTTTCTGCATGAAGGCCTGGGTTCACTGGCGATGTGGAAGACTTTTCCACAGCAACTCTGTGCTGCCACGGGTTGCCGCGCGCTGGTGTATTCACGCCCCGGCTACGGTCGCTCCACAGCTCGCGGCGCCGACGAAACATGGGGCCCGGACTTCATGCACCGTCAGGCGTACGAAGTGCTGCCCGCCTTGTTTGACGCGCTCCGCCTGGACACGCTGTCCGAACCGCCCTGGTTGCTCGGACACAGCGACGGCGCGTCCATCGCACTCCTGTACGCAGCGCGCTTTCCGGATCGCATTGCGGGCGCCATCGTGCTCGCGCCGCACATTCTGGTGGAAGATCTGTCGGTCGCCAGCATCGAGCGCGCTCGCAGCGCCTACCTGGAACACGACCTGCGGCAGCGCCTGGTGAGTTACCACGAGAATCCGGATTCGGCCTTTTGGGGCTGGAACCGCATTTGGCTTGATCCCGAATTCCGGGACTGGTCGATCGAGGCAGAAATTGGCTCCATCCGCTGTCCGCTGCTTGCGGTGCAGGGTCGGGACGATGAATACGGGACAATGAAACAGATTTACGGCATCTCCAACTGCCTGCCGCAAACCGAATTGCTCGAGTTGACCGGGTGTGGCCATTCGCCGCACCGTGACCAGCCGCAGCGGCTGATCAGCGCCATCACGGATTTTTTTTACCACCACAACCCAGGAGACACACCATGAACTTTGTTCGAATCACCCTCGTTGCAGCTTGCGCCATCGCAGCACCACTGGCCATGGGCCAAGGCGCGCCCAAACTCAAGGTCGGGCTGATGCTGCCCTATACCGGCACTTATGCCTCCCTTGGCACGGCCATCGAGAATGGCTTTCGCCTCTATGTCACCGAGCAGGGTGGAAAGATCGCCGGGCGCGAAGTTGAGTACGTCAAGGTGGACGACGAGTCCGATCCGTCCAAGGCGACGGACAACGTGAACAAACTGGTCAAGCGTGACCACGTCGATGTGCTGGTGGGCTCGGTGCATTCCGGCGTAGCGATGGCCATGGCCAAGGTGGCAAAGGACACGGGCACCCTGTTGATCGTACCCAACGCGGGCGCCGACGCCGTCACCGGCAGCATGTGCGCGCCAAATATTTTCCGTAGCAGCTTCACCAATTGGCAGCCCGGCTACGCCATGGGTGAGGTGGTGGCCAAGAAGGGGTACAAGAAGGTCGTCACCATCACCTGGAAGTACGCGGCGGGCGATGAGTCGGTGCGTGGCTTCAAGGAAGCGTTCGAGAAAGGCGGCGGCCAGGTGGTAAAGGAATTGAATCTGCCGTTTCCAAATGTCGAGTTCCAGGCGCTGCTGACCGAGATCGCAGCGACCAAGCCGGATGCCGTCTACACCTTCTTCGCCGGCGGCGGCGCGGTGAAGTTTGTCAAGGACTATGCGGGCGCGGGACTGAAGAAAACCATTCCGTTGTACGCCGCAGGCTTCACCACCGATGGCACGCTGGAGGCGCAAGGCGAAGCAGCCAGCGGCCTGTTCACGACGCTGCACTATGCCGACAGCCTGAGCGTTCCGCGTGACGCCACGTTCCGCCTGTCCTACGCCAAGACCTATAAGCTTCAGCCCGATGTGTATGCGGTGCAGGGCTATGACGCGGCGCAAATTCTGGGCATAGGTCTGGCGGCAGCCAAAGGCGACACCGGCAAGCAAGCCGAATTTGCCGCGGCCGTGGAAAAGGCAAGGATCGACAGTCCACGCGGTGCCTTCACTTTGTCCAGGGCGCACAACCCGGTGCAGGACATCTATCTGCGCCAGGTTGTGGGCAAGGAGAACAAACTGATCGGTGTGGCCAGCAAGGCGTTGGCCGACCCGGCACGCGGCTGCAAGATGTAGTGCAGTCTGCTCGCGCTTGGGTATGGACTTCGCCACTTTCCTGATCCAGTGCCTGAACGCGCTGCAGTATGGCTTGCTGCTGTTCTTGGTGGCCTCGGGGTTGACGCTGATCTTCGGCATCATGGGCGTCATCAACCTGGCACACGGCAGCTTCTACATGATCGGCGCTTACATGGCCTATGCCCTGGCGCCGATCGTGGGCGCAAGTTTTGGCGGCGGCTTCTTCGCGACGCTGTTGCTTGGCCTGGTGTTGTCCGTGTTTCTGGGCTACCTGCTGGAGTGGGCGTTCTTCAGTTTTCTTTACGAGCGTGAACACCTGCAGCAAGTGCTTATGACCTATGGACTGATCCTGGTGTTCGAGGAGTTGCGCAGTCTGTTGGTGGGCGACGAAGTGCACGGTGTGGCGCCACCGGACTTCCTGTCGGGCACCATCGCGCTTGGCGACCTGATGACCTATCCGGTGTACCGGCTCTTCATTTCGGGGGTCTGTCTGGTCTTGGCGTTTCTGATGTACTTTGTGCTGACGCGAACACGGCTGGGCATGATGATTCGCGCCGGCAGCAGCAACCGCGAAATGGTGCAGTCGCTGGGCATCGACATCAAGTTCCTGTACCGGATTGTGTTCGCGGCGGGGGTTGCGATCGCGGCATTCGCGGGAATGATTGCTGCGCCCGTGTCCTCGGTCTATCCGGGCATGGGCAATACCGTGCTCATCATCTGCTTCGTGGTGGTCGTGATCGGCGGCATCGGCTCCATTCGGGGCGCGCTGCTGGCGGCGCTGCTGATCGGGGTCGTGGACACCTTCGGCAAGGTGCTGCTGCCACAAGCTTCCGGCGTTCTGGTCTATGTACTGATGGCGTTGATCTTGTTGTGGCGACCCCACGGCCTGTTTCGGGCCGGTTAAGCCGTGACTGCAGCATGAACCGATCCAAATTTCTTTTCGTCGCCCTCATGTTCGCGGCACTGGCGCTGTTTCCATTGATCGCAGAACCCTACGGCATTGACCGGATCACCAAGATCATGGTGTTATGCATTTTTGCGCTCAGCCTGGAGTTGCTCGTGGGCAGCACCGGACTGGTGTGCTTTGGGCAGGCGGCGTTTTTCGGCGTCGGGGCCTATGCCACCGTGCTGCTGTCCCCGCAGGACGCGCCCGCATCGTTGTGGTGGCTGATGCCGGCGTGTGTCTTTGCGGCCGGCACGTATGCGCTGTTCGTCGGTGCGCTGTCGCTGCGTACCCAGGGCGTGTACTTCATCATGGTGACCCTGGCCTTTTCCCAGATGGCCTTTTACCTCGTGCATGACACACCGCTGGGCGGCGGCACTGACGGCATCTATTTGAGCAACAAGCCGGTGCTGGGCGCGCTGCTGGACCTGGACCGTCCGCTGCTGCTGTACGGTTTCACACTCGCCTGCCTGATCGTCGTGTTCGGGTTCCTCGCCCTGCTGTTGCGGTCGCGCTTTGGCCGTGCTCTGGCCGGCATCCGCGTGAACGAGAAGCGCATGCGCGCCGCCGGTTTTTCCACCTATCCGTACAAACTGGCGGCCTTCGTCCTATCCGGTGGCATCGCCGGTTTGGCGGGCATGCTGTTTGCGGTGAAAGATGGCTTTGTCAATCCCGAGCTCATGAGTTGGCACTTGTCGGGCGAAGTGCTGATCATGATCATTCTGGGGGGTCTGGGCCACCTGCGTGGGGCGGTGCTGGGCGCCTTCGCCTTTGCCTTGCTGCAGGAATTCTTCAAGTCTGAAGCCGTTTTTGGCGACTTCGCCAAGCATTGGCACCTGGGCCTGGGCCTGACCATTATTGCCAGTGTGGCCTTGCTGCCGCGCGGGCTCGTGGGCGTGCCCCGACAGTTGGCGGCGCGCCTGCTTCGGCACGGCGTCCGAGGACGCAGAGAAGCTGCACGAGGAGCGTCCGATGAAGCCACCTGAGGTGCTGTTGCGCGCCCAGGCGCTGTGCCGGCGCTGGGGCGGCTTGGTCGCCGTGGACCGCGTGTCGCTGGAACTGGAGCGCGGAGCGGTGCACGCGGTGATCGGCACCAATGGCGCGGGCAAATCCACGCTCATCAATCTGTTGTCGGGTGAGCTCGCGCCCTCAAGTGGTCACGTCGAATTGATGGGCGAGGACGTCACCCGCTGGTCGCAGCCAAGGCGTTCGCGTGCCGGGCTGGGGCGCAGCTACCAGCACAACACCATCTATCCCAGCTTCACCGTCTACGAGAACTGCCGCCTCGCCGCTCAGGCGCGAACGCAAAAGCCTTGGGCATGGTGGCAGGACGCGCAAAAGTGCGTGACCACCGGCGCCACTGCGCAGGACTGCGTCGAGCGCGCCGGCATGACCGATCTGCGGGAGTTGCAGGCCGGCTTGCTGTCGCACGGTCAGAAGCGTCAATTGGAAATTGCCATGTGCCTGGCCACCCAGCCCGAAGTGCTGCTGCTGGACGAGCCGCTGGCCGGCATGGGTGCGGGGGAAACGGAGCGCATGCTGGCATTGCTGGCAGGGCTGAAAGCCAGCCATGCGATCCTGCTGGTAGAGCACGATATGGACGCGGTGTTCCGTATCTCCGACCGCATCACCGTCATGGTCAACGGCGCTGTGATTGCTTCGGGCACGCCCGATTTTGTGCGCAACAGCCCGCAGGTACGGGTGGCATATCTGGGAGAGAACTGATATGGCGGACCTGATCATCGACGCTCGCGGTGTGCACGCCTGGTACGGTTCAAGCCACGTGCTGCACAGTGTGAACCTGCAGATCGGCCGGGGTCAGACCGTCGGTCTGCTGGGTCGCAACGGCATGGGCAAGAGCACGCTGATTCGCACGTTGCTAGGGCATGTGGCGCAGCGCGAGGGCCGCTTCTTCGTATTGGGACAAGACACTTTGAGATTCAAACCGCACCAGGTGGCGCGCTTGGGCGTTGCCTACGTGCCGGAGGGCCGCGGCGTGTTCCCGAATTTGTCGGTGCGGGAGAACCTGATCATGGCCGCGCGCAGTGGGCGCGACGGACGCCATGACTGGCCCCTGGAGCGAGTGCTGCAAATCTTTCCTCGGCTGCAGGAGCGGATGTCCCATCTGGGCGCACAAATCTCCGGCGGCGAGCAGCAGATGGTGGCCATCGGGCGCGCGCTGATGACGCATCCGGAACTGATCGTGCTGGACGAAGCCACCGAAGGCCTGGCCCCCCAAATCGTGACCGAGATCTGGCGCGTGATCGGCGAAATTCGCGCCAGCGGCATCGCCACGCTCATTGTGGACCGGGACTACCGCAAGGTGCTGAGGCAGGCAGATCGGGCTGTGGTATTGCAAAAGGGCCAGGTCGTATTAAGCGGTAGTGCCGCCGAAGTGGCAGACAGCGCGGCCTTGCCAGCCTATCTCGGCGTTTGACAGTCGCACCATCTTTCCAGCCAGCAATTCGACACTCGATCGCAAATATGCCTTCACTCTCAACGCAAAGAAGACCGCCTCCGCATCCAACGGAACTTGAGACCGGCGAGATCCCGGATTCACCTGCCCACGAAGCACTTCCGGCTGAAAGCAAGAATCCTTTTCTCGCGGCTTTGGGCGATCGGGTGCGGGGCCTGCGCGCCCGTCGCGGCATGACGCGGCGGGCCACGGCGCTGGCGGCGGACGTCTCCGAGCGGCACCTGGCCAATCTGGAATATGGCGTCGGCAATGCCTCCATTCTGGTGCTGCTGCAGGTGGCCAGTGCGTTGCAATGTTCCCTGGGCGAACTCATTGGCGATGTGACCACGTCTTCGCCCGAGTGGCTGTTGATCAGGGAACTTCTTGAGCACCGCGACGATGCCACGCTGCAGCGCGTGCGCGTGGCGATCGGTGAAATGCTGGGCACGGGCGGGGACAACGCAACGCACAGTTCTCGCGTGGCGCTGATCGGTCTGCGCGGCGCCGGCAAGTCCACGCTAGGCCGATTGCTGGCCGATGACCTGGGATTTCCCTTTGTGGAACTGAGTGGCGAGATCGAAAAGTTCGCCGGCTGCAGCGTTGCCGAAATCCAGGCCTTGTATGGAGTCAATGCCTATCGCCGTTACGAGCGGCGTGCGCTCGAAGAAGCGATCCAGATCTACCCGGAGGCGGTGATCGCCACGCCCGGCGGTCTGGTGTCGGATGCTGCCACTTTCAATTTGCTGTTGGCACACTGCACCACCGTATGGTTGCAGGCAGATCCTGAAGACCACATGAAGCGTGTCACGGCGCAGGGGGACTTGCGCCCCATGGCGGCGAGCAAGGAAGCCATGGAAGATCTGAAAGGTATTCTCGCGGGGCGCGCCGCCTTCTATTCCAAGGCGCAGTTCAGGATTGACACCAGCGCGCAGGAACTGGAGCCCAGCTTCATGGTGTTGCGGCAGATGGTGCGCCAAGTGCTGCAGCTGCCGGCATAGCCAAGCCAAACCAAACCAGAGACCACCACCACGGCGCATCAGGGGAATACCATCAAAAAGCAAAGGGAATTGCTGACATGCAAAAAGTGCAATATATATCCTCCTATAATATGCAATATGATGCTTGTTTTGTTTTAATCCATGCACTTTTTTGCCTTGGGTGAAGGAGAAGTCCCGATGACCACTAGCGATCGCGTCGAATACCAGACGCATCCCTCCCGGTACAAACACTGGAGCATGAGCTTCGATGGCCCGGTGGCCACACTGAAGGCCGATTTTGACGAAAACGCCGGCCTGCGTCCGGGCTACAAGCTCAAGCTCAACAGCTATGACCTGGGTGTCGACATCGAGTTGAACGATGCTGTTTCGCGCATCCGTTTTGAGCATCCCGAAGTGCGTACGGTGGTCCTGACGAGCGCGAAAGAGAAAGTGTTTTGCTCGGGCGCGAATATCTTCATGCTGGGTGTTTCCAGTCATGCCTGGAAAGTGAACTTCTGCAAGTTCACCAACGAGACCCGCAACGGCCTGGAAGACTCGTCCACCCACAGCGGATTGAAATTCCTCGCTGCCGTAAACGGCGCCTGTGCAGGTGGCGGTTACGAACTGGCGCTGGCCTGCGATGAAATCATCCTGGTCGATGACCGCTCCTCCGCCGTGAGCCTGCCCGAGGTGCCCTTGCTGGGTGTGCTGCCGGGCACCGGCGGCCTGACCCGCATCACCGACAAGCGACACGTCAGACACGACCTGGCCGACCTGTTCTGCACCAGCGTGGAAGGTGTGCGCGGTGACAAGGCGGTCGCCTGGCGTCTCGTGGATGCGGTTGCCAAGCCTGCAGTGTTCGCCCAGAAGGTGCAGGAGCGTGCGCTCGCGCTTGCCGCGCAAAGCGATCGCCCGGCCAACACCAGAGGCGTGGCACTGGCGCCGCTGCAACGCGTGATCGAAGCCGACGCCCTGCGCTATTCGCACGTGAGCGTGGAAATCGACCGTGCCAAGCGCAGCGCCAGTTTCACGGTGAAAGGGCCCGCGGGATCGCAACCGGGCGACATCGCCGGGATCGACGCGGCAGGCGCAGACTGGTACCCACTGGCCATGGCGCGGGAGCTGGAAGACGCCATCCTGCAAATGCGCACCCACGAGACCAGCATCGGCACGTGGTTGATCCGGACCACGGGGGACAGCGCTGCCGCGTTGGCGCTGGACGCCACACTGCTGCAGCATCAGGGGCACTGGCTGGTGCGCGAAACTATCGGACTGCTGCGCCGCACCTTCAGCCGACTGGATGTGTCTTCGCGTAGCCTGTTCGCGCTGATTGAACCGGGTTCCTGCTTCGCCGGCACCTTGTTGGAACTGGCACTGGCGTGCGACCGCAGCTACCAGTTGATGCTGCCGGACGATGACGCGCGCTCGCCCACTATTGGCGTGAGCGAGGCCAACTTCGCGCTCTACCCCATGATCACTGGACAAAGCCGCCTCGGCCGCCGCTTTTACGACGAGCAGCCCGCATTGAGCGCCGTGCGCGCCCGCTTGGGCCAGGCACTCGACGCCGACGCTGCATTTGCCCTGGGTCTGATCACCAGCAACCCCGATGACATCGACTGGGAGGATGAAGTACGCATCGCCGTCGAAGAACGCGTGGCCATGTCGCCGGACGCACTGACCGGCCTGGAAGCCAACCTGCGCTTCAACGGCCCGGAGAACATGTTCACGCGAATTTTCGGTCGCCTCACCGCCTGGCAGAACTGGATCTTCCAGCGCCCCAGCGCCGTCGGCGAAAAGGGCGCGCTCAAGGTCTATGGCAAGGGCGACAAGGCCGTCTTTGACTGGAGCCGCGTGTGAGCGAGTTCGACGTTTAAATATCGCACAGGAGCTATCCATGACCACCATCAACTACACCGACAAGATTCCCAACAACGTCAACCTGAGCGAGGACCGCGCGCTGCAACGCGCGCTTGAGCAGTGGCAACCCAATTACCTGAAGTGGTGGGGCGACATGGGCCCGGACCACTCGCAGAACTTCGATGTCTATCTGCGCACCGCCGTCAGCGTCGATCCGCAGGGTTGGGCGCAGTTCGGCCATGTCAAGATGCCTGACTACCGCTGGGGCATCTTCCTGAACCCGGCCGAAAAAGACCGCAAGATCCACTTCGGCGATCACCTGGGCGAAGATGCGTGGCAGGACATTCCGGGAGAGTACCGCGCCAACCTGCGCCGCATCATCGTCACGCAGGGCGACACCGAGCCGGCCTCAGTCGAACAGCAGCGCCACCTGGGCCTGACCTGTCCCAGCCAGTACGACTTGCGCAACCTGTTCCAGGTGAACGTGGAAGAAGGCCGTCACCTGTGGGCCATGGTGTATCTGCTGCACAAATACTTCGGCCGCGACGGCCGCGAGGAAGGCGAGGCGCTGCTGCAGCGGCGCAGCGGCCAGCAAGACAATCCGCGCATCCTGCAGGCCTTCAATGAAGAAACGCCGGACTGGCTGAGCTTCTTCATGTTCACCTATTTCACCGACCGCGATGGCAAGTTTCAGTTGTGCGCGCTGGCCGAGTCCAGCTTCGATCCGTTGGCGCGCACCACCAAATTCATGCTGACCGAAGAAGCCCACCACATGTTTGTCGGCGAGAGCGGCATCTCGCGCATCATCAGCCGCACCTGCGCTGCCATGAACGAACTCAAGACCGACGATGTCGGCAAGCTGCGCGCGGCCGGCGTGATCGACCTGCCCACCATCCAGCGCTACCTGAATTTCCACTTCAGCGTCACCATCGACCTGTTTGGCGCGGACGAATCAAGCAATGCCGCCACCTTCTACACTACCGGATTGAAGGGCCGGTTTGAGGAAGGCAAGCGCCTGGATGACCACCTGCTCAAAGGAGCAACCTACAAGGTGCTGGCGGTGCAGGGCGGGCAACTCGTGGACAAGGAAGTGCCCATGCTAAACGCCTTGAACGAAGTGCTGCGCGACGACTACATCGTGGACTCTGTGGGCGGCGTCGGACGCTGGAACAAGGTAATCGAAAAGACCGGCATCCCGTTCAAACTGAAGGCGCCGCACAAGGCCTTCCACCGCAACATCGGCAACCTCGCCAGCGTCAAAGTCTCGCCCGAAGGGCGGGTTCTGTCCGAGGCGGAATGGGCTGCACATGTCGACCAGTGGTTGCCCAGCGAGACCGACCACGCCTTCGTCGCCAGCCTGATGGGCCGGGTGGTTGAACCGGGCAAGTTTTCCAACTGGATTGCGCCGCCGGTGATGGGCATCAATCGCCAGCCTGCGGATTTCGAGTACGTCCGTTTCAACTGAATCGCCATGACCGAAACCTTGAGCCTTCAGCAGCACCTGATCGATCCCGAGATCTGCATTCGCTGCAACACCTGCGAAGCCATTTGCCCGCTCAAGGCCATCACCCATGACGCGCGCAATTACGTGGTCGATGCGCAAAAGTGTGACTCGTGCATGGCCTGCATTTCGCCCTGTCCGACTGGCGCGATCGACAACTGGCGCACCGTGCCACGGCTGAATGCCTACACGCTGAACGAGCAACTGCTTTGGGATGAGTTGCCCGCCGGCTTGACGCCAGAACAACTGGCCGATGCCGGCGTGACGCAGGAAGTGTTGCCAGCGAGCGCGCCCGAGAATGCCGGTCTGCCAAATTACGCGACCAGTGACACGTCGCTCCAGACGTCCTCTTTCGGCAGCACCACGCCGCCGTGGTCAGCGGCACACGCTTACACCCACCTGTACGGTCCGAAGGCGGAGCATAAATTCATCACCGCCACGGTGGCGGGAAATGTGCGCGTCACGGCATTGGGACGCGACTACGACACGCACCACATCGTGCTTGATTTCGGTGCCCTGCCGTTTCCCGTGCTTGAGGGCCAGTCCATCGGCATCGTGCCGCCCGGCGCAGATTCCCAGGGCCGCGCTCACCATCCGCGTCAGTACTCCATTGCCAGTCCGCGCAACGGCGAACGCCCCGGCTACAACAACCTTTCGCTGACCGTGAAACGCGTGCTGCAGGACCATCACGGCCAGCCGGTGCGCGGCGTCGCTTCCAACTACATGTGCGACCTCCGGGTGGGCGACAAGGTTCAGGTGATCGGGCCTTTTGGCGCGAGCTTCCTGATGCCCAATCATCCGCGCTCCAACATCGTGATGATCTGCACCGGCACCGGCAGTGCCCCCATGCGTGCGATGACCGAATGGCGGCGCCGGCTGCGCCAGTCGGGCAAGTTCGAAGGCGGAAAACTGATGCTTTTTTTCGGCGCCCGCACCAAGGAAGATCTGCCCTACTTCGGCCCGCTGCAAAACCTGCCCCGGGATTTCATCGACATCAACTTTGCGTTTTCGCGCACGCCAGATCAACCCAAGCGCTACGTGCAGGACGTGATGCGCGAACGCGCGGCTGATTTGCGCGCTTTGCTCGAAGATCCGAACAGCTTCTTCTTCGTGTGTGGCCTCAAGAGCATGGAGGAGGGCGTCGTGCAGGCGCTGCGCGATGTGGCACAGCAGGCGGGACTGCACTGGGAGACCGTGGGCGCCATGCTGAAAGCGCAGGGACGGTTGCACCTGGAAACCTATTGATCGCCGCCGCGGCGCCTTTGCCCACCGGGATTCAATATCGATTGCGATAGCCGAGGATTCTGGCGGGCAGGAACAGGACGGCCTTGAGCAGGGCGAACAAGGCGTCGAAGGTGATGCCGACCAGGCGAAACGGCAGCGACATCAGCCAAAGCAGCGGCCACAGGGCGAGCGCCAGCAACGCCAAGGGCCAGCACAAAACAAACAACAACAGCCAACCGACAAGCGTGAGCATGAATGTCAGCTCTGCACTGGCGCCACGATGGCGGGGATGGGGGTCGATGCCAGCTGACCCGCATCGGTGCTGGTGCGGGATTCGCGCGCCATATGGTCAAAGCCGGCCAGCAGCAGGCCCTGGATACAAAAAGTGATCGCGATCGCAGCGGTCATGGGGGCGACTTTCGGCAAATACTTGGAACGGTAAGACATCTTCATTCTCCGTAAAAACCAGACCCGAACGGCCTGTTGAAGCAAATGTAGATTCGACGTTCCGCGATTGCACGCTGCTTGAGACGAACTGCGTATGGACGCGAAGGACGGCGGCACGGCGCGATGAATGGAGGCCTGATTGGAGCCGATGTTGGACGGGCAGCACCGATCCAGTGCGCAGCGATAACCCGCTACACTCAAAACCGTAACTGCGCCAACAGGGGTGACCGATGCCAGTAGCCGTTGTCAAGCCAAAGATTCTCGTGGTCGAAGACGAGCTTATCGTCGCGCGCGACATCGAACAGCAATTGATGGGCCTGGGATACGAGCCTGTGGGCACAGCGACCAGCGGTGAGCGAGCCATCGAGCTCGTGCAGCAACAGCGCCCGGACCTGGTGCTGATGGACATCCAACTGGCTGGCCCGATGGACGGCATCGTCGCGGCCCACATCATCCGCAGCCAATACGCGTTGCCGGTGGTGTTCCTCACGGCCTATTCCGCAGATGACATTCTTGCCCGCGCCAAACTGAGCGAACCCTTCGGCTACGTTCTCAAGCCGTTCGCCGAGCGCGAACTGCGCACCGTGCTCGAGATGGCGCTCTACAAGCACCAGTCAGAGGCCAAACTGATCACGGTGACGCGCCAGTTGAAGGCACTGTCCCGGCGCGTGCTGGAGGCGCAGGAGGCGGAGCGCCGACGCGTCGCGATCGAGTTGCATGACGAACTCGGCCAGTCGCTGACAGCCATCAAGATCAACCTGCAACTGAGCGAGCGCGTCCAGGGCGAGTCCCGCAGGGAGCTGACTGCGGACAGCATTCGCATCGTGGAGAGCACGCTGCAACAGGTGCGCAGCCTGGCGACGGGACTGCGCCCGTCCCTGCTGGACGACCTGGGATTGGCCCCGGCCCTGCAGTGGATCGCGGAACAAGGTGCAACCCGCAGTGGCCTGGTTGTTCATTGCCACCACGAGCGCGGTCTGTCCCGGCTCGCTCCCGACATCGAGACCGCGTGTTTTCGCATCGTGCAGGAGGCGTTGACCAATATCGCGCGCCACGCCCAGGCCCGCGACGTGGCCATCACACTGAAGCGAGAGGACGATAAATTGGTGATGGAAGTGCGGGACGATGGTTGCGGCTTCGATGTGGCGGCCATGCGCGGACGCGCAAATGCGGGCGGCAGTCTGGGCGTGCTTGGCATGCAGGAGCGGGCCACCCTGATCGGTGGGCAACTCGAGATCGAATCCGCAGCCGGGCAGGGAACGAAGTTGAGGCTGTACTGCCCCTGGCGCGCCCATGAGGAGAGCACGTGAAGCCGGTTCGGATCGTGCTGGCAGACGACCACACCCTGGTGCGCGCGGGCCTGTGCAAGCTGCTCGAATCGATTCCCGGGATGCAGGTCGTGGGCGAAGCGCATGATGGCTTGGCCCTGCTGGCCCTGGTGGCAGAGTTGCACCCCCGACTGGTCCTGATGGACATTGCCATGCCCGGACTCAACGGTCTGGAGGCCACAGCGCGGATGAGCAAGGAGTGGCCGGACATTGGCGTGCTCATTCTCTCCATGCACCACAACGAAGAGTACGTGCGTCAGGCGTTGCGTCATGGAGCCGCCGCCTACCTGCTCAAGGACTCTGCGCCGCTGGAGCTGGAGCTCGCGCTCAAGGCGGTGCTGCGCGGGGACACCTATCTCAGCCCGCCCGTGTCCCGGGGGGTGGTCAGCGATTATGTGCAGCGACTGCGCGGCGACGACCAGAGTGAGGCCGTGCTGACGCCGCGCCAGCGCGAGGTATTACAACTCATCGCGGAGGGTCACAGCAGCAAGGAAATTGCGCGTCGGCTGGATCTGTCGGCAAAGACGGTCGAGTCGCATCGCAGCCAGTTGATGAAACAGCTCGACATCCATGAAGTGGCGGGGTTGGTGCGCTATGCCGTGCGCGCCGGCCTGGTGTCGTCTGACACATGAACTTCAACTTTTTGCGCTGGCGCTCCATCAAGGCGCAGATGACGGTATTGATGCTCGGTATCTTCGTGCTCAGTGTCGGGTCGCTGGCGCTCTTTGCCAACCGCGTGCTGCGTCAGGATGTGCAGGAGCTGGCGCAACAGCAACAGTTCTCCACCGCCACCATCGTCGCTGCCGAGGTGGAGCAGGAACTGGCTGACCGCTTGAAGGCGCTGGCAGAGATTGCCGCAATGGTCTCCCCCGCGGTGTGGCGCGACAGGGTGAAGCTGCAGGCGTTCCTGGAGCAGCGTGATTCCTTGCGACGCATGTTCAACGGGGGCGCATTCGTCACCGGACTCGACGGCACGCTGATCACCACCGTGCCGCTTGTGGCGGAACGGATTGGCCAGAATGTGGCGGACCGGGATTACATGATTGCGGCGCTTCAGGGCGGGCAGGCATCGGTTGGTCAGCCGGTCCTGAGCAAGGGGCAGAAGGTGCCGGTTTTTTCCCTGGCCGCGCCTATTCGCGACCCTCAGGGCCACGTTGTCGGCGCCCTGGCGGGAATCGTCAACCTGGGCAAAGCCAATTTCCTGGACCGCATCACTGGCAACACCTACGGCACAACTGGCGGCTATCTGATCGTCGAAAAGAGGCACCGTCTGGTGGTGACCGCCACGGACAAGAGCCGCATCATGGAGACGTTGCCGGGCCCGGGCAGGATCCCGCTGGCCGACCGTTTTATCGCGGGCTATGAAGGTTCGGGTGTCGCGGTCACGCCGGGCGGCGTAGCGGCGCTGGCCTCGGCCAAGGGGATCCCCACAGCCGACTGGTACCTGCTGGTGTTGCTACCCACAGCGGAGGCCATGGCCCCGCTGGACCAGATTGAGCAGACGTTGCTGTGGGCTGCCTGCTTGGTCAGCCTGTTGGCCGCCGCCCTGACCTGGTGGCTGGTGCGGCGCCAACTGGCGCCGCTGAGCAACACCGCCCAAGTGCTTGCCGCCTTGCCCCAGAGCGAGCAGTTCCCCCGCGCCCTGCCGGTTGCAACAAACGATGAAATCGGCGCTCTCGTCGGCGGCTTCAATCACCTGCTGGGAACGCTGCAACAGCGTGAGTCCCTGCTACACGAGAGCGAGCTCCGTTTTCGCACCTTGATCGAGTGGACGCCTGTGGCCTTTGCAGTGCATCGTGCCGGGAAGATTCTCTATTTCAACCCTGCCGCGCTCAGGATGTTTGGCGCCATTGAGGCGCAGGACATTGTGGGCAAACCCATCCTGGGCCTTGTTCACCCTGACGATCGCGCGACAGTGATTGCGCGGGTGAAGCGCAGCGAGGAAGAGGGCATAGACCCCCCATTGAACGAGGAGCGGTTTCTGCGGCTTGATGGGAAGACCATGGATGTCGAAATCCAGGGCAAGTCCATACTTTACGATGGTCAACGGGCGACCCAAGTGGTCATGCGCGACATCACCGAGCAAAGGAGAGCCGAGCTGGCGCTGCGCCAGAGCGAGGAAAAATACCGTGGCATCTTCGATCGATCGGTGGCGGCCATCTATGTCTTCGACCATGCCAAGCACTTCATCGACACCAATGTTGCGGGTTTGGAGCTGCTGCGCTACACGCGCGAGGAACTGCTGCGCCTGAGCATTTCAGATGTCGATGCGGACCCGGCTGTGGCATTGCCGGCGCATCAGGAGTTGCCTGACGGCGGGCGCATTGTCAATTACGAGCACCGCCTGCGCCGCAAGGACGCCAGCGTCGTCACGGTGCTGAACAACTCCATGGCCATTACCGACGGACAGGGCAACACGCTGGGCATGGTCAGCACGCTGATCGACATCAGCGAACGCAAGCAGGCGCAGAACACGATCGAGGAATCATTGCGCGACAAGGTGGCGCTGCTCAATGAAGTGCACCACCGGGTGAAGAACAACCTTCAGGTCATCACCAGCCTGTTGCGGCTGGAGGCCGCGCGCAGTTCCCATCTCGAGGCCCGCTCCATGTTGCAGGACATGCAGGGGCGCATCCGCTCCATGGGCTTATTGCACGAACTGCTGTACCGCAGTGGTACCTTCGCCTCGGTCGATCTGGGGGACTACATCAAGCGACTTGCCACCGAGGCCTTTCGCGCCCAGGCCAGCGCCAGTGGCGGCGTGCGCCTGCAGCTCGATCTGCAGGCGGTCACGGTCAGTATGGACCAGGCCACACCCTGCGGGTTGCTGGTCAACGAGCTGCTCTCGAATGCGCTCAAGCACGGGTTTCGCGGGGGGCGCAAAGGCGAGATCCGGATCCAGCTTCAAGCCCTGTCTCTGGTCACGGACACAGTTGCGCAGTGGTGCCTCCGGGTGAGCGACAACGGCGTCGGGCTGGGTGTTGATTTCGAGGCCCGGATGGGCCAGTCGCTGGGGCTGCAACTGGTGTCGGATCTGGTTCGGCAGATCGGCGGCACGCTCGCCGTGGAGCCGGGTCCGGGGGCCAGCTTCGCCGTGACGTTCAGGGCCGATACGGGCAGGGTTTAGCGGACTTCTCCCACGCCGCGCCAATCGGCTCAGGTGTTTCCCGGGTCCAACTCAGGTGTTGGCCGGATTTCGCTTTGCTGCGGCCCTGCCTAAAGTCGGGTTCATGAATGCGAGCCGGTTTTTCCTACCCGTTGGCGCGCTGCCCGGATTCGGGGTGCTGACCCCCATGCCGACAAGGGGTGGTCGCCAATGATCAGCATCATGCTGGTCGACGACAACCCGACCTTTCTGGCCTCTATCCGGCAATTCCTGGCCACGGTGGCGCAGGCGAGGGTGGTGGGAGAAGCGAGGGACGGGCTCGAGGCGCTGGAACTGGCGAAAACGCTCCGCCCCGATCTGATGTTGCTTGATGTTGCCATGCCGCACATGAACGGTCTGGACGTTGCTCGCAGCATGCAGTCCTGGCCGCAGGCGCCCCGCATCGTTTTTCTGTCCATGCATGACAGCACCGCTTACCGCGAAGCCGCCCGCAACGTTGGCGCTTTGGCCTTTGTCGGCAAAGCCGACTTTGTTGCCGAACTGCTGCCCATCATTTCCGGTCTCGTGACGACATCGCCTGGCAATGGAGCGAAAGCATGACTCCAGTGCTCGCGCAAAAATACTATCCGGCGCTGTTGGGGCTGGGTGGCGCCGCGGCCGTGCTGCTGGTGGGCGGTCTCACCTGGACCGCAGCCGCAGCGGCGGTGTTGCTGCTCGCGGCCGGCGCTTCGCTGGGTTGGCAGTTGGCGGGCCGGCAGGCGGCGGCAGACGCGGCGATCCAGAGCTACCTCGAAGGCCAGCAGCAATTTGGCGAAGCATTGGCGCCGGTTTGGGGCGGCCACATCGAGTCGTCGCGCGAGCAGATGGAGAGCGCCATCACATCCCTGTCCGAGCGGTTCGCCGGGATCGTCGACAAGCTGGATGCGGCGGTGTACACCTCCTCCCTGGAAGCCCAGACCACGGACGACTCCGAACAGGGACTGGTCGCGGTTTTTGCCCGCAGTGAACAGGCGCTTGGAGCCGTGATTGCCGCGCAACATGCGGGCATGGGCGGCATGACAGAGATGCTGGAGAAGGTGCAGGGACTGGACCATTTCATCGGTGAGCTCAGGGATATGGCGGGCGACGTCGCCAAGATTGCACAGCAGAGCAATCTGCTGGCACTCAATGCCGCGATCGAAGCTGCGCGCTCGGGCGAACACGGGCGCGGTTTTGCCGTGGTGGCCAAGGAATTCCGCATGCTCTCGGCGCAGTCGGGCGACACCGGTCGGCGCATCGCCGCAACGGTAGGCGTGATCAGCAATGCCATCCTTGAAACCTGCAATGTGGTGCGCGAGTCGGTCGCACAAAGGGAAGCGCGCGTGGCCGCGGCCGAAGCGTCCATAGGACGGGTTCTGACTGACTTCAGGCACGTCACCGACGCAATGCTGCGCGCCACCACCCTGCTCATCAACGAAAGCGCGGGCATCAAGGATGAAGTCGGGCAGGCTCTGGTGCAACTGCAGTTTCAGGACCGTGTCAGCCAGATCATGAACCACGTCAAGGACAACATCGTGCATCTGCCCGCCTTTTTGCAGGAACACAACGAGCAGTATGCGCAGGCCGGCGAACTGCAGCCGCTGGACGCGCAGGCGCTGCTGGCTGAATTGAAGAAAACCTACGTCATGGCGGACCAGCATGTGATCCATCACGGCGGCAGCGTGGAGCAAAAGAGTGGTACCGACATCAGCTTCTTCTAGAGGGACATCATGGCCAAAAACATCATGATCGTTGACGACTCGGCGTCCATGCGCCAGGTCGTCGGGATCGCGCTCAAAGGCGCGGGCTACGCCGTGCTCGAGGGACGCGACGGGAAGGATGCCCTGACCAAGCTCACCGGGCAAAAGGTGCATCTGATCATCAGCGACGTGAACATGCCCAACATGGACGGCATCAGCTTCGTGAAGGCGGTGAAGCAGCTTCCCGCGTATCGCTTCACGCCCATCATCATGCTCACCACCGAGTCCGAGGAATCAAAAAAACGCGAGGGGCAGGCCGCTGGCGCCAAGGCCTGGGTCGTAAAACCGTTTCAGCCTGAGCACCTGCTCATGGCGGTGCAAAAACTGTGTCTGCCATGAGAACCAAAAAGTCACCCAAAAAAGACGTCTCGGTGTTGCGCATCGAAGGCGAGATGAGCATCTTTCGCGCGACCGAGCTCATGGCAATTCTGCAGGCCGAGCCCGCGCCTGCGGAGATCGACCTGTCCGGCGTCACTGAGATCGATACCGCCGGTGTGCAGTTGCTCATGCTGGCCAAACAGCAAGCCCAGGAGGCTCGGCGCGAACTGCGCCTGGTCGGGCACAGCCCAGCCGTGCTGGAAGTGTTTGAGCTGCTCAACCTGGCGGCGTTCTTCAACGACCCTCTGGTCATGGCGCGCGCCGCACAGACCTGAAATGCCCATTCAACGCAGTCAGAGGCAACCATGAATCTAGACGACGCCATACAAACTTTTGTCACCGAAAGCCGGGAACTGTTGCAAGAGATGGAGAGCGCCCTGCTCGCGGTTGAACAGGCGCAGGAGAAAGATGAATTGGTGAACGCGATTTTTCGCGCGGCCCACACCATCAAGGGTTCTTCGGGCCTGTTCAGCCTGGATCACATCGTGGCCTTCACGCATGTCGTGGAAAGCGTGCTGGATCGGGTACGCGCCGGCAAGCTTGGCGTGAGCGAGCAGTGGGTGGTGTTGCTGCTGGCATGCTGCGACCACATCAGTTCGCTGATCCAGGCCGTGGCCGACGGCGACGGGCATTCCGGTACCGACCTGGAGCAGCAAGGCGCGCCCCTGCTGGAACAGTTGCGCAGTTATCTCGGCGCACCCAAGGCCATACCCGCGATGCCGCTGGTGCTGACCGAGCCCAAGGTAGATCCCATCGCACGCAAGGACGGCCAGGGTGTGGATGCCGATCACTGGCATATCTCGCTGCGGTTCGGAACGGAGGTGCTGAAGAACGGCATGGACCCGCTGTCCTTCCTGCGCTATCTGGAGACGATCGGCCGCATCAGCGGCATCGCCACCCTGACCGACGCGATTCCAGACGCCGCGCAGATGGACCCCGAGCTGTGTTACCTCGGATTCGAGGTCGCCTTCCAGAGCAAGGCCGACAAGGCCACGATCGAGAACGTGTTTGAATTCGTGCGCGACGACTGCCAGCTTCGCATCCTGCCGCCGCACAGCCTGATCGCCGAGTACGTCAGCTTGCTGCAGCAGCAACCCGGGGAGATGGCCCGTCTGGGGGACATGCTGGTGCGCTGCGGCACCCTCACGCCGCAGGAACTCGATGTGGCGCTGAATGTGCAGGCGGACACGCCAGCGAAACCCATCGGCACGATTCTGGTGGAGCAGGGGTCGGTACAGCCCGAGGTGGTGGAGGCGGCACTGATCAAGCAAAGGACGGTGAAGGAGAACGTCGCAGCTGAAAGTCGATCCATCCGGGTTGACGCCGACAAGCTCGACCAACTCATTAATCTGGTGGGCGAACTCATCATCGCTGGCGCCAGCGTGAACCTGATCGCGCACAAGGCCAGGATCGCCGAACTGGAGGAGAGCACCTCCAAACTGTCCATGCTGGTGGAAGAGGTGCGCGACAGCGCACTGCAGTTGCGCATGGTCAAGATTGGCGCCACGTTCAGCCGTTTCCAGCGCGTGGTGCACGATGTCTCGCGCGAGCTGGGCAAAGAGATCGGGCTCGTGATCAATGGTGAGGACACCGAACTGGACAAGACCGTGGTGGAGAAGATTGGCGACCCGCTGATGCACCTGGTGCGCAATTCCATGGACCACGGCATCGAGAGCGCGGAGGTCCGCGCCGAACGCGGCAAGCCCGCGCAGGGCACGCTCAAACTCAACGCCTTCCATGATTCGGGCGCGATCGTGATCACGGTGCAGGACGACGGTGGCGGCCTCAAGCGCGAGCGTATCGTGGCCAAGGCGGTGGAGCGCGGTCTGGTCGAAGCCGGCCATCACCTGAGCGACGCCGAGGTCTACGCCCTCATTTTCGAACCCGGTTTCTCCACCGCCGAGAAGGTCAGCAACCTGTCGGGACGAGGTGTCGGCCTGGATGTGGTGAAGCGCAACATCACGGCGCTTCGTGGCACCGTGGAGATTGCCAGCGTTGACGGCGTGGGCACCACGGTCACGGTACGCCTGCCCTTGACACTGGCCATCATCGACGGCTTCCTGGTCGAGGTGGGCAAATCCGTGTTTGCCATTCCGCTGGACATGATTGAGGAGTGCGTCGCCTACACCGCCGAAGAGGGGCACGACTACACCAACCTTCGCGGTCAGGTGCTGCCCTTCATCCGGCTGCGCGAACTCTTCGAGATTCCCGGCAAGCCGACGCGGGGTGAAAACATCGTTGTGCTCAAGCACGCGGGGCAGCGTGTGGGCATGGTCGTGGACCGGTTGCTGGGGGAATTCCAGACCGTCATCAAACCGCTGGCCAAGGTGTTCACGCAAGTCAGGTGCATCAGCGGCTCCACCATTCTGGGCAGCGGCGAAGTGGCGCTGATTCTGGATGTGCCGGCGCTGGTGCGACAAGCCGCACCGTCTCAGGCCAGACTGTCCCAGGGATCAGAGTTCTCGCAGTGATCGTCCCGCCGTTTCAACCTTCGCAGGAGTCTCAGCATGTTCAAAAACCTGGCAATCAAATGGAAGCTGGCGACGCTGGTTCTCATCATGCTGGCGGCGCTTGCCGCCGTCGCGTTTTCCGGCTACGTAGGGATACGCGAGGTTGGCAACTCGATGCACGACATCGGTGCCAACCGGCTGCCTTCGGTGCAGGGCTTGCTGATCGTCAGCGAAGGCCAGACCGCAGTCAAATCCGCGACCCTGGCGGCCGCCATCTATGAGAACGACTACAACTCGCAAAAGGAATTCGCCGGAGTGCTGGAACTGAGGAAGAAGGCCTGGACCAACATCGACATTGGCTGGAAGATCTACGAACCCCTGCCCCAGACCACGGAAGAAGCCGCGCTGTGGAAACAATTTGAGGCGCAATGGGCCGACTGGAAGCGCGCCGACGATCAACTCGCGGCGACCATCACCAGTTTGTCCACCAATCGCAGCGAGGCCGCGCAAAAATCCCTGTTTGTCGATTTCTACCGGCAGTTCCTGGAAGCCCGTCCGCTGTTCAACAAGGCCGAGGCTGCGCTGAACAAAGTGGTCGAACTCAACAACGCCCTCGCCAGCGAAAGCGTCAAGGCCGGCGCCGAGCACATGGCGGCAGCGCAGCGCAACATGCTTGCGCTGGGCCTGGCCGCGCTGCTGGTTTCCATCGGCCTGGCCGGGTATATCACGCTGTCCATCACCGGTCCGTTGCATGAGGCTGTCAGAGTTTCCAATCAACTGGCGCAAGGCGATCTGACGGTCAGGATGGAAGCGCCCTCCAGGGACGAGACCGGGCAGGTGCTGCAAGCCATGCAGGCCATGATCGGCAAGCTCTCGCAAGTCGTGACCGAAGTGAATGGTGGTGCGCAAGCGCTGGCGAGTGCCTCGGAAGAAGTCAGCGCCACAGCGCAGTCGCTGTCGCAAGCGGCCAGTGAACAGGCCGCCGGGGTGGAAGAAACCAGCGCCTCGATCGAACAGATGACCTCTTCAATTGCCCAGAACACCGAGAATGCCAAGGTCACCGAAGGCATGGCCGGCAAGGCGGCCAACGACGCAGCCGAGGGCGGCGAAGCGGTGGAGGCCACGGTG
>CAILAY010000027.1 GCA_903832285.1 uncultured beta proteobacterium | reverse complement strand
TTTGGGTAACAGAGCCAATTCACGGCCGGCACGGAAAACCATGTCGGCGTCTGCCCCCTGGGCGTTGAGTCGACGTAGGTGCTCCTGCGCTACCCTGCGGTCCGCCGCGAGTGCGACTTCAACATTGTCCAACTTGCTCCTTAACTCCCGGGCTCGGCGCCCATATTCGTCTGTCACCTGCCGCTCTGTTTGTGAACTCATCAGAGCACGCTCCATAGCGTCTATCTTCTCCAACTGTTGACCGTATACGAGCGGGGCCAGCGGGTTGCCCAGTTGCTTGTATGCCAGCCAGGAAACCGGGATCAAGAAGGCCAGCATCACGATCACGTACTGAGCTACTTGCGTCCAGGTCACCGCCCGCATGCCGCCCAGGAACGAGCACAACAATACGCCACCCAGACCCAGCAGAATGCCAATCTCAAATTCCACCCCGGTAAGGCGCGCCGTAATCAGTCCCACGCCGTAGATCTGGGCCACCACATAGGTAAACGAGCACATGACCGCCGCCAAGGCAGCAATGCGCCGCGGCCAGTTCCCGCCGAAGCGTTCGCCAAAAAAATCCGGCACTGTGTACAGGGACATGCTTCGCAGGTACGGTGCAATCAGCAACGCCACCAGGCAAAACCCTCCCGTCCACCCCAGCACGTAGGCCAGACCGCCGGGTTGTTCTTCCGTGCCCGAGTACCCCTGAAGGTACAAGCCCCCGGCCAGGCTGATGAACGAGGCCGCGCTCATCCAGTCGGCTGCCGTGGCCATGCCGTTGTACATGGCGGGAATACGGCGGCCCGCAACGTAATACTCCTCCGGATCAGAAGTGCGGTTGTAGATCCCGATCACGGCATAAAGACCAATCGTGCTGAACAGAAATATCGCCCCCATCCAGGGTTTCGTCAGTCCGGCACGCTCTGCCCAAAACAGCAGGGCAAGAAACCCTGCCAAGCCGAGGATGTATAGCGCCAACCAGCGATGCAACCGCCGTTTATAGCGTGCGTAGTCCGCCGCGTCATACACCGACGTATCGGTGTCACCGCGCCGGTTTCTCAGCCATGCGTAGAGTGCGACGATGGCGACAAAGAGAATCACGGATCCCTGCGCCGAGAACCAGAAACTAAAAGGCCAACCCGCCACCGAGAACTGCAAGTCGCGGGCAAAGAAGACACCACCAAAGGAGGCGACAAACCAAACTGCGAGCAGTGTGACGCGTAACGGAAACCGGCGCGACACGGAGCGTGCGCGCGCTTGAGTTTCGTGGCGATTGGACATGCCCCCTATCATGCCAGCGGCATCGGCTCCGCCGTCTAGGGTTTTCCTATTCTGCGGCCAGCAATTTCCAAGTCGCGATGACCGAGTCCGGATTGAGGGAAATGGATTCGATTCCCTGCTCCACCAACCACTGCGCCAGATCGGGGTGGTCGCTGGGTCCCTGACCGCAGATACCCACGTATTTTCCCTGGCGCTTGCAAGCCCCGATGGCGAGCGAAAGAAGTGCCTTGACGGCCGGATCACGTTCGTCAAAATCCGCCGCCAGCAGTTCCAGGCCCGAGTCGCGGTCCAAACCCAGCGTGAGTTGCGTCAGATCGTTGGAACCGATGGAGAAGCCGTCGAAATACTCGAGGAACTGGTCCGCAAGAATGGCGTTGCTGGGGACCTCACACATCATGATGACCTTGAGCCCATCTTCCCCGCGTCGGAGTCCCTGCTCCGCCAACAATTCCGTGACCCGACGCGCCTGCCCCAAGGTGCGTACAAAGGGCACCATTACCTGAACGTTGGTGAGACCCATCTCCTTGCGCACGCGCTTGAGCGCCTCGCACTCCATGGCGAAGGCTTCCCGGAAGTCCTCGCTGACGTAGCGCGCCGCGCCGCGGAAACCCAACATGGGATTCTCTTCTTCCGGCTCGTATCGCGAACCGCCGATGAGCTTGCGGTACTCGTTCGACTTGAAATCGCTCAGGCGCACGATCACGGGCTTGGGCCAGAACGCAGCCGCGATTGTGGCCACGCCTTCGGCCACCTTGTCCACATAGAAAGCACGCGGCGATGCGTGTCCGCGGGCCACTGACTCAACTGCCTTTTTCAGATCAGCGTCTACATTGGGGTAGTCCAGGATCGCCTTGGGATGCACGCCGATGTTGTTGTTGATGATGAATTCCAGCCGAGCCAGGCCCACACCGGAGTTGGGCAACTGGCAGAAGTCAAATGCCATTTGCGGGTTGCCGATGTTCATCGTGATCTTGGTCTTGATCGCGGGCATGGTGCCGCGCTCGACCTCTGTCACTTCGGTCTCAAGCAGGCCGTCATAGATGAAGCCGGTATCGCCCTGCGCGCAGCTCACGGTGACCAGTGTGCCGTCGCTCAGATGCTCGGTGGCATCGCCACATCCGACCACCGCCGGAATGCCCAACTCACGCGCAATGATGGCGGCATGGCAGGTGCGCCCGCCCCGATTCGTGACGATGGCCGAAGCCCGCTTCATCACCGGCTCCCAGTTGGGGTCTGTCATGTCGGTCACCAGCACATCGCCGGGCTGCACCTTGTCCATTTCGCTGATGCTCTGTACCAGGCGCACCGGTCCGGTGCCGATCTTCTGGCCGATCGCGCGCCCATGAGCCAGCACGGCACCCTTGCCCTTGAGCGCGTAGCGCAATTCCGACTGGCCCTGAGCCTGGCTCTTCACTGTTTCCGGGCGCGCCTGAAGGATGTAGAGCAGGCCGTCAATGCCATCCTTGCCCCATTCGATGTCCATCGCGCGACCGTAGTGCTGCTCAATCACCAGCGCGTAACGCGCCAATTGCTCAACCTCGGCGTCGGTGAGTGAATAGCGGTTGCGCTGTTCGGTGGGCACATCGATGGTCTTGACCAACTTGCCGCCAGCGGCTTTTTCCTGCGCCGTCGTAAATGCCATCTGGATCATCTTGGAACCCAGATTACGCCGGATCACGGCGCGTTTGTCGGCGCGCAGCATGGGCTTGTGAACGTAGAACTCGTCCGGGTTCACCGCACCCTGCACCACAGTCTCTCCCAGACCGTAGCTTGACGTGATGAAGACCACATCGTCAAAGCCGGACTCGGTGTCCATGGTGAACATCACGCCGGCAGCCCCGATGTCAGAGCGCACCATGCGCTGTACGCCCGCGCTCAGAGCGACATCGGCGTGAGCAAAACCCTTGTGCACGCGGTACGAAATGGCGCGGTCGTTGTACAGCGATGCAAACACTTCTTTCATCTTGTGCAGCACCTCTTCGATGCCGATCACATTGAGGAAGGTTTCCTGCTGGCCCGCAAAGGAGGCGTCGGGCAGATCCTCTGCAGTGGCCGACGACCGCACGGCAAAGGACGGCGTGGCATCGCCAGAGGTCAGCGTGGCAAAGGCGGCGTGGATGGCGGCGTCCAGTTCGGTCGGGAAGGGCTGAGCCTCCACCATGGCACGGATTTCAGCACCCACCCGGGCCAAGGCACGCACGTCCTCAGTATCCAGCGCATTCAGTTTCGCGTTGATCTTGTCGTCGAGTCCCTGAAACTTCAGGAACTCGCGAAAAGCGTGGGCTGTGGTAGCAAAGCCGCCGGGAACTCGCACCCCGTGCGGCAGCTGTGAAATCATCTCGCCGAGGCTGGCGTTCTTGCCGCCAACCACCTCGACGTCGGACATTCTCAGATTCTCAAAGGCAACGACCAGGGCGGTCGGACTAAAGCGTGCAGACATGGGAAGACTCCAGAAGTTAAAACCGTTGCTGCGCGCTTGGCCTTCGAATGGCGGATGAGGTCAAGGTTCGCGCTCATGCCAGGTGCGCATCTTTGATTGTTTCGGGAGTGTGCGAGAGCGGGCATGGGAGAATTGGACAATTGCAGCAATTGTAGGTCAGTCGAGCAGATCGGGTGCCTTCGAATCAGCCGCGCGTTTCAACTTTGACAAGCCAGAACCCTATGTCCAATCGCACCGTATTCTTCATCTCCGACGGCACCGGCATCACCGCCGAAACTTTTGGCAATGCCATCCTGGCGCAATTTGAAATGAAGACACGCCAGATCCGGCTACCTTTTACTGACACTGTTGACAAAGCACATCAGGCTGTACGCAAGATCAACCATACGGCCGAGATCGAGGGGAGCAAACCGATCGTGTTCACGACCCTGGTCAACATGGAGGTGCTGGGTGTCATCCAGGACGGATGCAAGGGCATGCTGCTGGACATGTTTGGCACCTTCGTGCACCCGCTGGAAACTGAACTGGGGTTGAAGTCCAGCCACCGCATTGGCCGCTTTAGCGACGTCAGCAAGAGCCAGCAATACCACGACCGGATCGAGGCCATCAATTTTTCGCTCGCCCATGACGACGGTCAGTCGCACCGCGACCTGCAAGGTGCGGATGTGATCCTGGTGGGCATCAGCCGCAGCGGCAAAACCCCCACTTCGCTTTATCTGGCGATGCAGTACGGGCTCAAGGTCGCAAATTATCCGCTGATTCCTGACGACTTTGAGCGGCAACAGTTGCCGCCCGCGCTGAACCCGTTCCGCAAGAAGCTTTTTGGCCTCACGATTGCACCGGAACGCCTGAGCGAGATTCGCAATGAACGTCGACCCCAATCGCGCTATGCAAGCCTTGAAAACTGCCGCATGGAAGTGAGCGAGGCCGAAGCCATGATGCGCCGGGCCGGCATTCGCTGGCTTTCAACCACGACGAAGTCGATCGAGGAAATCGCCACTACCATCCTGCAGGACACGAGGCCAGACCGCGCGGTTTACTGACAGACCAGCAAGGCGCCTCGGTGTCGCCTACAATCGAGCGCGACGGGCCTTCCCGCATGGTGTAGCGGCCAACCGGGTCAGGTGGGGAACCAAGCAGCCCTAACTGCGAAGCCAGTGCCGGGGTCAAGGCTCGTCAACTTCTTTAAATTGGTTGTTTGGTGTCAAGGACTTACGTCCTCGCAACAGCTAAATCTCAGCGTTTGTCTCACCTGAATGTGTCACGTAACCTGTGCGGACTCAAGGGTGTCCAGCGAGGGCCGCTGGCACTTCGAGGCTGCACCTGACGAACGGCGCACACTGGACGACGTGGCAGGCGGCCAGTTCTACGCCACGGGAGTCGTTGCAGGTTGGCGAGTGAGTTGGTAACTGGCTTGGGGCACCCGCCAAGACATCTTGACCAGCCCCATTGCCGGGGAAGAGTTACAACATCAGACTGAGACCGCGTGAAAACGCCGCCGCACAGAAATGCCGGGACGCCTTGTTCGCTTTCCCGATGTCTTTAGGTCGCCAGTGGCTTGCGAATGGCGTCTATTCGGGCCAGCACGTCAGGTGTGAGCTTGGGGGTGAGCGCTAAAGCGCCAAGGTTGTCCTGCAACTGGCTCAGTTTGCTGGCACCCAGAATCACAGTACTGACGCGCGGGTTTTTGTTGACCCAAGCGATGGCCAACTGGGCCACGTTGCCGCCTAACTCTGTTGCAATTTCACTGAGCTGACCCACAGCGACATTTTTAGCGGCATCGGTCAATCCGGGCAGCAAAAAGCTCATGTCACCCATCGCACCGCGGCTGCCCGCTGGTACGCCATCGCGGTACTTGCCGGTCAGCAAGCCTGAAGCCAAAGGGCTCCAGGTTGTCAGGCCCAATTGCATGTCATCGTACAGGCGGCTGTATTCCTGTTCTACGCGGGCGCAGTGGAACAGGTTGTACTGCGGCTGCTCCATCACTGGCTTGTGCAGGTGGTGGCGCTCGGCAATTTCGTAAGCTGCGCGAATGTCATCCGCGCTCCATTCACTGGTGCCCCAGTACAAAGCCTTGCCCCGAGTGATCATGTCGCTCATGGCCCACACGGTTTCTTCAATCGGGGTGAGCGGGTCGGGGCGGTGGCAGAAGACCAAGTCAATGAAATCGAGCTGCATGCGCTTCAAAGAACCATCAATCGCCTGCGACAGGTACTTGCGGTTCAGGGTGTTGCGCTTGTTCACCTTCAGGCCCGGCGTTTCCAGGCCCCAGTAAAACTTGGTGGAGACCACGTAGTCCAGGCGAGCCCACTTCAAGGTCTTAAAGGCCGCACCCATCACCACTTCGCTTTGCCCCTGGGCATAGGCTTCCGCATTGTCAAAGAAGTTGATTCCAGCATCTTTGGCTGCGGCCAGCATTTCCGATGCGGCTTTGGTGTCCACCTGGTTGTGGTACGTGACCCAGGAGCCCAAAGAGAGTTCCGAGAGTTGCAGGCCGCTGCGGCCGAGGCGCCGGTATTGCATAGTGTTCGTAACTCTCATGATAAGAGTCCTGTGTTTTGGGATGTTTTCAGATGGAAAGATCAAGCGCTTCGGGCCAAGTATGGCAGAGGCGTAAGTTGAGGATCTTCCTACCTACGATCTCAGGTCTTCTACGATCGCATCCGAGAATGGGGCGGTTGCGTGGTTGGTGGGGGTCATGGCGACACAGGATGCCAAAGGGTTCGCCTCTTGATGGGTGCCGATGGTGGAGCCGGTATGCAGATGCGGTCGTTCGACCAGCGGTTGGCAATTCACCCTCTTGGTCATGAGCCGTCAACGACCGACATCGGCACTGACCAACGCTCGGTGACCCGAAACACGCCGATGCCGCCCGTATTGCCGGGCGTGGGCGAGGACGGATCTTGATCCTGGCTTGCCGCGCCCGCGGCTACCTCTTGAAAACCTCGGTGAAAAACTTGGTTGCCTGCGCTTCAGCTTCCTTGGTCACCTTCTCGTCGTAGCCCAGGCGCGCCTCGTTGTGAGTATGCTGGGTGATGCCCCACCATTCGTGCACCACGATGATTCCCGGCCGTTTGGCCTTCTTCGCCGCGTCGACCACGACGAAACCCTTCAGAGACGTTTCGCCGACCTTGTAGCTGACCGGCATCTCCGTGATCGCGGCGAGAGCGAGGGCCGGGGCGGTGAGCGAAGGCGCGAGCAGCACGCCAAGTAGCTTCGTCTTCATGGGTTGTCTCTCCGTTTCGGAAATGCCCGCCGTGTTACCTGGGCGGCGGAAGAACAACAATGCACTCTCAGTTAACTTTTCAAGGTGAAAACTGCTCGCTCCGAGGCTGAGCTCCACGCCGATGGGTGCCACTGCCCGATGTCGGCGCGACCTGACTATCACATGGTTGGATGCGAGTACACGCAACAAGCCCCATCGCCGACCTTCGCAGGGCTTAGGATCGCGCAGAGTTGGTTGTCGCTGGCTGGTTGTTAACCTTCAAATGAGGATCCGGATGACGAACCCGTTAGGCGCCCAACGATAGCGCAAGGAGTTCTCCAGCCTTGGGAATGCCGAACAGCAGGGTGAATCGATCAGAGCGCGGTAGGATTCCCTTACAGAAGTTTCATGCAATTGGGGGGCACGGCTGCGGCCAGCATGGGGTGATAACCCCTGGCAGGGGCGCTGGCTGCATCGCTCATCCCTGCCATCCCATACTCCGTCGCGCCGATCTGCAATTCGTCGCAATCAGCGTGCAGCGCGATGCCGCCACGCCTACAGTCTCTCCATTGGGTCGCAGTGATCCATCAACCGGAGAACATCATGTCCACCAAAACAACCCGCATCACCGCCCTCATGGCTGCCGTGCTGATGACCGCCGCGATCAACGGCGCTGTACTGTGGGGCTTTGACACCGTGGCGCAAGAAGGCGCTGTCGTTGCCCTGGTCAATGCCAGCTCAACGCAAGGCTGACATGATCAAGCTCATCCTGTGGCTGATCCTGTTTATCCTGTGCTGGCCCCTGGCGTTGGTAGCTCTTTTCCTGTGGCCCGTGGTCTGGCTTGTCTCCATACCGTTGACCATCATCGGCATCAGCATGGCTGCGGTGCTGGCGTTGATCAAGGCGATGCTGTTCCTGCCTGCGCGGGTGCTTGGCTATAGGGGCTGAGAGCCACCAGGATGGCCCAGGTGGCGCTGAAATCTCCTGCCGGAGGATTGGGTGGCGCGGCGCAAATCGCAGCCTCTTAGACCCATTCGGATAACCCCACCATTTTTATGATGGTCTCCTCCTCTGAAGGCGCGGGTCATATTTGCCTGTACCGATAACAGTTTTGCACAGGCTTCGTCACCTTGGACCTGCCAATTCCGACCGAGATGGCCCCAGTGGCGCCCAGCCAATGGGCGATACTGACGCTTGGCAAGCGTTCCTCAAGGTGACCTATGCTCAGTGAGCTTACTGGCAAAAATATAAATCGAAAACCTGTCGTTCTGATGTCCATGGGTGCCCAAGAGCGCAAGGGCCATGACTATCAGGTCATGACCCACAAGTACCTCAGCCCGCTGTTCCAGCTTTCGGGCTGCCTTCCCTTGCTGGTGCCGACCTGTTTCGGCGTCGAAGACATCGGGCAATACCTGTCGATGGTGGATGGCGTCTACCTCACTGGCGCGGGCACCAACATCGACCCCAAACTTTACGGGCAGGAAAATCTGACGCCCGAAAAGGAACTGGATCCGGACCGCGACCAGTTCGATCTGCCGCTGATTCACGCTGCACTGCGACTGGGGCTACCCTTCTTCGGCGTTTGCCGCGGCATGCAGGAACTCAACGTGGCCCTGGGCGGTGACTTGCATCAGAAGGTTTATGCAAGTCCCGGTTTCGATGACCACCGCGAAGACGGGAATGCCGAAGTGATACAGCAGTACGCGGATCGCCACAGCGTGCGGCTGGTGCCCAACACCTGGTTCGCCAATCTGTTGGAGGACACGGAGATCGCCGTCAATTCACTGCATGGTCAGGGCATCAAGAGGCTGGGCAGAGGTCTGGTTCCGCTGGCCTACGCGCACGATGGATTGGTAGAAGCGGTTCATCTGCCGGAGCAGGCGCAATTCACCCTGGGCGTGCAATGGCACCCGGAATGGAGGGCCGCACAGAACCCTCATTCTGTGCGCATGTATCAAGCCTTCGGCGAGGCTTGCCGCGGCCACGCCGCACAGCGCAGCGCCTGAGCCGCGAGGGCCGTGGATGGGCCGGCGGTCATTGCGTCGCGGCGCATTCGCAATCGTCACCCCAACTGAGAGGTTTTTTCCTACAGCCGCTCGCGACGCCCACTGACTTCATTACCGGGTTTGGTGGTCCTACAGTAGCCATGTGTTCGCTCCATTCCGACGTCGTCGCCCCGGACACCAGGAGAACCGACCATGATCCCAGCCGCCATCGCCCTGAACCCCTTTGCCCTGATGATGGACCCATCCTTGGTGCTTGATGCCATGGAACACTCGACCCAATTGCGCAATCTTCGGCAACGGAAATACTGCCCTCTGGACGCGCCGCTGATTGCCCATCGCATCAGCGGCGACCTTGAAGCCTTCGACGCCAGCGTTGACGCGGCTGCATGCGACACAATGGACGGCGCAGCCGCCGACGCGCTGATCGACACCGTGCTCGGCATGGGAGGCGAGCCGCTGCTCAACTGAGGGAGAGGTATTTCTTCGCACCCTGCCCTGCGGCAAAGCCGCTGGCGATGGACGCGGTGAGCAGATAGCCCCCCGTTGGCGCTTCCCAGTCGAGCATTTCGCCGGCGCAAAAAGTACCGGGAAGATGCTCCAGCATGAGTTGCTGATCCAGCACTTCGAACAGCACGCCACCGGCGCTGCTGATGGCCTCCTCCAGAGGCCGCGCAGCCACCAGGCGCAATGGCACGGCCTTGATCGTCGCAGCCAGCGTGGGCAAGTGGTGCATCTGCTCCCGACTCAAGACTTCGTACAGGATGGCAGCCTTGATGCCTTCCAGCCCCAGCCGACTTTTCAGGTGGCTCGCCAGCGAGCGCGAGCCGCGGGCGTGAACTACTTCGCTCAGCACTTTCTCCAGCGGCCAACCCGGCAGCAGATCAAGCGCGAACGTTGCGCTGCCAGAGCGCGCAATCTCGTCGCGCAACAGCGCCGAGGCGGCGTACACCAGACTGCCTTCCACCCCGCATTGCGTCGCGACGAATTCACCTCGGCGCGCAAATGAAGTTCCCTTCGAATCGGTGAAGGATATGGCCACCGACTTGAAGGGCTGGCCCGCATAGCGACTGGAAAACAGCTCGGTCCAACCCCGGCGCTGATCCGTTCCAACGTCAAAGCCGCAGTTGGACGGCTGCAGGGGCGCCACTGCCACGCCCCGCGCCTGAAGCAAGCGCACCCACGCGCCATCCGAACCCAGGCGCGGCCAACTGCCACCACCCAGCGCCAGCACCACCGCGTCCGCATCGATACTGCGCGCGCCCTGAGGTGTATCAAATTTCAACGCGTTGTGGTCATCCCAGCCGGTCCATCGATGGCGCATGTGAAACTGCACGCCGCTGACACGCAAGCGGTGCAGCCAGGCGCGTAGCAGCGGCGCTGCCTTCATGTCCCTGGGAAACACGCGGCCCGAAGATCCGACAAAAGTCTCCACCCCCAACTCATGGGCCCAGTCCCGCAAGCGCTCGCTGCCAAATCCCTGCAACAGTCCTTCGATCTGCGCGCGCCTTGCGCCGAAACGCCCGGCAAAGTCGTCGGCGGCTTCGGAATGGGTGAGATTGAGACCGCCTTTTCCAGCCAACAAGAACTTGCGACCGACCGAGGGCATCGCGTCATACAACTGCACAGCCACGCCTGCTCCCGATAAGACCTCGGCTGCCATCAACCCGGCCGGTCCGCCCCCCACGACAACTGCTGATTTCATATTCGTCCGATGTGTGGCCTGCAGCGCAGGTCATGATTTTTCCCGAGTGCAGTGCGTCTGACTTCCCCGCTATTCAACTTCAATTAAACGCCCATTCGCGCTCAGGAATGCCGCCCTGACCGCCGCATCCGGATACGCCACCTGGACGGCATCGCGGTAGCTGTTCAACTGCGCCACCAGCGCGGCATCGGTCTGAGGTCGCGCGCTCGACTTGTAATCCAGCACCCACCATTCGCCAGTGTCGCGCCGCTGCACCAGACGGTCCAGGCGCAGGCTCCGTCCCTGCCAGGTCAGAGCGACCTCGTTGGCATGCCATTGGATGAGTTCAGCGTTCCAGGCCCACGCCGCGTCGCCAGTCAGGATGGCTTGTGTCATCGCGGCGGCTTGGCGCCATTGGTCCTCATCCAGCGCAAACTCTGCGGCCACCGATTGCATCATCGTGGCGTCGACCGAGACGGCACCGAGCGGCGACCATTCCAGCAGCCGGTGCATGGCCTGACCCAGCAGCGACTCGGCGGATTCGGCCGACACCGCTGCTTCACGCACATCCTCCGCTGCGTCACCAGACCTCAGTTCCGTCGGCAACTCCGGCAGAACAGGCAAGGTGAAACTCGTCGATTCGGGTACCGGCCCACCCGGGTCTGCGCTCGATGCGCGAGGTTGTGGCTGCGCCAGTGGTGCACATAGCGGCGACAGCCTTTGCCACCAGCTGCGCGGCGCCTCTCGGTGCGGCTGCACCGACGACAACACTAACCGATGCTTGGCCCGGGTCATCGCCACATACAGTGCGTTGACCTCCTCGCGCTGCCGTGCTGATTGCTCGGCCAGGAGCGCATCACGGGCGCAGCAGGGCGGCGCGCTCTCGCTCGCGAGAAACACGAAGCGCTGGGGCGCGGTGGCCTCGCCCGGCCAGTCGATCAATACACCCATGCTTTGGGCGTTGGGTGGTGGTGCATCGGCGTCGAGCAGCAGCACCAGAGATGCTTCCAGGCCCTTGGCACCATGGATGGTGAGCAGGCGCACCGCATCGATTTCGGCGCTCACCGGCGCTCTGATGCCGCCCGCCTTGAGCAGTCGCACCAGCGCATAAGGCGTGGCGTAGCGCGACGCATCCAATTGCAGCGACGCCGCCAACAGCGAGCGCAGTTGCGCCAACACCATGGCGCGCAGCGTCTCTGGCGTGGCTGCCGCAAAGCGCGCAAGCACGTCGCCATCGTCATAGATTGCTGCGAGCGCATCGTGGGGTGGCAAGTGCGCAAGCCAGCGCTGCCAGCGCAGCAGGGTCGCACCGATCCCAGACAGGCCGATCGGCAGTGAGTGCGATTGCTGCAGTACATCGAACCAGGACGGCTTGACCGTCGCAGCCTCACCGCTGCCGTCTACCGCGGGCATTGGGTTGGAATTTGCCAAGACTGTGGAATTTGGATTCCGCTTGCTTTTCTGCAGCAGTGCCAGCGCCACCAGATCTGCGTCGTCAACGCCAAACAATGGTGACTTCAGCGCCTGCGCCAGAGACAGGTCGTGCGCGGGCGAAACCAGTGCATCCAGCAGCGCCAACATGTCCCGCACGGCGGCGGCCTCGCCCAGTTCGGACTTTTCAGGTTGCTGCGCCGGTATGCACAGTGTGCGCAGTTCCTCCTGCATGACGGACAGGCGGTCTCGTTTTCGCGCCAGCACCATAACATCCTTGGGCTTCAAGCCCTGCTGGAGTTGCTGGGCCAGCCACGCCGCAGCTTGGCGGCACTCCATCCTCTTGAGCGTGTCCTCGGCCAGTTCACGAGGCGTGGTGAGGCTGTCGCGCCAATGCGGTGGTGCGTTGGCGTCGTCCCCATCATTACGCCGTGCCTCGCGCGCAATCTGCGGCAGGCAAGCCACCGATCCAGCCTCAGTGGATTCGGTCGTGTGCTCGCGAAAGCCTTCATATTCCTGCTTCGCCTGCGCGGTCTGCATCACCTCATTCACGAGTGCGACCACGGCCGGCGCGCTGCGCCGGGTGTGGTCGCACTGCAGCAGGTCACCGCCCAGACCTGAAAGCACAAAGGCCTGCGCGGCGCGAAACACCTGGGGCTCGGCGCGGCGAAAGCGGTAAATGCTTTGCTTGGGGTCGCCCACGACGAAGACGCTGGGCGCGTCGCCGCCTCCACCCACGCCTGCGTAGCCACTGAGCCAGGCGTGCAGCGCCTGCCACTGCAACGGGTTCGTGTCCTGAAACTCGTCGATCAGGAGATGACGGATGCGGGCATCCAGGCGCTGTTGCATCCAGCCACTCAATTGCCGGTCCCCCAACAGCACCATCGCCGCGTTCTCCACGTCGTTCATGTCGACCCATCCGCGTTCGCGCTTGAGCGCCGAAAAGGTCTGGATCATCAGCCGGGTGAGTCGCGCCATGCGCTGCTGGTAGAGCCAGGCGTCGAACTGGGATCGCGCCTGCGCCACGCTCACGCACAGCTGCTGCGCCTCTCGTATCAGCTCGATGCCGACGATCTTTTCGCCGAACTTGCGAGGCTCGCCCTTTTGCGTGAGCAAGGCCGCCAGCACGCCCGCTGTATTGCCCGCGCTCAGCGCTCGTTCCAGATCGACGCCTCTGGCCGAGAACGTGGGCGCCTTGGCTCCACCCAGCACCTTGGCCGCCTCGTACAAGATGCCGCGCCCAGGGCCCGGCTGCAGCAGCGCGTCCTCGGGCGAATCCAGTCCGCGGAATTCGGGAAACTGCTCGCCAAAGCGCAACACCGAAGCGTCGACCACGCCCCGCGCATCGGCCAGCGCAAACTCCACCCGCTTTTGCAGGGCCGAGGCCAGCGCCTTTTGCGCCTGGAATCGTCCATGCTCAGCGACCACCGCCTCGTAGTCCGCGCGCGCTTGTGCGTCGGACACCAGTGCTGCATAAAAAGGTCGCCACACCTGCGCCACCGCGGGGGCGTCGTCCTCCAGCAATTCATGCTGCAGCGGCAGACCCAGCGCCTGCGTCACGCCCATAGGCGCGCTGCGCAGCAAGGCGGCAAACCAGCTGTGAAAGGTGCGGATCTGCACCGAGCGGTCGCACGCGAGCAATGCCGGGTACAGCTGTTTCAGCAAGACAGCGCCATCCCTGGCGCGCTGTGGACTTAAGCCCCGGGCGATCAATTCGGTCTCGAGTTGTTGCGGCGTGGCATGGACGAACTCGGCTAGCCAATCATGCAGGCGCTGGCGCATCTCGCCTGCGGCCTTCTTGGTGAAGGTGATGGCCAGAATCTCCTGCGGCTGCGCGCCCTCGAGCAGGGCGCGCACGATTCGAGATACCAGCATCCAGGTCTTGCCCGCACCGGCGCAGGCCTCCACCGCCACGCTGCGCCGCGGGTCGCAGGCCACGGCATAGAAGTCCGAGCGCGACACATTCGCGCCGCAGTTTCGATAGGCGGGCGCACTCACGCTGCGTCGCCCCAGAAGTCCCTGCGGCAAAGGCCACGGGCTGCGCAAAAATCACAGGCCGAGGCTTCTCCAAGGGCCGCCAGCGGGGCTCCATCCTGAATGCGCTCAAGGTCATGCAACAGGCCTTCAATCAATGAGTCTCGCGCGGGCACGACTTGCTCCTGCTCAAAGGTTTTGCTGCCAACTTTCTCGCCCACGTTGACGTAGGCGGCACGCAATGTATCCTGCGGCAGCAGGGCCGCGTAGAAGGCAAGTTGCGTGTCCTCCAGCGGCTGCTTCACCCGCTCACCGGTCTGTGCCGGGTTCTCGGTTTTGTAGTCGATCAGAAAAACGGATTCGTCCGGCATTCGATCGATGCGGTCGATCTTGCCAAATAGTGTGAGCTCGCCCAGTCGCTGCTCATGCGCGCTCTCGCCGACCTCAAAGCGCGCACCCGTGGCTTCATGCCGCGCCAGCCAATCCAGGTAGCCGTCGCGCACTCCAGGCCAGGCGGCGACAAAGGGCAGGAACTCGGCCTCGTCCAGATGCATGGTGGCCATGACATCATTTGCTGCAGCGTCGAGCCTGGCGCGCCGGTCCATTTCGCTCGCAGTCCCGCGCAGCTTCAGGTCGCTGTGAAAAGTCTCGAGCACAGCGTGTAGCCAGAGCCCGAAATCGCGTTTGTCGACTTCGCTTTCAATCTCGTCCACCTCCTGCAATCCCAACTGGCGCAGGGCGAAAAATCGGTAGGGACAGCGACGCAAGTCCTGGTAGGCCGTAGCCGATATCCGACCAAGCGGCAATTGGTCGCCCCGTGCCATTGGCCGCAACGTCGCCTTGGGTACGAGCGCGCGTGTATTCCGGGCATCGCTGCCGGGACGGGCGAGAGAATTCATTTGCAGTGCCTGCACCAGAGTGCTGGGCAGAAGCGGTTCACCCGTGTCGTCCTGACGCCGCCACAAAACATCACATTCGGGCGTAGTCAGCGCATGCCGCCAAGCCGCGCGGGTCGCCGACGCGAGCTCGTCGCGCGAGCTCATACCGAGAGCGGCGCGCTGGAGCGGGGTCCAGTGGCCCGCAGGCTCTGGCGATGGCTGCAGTCGCGCCTCGTCGCAACCTGGTAAGACCAACGCGGCGAAGGGTCGCGCCAACATTTGACTCAGCGGCAGGATCACCACCTGCGCTTCTTTGGGGGCCATCGGTGTGAAGCTCGCCGCTTCCAACACAGCATCGACCCAGGCGCTGAAGTCGGCCAAGCTGAGGCGCCGCTTCGCCTGCGGCAACGCTTCGAACTCAGCGTGTCCCGTCGGCCCCAGGCGCAGCGCCTCAATCACACGCGCTCCGGCCTCGTCCGCGCTCAAAGTGTTGAAGACGCCTGTGCGTTGCAACGTCTGTCGCAGGGCCTGCAGCCAAAGGGCCAGCGGGCGCGACCGCGCCAGGGACTCACGCTCCTGCGCCGTCCGTTCCAGCAAGGCCGGGAGCGAAGCCGAGCCGTTCACGACGGCGCCAATCGGCGAAGTGAGGTCCGGGTTGGCGGCGACGGCGCGCCACCGCGACACGCCAGCACGCCGCAATCGCCCTTCAAGCACCGCCACAACTTGCGGTTCGAACGCCGGCGCGTTCTTTAGCCAGTCCAGCACGGCGTCACTGCCGGCATCCCAACGACAGGCCCGCAGGCAACCCATCACCTGCGCAGCGGCACGGGTGGTCGACAGCTTCCAACCCGTTTCGTCGCGCACGGTGACACCCTGAAGACCCAACATGGCGCGGATGCGCCGCGTCAAGACCCGGTCCGTCGCCGCCAGCGCAATCGGCACGTGCCCAAGCACGATCTGTCGCAACACGCAAGCCGCTGCTCGCTCTGCCTCGTCCTCCGAATCGGACGCAGCCTGCAAAGCGATGGATCCCATATCTGCATCGTTGCGCTCAGCGCGGTCGAGCGCAATCAATGCCGCACGCCCACCCAGCAAGGTTTGCAGCGATTGCGTCAACGCCTCTGCCTGAAACCCCTGCAGCACGATGACGCAGTCCCAGTCATCGACTGCGCTTCCCGTCAACAACGCGTCCGTCGGATACGTTGACGCCAAAGCCCATTCCAGCGCCAGATGGGAGAGCGCCGCCTCCAGCACCAACGCTGGTGCATCCAGACCGGTGACCACGGCTGCGCGCGCTGTCTCTCCCCATGCGCTGCGCTCGCTGGGCGGTACTGCGGCCACCACGGGAACCAGCGCATAGGCAGACTCCAGCAGCCGCGCACTCAGCAGATCGCTCGACTTTCCCAGTCCGGCGCGGTGCAGCAAGGACTGCGCCGTAAGTAAGTCGCGCCCGCGGTCCAGTGTGATGTCGTCAGCCTCCCGGGCCGAAGCCGCCATGCCGCGGGCCCAACTCGCCGTCGTCTCAAAGTGGGGCGAAAATCCGGATGGGACGGCCTGAGACCACATGCGGCGGGCAACAGGAATGAGTTGGGCGAAGGGCAGCAACACCAATGTGCGCGCCGGATGGGCGCCGCGCTGTCGCATCTTTTGCACTATCTGGGCGATCAACCCGGCATCGGGCGCGAGCCAGCGCCGCACGCCGGGCCATGCAAGGGTGAATTCATGCTTTGTCACTATGGCTGTCATAGCGCGGCGTAGGCAGGTGCAACAGAGAGCAAGAGCTGGGCATATGTCACAATGCTTCGACTTTAACGCGTACGAACCAACTTTCATGACTCGTGGCGCTCGGATGCCGGAGCATGGACGTTGGCGCCACCGCCCAATTTCCAAGGAACCATCATGGCCAGCGAGCTGATCACACATACGACCGACGCCACTTTTGACAGCGATGTCTTGAAGTCCGACAAACCCGTGCTAGTCGACTATTGGGCCGAGTGGTGTGGGCCCTGCAAGGGCATCGCGCCGATCCTGGATGAATTGGCTCAGACCTACGACGGCAAGCTCCAGATTACCAAGATGAATGTCGATGAAAACCGCGATATTCCGGCCAAGTTCGGCATTCGCGGCATCCCCACGCTGATGGTATTCAAGGGCGGCCAACTTGCCGCCACCAAGGTTGGAGCCATGAGCAAGTCACAAATGAGCGCGTTTATCGACGAACAGTTAGCGTGAGACATTGCGGCACAGACCAAGGTCTACGCGCAGCGAGACTTGCTCTGTCCTCAACTCATCAATCGTGGGGGACAGGCCCCAGCAATGCAAAGTGAACACGCTCGGTCCTCAACCAATTGGCGGATGTTGGCTGTTCCGTGCAGGACAGAGCAAAGTTACGCTCAGCGGCCCTTGGGATGTTCCCCACCGATTAACCAGCCAGGTCGGGTAAACGCGGTGTAACCGGACTTTTTTCCTGTCATAATTCGGTCGGTTCATCGTCGGGCGCCAAGTCCAGGCGGTTCGAGTTCCCGGTAGTTCAGGCCCGTACCGCCTGGCTTTCAACCTCCCCCAGGTTCTTCGTTTCACTTCCCTTTCGGATTCCCTTCACACTGCCCCAGCGGGCCCCATTCCATGCACTTAAACGAACTCAAGGCACTGCACGTCTCCGAAGTCCTCAAGCAGGCTGAAGAGCTTGAGATTGAAAACACCGGCCGCATGCGCAAACAGGAGTTGATGTTTGCCATCATCAAGAAACGCGCCCGCACGGGAGAACAGATCATTGCAGACGGCGTGCTCGAAATTCTGCCCGACGGTTTCGGGTTTCTGCGCAGCCCCGACACGAGCTACACGGCAAGCACGGACGACATCTACATCAGCCCGAGCCAGGTACGCCGTTTCAATCTGCACACCGGCGACATGATAGAAGGTGAAGTGCGCACACCGAAGGACGGTGAACGCTACTTTGCGCTGAACAAGTTGGACAAGGTCAACGGTGGCGGGCCGGAAGAGAACAAGCACAAGGTGATGTTCGAGAATCTGACTCCACTGTTCCCCAACGTGCAAATGAAGTTGGAACGCGACAACGTCAAGAGCGACGAGAACATCACGGGCCGCATCATCGACATCATCGCCCCCATCGGCAAAGGTCAGCGCGCCTTGCTTGTGGCGCCGCCCAAGAGCGGCAAGACGGTGATGATGCAACACATCGCACACGCCATCGCCGCCAATTATCCCGAGATCTACATGATGGTCTTGCTGGTGGACGAGCGTCCGGAAGAAGTGACCGAAATGCAGCGCACGGTCAAGGGCGAAGTCATCGCATCCACCTTTGACGAACCCGCTGCGCGCCACGTGCACGTGGCTGAAATGGTGATCGAGCGCGCCAAACGCCTGGTCGAACTGAAGAAAGACGTGGTCATCCTGCTGGACTCCATCACGCGTCTGGCGCGCGCCTACAACAACGTAGTGCCCTCGTCCGGCAAGGTGTTGACCGGCGGCGTCGACGCGAATGCCCTGCAACGTCCCAAGCGCTTCCTGGGTGCGGCGCGCAATGTGGAAGAAGGTGGTTCGCTGACCATCATTGGCACGGCGCTGATTGATACCGGAAGCCGCATGGACGAAGTCATCTTCGAAGAGTTCAAGGGCACGGGCAATTCGGAAATTCACCTGGACCGACGCCTTTATGAAAAGCGCGTCTTCCCTTCCATCCAGTTGAACCGCAGCGGCACGCGGCGCGAAGAGTTGCTGCTGGCACCGGACATTCTGCAAAAGACCCGCATCCTGCGCCAGTTCATGTACAACATGGACGAAATCGAGGCCATGGAAATGGTGCTCAAGCAGATGAAGGCGACAAAGACCAACAACGAGTTCTTCGAGATGATGCGCCGCGGCGGCTAAGTTGTCCGATTAGGGGCAACCTCCACCCTAGTGTTCATGGCCATTCGGTTATGGTTCGGCCATGAAAACACTACTTTGATCAGCAGCGCGCAACCTTTGCACGAGGCAGTATCCCCGACTTGACAACACGCCTTGATCGACTTGCCAGCCACAAAGCTCGCCTGGAGAAACACGAGGATGCGATAACCGGTGCCATCAGCGCAAACTCGCAAACTACGACCCACCATCCTGTCCCAGGTCAACGACAGCATAAGTGTGATGCAGGAAGAAATATTCGGCCCGGTCCTGCCCGTGTTGGGCTGGGATGCGACTCACTCGATGAGGCTATCGCCTACCTCAACGCACATCCACTAACCCTGGCTTTGTACTATTTCGGGCACAACGCTGCAGACACCAAAAGCGTGCTGCGCGAAACCACGTCGGGCGGCGTCACTGTCAACGACACGCTGCTGCATTTCGTCCAGGTCACCCTGCCCTGCGGTGGGGTCGGCCCCAGCGGCAACCGTGCCTACCACGGTGACTTCGGGTTTAAGCCATTTTCCAAACTCAAGCCAATCTTCGTCCAGTCGCGTTTTTCCGCTCGACCCTGTTCTTTCCGCCCTATGGCAAATTCACCGAGACCCTCGTGCACTGGATGAAGAAGATCGCCTGACAACTTGAGGGACAAACGAAAGCTACGCGTGGCGAGCGTGCCCCGTCCTCAACTCATTGGGCTTGCGGTTGAGCCAAATCAAGGACATGGTAGAAACGCCAGTGCCTCACGCACTGCCACGGGCTGACTTCCCTACTGACGGGCTACACTGGCTGCGAGCTACTCAAACCCTGCGCTACGCCACATCAACACGATTACTCCCATGTCCGATATTGCTTCCTCTTCCCAGCGTCTTCTCAATAAAGTCAGTCTCATCACCGGTGCCGCCCAGGGCATCGGTCTGGCAACAGCGCTGAAATTCGCCCGGGAGGGAGCCACTGTCATCGTCTGCGATGTCAGGCAGGCGGCGGTGGACGCCGCCGTCGCCCAATGCCAGGCGTTCGGCGCCTCGACCCTGGGCTTTGTCATGGACGTGACGAAGCGCGGTAATGTTGACGCGGTGGTAGCTCAGATTACGGCGCAGTTTGGCCGCATTGACGTGCTGGTGAACAACGCCGGAATCACGCAGGATGCGCGCCTGCAAAAGATGACGCTGGAGCAGTTTGACAAGGTCATCGACGTGAATCTGCGCGGCGTCTTCCATTGCGCACAAGCCGTGGCCGACGGCATGGTGGCACAGGGTAGCGGCGTTATCCTGAACGCATCATCTGTGGTCGGAATTTATGGCAATTTCGGCCAAACCAACTACGCCGCGACGAAGTTTGGTGTCATCGGTTTTACCAAGACATGGAGCCGCGAGCTCGGTCCCAAAGGGATACGCGTGAACGCAGTGGCACCAGGCTTTATCGCCACCCCGATACTGGCCAGCATCCCGGAAAAGGTCATCACCGAAATGGAACATCGCGTGCCCATGCGCCGGCTCGGTCGACCAGAAGAGATTGCCAACGTCTACGCGTTTCTCGCCAGCGACGAAGCCAGTTACATCAATGGCGCGGTGATCGAAGTCTCGGGTGGTTTGACCGTCTGAGTCCGGTGCCAGTCTAGACCGTTACCGACGCCATGTCCGCCATGAGCGCGAGCGGGATTGTGCTGCGTGACGCGCTGCCCGCAGACATGGACTGGGTGGTGCGCCAGCATGGCGGGCAATATCTACTCGAGTGCGGCTGGAACAGCGAATTCGAAGCGCTTGTGGCAGACATCGTAGCGAAGATGATGGCGCTTCACGATCCCGCATGGGAGCGGGGCTGGATCGCTGAAATCGACGGTATTCGCGTGGGCTCGGTGTTTGTGGTGAGGAAGACCGCGACGCAAGCCCAACTGCGCCTGCTGCTGGTTGCGCCACAAGCGCGCGGACTCGGTTTAGGGGCTCAACTCACAGACGAATGCTTGGCCTTTGCGCGGTCCAGGGCGTACAAGACTCTGATTCTTTGGACCCACAGCAATCTGACAGTCGCGCGCGCGCTCTACGCCAAACGCGGATTCAGACTGGTGCAAAGCGAGCCTTACCGCGCCTTCGGCCATGACTTGGTAAGCGAGATCTGGGAGCTCACGCTGTAGGTCCGGCGGCACCGTTGGCAAGGCTGAGGCAACCGAGGCATTGCCCACAAGCGTGCGCTCGTGATTTCACTCCACGGATAATGTGGGCATGGCAAACACCGTACCCACAGGCACCAACGCTGCATCTAACTACCCGCGTTCCAAGACCGACCTATTCGTTTCCTTTACCGTGCTGGCTCTGCAGGGATTTGGTGGTGTGCTGGCGGTGGCGCAGCGCGAACTGGTGGAAAGGAAGCGCTGGATGACGCAGGAAGAGTTTGTCGAAGACTGGGCGGTCGCGCAAATCATGCCGGGTCCCAATGTGGTCAATCTTTCTCTGATGATCGGGGGGCGCCACTTCGGCCTGTCAGGTGCGCTGGCCGCACTGACCGGAATGCTGCTGCTGCCACTGGTGGTGGTCCTGAGTCTTGCCTTGGTCTATGCGCAGTTCGCTGGCAACCCTGGTGTGGCAGGCGCCCTGCGTGGCATGGGCGCTGTGGCTGCCGGGCTGATCACGGCGACCGGACTCAAATTATTGGGCGCTTTGAAGGCCAATCCTCTGGGTCCGGGCACATGCCTGGCGCTGGGCTGTGCCTGCTTCGCCGCAATCGCAGTCCTGCGTTGGCCGCTGTACTGGGTACTACTCTGCCTCGGCGCCATCGCCTGGGTCCTGACGTACCGGAAGCTTGGGGCATGACCAGCGTACTGCAACTGTCCCTGGAAGCGGGTGATTGGCTCAGCCTGTTCCTCCACTACCTGTCGCTGTCGCTCCTGGCCGTGGGTGGCGCCATCACCACGGCGCCAGACATGCACCGTTACTTGGTCGTGCAGGAACACTGGCTGACCGAGGCGCAGTTCAACGCCAGCATCGCCATCGCCCAAGCCGCGCCCGGCCCCAATGTGCTGTTTGTCGCGCTCATGGGATGGAATGTTGGACTCAATACTGGCAGCAACTCTGCCGGGCTTCTGGGCGTGCTCGCCACCCTGAGTGGCATGCTGCTGCCCAGCACCACCCTCACCTATGTCGCGGCACGCTGGGGACACGCCAATCGGGAATTGCGGGGGGTTCGAGCCTTCAAACTTGGATTGGCTCCAATCGTCATTGCGCTGCTGGTCGCAACCGGCTGGATTCTGACCAGCGCACACGACCGACCAGACCGCGACTGGCCATTGTGGGCGCTTACCCTGATCTGTGTGCTGCTGGTGTGGCGCACCCGCATCCACATGCTGTGGTTATTGGGTGTTGGCGCATTGCTCGGATGGTTCGGCTGGATCTGAACAACGCCTGGGAAATTGGTTCTGATCCGCTTTCGTGCCGAATTGCTTCAGTCAAAAAGCTTTGCATTCATGGATTTGATGATGTGTAACAAAAGACACAAATCTGTGACAAACTGCTCGGATAATTATCTTGACAACAAATAAACGCTTGCAGGCACGTAAAGTGACAATTAGAGTGGGCCCCTTGCACGCTACCTGCCGGGTAATTTCATTGGCAGATCTCAGCGCAGAATAATCACACGAATGCAGTGCGCCGCCGCGAGCGCGGCGACTGGGTTTTAGGGGCAGCAGTGAAAAAGTGGCAGCAGCAATATCCTGATTGGCTTTATCGTGCACTCCCACACCTTTACGTGTGGGCGGGAGTGCTGATTCTGTTTCCTTTGTCCGGCGCGCTGACCCTGATCAGCAGCGCTGCGTTGATCTCAGCCGGAGTTTTGGTATGGGTTCATCGGTACCGGTACCGGCGCGCATTCCGAGCGAGCCGGGGCAGCATGGATATATTGAAATGGTCGGAAGGCAACACCCCGACAGACGGGACCTTGCACATTTCATGGCGCGAAGCATTCGAATGTGGACACCCTGTCCTGGACGCCCAGCATCGACGCTTGTTTGGAATTGGTAACGAATTGGTGCGTGCGGTGGCGTCCAAAAGACCCAAGGCGGAAATGGAACTGCTGATCGACAAATTCGTTGATCACATGAAAACCCATCTCGAGACCGAATCCCAGATTCTGACCCAGACCAAGACACCGAAACTCTTGGATTGGCAGAAGCAGCGAAATTTCCTTTTGACCAAGGCAAAGGTGGTGCGTGAGAGCTTCCGAATGGATGAACTCACGGCTCGTGAGCTTGCAGGATTTGCAACTTATGACGTCGTCGTTGAACACATCATCCGGGGAGACATCAAATCGCTACTTGCGCGCAAGAACGCCAAAAAAGCGAAGGCACCGCCGGTCCGACAAGCCCCCCATCGCAGCCGCATTAATTCGGGCCGGGTCACAGGCGACTTTCCCCCAACCGAAATTGGTCCTGATTCGTGGAGAAATGTCAGCGTTCTAAATACCAGCAGGCGCAGCGCAAACGCCCGCACCAGCAGAACGCCAGACACCGACCAAACGCCCGACACGGTTTGGGGTGAAACCTATTTCCGATGATGAGAATCGGAGTTAGGGAGTGACTTCCCTGAGGTCCACGACGAAGTATTCGGTCTCCCCAAAGCAGGATGAGGGCACACCTTTGTGCTGTTCATAAAGCAAGGTAACCCGCTTCCCCATAGCGGCTTCGAGCCGCCTGGCCACCACCGTATCCCGCACGGAAAACAAGAATTTCTCGGGTGCCGCTCCTGGAATTGCAATCAGGGACAGTTCACCTTCCCAGGTTTTGCAGACCCATCCTTTGCGTGACATCTTCTGCAGGAATCCCGCACGCTCGCCGCTGGAGTAGCTCCAGCTCAAGGCAAGCACCGAATAGGCGGCGAAAGCGACCATGATCGCCGCGATCAGACCCAGGGCATAGAAGACGAAGCGTTTTGAGGTAGTGGCCATCAAGCAGTTTCCAGTTTGTTGAGTGATGAAAGTGAGTAGGCGGTGCGATACTGAACGTCAACTACGCTGACGCAAAGCTTCGAAAAGACAGACGCCACTGGCTACTGAGACGTTCAGGCTTTCGACCGCACCCCGCATGGGGATGCTGATGAGTTCGTCGCACGTCTTGCGTGTGAGCTGGCGCATGCCCTCACCTTCGGCGCCAAGCACCAGCGCAACCGGACCCTTGAGATCGACTTGATACAGCGTCTTGGGCGCGTCTTCGGCCGTGCCGATGATCCAGATGTTGCGCTCCTTCAATTCGTTCAGAGTACGCGCCAGATTCGTCACCATGAAATAGGGCACGGTTTCGGCCGCACCACTGGCGACCTTGGCGACGGTGGCATTCACGCCCACCGCGTGATCCTTGGGAGCGATCACCGCCTGTGCGCCAGCACCGTCGGCCACGCGCAAACAGGCCCCAAGATTGTGCGGATCGGTTACGCCGTCCAGCACGAGCAACAGCGCCGGACCTGTGATGGCATCCAACAAATCATCCAGCGAATGGAGTTGCGCCACCGGCTCTACCCTTGCCGCGACGCCCTGATGTCCATGACTGCCCGCCAGTTTGGCCAAGCGCAGTCCATCGGCCTCGATCAGGCGCACACCGGCGCCGTTGGCACGCTCCAGAAACAGACGCATGCGCGCATCGCGCCGGGTGGGCTCGAAAAAAATTTCAATGATCGACTTGGGGGCCGTTTTCAGGCGCACGCCTACGGCGTGAAAACCGAACAAGACTTTGGGAGAGGACATGGGAGGATTATCGCTGGCGCCTCAACTCAACCCGAACAGTTGAGGAGAAGGCAAAGTTCGCTACGCGTAACTCTTGGTCTGTCCCGCAATCAGACTTCCAACATCCCGGTATTTGTTGAGGACAGAGCAAAGTTCGCTACGCGTAACTCTTGGTCTGTCCCGCAATCTCTCAAATGATCCTTCCCGCCTCAATCGTGATTTTTCGCTCGCATCGCGCAGCGATGGCTTGGTCGTGGGTCACCAGCACCAGCGTCGTTCCCTGCTCCCGGTTCAGGGCAAACATCAGTTCCATGATCTTTTCGCCGGTGGCAAAGTCCAGGCTACCCGTAGGTTCGTCCGCCAGCAGCACTGCGGGTTGCACCACGAAGGCGCGGGCCAGGGCCACGCGCTGTTGTTCACCGCCGCTGAGCACCTTGGGGTAATGATTCAAGCGTTCGCCCAAGCCCACTCGCACCAGCATCTCGGTTGCCGCCCGCCGTGCGTCCTTGCGACCCGCAAGCTCCAGCGGCAGCATCACATTTTCGAGTGCGTTCAGATTTGCCAGAAGCTGAAAACTCTGGAACACAAATCCCAGTTTCTGTGCGCGCAATACCGCACGAGCGTCTTCGTCGAGCAAAAACAGTTCCATGCCGGCCAGACGCACGGTGCCACGAGTGGGACGGTCCAGCCCGGCAATGATGGACAACAGCGTGCTTTTGCCGGATCCCGAAGCACCGACAATGGCAACGGTTTCACGGGGCGCCAGTGCGAAATCAATATCGCGCAGAATATCCAGCGTACCGGTGGAGTCGGTTACAGCCTTGCTGACATGTTCCACCGTGATGATTGACTCGCTCATGCTAAATACTTTCGTGGTTCGAACTCTGACACGCCGAGACTTTATCGCGGGTGCCACACTGGCTTCGCTTGCGGGGTCAATACCTGCGCAAGCGACGCCGCCGGGCAAACCTGTCGCACCCGTGATTCTGGTGCTGGGCGACTCGCTCAGCGCCGAGTATGGCCTCAAACGCGGCAGCGGCTGGGTCGGGCTGCTGGGGCAGCGACTGTCGCAGGAACGAATTCCGGCGAGCATCGTCAATGCCAGCATCAGCGGCGAGACCACCTCCGGTGGTCGCTCGCGTCTGGCTTCGCTGTTGCTTCAGCATCGGCCTACGCACCTCATCATCGAACTTGGCGGCAACGACGCGATGCGCGGCTTGCCCCTGTCCATGACCCTGGACAATCTGGATCAGATGACTCAAACCGCTCAGGCCAGCGGCACCAAAGTGCTGTTGATCGGGATGCAGGTGCCACCGAATTACGGCGCGGATTACAGCCAGGCCTTCGCTGCCAGCTTCGTGACCATTTCAAGAAAGCGCAAGACTGCCCTGGTGCCATTCCTGCTGCATGGCGTGGCGGATCGGCCTGATGCCGAGCAGTGGTTCCAGGCGGACCGCATCCATCCACGCGAGGAAGCGCAGAGCCGATTGTTGGATAACGTTTGGCCCGCCTTGAAGAAGTTGCTGCCATGAGCGTTCAAGTCATTTCCGCAACGCAGGCTGTGGCCCGGCTCTCGACGTTTTCCGCCGTCATCGACGCGCGCAGTGAGGCCGAGTTCTCTCTCGACCATCTGCCCGGAGCGTTGAACTGGCCCACCCTCAACGATGAAGAGCGCCAGCGCATTGGCACGATGTACGTGCAGGAGAATCCATTTGAAGCGAAGAAGCGCGGCGCCGCCATCGCCGCACGCAACATCGCCGTTCACATCGAACGCGAGTTGCTCACCGCGCCCAAATCCTGGCAGCCGTTGCTGTACTGCTGGCGTGGTGGCAAGCGCAGCGGAGCACTGGCGCTCGTGCTGGACCAGATAGGCTTCAAGGTCACTCTTGTCGAAGGCGGATACAAGGCTTATCGAGCAGCGGTGCTGGCCGACTTGCCAGTGCAAGCTCAGCGCCACCGCTACCAGGTCGTCTGCGGTCCCACGGGTTCTGGCAAGACGCGCCTGCTTGGTGCCCTGGCGCTGGCGGGGGCCCAGGTTTTGGATCTGGAGGCGCTGGCCTGTCACAGGGCCTCGGTGCTGGGTGCCATTCCAGACCTTCCCCAGCCTTCGCAGAAACACTTTGACACGCTGGTGTGGGACGCGCTGAGGTGTTTCGACACGGAGCGCCCGGTGTTCATCGAGAGCGAAAGCAAAAAGGTTGGCAACCTCACGGTGCCACCCGACCTGATCGCTGCGATGCGCGCAAGCCCCTGCCTGGATCTGCAACTGCCGCTGGAGGAGCGCGTCGCGCTTTTGCTGGAAGACTACAACTGTTTCGTGCAGCATCCGACGTTGTTTTGCGAACGCCTGGACGCCTTGAAAGAATTGCGCGGCAAGTCCGTGGTCGACGCCTGGAAAGCGCAGATCCATGCCGGGCAAACGGAGCAAGTGGTGCGAGAGTTGTTGTCGCTGCACTACGATCCCGGCTACGCGGATTCGATGCGGCGCAATTTCTTCCAATACGCTAAAGCACGGCCGCTCGTCGCCACAGATCGACACGGCGCCACACTGGTCGGCCTGGCCGCTCAGATACGGGCCTTGTTTGACCGACCCAACGACAACACGTTCATCGCGCCCTGAACGCAGGCCGTCGATAATCGTCTCCCATGAATCCATTGCTTTCGCGTTTACAGGCCTATCCGTTCGAGCGGCTGCGCCAGCTTTTTTCCGGCGTCAAGCCCAACCCCGCCTACGAGCACATCAGTCTGGGCATGGGCGAACCCAAACACGCCACACCGGCCTTCATCCAGCAGGCCTTGACCGATTCGCTCAGAGGCCTCTCCAGCTATCCCGCGACTGCGGGCGAGCCCGCCCTGCGCGCCGCCTTCACAACCTGGCTGCAGCGGCGCTATGGCTTGCATCTGGACCCCACAACACAGGTCTTGCCCATCAACGGCTCGCGCGAGGCGTTGTTTGCCTTTGCCCAGACCGTGATCGACCCGACAAGGGCAGGCGCAACCGTGCTCTGCCCGAACCCCTTCTACCAGATCTACGAGGGCGCGGCGCTGCTCGCAGGGGCTGAAGTCCACTATGTGCCGAGCGTGGCAAGCCGCAATTTCGCGGTCGACTGGGACGACGTTGCCGATGACGTTTGGCGGCGCACACAACTGGTGTTCGCCTGCTCGCCCGGTAACCCCACGGGCGCCGTGATGCCGCTTTCCGAGTGGCAGAAGCTGTTCGATCTGAGTGACCGCTACGGCTTTATCATTGCCTCTGACGAGTGCTACAGCGAAATCTATTTCCGCGACGAACCGCCGCTGGGTGGACTGCAGGCCGCGACTCTGTTGGGCCGCAGTGACTTCAAGAATCTGGTGTCGTTCACCAGCCTGTCCAAGCGCAGCAACGTGCCTGGCCTGCGCAGCGGTTTCGTGGCGGGCGACGCGGCCATCCTCAAGTCCTTCCTGCTGTACCGCACCTACCACGGCTGCGCCATGAGTCCGATCGTGCAGGCGGCCAGCATTGCTGCCTGGAGCGACGAGCAGCACGTGGTCGAGAACCGTGCCCAGTACCGCGACAAGTTCGCCCAGGTCACACCATTGCTCACGCCCGTGCTGGACGTGGCGTTGCCCGACGCCAGCTTTTATTTATGGGCTGCTATCCCTGCGCGCTTCAAGGGTGATGACGCGGCCTTCGCGCGCGAGCTGTACGCTCTTTACAATGTGACCGTTTTGCCCGGCAGTTTCCTGGCACGCACCGCGCAGGGCTTCAACCCCGGTGCCGGTCGGTTCCGTATGGCGCTGGTGGCGCAGACGGCCGAGTGTTTGCAGGCAGCGCAGCGCATTGTTGACTTTGTCAGCGCCCCACAACCTAACCCCAAGACGAACTGAAACCATGACCCAAGCCCTTGAATCCATCATCGACGCCGCGTGGGAAGACCGCGCCAACCTGTCCGTCAAGACCGCGCCGCAAGCCACGCGCGAGGCCGTGGATCACGTCATCGCGGGGCTGAACAAGGGCGAGTTGCGCGTGGCGACACGCAGCGGTGTGGGCCAATGGACAACACACCAATGGATCAAAAAGGCCGTGCTCCTGAGCTTTCGTCTGACCGACAACGCACTCATGCGCGCCGGCGATCTGGCGTTTTACGACAAGGTGCACACCAAGTTCTCGCACATGGACGAAGCGGCAGTTGCGGCCACCGGCATACGCGTGGTTCCGCCCGCCGTGGCGCGCCGTGGCAGCTATCTTGGCAAGGGCGTGATCCTGATGCCATCCTTCGTCAACATCGGCGCCTACGTGGACGAAGGAACGATGGTCGACACCTGGGCGGCGGTCGGTTCGTGCGCGCAGATCGGCAAGAACGTGCATCTCTCGGGCGGCGTGGGCATCGGCGGCGTGCTGGAGCCGATGCAGGCGAACCCCACCATCATCGAAGACAACTGTTTCATCGGCGCGCGCTCGGAAATTGTCGAGGGTGTCATCGTGGAGGAAAACTCTGTCATCTCCATGGGCGTGTACATTGGACAAAGCACCGCCATTTACGATCGCGCCACGGATACTGTCAGCTACGGCCGCATTCCGGCGGGTTCGGTTGTGGTCGCGGGCAACCTGCCCAAAGACAATGGCAGGTACAGTCTTTACTGTGCCGTGATCGTGAAACGCGTGGATGCTCAGACGCGGGCCAAGACCAGCCTGAACGACTTGCTGCGCGATTAAACGATCGCCGTTTTTCCAAGGAGTAGCTCATGGGATTGATGCACCAGATACTGACCCTGATGGGGGAGAAGAAGGCGTCTGACGTCTACCTGTCGGCGCAGTCGCCGGCGTTGATCAAGATAAATGGTCAGTGCGTTCCGATCAATAACCAGTTGCTCTCGCCCGGTGCCACGCGCTCCTTGCTGGCCGAAGTGGTGCCACCCGAACGGATTGAGGAACTCGAGGAAACCGGTGAGCTCAACATGGCGATACCCATCGAGGGCGTGGGGCGTTTTCGTATCAGCGCGATGCGCCAGCGTGGCTCCTATGCGGCCGTGATCCGTTACATCACGGGAGAAGTTCCACCGCTGGCAACGCTCAATCTACCTCCGGTTCTCGCCGAATTGATCATGCAAAAGCGTGGCCTGCTGCTGATGGTGGGAGCCACCGGCACGGGCAAGAGCACCACCCTGGCTTCAATGATCGACTACCGCAATGAAAACGCCTGGGGACACATCCTCACGATTGAGGACCCTGCAGAGTTCCTGTTCAAGAACAAGAAGTCCGTCATCAACCAGCGTGAAGTGGGGACCGATACGGCATCGATCCAGGTGGCGCTGAAGAATGCATTGCGGCAGGCCCCTGACGTGATCATGATCGGCGAAATCCGGGACCGCGAAACCATGTCTGCGGCAATCGCCTACGCCCAGACCGGCCACCTGTGCCTGGCCACCATGCACGCCAACAACAGCTACCAGGCACTCAACCGCATCCTGAGCTTCTACCCGGTGGAGGTGCGCCCCACCATGCTGGGTGACCTCTCGGCAGCGCTGCGCGCCATCGTGTCGCAGCGCCTGCTGCGTACCGTCCATGGACAGCGCATACCGGCTGCCGAAATCCTGATCAATACCGTGTTGATCGCAGACTACATTGAAAAAGGCGATTTCGTCGGCGTCAAGGAAGCCATGGAAAAATCCATGGCGGTGGGGTCGCAGATGTTCGAAGAACACATCTCCCAACTCATCCTTGATGGGACCGTGGATCGTAGCGAAGGCATGGCTTACGCCGACTCGCCGACGAACCTGATGTGGCGTTTGCAAAACAGTCAGGTGCAGGCTGGCACCAACAGTGCGGCGGTGGCCCAGGCCCAGCAACAGGACGAAGTTGACGAAGTGCCCGTGTTCACGGAGTTCACGCTGGATGTCACGCATTAATGGCGGACCATCTGAAAGCAGCCTTGCGGGCATGACTGTTCTGGAATTGATTGAAGCGGGTGCGCGACAACTCGCCGACGCAGACGTGGGTTTTGGCCATGGCACGAACAACGCCTTTGACGAAGCTGCCTGGCTGGTGCTGTGGCAGTTGGGTTTACCGCTGGACACACCGTTGCACGGCCCGGATTCATTGGCTGGCGAACCGGTAGCACCGCAGCAGCGCGAGGGGGTTGCGTCGCTGCTCGAAAAACGTATCGCCTCGCGCCAGCCCGCCGCCTACCTCACCCACGAAGCATGGTTGCAGGGGCTGCCGTTTTACGTCGACGAGCGCGCCATCATTCCACGTTCCTTCGTCGCCGAGTTGCTGGTTCAAGGCGGAATCGATCCGTGGCTGACGCCGGCGACGACGCGTGTGCTGGATCTTTGCACGGGCAACGGCAGCCTGGCAGTGATTGCGGCGCTGGTTTATCCGGAGGTCAGCGTGGACGCGGCCGACATCTCGACCGATGCTTTGGAGGTGGCGCGCATCAACGTGGCCAGGCACGCTTTGCAGGACCGCATACGGCTGATCCAGTCTGATGCACTGGATGGCGTGAACGGTCCGTACGACCTGATTCTGTGCAATCCACCTTACGTCAACGCCCAAAGCATGGCCGCCCTGCCCGCCGAATACCGGGCCGAACCGGAACTGGCTTTGGCCGGTGGCAGCGACGGCATGGACTTCATCCGCCGTCTGCTCAGAGAGGCGCCGACCCAGATGAGCGAAAATGGGGTCTTGGTGCTGGAAATTGGCAACGAGCGTGAACACTTCGAAGCCGCTTTTGCGCACCTGGAAGCGGTCTGGCTGGAGACCAGCGCCGGCGAAGATCAGGTGCTGTTGCTGACACGCGAAGCGCTGGTCTGAGTTCGATGCGGCGACTGCGCATCGCACCGGAGCGTGGGCTTCAGGTCTCTCCCTGTAACTTGTCCGCCGACCCGCATATTGGGCCGGCCCAATCTATTCAATCGAAACTATTTCTGTGATCACTCTCAAAAATGTCGTCCTGCGCCGCGGCGCCAAACTGCTGCTGGACGGTACTTCCGTCACGCTCAATCCGGGCGAAAAAGTGGGTCTGGTGGGGCGTAATGGCGCCGGCAAATCGTCTCTTTTTGCGCTCTTCAATGGTGGCCTGCACGAGGACGCGGGCGAATACACCATCCCGACCCAATGGCGCATGGGACAGGTGGCGCAGGACATGCCCGAGACCGGACAGAACGCCACCGATTTCGTGGTCGATGGAGACACCGCACTGCTGGCTGCGCAAACGGAAGTCACCGCAGCCGAGGCCACCGACGATTACGACCGCATGGCGCACGCCTATATGGAATTGCACGACGCCGGCGCTCACGATGCGCCGGCCAGGGCCCAGGCGCTGATCCTGGGGCTGGGTTTCAAGACCACCGAATTGACGAACCCCGTGAACAGTTTTTCCGGTGGCTGGCGCATGCGCCTGCAACTGGCGCGCGCCTTGATGTGTCCGTCCGACCTGCTGCTGCTGGATGAACCGACGAATCACCTGGATCTGGACGCGCTGGTGTGGCTGGAAGCCTGGCTCAAGCGCTATGAAGGCACGATGATCGTCATCAGCCACGACCGCGAATTTCTGGACGCAGTGACCAACGTCACACTGCACATCGACGCGGCCAAATTGGTGCGCTACGGCGGCAACTACAGCAAGTTCGAAGACATGCGCGCCGAGCAGATGGAACTGCAGCAAAACGCCTTTGCCAAGCAGCAGGACAAGATCGCGCACCTGCAGAAATTCATTGCACGCTTCAAGGCCAAGGCGAGCAAGGCCAAGCAGGCACAAAGCCGCGTCAAGGCGCTGGACCGCATGGAGAAGATCGCACCCCTTTTGGCGGAAGCGGACTTCACTTTCGAGTTCAAGGAACCCGCCAATCTACCCAATCCCATGCTGTCGATGAGCGGCGTGAGCTTTGGCTATCCTGCGCCGGAAGACGCCGCGGCCGGCACGCCGCCGACGGTGATCGTGAACAACGTCAGCCGCTCCGTGCTCGCCGGCCAGCGCATCGGCATCCTGGGCGCCAACGGTCAGGGCAAGTCCACGCTGGTCAAGACCATCGCCCGCGCGCTCGAACCCATTGGCGGCGAACTGACCGAAGGCAAGGGGCTGAACATCGGCTACTTCGCGCAGCAGGAACTCGACGTGCTGCGCCCGGCCGACACGCCGCTGGAACACATGATCCGCCTCGTGAAGGACATGACAGCTAACGGCAAGATGGGCGGGCAGGCCACGCGCGAACAGGACCTGCGCAGCTTCCTTGGCACCTTCAATTTCGGCGGCGACATGGTCAAGCAGGCCGTGGGCAGCATGAGCGGTGGTGAAAAGGCGCGCCTGGTGCTGTGCATGATCGTGTGGCAGCGACCCAACCTCTTGCTGCTGGATGAGCCCACCAATCACCTGGATCTGGCCACACGCGAAGCGCTGTCCATGGCGTTGAACGAGTTCGAAGGCACGGTCATGCTGGTGAGCCACGACCGGGCCCTGTTGCGCGCGGTGTGCGACGAGTTCTGGATGGTCTCGCGCGGTGGCGTCGCGCCCTTTGACGGCGACCTGGACGACTACCAGCGGTACCTGCTGGACGAAGCCAAACGCGTGCGTGAAGAGATCAAGGAGGCGGCCAACGCGTCACAGCGCAACGCCCGGGAAGCGGCTGCCAACGCCGCGGCTGCGCACACCAAGACCATGCCGTCAATCTCGGCCGCCGAACAGCGGCGCATCGACGCCGCCGAGCGCCAGCTGCTGGCAGAAAAGGCCAAGCCCCTGAAGCGCGAGCTCGGCGAAATAGAGCACAAGCTGGACAAGTTGCAACATCAGAAGCTGGAACTGGAAACAAGGCTTTCCAGCCCCCTGCCCGTGCCGGAAATGACGCAGGCCTCGAAGCTTTTGAAGACCGTGGTGCACGAACTGGACGCTTTGGAAGTCCGCTGGCTCGAACTCTCCGCTCAGGTCGACGCCGTCACGGCGTGAATCTGGAAACTTTGCGGAACGGACCAAGAGTTACGCGGAGCGGACTTTGCTCGGTCCCCAACTGATCTAATAGTTCTCGCGCCGATAGATCAGCGGTGACTTGTAGATGCCGAAGGTGGCGCGGGCACAAGGACCTGCGGGCGTGCCGGACGTGTTCCGACAGTTTTCCAGGTTGCTCGGCAGGTAAGACGGAGCCGTCAGAACAATGTCCACCCAGCCAGAATGCCCTACACCGGGCGCGGTGAACAGCAGTTTATCCACGCCACTTGCCAATGTCAGCGGCACCAATGTGGCATTGGTGTTGCCGCTGGCAAGCAGATTTTTGGTCGTGATCGGATAGAAATACAAACCCGCCGCTCCCGTCGGCGGCGCGGTCGCTGCCAGCGTCGTCGCCGCTGGAACAAACAAGGTGGTGCAGCTGTCTGCGGTGTTGGTCACGTAGTAGCTGCCGGTCCAGTACTGCGCCTGGACCGGCAGTGACAGCGGCTGCAATTCCGAACCATAGGCGTTTTGCATCTGCAGTCGTCCATAGCGCAGCGATGTGCCGGTGGGGTTCAAGGTGGGCAGAATGCCAGCGGCCGAAACCTCGCCGTCACTCACCGTCGTCACCGGCAGAGCGATGGCCGTCGTATACGGACCCACCAGAGAATTGGCGTCACGCGTGTAGGTGAAAGTGTCGTTGGGCGCCAAGGTATAGGTGAGCGTGCCGCTACTGCCCGTCAGCACCCCCGTCGACATGCTCGACGCCAACGCGGTCTTCGTCGCGGCATCCTTGCCGAGTTGCGTGGCGTCGGACGCGGGCGCTGCAATCGACACACCCGCCGCGGTGAGCTTCTGGAATAGTCCCTGGTAGTTCTGTGTCACCGCACCGCCCGCCGCGGCATTCATCGGCCTGATCGTGAGCGACGGCAGCGCGGCGGCGCCGTAGGTCATGGGCTGGCCGGTATAGGTGAATCCACCTGCTGGGCAGCTTGCCGCCATGGCGCCATTGGCGTTCACACTGACATCAAAATGGTCTGGGATGAAACGCCCCAGGGAGACGGTCACCTTGTTGCCGATGCTGCAGCCGTATTTGCCACCGATCAGGGTGTCGGACATGAAGTTGACGGGATCGGTGGCGGCGCTGATGCAGTCGCCACCGGTGCTGTCGCCGCTGGCCGCGGTGAAACTGTCGTCGCGGTAAGCGCCCGGCGCGAGATAGAGGTACCCCACCTCGCTGTAGGTCGCGTTGACGGACGCCGCGTTCGCAACCAACGAGGAAGGTGTGAGCGTCCCGACCGACCCGCCGCTTTGAACACTCGCGACCTGGCTGGTGATCTGGGCCGTGAGCTTGCTGGTATCCAGCGTCAGCGTACCGGCATAGCCACTGCCTGCGCTGGTGGTGGTACTCAGGCTGAAGCTGGCTCCGGTTTTGATCGCGGGCGCAGCTGACACTGAGGGAGCGGCCGCCACGGCCGCGGTCACCAGCGTCGCCGCAGAGGGACGCACAGAAAACTGATCGGACGAACAACCCGAAACAACCGACCCGGAACTGGCGTCGGTCACGCGGCAAATCAATTGTCGATAGGCGGATGCCAGAGTAACGGGTGCAATCGTCACTCGGCCGCCATTGGCGGCGCCGAAGCTGATCGATTGGCTCGCAAGCGGCGAACTGTAGGAAGAGCAGGATGATGGCGCTGAAGCATCGAAAAGTTCTACCGTCACGCTCCTGGCGCCCGCGCCGCTCGCGACGTAATTGCTTTCCTGCGCGCCCGCAGCATTCAGCGCCACCACATCAAACGTGAACGCGGTTCCTGCCAACCTGGTATAGAGACGCGCGGACGCGCTGCCGTAGCCGGCGATCGAACTATCCTGGCAGTTGAAGTTGGCTCCACCCACACACGCCGAGATCGTCACGCTGCATGTTGCCGTGCTGCCATTGCAGGTCAGGCTGCCACCCGGGCTCGCTGAAAGTGAACTCACACCCAGCGTCATGCTTGGCGGACTGGCGAGCGACACGCTGATGGTGGCGGAACTGCTCCCCGAAGGAATACTGAACGCGGTCGTGCTCAAGGTGCTGGCACCGACGCTGCCAACCACGTTGCCGCTGACGCCGCCCGCATAAGGTGTGCTGCAGGCCGCGTTGCCGCAGGCCTGGACCGTGACCGCTTGCGGCACGCAACTCAACCCCGTCGTGCTAAAGCTCAGGGCGATGTGATCGAGTCCGCCAATCGTCACCGGTGCCGTGTTCACGGTGGAGGCAAACATCGTGTTGGTGGCCGAAATGTATTGGGCCTGCACGTCGCTGGTGTAGGGCGTCGCGCTCGCCGCAACGTTCGCGCCCGCCGTGGCCGTATAAGTGAGCGTGAAACTTTGCCCCACGGCCAGCGCCAGGCTCGGCGCAAAGGTCCACACCAGTTCCTGTTGATTGGTCTGCAGCGTATAGCCGGGAAAGGTCGGCGGTACCCACGCTGTGGGTGCGACGGCAACCAGCTTGGCGGCGGCCGTGTCCGTGGTCGCAAACGTGTTGCTTGCGGCATTGAAATTGAAACGCTGGGTGATGTCCGCCGTGGCTCCGTTGAACGGCAATTCGTCGAAGATCTGGATGCCGCTGGCCACGGCATTGCCCGTGTTGCTGACGGTGATGGCATAGGTCACCGTGCCGCCCACCTGGATGGTCGCGGGCGAGACCGTCTTGACAATCTGCAAATTGGCCTGATCGCGCACAGAAATCGTCACACTGGCCTGCACACCTGCCGGAAAACCGGTCGCTGTGATGTTGGCGACGTCAGTGATGTCGTTGCCGCTGACGATCGACGCCCCCAATTGCGCATCAAATGTCACGTAGCCACTGCTGCCTGGGGCTAAGGTGGTGATCGCCCCGAATGTCAGCAGTTGTCCCGCCACCGTCGGCGCAAACGCGCTGCTGCCGTTTAGCAGCCCGGTACCCGTGACGAAGCTGACACCGGCAGGCAACGTATTCGCGAGCACGACGTTGCCCAGTGCTGCACCGCTGATGTTTTTGTAGTTCATCTGGTAGCGAAGCGTGCTGCCGGGCGCAATGGTGCCGTTGGTATAGGGCACGCAGGTCGATCCGGCGTAGACGCAGGCGACGGTGACCGTGAGTGACATGGGTGCGGTCACTGTCACGGGTGCAGTTCCTATCGTTTCCGACAGGCTGGTGTTTGCGTTAGTGCCGCCGGGGCCACCGGCGTACCCGACGTTGGCGTCGTTCAGATACGGTGTCGCGCTGGACGGCACATTGGCGCCCACCGTTGCGCTGAAAGTGATGGTGAGTTTGCCGAATGTCGGAATCGCCGTCGCGGCAGGCAGCGTAATGATGACCTTTTCACGGTTCAGCCCGGTGTAAGGCGCCGCCGTCGCCACCGCCGAGGTGATGCTCACAGGCGTCACCGCAGTGACTGTCCCGGCGGCGTTGGTCACCGTCGCCACGGCGCTGCCCACGACGTACGAAAAGCGACTGGCCGCAGTGGATCCACCCGCGCTCGGAAGAAAATCATTCACCACGACCGAGGTCGCGTTGCCGCCGCCGCTGTTGGGGACCGTGATCGTGTAGCTCACCGTGTTGCCGGGCGCGACACTGGACGTGCTCGTGCTCTTGCCAATCCATAAATTGGCTTGCGAGGAATAGGTCGCAATGGCCTTGGACGTCACCCCGGTGGGCAGTTGCGTGCTCGTCAATTTGGCGACGTTGATCAAGGCAACCCCGTCGGGCGAACCCGGTAGCGTCGCGTAATTGACATCGTACTGGATCTTGCCACCAGCGGTCGACCCCAGATTCGCCATCGTCGGGAAAGTCAGCACCGTGGCTCCACTGGGTGCGCCCGGCCCGCTCCCGCTTAACTGGACATACGAGCCAGCCACATAGGCACCACCACTTGCCAGCGTGTCCGTCAGCACCACCCCGGTTTGTGCGCTGCTGCTGGTATTCAGGAATTGAATCTGGTAGCGCAGCTTCAGGTTGCTCTGGGTCGGAACGACACCGGCATTCAGTGTCGTCGGCGTGCATCCCGATCCCGCGCAGGCGCCCACCAGGGTCTTGAGCAACAACAGTTGGGCGTTGGACGCGGCCACGGCCGGACAGTAGTAGCGCCACTGGTTCCATGCGCTCGGGTGGGCCGCTGCATTGCCAACATCCAGGCTCGCGTCACCGCCGAACACATCGGAGTTGTTGACGATGCCGCTGGCAGGCATGTTGGTTGTCAGTTTGAGCGTGATGCGCACCGAAAAGACTTCGCCCACAACGACCTTGCCCGCAGCAAAGCGCACGGCCGTGGTGTTGGCTGGCAGCGGGTTGGCAGAGGACAGATTCCAGCCGGCTGCCGTTGGCGTGCCGCCGACACAGGCGTTGCTGACCGTGGCGCCATTCGAATAGCCGGTGACGGAGACGCCGGAGGCGGTCCCCTTCATGGAACCGGGGTAGCTGATGCGCTGCCAGGGGCCGACCGCACCGGTGGAATCTTTCGTGAGATAGGAGTCAGGGCCCGCCACGGGTGACAGCCCCGCCGTGGTGTACGTCACCGACGGTGGACTCGCACAACTCGCTCCGGCGCTCGGCGCGCTGACAGCCGCGAACGCCGTCACCATGGCTTTGTCCCAGGCGTTGTGGGTCGAGCTTGGCAACGAGATGCCGGTACAGCCTGGACTCTGCACCGCCAGCGCATAGCCGTTGCTGGCGGTGATCGGCGTATTTGCCGGATAGGCGCTGGTGCGCGCATCGGTCGAGTAAAAGATGCCGGTGTCCGAATACATGGGCACAAAACCCGGGTAAACGGCTGGCGGCGATGGCGGCGCTATCTGGGTGTAGCTGCCGTCCGGGTTGACGCGAACGAATTGCGCATTGACCACCTTCGTGCCGGCGGGAATGTAGTCCGTCACAAAGCCACCTGCGCCAATCGAGCCGCCGTTGTCGGTTGGCGTGAACTGGATGAAGTACGAAACCTCATCGCCCGCAAGCAAGCCCGTGCCAGCCCCCGCCCGCGTCGTGATGAGATCGACCGTCGTCTGATCAAAGTACTTGGTCGTTTCGAGTTCGCCCACATAGTCGGCAAGCGCCGGTCGCGGGCACAGCAAACCCATGACCAGAACAAGGGTCGCGAATCTTCCCGACACTTCGAGCCGGTTCTTCATCCAGCTGGAGCGTCTTTTTGACAGGACGACCGATAAGGAGGACATCGCATTGCTCCGCTTTAGCGTTCCATGGAAACCGTGATACTGCGCTCGATATACCCGACGTTGCCCGCCGCGGGACTGACAATGCTGCAGGTGCTCGAGCAGGTCGCCGTGGCGGTCGAACTGGTAACTGATGTGAATTGAAAAACCTTGGGCGTGGAAGAACCTTCAGCGTACGACTGCATTGAGCAGCAGGCGCAGACAATGAAAGAGTCCACGGTCAATTTCGTTGGCGAAGCCGGGCAAGTGGCTGCTGCGCTGGACTGCACTGCGACATTGCCAATCCCCCATTCCAGCCCAGCGCGTGCCGCCCAATAGGCGCGCGAACCCAGCACATCCTGTGCAGACGTGAGCTGCTGGGTGTTCGAAAAAGTGAGCATGAAGCCGCCCAACGCTGCCAGCACGACCACCAGGAAGATGGCGGCGATCGCGGCAAAACCCCGCTGTGTGGGAGCCCAGATTTTCATGGCGTGTTGTCCACATGAACCTCGTCGTAAAGGCTGACCGTTTCGCCGCTATCCGTCAACTGCAATGACAACTGAACCAGTCCGTTGCGCTGCAAGTCAGAGCCGTTGTACGCGAAGTTGCATGAGCTCACATGGCCCGCAAGGATGGCCCCGCTGGTGGGGCATTGGGCGGCCGTGAACGCCCTGGTCGAACGGTACAGATTGCCACCGCTACAAACAAACGCCACCACATTTTCGTTGGCGGGAATGACGTGAAATCGATTGCTGCCCGAAGCCAGCGGAAACCGCTTGGCCGTGATGTTGATCTTGGTTTCATTCGGCAGATCGCCTGCGCCCACGCTCGCAACCAGCGCCGTATTGTTGCCGGCATAGGCATCGTTCATTCCGGGTCCCAGGTTGTAGACCGCAACCACGTCGCCACTGGCGATGCTCTGGTCGACCAACGCACTGTTGGCCCCGAACATGTCAAAGCTGCCATCCGCGGTGCTGAAATCCAGGATGTCGCCTTTCCCTAACCCATCAACAGCCGCCCGGTAGCGCCCGCCCGTTTTCGTCGGAATGAGTTCCAGACATTGGTTGTTGGCGTTCAGAATGCTGTTGGGCAGCGCCTTGTGCAAATCCCGACTGATGCGGCGCACGGCCGTATCGGCCACATCGGTCAGGCCTGCGCGTCGGGCACTGGCGAAGTAGGCGTCGATCGGACTCTTCATGAAGACCGCCACGATGCCGCCGATGATGCCCATGATGACGATCACCATCACCAGTTCGACCAGGGTAAATCCACGCTGACGAGCCAGGTTTTTCATGGCAACGGACAAGACGGCGACAGATCGCAGGCACGGTAGCCGGACAGGCTGATGGTGCCGCCAGCGCCGGTGACGGACACGGTCACCTTTTTCGCTGCGAGGCTCCCCAGTGTTGTCGTGGTCACAACAACTGCCGGTGCAATGTTGTAGCTCCCCAATCCCGCGACAGCAGATCCGGAGGTATCCACGATGCCAGTCGTGCCTGTGGTGTAACCGTTGTAGTCATCGACGCAGTCGTACAGAGATCGACCATTTGCCGGATAGCCGGTGACCGCACTCCCGGTCGGTTTGGCGTAGTCCTTGAGCAATATCTCCTCCAGCAGGGACTCCGCAATCGCCATCGCCTGCTTGCGCACCATCGGGTCGGCACTGGACTTGACCACGGTATTCATCACCGAAAGAATCCCGGTCAGCGCCACGCTCACGACCACGATGAAGATGATGAGTTCGATCAGCGTGAAGCCGCGGGAACGAGCGCGCAAACTAGTCATGAACATAGCCCGTTCCCGATTCCACGATCACGCTGGCGGCATTCGCAATCGCGATGGTTTGCGTTGCCAACAGCGCTCCGCTCGAATCCACCGCTTGCCCCTGGCCGTTGAAACTGAAATTCACAGGCGTTGGGCTGTAGCCCACGCCCGACTTGCCTGTGATGGTTGCCGGACTCTCGCCTTTGGGACCGACCAGGGGATTGCCGGCACAAGCTACCGTCGCTGCAGTTGCGGCGATTGTCAAAGACGCTGAGCTTGCAGCAAACGTGACACACACCGTGCGCCGCTGCGCTATCGCCGCCTTCTGCGCATAGCGCAGCAAGGAAAGCGTTTCGTCATGGAAACCGCGCGCATAAAAGTCGCCGCTGTTGAACATCCTGGGCGCGGCGTACACGGCCAGCACGCCGATCAGCACCAGCACCACGATCATTTCAATCAGGGTGAAGCCGAGGTGGCGGACTCTGTGATGGAGAGACGGGGGCACTTCACTATCCTCGAAGGCATGAGGTGCACAAATGTAGCAAACAAAAACGCGAGGGTTTCATATCGAAACCCCCGCGTTCAGGAAAAACCATAGCTGGTTCGGGATCAACCTGAGTTAAGGAATACCTATCGCGGTGAAAGTTGCTTGTTTGGAACCATTTGCTACGGGGCCGGTCAGTGTGCATTGCACCGAAGCGTTGGCGGCAACAGCTGCGGCAGTAATAGAATATCCCGTTGGAAGACCACCTTGCAAGGTTCCATCAGCACCGACACCCGAGCCACCCGCGCAATTGGTAACTGCCGACGTCGAAGAGTAGCCGGAACTTGCGGATCCCAAGCTGCGCGCGGCGTAGTTGATCGCACCGGCAGAGGACAAAGCTCCTGCAACACCACTGACAGCCGCCTGTGACGCATCAGAAGATAGATTCACAAATTTCGGAATCGCCACTGCCGCCAGAATGCCGATGATCACGATCACCATCACCAGTTCAATCAACGTAAAACCGCGTTGCACTTGTTTCATCTTGTCCG
>CAILAY010000026.1 GCA_903832285.1 uncultured beta proteobacterium | reverse complement strand
GGCAACCTCACGGACGACACCCTGCAGATTCTGATGCAGACCTTCACCATCATGGGCAAAAGCATCAACGCCTTTGAACTGCGCGATGCCGACGTCGTGGTGCGCCCGGCGCAGACCGGCCTGAATAGCACCGATTTCACGGTGCGCAAACGCGCCATCGAAGCCGGCCGCGCCGCCATGCTGCACATGCTGCCGCAACTCAAAGCCGCGATCGAAGCCAAGACACGATAAAAGAGCTGATGGTAAACTATGCGCATCATCAGATGCGCATGGAGATCGATATGCAGCCCGTCCAAAAAAAAATCGAAAAACGGTCGTCGAGCGCGCGGCGTCCGGCCAAACGGGCGACCAACCTTAGCCTGAGTTCCGATATTCTGGATGCAGCGAAATCGCTCCAAATCAACGTCTCCCAGGTATGCGACAACTTTTTACGAGATGTTGTACGCCGAGAGCAAGAGCGGCGTTGGCGGGAAGAGCATGCAGATTTCGTAAAGGCTTACAACGCCGTTGTCGAAATCGAAGGCTTGCCACTGGACGAATGGAGGACTTTCTGATGGCCCGCTTCGACGTTTATCCAAATCCAGGCGCCCATGCCAAAACCACTCCCTACCTGCTCGATGTTCAGAGCGGCTTGCTGGACGGATTGGATACCCGAATGGTCATACCGTTGCGTAGTCTGGAGCAATTTGCCAAGGTAAAAATACCGACCAGGCTAACTCCGGTGGTCCAGATCAAGGGGAAGGATTGCATGTTGGAAACTCCCAAAATGGGATCCGTTCCTCATCGCATACTGAAGAAACCCATTGCATCTCTTTCCAATGAGCAAGGCGAGATTACCGGTGCGCTGGATTTTCTTTTTCACGGCTACTGAATCCGCACAAAAACGCGTCCGCTCTCGTTGCCCGTGCGGCCGATGGCGCTCACGGTCACGGCGCTGAGGCGACCTCCAGCGGGATCGGCTCCATTGTCGATCACAGTCTGCGCGGCGGGCTGCACGCTGAACTGCCAACCGCTGTCAAAGCGGCGCCAGATAGCGTAGCTGCTGGTGGCTGCACCGGGGCCGGGTTGGATGCGCAGCCCCACTTCTTTCCCATCGACCATGACACTTGCGAGGACGGGTGCAGCCGGCGCGTCTTGTCCGAGCCAGGGGCTGGCGGGGACCAGCGCCGGTGACGCATAGCTCTGGGCCAGCAGCAGGTCGCTGATGCCCTTGCGGTTTTGCAGCAGCGCGGACATGCTGAAGTGGATATGTCCGCTGGCAAGCGCGGTGTGCCGCGTGAGTTCGATCTGCTGCACGATCTCCTGCGGCGGCCAGGATTTTGGCGTGGCATCGATGCGGCTCGTGAACACGCCCGGCCACAGATGCCGACCCGTCACATTCTCTTTTGCCCAGCTGTCCAGCAGCGCGCCAAAGGCCTGCGGCTTTTGCGCTATAGGCCAATAGAGTTGCGGCGCCAGATAGTCGAGCCAGCCGCGCGCAAGCCAGCGCTCGACGTCGGCGTAAAGGCTGTCGTACTGGCTGAAGCCGGTGATGCCGGGCGCACGATGGTCGGGTCGACCCAGGCCGAAGGGGCTGACGCCAAACAACAGCCAGGGTTTGATCTGATGCACGCGGCCATAAAGTGCTTCGACCAGTTGGTTCACCTGCTCGCGCCGCCAGTCGGCACGCGGCAGCGTGCCGCCGCCCGCCACATAGCGGCTCCACGCCGGCTCGTCCGGAAAATCCAGTTCCGTCGCGCCCACTTGCGTCGTCGCCAGACCGGTGGGCGCTGGAGTAGGAATGGGATAAGGATAGAAGTAGTCGTCGATGTGCACGCCGTCCAGGTCGTAGCGCTGCACCAGATCGGCCACCACGTCCAGCGTCTGCTGACGTGCCGCGGGCTCGGCCGGGTCCATCCAGAGCGCGTCGCCATACGCTTTGACGGCCTCGGGATGGGTGCGGGAAATGTGCGTTGCCACGGTGGCCGATCGGGCACTGGAATGGCGCGCACGGTAAGGGTTGATCCAGGCGTGCAACTGGATGCCGCGCTGGTGCGCCTGGTCGATCCACAGCGCCAACGGGTCGTACAACGGCTCGGGCGGCTTGCCCTGTTCGCCGCTCAGATATTCCGACCAGGGTTCAAGCGCGGACGGATAGATCGCGTCGGCGCCGGGACGCACCTGCAACACGATGGCGTTGAGCTTGAGTTGCTGCGCACGGTCCAGGATCGCGACGATCTCGGCCTGCTGTTGCGCCACCGGCAAGCCGCTCTGGCTCGGCCAGTCGATGTTGGCCACGGTGGCGACCCAGGCGGCGCGGAACTCGCGCGGCGCCGGCGGTGCTTCGGCGCCAGGGTACGTTGCGGCGCCGGTTTTGGGTGCGGCCGAATCAGGCGTTGCCGTTTCGGGCGATGGCAGCGTCGTGCACGCCGCCAGTGCGGCGGCGCAAAGCAGCGACGTCCACGGGCGCATCACGGTATTACCCAAAACCTTCAAGCCAGCGCTTGGCGCACGCTGCCGTCGCATTCGTCGAGCAGCGCCTGCGCCTCGTTCAGCCCCAGCTTCTTCTCGATCATCACGATCGCCAGCTTCACCTGGTAATCGCAGGCCTGCAGTGTGCTGCGCGCCACGGCCTCGTCCGCGCCGGTGGCGAGCACCGTGAGATGGACGCAGCGCCGATAGAGCTTGGCGTTGGTGGGTTTGACATCCACCATCAGGTTGCCGTGCACCTTGTGCATGCGCACCATCACGGCACTGGAGAAGGTGTTGAGCGCAATCTTCTGCGCCGTGCCGGCCTTCAGACGCGTGCTGCCCGAGATCAATTCCGCGCCGGTGTCCAGCGTGACGCCGATGTGCGCCTCGCGCGTCACCGCGGCGTTGGGGTTGTTGGCCATGCCGACGGTGAGCGCGCCGGCCGCGCGCGCCGCCAGCAGCGCGCCCAGCACGTAGGGCGTGGCGCCAGACGCCGCCAGCAGCAGCACCACATCGTCGACACCCACGTCAACGGCGGCGATGTCGGCGGCACCCAACTCGAGGTTGTCCTCGGCGCCTTCGATCGCCACAAAGATGGCCTCGTCGCCGCCCGCCAGCAGGGCCACAGCGCGTTCCCGTGGCCAGGAGAAGGTAGGGTACAGCTCCACGCTGTCGAGCACGCCCAGGCGGCCTGAGGTGCCCGCGCCGACGTAGATCAGACGCCCACCCCGCAGTAGCCGCGGCACTGCCTGCGTCACGGCTTCGGCCAGGGACGCGCTGGCCGCGCGCACGGCGCGCACGGCGTCGAACTGATCGTCCACCAGCGCCTGCACCAGTTGCAGCGGTTCGTAGCTGTCGAGTTGCGTGTGGTCGGGCCGGGCTTGTTCGGTGTTCAGCATGGGAAGGGTGGAAGTTTCTGCAGCCGCGAGTGTAGGGTTTGTCGCGGCCCGCACGCGCGATCGTCCGACCGGCACGTCATTTCTTACCATGCGGTCTGCGGGTTTTTGGCACGCGCCTTTTTCCGACCGGTTTCATCCAGCAGTGCCGTTCGACAAGCTCAGGGCGAACGGTGGTATTGCGGACGTCATGATTTTTGAAACTCTCGATAGTGGGTGAACAATTTGAACTTTACTCACAAGTGCCTTGAGGTCTTTCATCAATAGAAACAGATGAAACGGGTCAGACGCACTGGGTTCAAACTCCCAATTTTGGTACCACCGGCGTGCCGGTTCGTCCTTGGCGTGTACCAGCAGTACCCGAATGCCCGCAATATCAGCTGCTTGCGCAGTGCGCTTCAACGCGTCTTTAAGCAAGGCCTTTCCGAGACCGACGCGTTGGTGCTGAAGATCAACAGCAAGTCGGGCCAGGATCATCACCGGAACGGGGTGTTGCGCGATGCCTTTGGCCACCCCGGGTGCAGCCGTTTGCGGATCGACACTGCCCACCGCCAAACTGTAAAACCCGACCACAGACCCCGAGTTGCAACTCACGTAGGTCTGAGTACTGTTGGCTCTTTGGTTGACCAGCGCATAGCGCTGCAAAAACGGATTCAGGGCAGGCTGACCGCAATCGAAGGACTCGACGGCGTCCGCACCGACCAGTTTACGAACGGGCTCGTAAGCCTGCGAACTCAACCAGGCAACCCCGGCGCGGTGAGAAGCTTGTGCAACCTGGGTTTGCTGTCCACTGGCTTGTCCAATGCAGCTTGAAACGCCAGCCTCTTCTCAGGGGTCAGTTCAAATCGGGTGCGATCCGTCAACGTTTGGTTGGCGGCGATGATGCCTGCATCCAGTAAAAATTCGCTTACGTTTTTGTGTGCCACCCGTGCCGCCTCCTGAAGCAGTTGCTTCACTGGCGTGCTTGCGCGTACGTCGATGCGTTCGGATTTGGAATGCATTACAGCGGCCATTGCGGATCCTGCTCAGAAAGTGATTTGATCATTACGTCCGGACATCGTCCTGACAAGTAGTTTTCTTGATATCGCCAATAACGAACTTGGAGCAAAGGGGACAAGCCATCTGCAAAGTCAACCGGACGGATACCCGCACCGGCAGGCCAAGGTCCCGGGGGTTACCTGTCGAGCGTTCGTGCAGACAGAACGCCAACGGCATGCTCATATGCCATTTTGTGGAACAACGAATGCGGCAGGTTGACAAAAATTGTCGCTCTCCAGGTCGTAGTGCCCGCAAAAGTCGCCGAAAACGCATCAGACTGTTGCAGATCGCATGAAATCTGCGCTATTTCGGGTTGGCACGCGAACTGCATATAGCTGTCCGTCTTTCCCTCTTTTTCAAACTAGGAGTTTTATATGAACTGTCGTTCCATCGCACGCAATGTGCAAAAGGGCTTTACCCTTATCGAGTTGATGATCGTCGTGGCGATCATCGGCATATTGGCTGCTGTGGCGATTCCGCAGTACCAGGACTATGTGACAAAGACAAAATGGGGCGATACGCTGAGCGCAGCGACGCCCTTGAAACTGGCAATTGCTCAGTGTGTTCAAGATGCTGCTGGTGTGACTACCAACTGCGTCACAGCTGCCAACCTTAATATGCCAGCCTTGCCAACGCCAAAGTACGGCACCATTTTTGTCGTTACAGCACCATCAACCACCACGATATTGATTAGTTCCACTGGAACTCCCGAGGTGGGAAGTTATGTGTATGGCGCGTTGGGCGGGCCAGATGCCAGCGGCACCAATTTTGCTTGGACGAACGATATTGCCACCGATACCATTCCAGCGAAAATCGTGAAGGCCGGCATCCGCTAAACGAGGGATAAAAGCCAGTGGCTCCGCCTCTGAATCGAATCGAGTAAAAATTCGGTTCAACCGGCCCGAACAGAAAAAACACCTCATGAGAGGTGTTTTTTTTTGTCTAAGGGCGCAGCGGTTTTTGATGGGCTTGAAGTTGTTTTCGGGGGCCGTTCCATATGGCACAGATTCTGCTCAATGACTTGGCGCTTCGCAAGCTTTCCGTGTCTTGTCTTCCCAACCGGAGCTGTAAATGACTCATCGTTCCATCGCACGCCATGTGCAAAAGGGCTTTACCCTGATCGAGTTGATGGTTGTCGTGGCGATCATTGGCATTTTGGGTGCTATGGCGATGCAGCAGTACCAAGACTTTGTGACGAGGGCGAAATGGTCAGACACGTTGAGTGCCGCGACATCCATGAAATTGGCAATTGCTGACTGTGTTCAAGAGGCTGCTGGCGTGACAACCAACTGTATCTCGCCTGCAAAGCTTGGTATGGCAGTCTTGCCGACACCAAAGTACGGCAGCATCTTTGTAGTTACAGCACCATCAGCCAGCACGATATTGATTAGTTCCACTGGAACCGCCGAGGTGGGAGGTTACGTATATGGCGCGTTGGGCGGGCTAACGGCAAGCGGAACCAATTTTGCTTGGACGAACGATCCTGCCACCGATACCATTCCAGCGAACATCGTGAAGGCTGGCGTCCGCTAACTTGAAGTAAATCTTCAATTGAAGAACTTAATTGCGGTCAGATTCCAATTAATTTTCGTTCCCGCGAAAGCCGCGTTCACACCTTGATTGCTTCGACCTCGAAGCCCTCGTCCCAGAGCCGCTCGGGATTCACTTCGAAGCCGAGCTGGTCCATGGGCATGAGGCGGGTGATGGCGTAGGCGGGTTCACTCGTCAGGCGCTTGCGCGGCTGCTCCAGGATTTGCTTGGTGTAGGTGCGCACGCAGCGCACCACCGGATGGCTGGCGCTTTGCGTGCGCTTGACGACCACGGCGATGTCGCCGTTGGCCAGTTCCACCAGACTGCCGGGCGGATAGATGCCCACCGCCTTGACCAGCAGGCCGGCAAGCGCCGCGTCCACGCTCTTGTCCTTGTCCATGAAAATCTGCTTGAGCACCACGTTGGGCAGGGCAGGGCCGCGGTAGCCGCGGCCGGTGGCCATGGCGCCGTAGCGGTCGGCCAGCGACAGCACCTGCGCGGCGCGGCAGATCTGCGCTCCCACCAGCCCCTTCGGTGAGCCCTTGCCATCGATGGTTTCGTGATGCTGCGCCACGATGCGCAGCCAGGATTCATCAGTCACACCGCGCTCGCGCAACAGGTCGACGCTCTGTGTGGCGTGTTCCCTGACCTGCTCGCGCTGCTGCGGACTCGGCGGCGTGGCCTGATGGAAGAGTTCGTCCTGCAGCTCGAGCATGGAGATGTTCATCGTCAGGGCCGCGCAGATCACCACCTGACGCTGCACGTCGTTGCCGCCGGCCTGGGCCATCAGCAACTCGACCAGGATGGCGCCATGCATCAGGCGCCGCATTGCGTAGCGGCCTTCGTGCAGCATCTGGATCGTGGCCAGCGCCGCGTCACCGTCGAGCTTGAAGCCATGCTGGATCCGCGCCGCCAGACTCTGCACGCGAGCGCTGAAGTTCTGCGGCGAAGCCTCCGTGAGGAGCGCGTCCAGCGCCTGCTGAACCTCGCTGAGCAACTCGAACACCGAGACTTTTTTGGCCACCGGGCGCAGCCCGCTTCCGGGCACCAGGTCGCCGTCGGCGTCGGCCGACAGACGCTCGGCACCGAAGTTGCGATACAGGCCGCGCTCGACGAGACCGTCGATCTGATGCTGGCTATCAATCACGATGCCGCGGCGCAGCAGCAACTTTCCCTCGGCATCAAACGTGTCGAAGGGCAGCGGCTTTCCCACCTCGATCTGGTCAGCCTGAAGTTTGTTGGTGGACATGATGAATGGATTGGCTCGGGCAGCCTGCGGCGCGATGATATCGTGTGCCCGCAATGGCTGTACGATTGCCTTGGTTTTTGCCGCCGCCCCATCCATCTGCAAGGAGTCAGAGACAATGAAGATTCTCCTGGTCGACGACGCACGTTCCGTGTCGATTCTGCTGGCGTCGCGGCTCACGTCGTTCGGGCACGAAGTGTGCCTCGCGGAAAACGGCGAAGTCGCGTTCAGCAAGTTCCGCGAATTCGCGCCGGACCTGGTGCTGATGGATATCGAGATGCCGGTGATGGACGGTTTTGCGGCAACCCATCTGATTCGCGACTTCGAGGCATCGCAGCAGTGGGCCTGGACGCCCATCATCTTCCTGACCGGCGCCAACACCACCGACAACCTGGTCACTGCGATCGAGGCCGGTGGCGATGATCTGATCGCCAAGACCATGCCCGAGGCCGTGTTGCGTGCCAAGATGAAGGCGATGGCACGGGTCGCCGGCCTGCGCCAGAAGCTGGCGCAAGCGAACCTGAAGCTGGAGGAACTGGCCAGCCGTGACGGACTCACCGGGCTGTGCAATCGCCGCTTCATGGATCTGAAAACCGACGCGTCATGGGCGCAGGCCTGCGAGCGCGGCGACGGCTTTGCCATCCTCATGATCGATATCGACAACTTCAAGAAATACAACGATCACTACGGTCACCAGGCCGGAGACGATTGCCTGCGCTCGATTGCCCGGGCGATCGAAGCTGCGGTGAGCGCGAGCAAGTTTGAACACAGCTTCGCGGCGCGCTATGGCGGTGAGGAATTTGCGGTCGTGATGCCGGGCGTATCGCAGTCCGCCTGCGAAGACATGGCGCGCGGCATCGTGGAGGCGATCCGCCAGTGCGCCCTGCCGCACGAACAGAATGCCGGCTGGGGCATCGTCACGGCGTCGGTTGGCGGCTGCCTTGTGGAGCATGCGCAGGACGGCCTGGTGGCGCTGTTTCGCGCCGCCGATCAGCAGCTTTATCAGGCCAAGGAACAGGGCCGAAATTGCGCTCGATGCGTGACGGCATCCGGGGTCGCGCCGTCCAACTGAGAAATCCGGCATGAGCGTTTCGTCATCGCGTCCTTCCAGCCCGAACTTCAAGGCGGTTCAATTCGCCTCCATCCACCAGGGGCCGCGTCTGCTGGTGCTGGGCGCTGTGCACGGCAACGAGATTTGCGGCACGCTGGGCATACAGCGCGTGCTGGCCGAGTTCGATGCGGGTGAACTCAGCCTGGAGCGTGGCAGCGTCACCTTCGTGCCGGTGACGAATCCGCTGGCCCATCAATTGGGTCAGCGCAGCGGCGACCGCAACCTGAATCGCAACCTGACGCCGACCACCGAGCCCAGGGAATTCGAAGACCACATCGCCAACTGGCTGTGTCCCCTGATGGCGCGGCATGACGTGCTGCTGGATCTGCATTCTTTTCAGGGCCAGGGACAGGCCTTCGTGATGTTGGGGCCGCAGGACAACCAGGGCTCGTTGGAACCCTTCGCGCACGCCGCTGATGAGGCGGCGCTTGCGCTGCACCTGGGCGTGAACCGCTTTGTCGATGGCTGGCTCAGCACCTACGCGCGCGGCGTGGAAAAGCGGCGCGCCCGCAAGGGTGCCGATGCGAGCCGGCAGGCACTGCTCAATACCGACGCGCGTTACGGCGTAGGCACGACCGAGTACATGCGATCAGTCGGCGGCTACGCGCTCACGCTGGAGTGCGGCAACCACGCCGACCCGCAGGCGCCGCAGGTCGCCTACGGCGCGATTCGCAACGCGCTGGCGCATCTGGGATTGATCGCTGCGCCAGCGCCGGTTGTTGCGCACAAGACGGAAGCGCTGAGCATCTACGAGGTGATCGACCGGGCCGATGGCGGCGACCAATTCGCCCGCACCTGGGCGAGCTTTGACCCGCTGCGGCGCGGCGACCTGATTGGCACGCGTGCCGAAGGCAGCGCGGTGCTGGCCCCGGACGACGGCTACATCCTGTTCCCGGCGGCACAGGCGCTGCCCGGGCAGGAATGGTTCTATCTGGCCAAGGCAAGTACGCGGTTGTGACACCGCGGCGGGCGCCGACTAACGGCGCAGCCGTCCTTGAAGCCACCAGACCAGGCGCGTCAGCACGGTTGCCAGGCCCGCTACGCCACCGGGGCCGTAGGGCACGTAGGCCTGCAGCCGGGTGATCTTGCCGTCGCGGGTTTCCAGCATGAACATCTGCTCGAAACGCAATTCCATGCCGCCCTTGAAGAGGTGATGGGTGTCGACCTCGATCGCCGCCTTGTCGCCGGTGATGAGCACGTTGCGCACCGAAAACCCGGGCTTGACAAGATTTCCAAGACCCCATCTCAGTCCCTGCTCGATTGCGGCACGTCCGCGCATCGTCACCTGAGGATAGTGCGGGTCGATGAGCACGGCATCGTCGGCAAAGTGCGCCATCACGGTGGGCAGGTCTTTGGCCGTGAATGAGTGGAATACGGCGTCGATAAGTTCGCGAGTCAGCATGAAAACCTTGGGCGTTAAGAAGTGGTCACGGACGGTGTTTCTGCATCAGCGTCGCGGGTCCGTGGGGCTCATCGGCGATTATCCGGAAGTGCCGTATGGAACCCGGAAGGGGGTGCAGAAATTCCGGTTTAAGCTCTCCATCATGCAGACCGACTGGATTCAACCGCAATGGCCCGCACCTGCCGGCGTGCGTGCCCTGTGCACCACCCGATCGGGCGGTGTCAGTGCCGCACCGTTCGACGGATTCAACCTGGGCATGAACGTGGGTGACGACCCCGATGCCGTGGCCGCGAACCGGCAGGCGTTGCAGCAGGCGCTGGGCGCGCGACCGGTTTTCCTGCAGCAGGTGCATGGCGCGGGAGTGGCCTGGCTCGACGCCGGGGCCTGCGACGGCGCGGTGGCCGACGGCGCCGTGACGGTGCAACGCGGCCTGGCTTGCAGCGTCATGGTGGCGGACTGTCTGCCGGTGTTGTTCACGACATTTTCCGGTACGGTCGTGGCGGCGGCGCATGCAGGTTGGCGCGGCTTGGCCGGCGGCGTGCTGGAGTCCACGTTGCAGCAGTTGTGGCGGCACAGCACGGCGGACAGTGTCACAGGCGTTTCTGCGGCTGCGCAGACCCTGGCCTGGCTCGGACCCTGCATCGGGTCGCAGGCTTTTGAGGTCGGGCCTGAAGTGCGGCAGGCTTTCATGGAGCAGCAGTTGCGCTCGCAGGAATGCTTCGTGCCGCAGGGACGGGAGAAGTATCTGGCCGATCTGCAAGGACTGGCGCGCCAGCGTTTGCAGGCTGCGGGCGTGACGCACATCTATGGCAATGACGGCAGCGCCTGCTGGTGCACGGTGAGTGAGCCCGCCAGATTTTTTTCGTACCGGCGGGACCGCGTCAGCGGCCGCATGGCGGCCTGCATCTGGCGGGAGTGAACCGGCACCAGTGCGCGCGGGTCTTGCGTCAGACTGGGGTTAGATCAATTGGTGATAATCAGGGTTTATCCGGATGAACCATCCGGCTTGGTGACAGTCCATTGACCAGGAGATCGCGTGCAGCAGGAACTACCCCCATTTTTGGCCGAGGCCGCCCAGCAGTACCAACACAGCTTTGGTGATGCCTGGCAAAAGGCGATGCAGTCATTTCAGAGCCTGAATTTCAACAGTGCCACCGCGGCTCCAGCCAGCGCAGCAGTACCGCAACTCAGCTTCGACGAGAAGGCCCTTGAGGTCCTGAAAGAGCAGTATCTGGCGGATGCGGCCGAACTCTGGAACCAGGGTCTGCATGGCGTGCCCGTGCTGAAGGACAAACGCTTTTCGGGCGAGGCCTGGAGCAGCAATCCGCTGGCGACGTTTTCGGCTGCGACGTACCTGCTGAATGCGCGCACTCTGACCGGTCTGGCCGCGGCCGTGAAGGCCGACAAGAAGACCAGAGCGCGCATCCAGTTTGCGGTGGAGCAGTTGCTGGCCGCCACGGCACCCAGCAACTTCCTGGCGCTCAATGCCGACGCGCAGCGAAAGGCGATCCAGACGCAGGGTCAGAGCATCGCTCAGGGCCTGCAGAACCTGCTGCACGACATGCGCCAGGGCCACGTCTCGATGACCGATGAGAGCCTGTTCGAGGTGGGCAAGAACGTGGCTACAACGGTGGGCGCCGTGGTGTTCGAGAACGACCTGTTCCAGTTGATCGAATACAAGCCGCTCACCGCCAAGGTGTACGAGCGGCCGTTGCTGATGGTGCCGCCCTGCATCAACAAGTTCTACATCCTGGACCTGCAGCCCGAGAACTCGCTCATCCGCTACGCACTGGAGCAGGGGCAACGCACATTTGTCGTGAGCTGGCGCAATCCGGATGAATCGCTGGCGCACAAGACCTGGGACAACTACATCGAGGATGCGGTGATCAAGGCCATTTCGGTGGTGCAGGAAATCAGCGGCGCCAAGGACATCAACGCTTTGGGTTTTTGCGTCGGTGGAACCATGCTCGGCACGGCGCTGGCGGTGCTGGCCGCGCGCGGCAAAAAACCGGTGGCCAGTGCCACCTTGCTTACGACGCTGATTGACTTTACCGACACGGGCATCCTGGACGTCTTCATCGACGAGTCTTTCGTCAATTACCGCGAGCGGGAACTGGGTCAGGGCGGCCTGATGAAGGGGCAGGACCTGTCGTCCACCTTCAGCTTTCTGCGCCCCAACGACCTGGTGTGGAACTATGTTGTGGGCAACTATCTCAAGGGTGAAACGCCGCCACCATTTGACCTGCTCTACTGGAACTCCGACTCCACCAATCTGCCCGGACCCTACTACGCCTGGTATTTGCGCAATACCTATCTGGAAAACAATCTGGTCAAACCCGGTCGGGCGGTCGTCTGCGGAGAAAAGGTCGACTTGCGCAAGCTCGATATTCCCTTCTACATCTACGGCTCGCGCGAGGACCACATCGTTCCCATCACCGGCTCTTACGCCAGCACGCAATGCCTGATCGGCAAGAAGCGTTTCGTGATGGGCGCGTCGGGTCACATTGCGGGCGTCATCAATCCGCCCGCCAAGAACAAGCGCAGCCACTGGATCAGCCCAACCGACAAGTTTCCCGCTGACGTCAATGACTGGATTGCCAGGGCCAAGGAGCACCCGGGAAGCTGGTGGACCGATTGGTCGCAATGGCTCAAAGGTCACGCCGGCAAGCAGGTCACCGCACCCAAGAGCTACGGCAAGGGAAAATTCAAAGCCATCGAACCCGCGCCAGGACGCTACGTGCTGGCCAAAGCCTGACTTTCATCTGTTCGCTATTTCAACTTCTGGAGCACACCATGCAAGACATCGTCATTGTTTCCGCCGCGCGCACGGCCGTCGGCAAATTCGGCGGCACCCTGGCCAAAACCCCTGCGCCCGAACTGGGCGCCACCGTCATCAAGGCCTTGCTGGAGCGCTCGGGCGTTGCGGCTGATGCCATCGGTGAAGTCATCATGGGACAGGTATTGGCCGCAGGTCAGGGCCAGAACCCGGCGCGTCAGACCGTGCTGAAAAGCGGACTGAACCAATCCATCCCCGGGCTGACCATCAATGCGGTGTGCGGCTCAGGTCTCAAGGCCGTGATGCTGGCGGCACAGGCCGTTGCCTATGGCGACTCCGAGATCGTGATCGCCGGTGGCCAGGAAAACATGAGCGCCTCGCCGCACGTGCTGCTGGGTTCGCGCGAGGGCCAGCGCATGGGTGACTGGAAGATGATCGACTCCATGATCGTCGATGGCCTGTGGGACGTGTACAACCAGTACCACATGGGCATCACCGCCGAGAACGTGGCGAAGAAGTACGGCATCACGCGCGAGATGCAGGACGCGCTGGCGCTGGCCAGCCAGCAGAAGGCGGCCGCGGCACAGGATGCGGGCAAGTTCAAGGACGAGATCGCGCCCGTGAGCATTGCGCAGAAGAAGGGTGACCCCATCATCTTCTCGGCCGACGAATTCCTGAATCGCAAGAGCAACGCCGAAGCGCTGGCGGGTCTGCGCCCTGCCTTCGACAAGGCCGGCGGCGTGACTGCGGGCAACGCCTCGGGCATCAACGATGGCGCCGCCGCGGTGATGGTCATGACCGCGGCCAAGGCGGCGGCTTTGGGCCTCAAGCCCCTGGGTCGCATCGCCAGTTTCGCCACCACCGGCCTGGATCCTGCGCAGATGGGCATGGGCCCGGTGAGCGCGTCGCGCAAGGCGCTGGAACGCGCGGGCTGGAAGGCGCAGGACCTGGATCTGCTGGAAATCAATGAAGCCTTTGCCGCGCAGGCCTGCGCCGTGAACAACGAGATGGGCTGGGACACGAGCAAGGTCAACGTGAACGGCGGCGCCATCGCCATCGGCCACCCCATCGGCGCGTCCGGTTGCCGCATCCTGGTGACGCTGCTGCATGAAATGCAGCGCCGCGACAGCAAGCGCGGAATTGCCTCGCTGTGCATCGGCGGGGGCATGGGCGTGGCGCTGACGATCGAACGTTAAGTGCGTACCACGGCCTGGCACGGCGGCGCGTTGGCGGCGGTGTTGCTGGCATCGGGCATGGCCCGTGCAGATGCACCGCTTTGCCGGCTGGGCCAAAGACAGTCGCCGATCGACATCGTCTCTCCGGTCAAGCAAAAGATGCCGACGCTGGAGTTCCGTTACCACGCCGCGCCGCTCAAAGTCGCCAATGACCGCCACACGCTGCGCGTTCGTTTCGCTAATGGCAGTCATCTGGCGGTGGGCAAACAGAGCTACACGCTGCAGCAGTTTCATTTCCATACGCCGGGCGGCGACCGTATCGCGGGTGAAGGGTTTCCGATGGCTGCGCACCTGTTGCACAAGAGCCAGTCCGGGCAATTGCTGGCGCTGGTGGTGCTGTTCAAGCTGGGCGCAGAGAACCCTGCACTGGCCGCGCTCTGGCCCTGGATTCCCCCGCAGGCCGATGGTGACCACGTGGTAGCCGGCGCCACCGCCAATGCGCTCCTATTGCTGCCCGACAACCGTGCCTACTATCGCTATGAGGGTTCGCTCACCGCGTCTCCCTGCACCGAGGGTGTGACCTGGCTCGTGATGAAGCAGCCGCTGGAGTTGTCGCCCGCACAACTGGCGTTCTGGAAAGCACGCTTCGCCGACAACATCCGATCACCTCAAGCGCAGCTGGGACGGGTCGTTCAGGAGAGCCAGTGAATTGGGGTTGTGCGTCCCTGGTCCGGGCGTGTACTGCACTGCTGCTGGCTCTGTCCGGCCTGGTCGCCGCCGCAGCGCCAAAGCAGACCCTGGTGGTAGCTGCCTTTCCGGCAGTGGACGACATCGTCCGCGCTGCCATCCCGCGTTGGAAACTGCTCCATCCGGACACTGAGGTGCGGGTGCTGAGTCGCAGTTTTGAGGATCACCACACGGTGTTGATGACGGCGCTTTTCACGGCCACGAATCTGCCTGACGTGATGGTGGTGGAAGCCGGTTATCTGGGGCGCTTCGCGATCGACTCGCGCCTGTCCGACCTGTCTCAGGAGCCCTACCTGATCAAAGAGCAGCAAGCGCGCTTCGCGCCGTTCGCATTCCGACAGGCAAGCACACGTTCAGGTGCGGTGCTGGCGGCGCCGGCAGACATCGGTCCAGGAACGATGCTGTACCGCGCCGATCTCCTTCAAACTGCGGGTGTGTCGGAGGAGGAGTTGACCACGTCGTGGGAGACTTACTTTGCTGCGGGCGTCAAGATCAGGGCCGCCACGGGAGCCAGCCTGATGCCACACGCACGCAACGTCGCCGAAGTTTTGATTCGCACCGATATTGCGGATGGCGAAAGCCAATACTTTGACGCGACCGGTCGGGCGTTGGTGGAGTCACCACGATTTGTCCATGCCTTCGAATTGGCGCTCAGGGCACGCCAACTTGATCTGGATGCGCGGCAAACTTCCTGGAGCCCCACCTGGTTTGACGCTGTCAGGAACGGACGCATTGCCACGGTCATTTCGGGCGCCTGGATGCTGGGCCATTTGGCAACCTGGGTGGCACCTGACAGCAGCGGCAAGTGGCGCGCCGCGCAGCTTCCGCAAGACAGTTGGAGTGCCTGGGGTGGAACCTTCTACGCGATCCCCAAGGCCGCCAAGAACAAGAAACTGGCTTGGGAGTTCATCCAGTTCATGACGCTGAACCGGGAGTCGCAGACCAGCGCGTTCAAGACGCAAAACGCCTTTCCGGCGCTGCTGCAAGCGTACAGCGACCCTTTCTTCGAGCAACCCATTGCCTACCTTGGAGGGCAGAAGGCGCGGCTGCTCTGGCGCGATGCGGTGGCGCATATCCGCCCGGTCGGCGTCCACGAGTTCGACTTTGATGTACGCATCATTGTCGACAGCGAATTGAACCAGGTGCTGGACCAGGGCAAGGACATCCATCTGGCGTTGCACGACGCGCGCCTGAAGATTGATCGACTGGCTCACAACCCGTTGAGCCGTCGATGAACTCCGGCATCCAACCCACACTGACGCGGCGTGTGCTGGTCACCATCGCCGGCCTGGTTGCGCTGTTCGCGGGCGTCACGATGCTGATTGCGCAGGGCATCATTGAAAGCGCCCGCGAATCCGCATTGGTCAACGCGGACGATCAGGTCTTGCGGTTTGCCGCGGGCGCGCAGACCAGCATGAATCGCAGTCTGCTAGGCGTCGACGTGATGCTCGCTTCGGTGGACGACTTGTTGCAATCGTCGCACCGGGGCGGCGACAGGATGGAACCGGAGCAGGTCAGTCGGCTGCTGAGCAGTGGGGTTGAGCAGACGATGCTTGCACGCCAGGTGGTGGTGCTGGCAATGGACGGCAGGGTCATTGCCTCGTCCGACCGGGACAGCCCACTGCAGGCGGTGACGCTGCCGCCGGGTTTTTTGCAGCGTGTGGTGAGCAGTCCGCTGTACACCGTATTGGTGAGTGATCCTACGTCCGGTGGAGAAGATGCCGTGCGCGTGCTCTACTTCGCGCGCACGGTCAAGTTGATCGACCAAAGCCAGTGGGTGACCGTGGCTCAGGTGCCCGTAGACTTGCTGGCGGCGATCATGGTCCAGGGCACTGGCGGCAGCGAACTGGAGGTCACGCTGGAGCGCGCCGACGGGCAATTGCTGGTGAGTTCGCCGGCCACGGCTGCCGTGCATCCAGGTGCCGAGTCGCCACCGCTGGCTGAACTGGTTTCGTCCGGAACGGTGCAGCAATTGCAAAGTCGCTTGAGCGGCGCGCCGGCCTTGCTGACGGCGCGCCGCACACTCTACCGGGGTTTGTGGATCACCACCGCGCTGCCAGTGGAACGTGCCCTGGCGCATTGGCGCGATGACCGCAAGACGGTTGTCGGTGCCGCGTTCGTGGTGCTGGTTTTGATCCTGCTGGGTGGCGCCTTTGCGCTGTGGTATTTGTCTCGCCTGGGGCAGGCGACCCACACCCTGGCCCAGTCCAAACTGGTGTTGGATCAGGCACTGAACTCCATGGCCAGCGGCTTTTTTCTGCTTGACGGGCAGAGCCGGATGGTCCAGTGGAACGCACGTTATGAAGAGATCGTTCCAGGCATACGAGGCAGGTTGACGCCGCTGATGCCGTTCCGGCAGGTATTCGAACTGGTATCCCGTGAGGTCATCCCCGGCGCGGACGAAACAACTCGCAGTGCCTGGGTGGAAGCACGCGTCCAAATGCTGTTCCGCCAGGAACGGACGGAAGTTCATTACCCCGGTGGGCGGGCGGTGCAGATTTCCTTGCGCCGCACGCCAGACGGCGGGACGGTATGCGTGCTGAACGACGTGACCGAGGAAAAGAAGGACCAGGCTAGCCTGCGCATCGCCGCAACGGCCTTTGAGTCGCAGGAAGGCATTGTCGTCACCGATGCGCAGCGCCAGATTCTGCGCGTGAACCGGGCGTTCACCGAAATCACGGGTTATGACGCCGCGGACGTGCTGGGACGCAACCCGCGCATTTTCAGTTCGGGCAGACAGGATCAGGGGTTTTATCGCGCCCTTTGGCAGAGCATTCTCGATACCGGGCACTGGCAGGGTGAAATTCAGAATCGGCGCAAGAATGGAGATGCGTTTCCCGCACACCTGGCCATCACGGCGGTGAAGGACGAGGAGGGCGCGGTGAGCCATTACGTGGCCACGATGCTCGACATCACGCTGCGCAAGGCCGCGGCCGAGGAGATTGAACGGCTGGCATTCTATGACCCACTCACCGGTTTACCCAATCGCCGTTTGCTGATGGACCGCCTGCAGCAGGCGCTGGTCTCCAGTGCGCGCAGCGGGCGCAAGGGCGCGCTGCTGTTCCTCGATCTGGACAATTTCAAGGTATTGAACGACACACTGGGACACGACTTCGGTGATGTGCTGTTGCGCCAGGTGGCGCAACGCCTTGGAACCGCCGTGCGTGAAGGCGATACCGTGGCGCGCCTTGGGGGTGACGAGTTTGTGGTACTGCTGGAGGATTTGAGCGAGCACGAGATCGAAGCCGCCGAGCAATCGCAGATCGTGGGCGAGAAAGTGCTGACAAGCCTCAATGAAACCTACACCATCGCCTCCCATCACCACCATGGATCGTGCAGTATCGGTGCCGTCTTGTTCAGTGGCCAGCATCAGACGGTGGATGAACTTTTGAAGCAGGCCGATCTGGCCATGTACGACGCCAAAACCGCGGGGCGCAACGCCTTGCGGTTCTTTGACCCGCAGATGCAGGCCTCAATTTCCGCTCGTGCCGCTTTGGAGAAGGATCTGCGCGTGGCAGTGGAGGGTGGGCAATTCGTGCTGCACTATCAGCCGCAGGTGACGCACGCCGGGGAGACGGTGGGTGCAGAGGTGCTGGTCCGGTGGAGGCACCCGGAACGCGGCCTGGTGTCACCGTTTGAGTTCATCCCCCTGGCCGAAGAGACCGGATTGATTCTGCCGATCGGCCGGTGGGTGCTGCAGACCGCTTGCGCCCAGTTAAAGGCATGGGAGTCGGTGCCGGCGTGCAGGGAATTGCAGTTGGCTGTAAACGTGAGCGCGCGTCAATTTCGTCAGACCGACTTCGTGGCACAGGTGGCGGCGGTTTTGCAACAAACCGGTGCGCGCGCCCAGTTGCTAAAGATCGAACTGACAGAGAGCGTGGTGCTGGACGACGTCGCCGACACGATTGCAAAGATGAATGGCTTCAAGGCAATGGGCCTGCGCTTCGCCATGGACGACTTTGGCACGGGCCAATCGTCGCTTTCGTACCTGACGCGTTTGCCGCTGGACCAGATCAAGATTGATCAGAGCTTTGTGCACAACATCGGCATCAAACCGGCAGATGCACTGATTGTGCAGACCATCATCGGCATGGCCAACAATCTGGGCCTGGAAGTGATCGCCGAGGGTGTCGAAACACAGGCACAACGCGCGTTCCTGGAGCAATATGGCTGCAAGCTGTGCCAGGGTTATCTGTTGGGGCGACCCATGCCGGTCACGGAATTCGAGCGCGGGATTCACTAGCGCCGGGCGGCTGCCAACGGTGTGCT
>CAILAY010000025.1 GCA_903832285.1 uncultured beta proteobacterium | reverse complement strand
GCGAAATACTGCGCCACGTAGTCCTCAAAGGAGCCCTGATCGCTGGCTTCGATGCGCTGCTGCGCGAGCAAGGAGTCCTTGACGCTGATCTCGAATCGCGCCATTGCGGCTGGGTCCAGGGGCTGCGCCAGCAGGCTCTGCTTGTGCTGCTCGGACCACTGCATGATGGTGGGAAAGTAGCCCCGGTTGTCCCGGCACGCCGCCAGCACCCGGGCCGAAGGCGTGCTCTCGGGATCGTCGATGCGCAGGCGCAGCGCCCGCATCGTGTCGCTGTAGCGGGTGCTGGACCAGGCGCTGTCCAGCATGGCGGCAAAGGGAGCCATATCGTCGAACAGTTCGTGCGCCAACGCGCGAAACGGCTGCTCGCGGTTGTGCACCAGCAACTGCAGCTCTGGCTGCCGGCCGCGACTGACAACGCGCCTCTTGTTCTCATCGTTCTCGGCCTGCTCGCGCGCCGTGATCGGCGGGCTGTCGCGAAACAGGCACATCAACAGGAAGGCGTCGGCAAACTGGCTTTGATCCGGCGTGATGCCGATGTCCACCATCGGATTCAGGTCGAACGTGCGCACCTCTACATATTCGACGCCGTAGCGCTGCAGCGCCAGTGCCGGTCGTTCGCCCTGCTGGCTGATGCGCTTCGCACGGATGCCGGCGTAAAACTCGCTTTCGGTTTGCAGCAGGTTGGCGTTGAGCTGCTTCCAGTGCCCACCGTCTCTGACGCCCAACTCCTGGTAGTAAGGGTCCGGCGTGCGGATCGCAGTTTCGAGCGCGCCGGTGTATTCGGCCAGCGAATTGAAGCTCACCTGCAACTTGTCCTGCGCACGATTTTGATAGCCCAGGTCACTCATGCGCAGACTGGTGGCGTAGGGGCCATACAACGTCCCGGGAAAGAGTTCGGGAAGATCGGTGTTGCGCCCCTGCAGAAAAGATTTGCAGATCGCGGGCGACGCGCCGAACAGGTAGGGAATGAGCCAGCTGTAGCGCAGGAAATTGCGGATCAGGCCGAAGTAGCGCGTGCTCTGGAAATCCTGCATGTTCTGCGTGCTGCCGCAACAACCCGCCTCGTCCAGCGCCCGCCAGAATGCTTCGGGCATGGACCAGTTGTAGTGCACCCCGGCGATGGTCTGCATCTGGCGTCCGTAACGCAAGCCAAGGCCTTCGCGGTACACGTACTTGAACCTGGCGGCGTTTGAGCTGCCGTAGTCAGCCAGGGGAATATTCTTGTCATCCGCGAGGATGCAGGGCATGGAGCCGGCCCAAAGGGTCTCATTGCCCAGATGGCGAACGGTGTAGCGGTGAATGTCGCGCACCTGTGCCAGCGGCAGGTCCGGGTCCTGCGATGGCGGCGTGATGAACTCCAGCAGGGCTTCGGAATAGTCGGTGGTGATCCACGGATGCGTGAGTTTGGAACCCAGCGCACTCGGGTGCGGCGTGAGCGCGAGCTTGCCCTGCGGGTCCACACGCAAGCACTCCTTTTCGAAGCCGCGGGTGATGCCGCGCAGCACCTGAGCCTGGCTCGCAGTGGAGAACTGGCCCACGGTATCGCAGCAGGTAAATTTGAGCATGAATGGTTTCCTAAAAGGCCTGTCGTTCGCACGATGTTATGCGAGCCTCAAATATTTTGGCGCCGGATGTAAGAAAATCCCCGCTCCCGCGTCTAACGCTGGAGATGTCAAGGACCTGCATTGTGTTGCACTCCTGGCGTTTCCGGTTTTCAGGTTTTTCGGTTTCACATTCAACTTTAAAGGATCACACATGAGCACCACAGCAACTTCCAAGTCCCTCACCTCACTGGCCATCGCCCTGGCCCTGGGCGGCGCTATCGCTGCCGCAACTCTGCCCGCTTCAGCGCAGGATATGAACAAGCCGGCGATGGACAAGGAGAAGTGTTTCGGCGTCGCCCTCAAAGGCAAGAACGACTGCGCCGCAGGCCCCGGCACCACCTGCGCTGGCACCTCCAAGGTCGACCATCAAGCCAATTCGTGGTCGCTGGTACCCAAGGGAACGTGCGAGAAGACGGCCTCCAAGACCTCGCCCACGGGCATGGGACAAATGACCGCCTTCACGCCCAAAAAGGCCTGATTTTTGTTTCATGGCAGCCTCGCGTTTCGCCGTCACTCCCGGCCTGCCCGCAAGGGCGGGCCTGGGCTTGAAACCGCAGCATTTTCAGGAAGTTCTGGCGACACGGCCCGACCTGGGCTTCTTTGAAGTCCATGCCGAAAACTACATGGTGGCAGGCGGCCCCTTCCACCATTACCTGGGTCGCATCCGCGAGCATTACGCGCTCTCGCTGCACGGCGTGGGTTTGTCCATCGGCTCCGATTCGGGGCTGGATCCCGAACACATTGCGCGTCTGGCTGCGTTGATTGAGCGCTACCAGCCGCAGTCTTTTTCCGAGCATCTCGCCTGGTCCAGCCATGGCGGCTCATTCTTCAACGACCTGCTGCCGGTGCCTTATAACGAGTCCACTTTGAATCGCGTTTGCGCGCATGTGGATCAGGTGCAATCGCAACTGCAGCGGCGCATCCTGATCGAGAACCCGTCCACCTATGTCGAGTTCGACGCCTCCACGCTGAGCGAAGCCGAGTTCCTGAGCGCGCTGGTGCAACGCAGCGGCTGCGGCTTGCTGCTGGATGTGAACAACGCCTATTTGTCTTGCGTGAACCACCACCGCGATCCCTATCAATTGATCAACGCGCTGCCACTGGCGCAAGTGGACGAGATTCACCTTGCCGGCTTCGCCGTTGACACTGATGCCGCCGGCGCACCGCTGCTGATCGACAGCCACGGCACGGCCGTGCACGAGCAGGTGTGGCAGCTCTACGCCCATGCACTGGAACACATCGGCCCGGTGGCAACGCTGATCGAGCGCGACAACAACATCCCCACATTCCCGGTGCTGTTAAGGGAAGCGCGGCAGGCGCAAACGTTGCTGGATCGGTGCGCGCTTGAGGCACAAGGATGCGCGAAATGAGTAGCCAGAAGGCTTTCGCGACGGCCCTGCTCGACCCGACAAGCGCGTGTCCTGCGGGCCTGAAAAGCTGGAACAACTCCGACCCTGCGAAGCGCTTTGCGGTGTATCGCAACAACGTTGCGGTTTCGTTGATCGACGCGCTGGCCGACAGTTTTCCGGTGGTGCAGATGCTGGTGGGCGAAGAATTTTTCCGCGCCATGGCCAGAGTGTTTGTGCTGTCATCGCCGCCGCTATTGCCCATGCTGGTGCGCTACGGCGAAACCTTCCCTGAATTTGTCGCGGGTTTTGCTCCGGCGCAATCGCTGCCCTATCTCGCGGACATGGCACGGCTGGAACTGGCACGAGTGCAGGCCTACCATGCCGCCGACGCCGAGCCTGTCGAGCAAGAGGAACTGGTGCGGGTCTTGGCCGAACCCGAGCAGGTGGCGCAACTTCGATTCAAGCTGCATCCATCGATGCAGGTGCTGCGCAGTTCTTACGCCGTAGTGACGCTGTGGGCGGCGCATCAAGGCGAACAGGCGATCGATCAGATCCATCCCGACGAACCTGAAGACGCGCTCATCCTGCGCAGTGCGTTGGAGGTGCAGGTGGTGCTGCTGCCCGGCGGCGCAGCCACCTTTGTGCAGGCGCTGCTTGAGGGCTTGGCGCTGGGGCAGGCCGCTGCGCGGGCGCTGGAGGAAGACCCCGAATTCAATCTGTCACAGAACCTTGCTTTGCTGCTGCGACTGGGCGCCATCACGGCCCTGGCATAGGCACTTCGGATAACGTATGAACTTTCCAATCAACCCATTCAGTGCGGCCTCGGCTCGTACTTCCTTATCCATCGTGAGCCTGGTGGAACTGGCGGTCAAACTGGCGTCGCGCATCCCGCAAAGCCTCATCGCCTTCGTGGGCCGTTTCTCCATCGCCGCCGTGTTCTGGAAGTCGGGGCAGACAAAGATCGAAGGCTTCGCCATTGACTTGCTCGACTGGCAGTTTCACATTGGATGGCCCCGGTTATCGGACTCCGCCATCCAGTTGTTCCGCGATGAATACCGCGTTCCCCTGCTCGCACCCGAAATCGCCGCACCCATGGCGGCGTTGGGCGAGCACGCCTTTTCCATGCTGTTGCTGCTGGGACTGGCGACGCGCTTTTCCGCGTTGGCGCTGCTGGGAATGACGCTGGTGATACAGGTGTTCGTTTACCCCGGCGCCTACCCCACGCACGGCACCTGGGCCGCTGTGCTGCTGTACCTCGTCGCGACCGGACCCGGCAAGCTGTCGCTGGACCACTGGGTCGCGCTACGCTGCCAGCGCCAGCTTTGACGTGCTCATCGTCGGCTGCCGGACCAACATCCCTTCACGTTCGGATACCAAAAATTACAGTCGCTTTGCCAATCGTGAATAGCATCGAACCTCGATTTCAAATTCACTCCAATGGAAAGAGGGCATCGAAATGCAGGATTTATCCCTAACGACTTTTCGGTTTCTGAAGGAAACTTGCGTGCAACAGGCGCAACCAAAACTCAAGGCCCATGTTTCTTTGGACTCGTCTGCGCTGGATGTCATGACCGACCTGGCCATCGTCAAGGCTGAAACGATCGAGCCCGGGACGCCGCTCGCTGCGGCTGAGAAACTGATGATCAGTCGCGGCGTTCGATCGCTCTTCGTCACCGCGGATTTCCCCTGTGTCGAGGGTCTGGTCACTGCAGCCGATTTGCTGGGTAACAAGCCGATGCAAGTGCTCAAACTTCGCCAGCTCAAGCATCACGATCTCTGCGTTGAAGATGTCATGACTCCATTGAGCGAATTGGACGTGATTGACTACGATGAGCTAAAGACCTCATGCGTCGATCGCGTTGTTGCCACATTTAAGAAACTCAAATGCACACACTTGCTTGTGGTTCAGAGTGCAAGAAAAGAAGGGCCGGCGCGTATCCGTGGTGTGATTTCCGTTACTCAGGTTGAACGGCAATTGGCCCAGAGCATCCTGCCTGCGCATATGGTGGCGGAGCCGGTGTCGTACGCGTAGTCACTGACGCATCGGGCGTCCGCGTGCAGCCCGGCTTGTGTTACGTACGCCTGTGAACGCGTCACTAGCGCAATGTGACCGCCGGCTGGGATGCCAGACCGGCACGAATCAGCCAGGCAAACACTGAATCAACGGTGACCGTCTCGATCCGGTCGCTGAAGCGCTTCTCGTCGGGGTGATCGTCGAACGCCACATTGGCCGCAGAAACGCGCGCTCCCAGACGCGTCAGTGGACCGATATTCAGAACCGTCGGTTGATAGTCCATCTTCTTCAGCCAGGTCTGAGCCTGCTGGCGCCCCCAGCGGCTGTCCGCATCTGGCGCCATGGCCAGCGCCAGGGTCTCGATGGCCCACTGGTTCGACTGCTGGTATTTCAGCCCCCACACGTAACTCACCATGCTGTAGGGCTTCTGGTGCATCTGCACCGACCTTCGCTCGTCAAGCAGGAGCGAAAGCAAGCTTGACTGAACCTGAGGGTTGGGGACGACCCAGGCCGCCTCGTACTTCCATAGGTCATCCAAAAAGAACTCACCCAAGCCTTGCCGGTAGAGCGCCGCCTCGGCCGTGCCACACTGGTTGAGTTTGTGCAATATGCGCCACACGTGTCCACCGTGATCGTCACTTTGCTGGTAGGCAAATCCAAAGTGCGAGTACTTGATACCGTACTTGCTCAGGTCCTGGCCGGCACGCGCCAGCACCACCACTTTGGCTCCGCTGGCCTCTAGCGCGCTCAAAGTGCGTGTTGCCAGATCGAGTGCGCGTTCTATCGTCTGTATCTTGAGCGGCTGCGGCTCGGCGCAGGCACGTCCGGCGTGAGCCATGGGAATCCAGAACAGCAGCGCGGCCAGCAATGCGGCATCGCGACTCCAACTGCGAGGCATCATGGGGTTACGCGTTCATTGTGCAGCAGGGCGCGCCCAATTTCGTTCGGGACAAAGGCGACTACAGCACCTGCCACGGTAAGAACGACCCCCGCGCTGATAACGCTGACGGTGACTGTCGTACCCACGGCGATGGCTACGCCTGACGCAACTTTACCGGCAACTTCAATGCTGGCGCGGGCGCCATCCGACACCCGTTCCAGCACATAGACCGTGCCCCTTGCGGAGAGCTCGACGCTCTTGACCACCAGCGTCGCTCCCGCAGTTGAAAACGCCACGGGTACCGCAGCGACCGATCCTGCCACCGCACTGGTGCCCACGACCACCGATGCCATCGGCATGACCGAAAGGGCACTCAGCGTTGACGCGTCAACCTGGGCAATGGCCTCGACCGAGGCGCCCGCCGCGCCGGCCAAAACACCGGCAGCTAGCATCAAGGTGGAGAGTCGTTTTCTCATGCTGGTTCCACGGGTTGTTAAGACGATTTGAAGCTTACCATAGCAGCCGACCGCGCAACTTTCGCCGTCAAGGCACCAACTCGACCGTGATGTCCCGGCTGTCGGATTGCCCGGCTTCATCCACGGCGCGAAGCACAAACCGTCCCGCATTGGGTGGCAACCAGGCCAGGCCTTCGCCCGCCTTGGACTGCCCCAGAAACGCTTCATTGGCAAACCAATACTGCGTGCCGCGCATGCCTTCGGCGCGAAGCGAAATCGCCACGGGGTGGGAGATACGCGTGGTGTAGGTCACGGCGCGCAGCGGCGAAACAATCTTCAATTCGCCTGCCATCTCACCCCCGCGATCGCGACCGCAATCTGGCTCGTGCGGTGCCTCGCGCCGTGGCATGCCCGCATCGCGGAACAGGCGCTGCATGTCGCTCGGCCAATATTCCACAATCTGCCACTGCGTGCCCACCTCCTCTGAGCAGACCGCCTGGCCGGTACGCCGGTTGATCAACACGCGTCGGTGCAAAGTGGATAGGCGAATCGGTGATTTGCCCGGGACAAACCAGGTCAATACGCGCTGATGACAGTCCGTGTTGGGCAAGTCGCCTGAGGCCGCGCAAACTTCCACCCGCGTCAATCCGGCCGGTGGTGGATGCGGCGCTTCCTGTGTCAACAGACCTTCATTGCCCAAGGCGTCCACGATCATGAAGAACAGGGGTGCCGCAGCAGAAATTCCGACAAATGCGGGGTTGCTGCTGCCGTCAAAATTTCCCACCCAAACGACCAGAACATAGCGACCAAAGATGCCGGCCGTCCAGGCATCGCGAAATCCCCACGACGTGCCGGTCTTCCATGCCACCGGGGGACTTGCCGGCAGGCCGGTATCCGGCCGCGGGTTGGTTTTCAACATCACCAGCGTGACGAAGGCAGCCTCGGCAGACAGCAGGCGGGGGGCACCATCCGCCGCCGCCGTGCGGAGCGCAGGGTGCGCACATTTTTCGTGGGACGACCTTGACCCAGCGCCTGCGTCAGAACGTGTTCCGTCGGGAAAATTGCAGGACTGATAGCGCAGCGGTCTGAGTTCCCCGCGATTTGCGAGCATCGCGTACAGGCGTGCGAGTTCTTCCATCGTGACCTCACCGCCACCGAGCGCCAGGGCCAATCCGTAATGTTTTTCGCTTTCCATAGCGGCCACGCCCGACGCTTTCATCAGGTCATACAGGCTCGGGCGTGTGAGCTTCGACGCAACACTCACTGCCGGTACATTTCGGCTCCGTGTCAGGGCGTCCTGGGCCGTGATGGGACCAACGAAACGGCCGTCGAAGTTCTCCGGACTGAAGGGGCCGAATGCCGTCGGAGCGTCCTTCAACACCGTCATGGGATGCAACACGCCCTGATCAAAAGCCAGGCCATAGATGAACGGCTTCAGGGTCGACCCGGGTGAACGTCTTGCCAGCACACCGTTCACCTGTCCGTCGATTTCGTCGTCCTGAAAGTTGGCCGAACCGACCAGCGCCTTCACCTGCATGGTCTGCGTATCCACCAGCATGGCGGCGGCGTTTCGAATGCCAATGCTGCCATGCTGCTCAATGCGTTGGGCAATGGCTCTTTCCAAGGTGGACTGCATCCTCAAATCGATGCTCGAAAAGATTTCTCCCTGGTCCGTTTTCAACAACTGATTCGCGAGGTGGGGTGCGCGAAATGGCAAGGCACTGGTCGATTGGGTTGGGACCGGGTGCTTCGCCCCGAGTCGCTCGTCCTCAGGATGTTGATCCAGCCAGAGCGCCACCATGCGCTCCCGCGCTTGCAACAACGCGGCTGACCCCATCTTGCTGCCGCCGCGCGCTGTTGGGTTTTGCGGAACGATCGCCAAAGTGAGCGCTTCGGGCAAGGTGAGGTCGCCCGCGCGCTTGTGGAAATACGCCAGACTGGCCGCGCCTATGCCCTCGATATTTCCGCCATAGGGCGCGAAGTTGAGGTAGGCCTCAAGGATGTCGCGTTTGCTGTAGCGCGCTTCGAGCCAAAGCGCGGCCGCGATCTGTCGCACCTTGCCACCCACGCTGCGGCTGTCGATTTCGTAGACTTTGCGCGCAAGTTGCATGGTCAAGGTGGAACCGCCCTGGCGACGCTCTCCTGAGAAGGTGGCGTGCGCGCTTCTGGCCAGGGACAGCGGATTGAAGCCGGGGTGCCAGAAAAACCAGCGGTCCTCGTAACGCAGCACGGCCTCGATCAGCCTGGGTGAAATGTCGTCGATCGAAGTCCAGAGCCGATATTGCTCGTCGCGCGCCGTGGTGAGGCGCATGAGCGTGCCGTCTTCCGCATAGATGGCGCTGGAGTAGGGTGCGAAGTTGCGCAGTGGGTCTTTGGACAGCAGCCGCACGGCACAAAATAGCGCGAGCGTCGCCAGCGCCGCAAGGGTCAGCTTGCCGCCAATGGGTCTGACCCGTTGCCGCGCGCTATTGACCGGCCCGCTCAACGATGATCTTTCCGGGCAGTGAACGCGCCTGAACGTCACGCTCATAGAGCGATTCGCCAAACGCCGGCGGTATCAGGAACGTGCCCACGTTGGTCGCGCGAACGCGGTAACGGTACTCCGAAACGCTGGCGTTCACCGTGCCGTACAACACGACCCGATCTTCCCGCACATCGGCGTACTCCACGTTCCAGCCGCCGACGTTGCCAAGTCGATTGACGAAGCCGCCCTTCCTGGTCGCCTGCACGTTGGGCGCGTCGATCGGATTGAGGACAGGCTCGAATCCTCCTGGCAACAGATCAACCACTGCCGCGTTGGGTATGACGTCGCGGCCGACGGCGCGGAACCTGAGGCGCACGGTCAGTTCCTGACCCACCTTCACCGAGGTCATGGGTTTTCCCTCGGCGTCGACGTAGTCCCGCGTGACTTCCATCCCGGACTTCAACTCCGACATCGGCGCCATCTTGTCGAAACCTGATTCCGAGACCGCAAAGTAGCTGGTGGTGCGGGTTTCGCTGCCGAATTGGAGTTTGACTGCAGTGGCTGAAAAGGCGGCGCGCGGAACCAGGTTTCTTGGCAAAGCCAATGGCTGCGAGGTGCCGTCCTTGCCGACCTCGGAAATGCTCATCTTGCCGGCCACCGTGGCTTCAATTTGCGTTGCATAGGCATCCAGGGCCAGGATCACATAAGCCGCAGAATGGGTGTTGAAACGTCCGTCCTGAATCGTTTTTAGCATCGCCCCCAAGGTTTCAAAATTCAGCTTCTTCGCGCGCTCCGGGAAATGGCGCGAGGCGATGTACAGTGTTTGTGCATCGCGAATGGTGGGATCGTAGTAGTGCTCAAAGCGATACGGTTCGCCACGTTTTTCCAGCTGCGACAGGGGTGCGTCCATCAACTGCGCCGCTTGTCTTTCGTCCTTCATCAGCTTGTAGCTGGCAGCGAGGAACACGGCGATGGAATCCCGTTGCCAGGCCTGCGGATATTTCCTGTCCAGAGTTTCACGCAACGCAGCGAGATAGGTCGACGTCACCGTGCCCTGGCGCGTGAGAAGGTAAGCAGCATAAGCCCGGGCCCGCACATCGTGCAGGTCATTGGCGGGGCTTGCTGCGAGCTGCTGCAGGAAGCTGTTGCCCTTGATCAGCAGGTCCGGTGCCACGTTCATGCCACGATCGCGGGCTTCGATCAGCATGTGCAGCGCGTACACGGAGGCGTACTCATCCGCCTCCACCGATGCGCTCCATAGGCCAAATCCACCCTCTGCGTTCTGCCGGGAACGCAGTACCGCGATGGCCGACGCAAACGACTGCTGGGCTTTGGCCGCCCCGTCCTTTTGCGTTGCGTCGCCGAATTCCGGGCGTTGCGCCAACACCATCGCCGGGAAGGCGCGGCTTACCACCTGTTCGGTGCAAAGATGCGGGAAGCTGTCCAGATAGGCCATGAGACCGCTGGCGATGACCAACGGCAATGGCGAGACCGCCGCCTCGGCCTTGCGGTGCTGGGCAAACAGGTCGCGCTTGATGGGCACGTCCTGGGTTCCGTTGAAGCGGCCCACCGACACCTGGGTGTAGTAGGGGCTGGCGGGGCGCACACTGACATCCGTTGCGAGCTTTGCCGACCTTTGCGGATGGTCACTCAGCGCCGCGGAGAAGTTCAGGGTGGCTGAGCCCAGTTGTGCCGCCGCTCCGGCCCTGGCTTTGAGCCGGTAGACCGCAACGCCCTCTTTCTTTTCCCCGACTTTCAGCGTTTGGCTTTCGCCACCCACCACCTCCAGATGTGACGAGGTCTTCAGCGTCAGCGCAATCTGCGCATCCTTGCCTGATCCCCCCACATTGTTGGCGACACCCACGGAGACTTCGAACTCGTCACCCGGCGCCACGGCAAGCGGCGTGTTCGGCGACAGCACAAAGTCGCCCTGCACCAGGGTCTTGCTACTGAGCGTTCCTATGGTCTGGTCGCTCACGCTCACTGCCATCAACCGCAGTGTTCCATTGAACGTGTCGGGCACGGCGTAGCTGAATTCCTGCGATCCATTGACATCCACGATGCCGGACCAGTACACCGCGGGCTTGTCGCGCTTGCGCTTGAAAGGATTCAGGTTCTTCCCCAGCGCGCCTTCAGCGTCCCCGCCAGGTGCAGCCGCCTGCATCAGCTTTTTGAACTCGGGCAGGATCAAGTCCAATATCTGCGATGTGCGCACGTCCAGCGAGCGCTTTTGAAAGAAATGCGCCAGTGGATTCGCTTCCTGATAGCGCGCCACTTGCAGGATCCCTTCGTCGACCGCGAACAGCACCGCCTTGGTGGGCTGTTCTGCACTGAGCTTCATCTTCAGTACCTCCCCCGGTTTCACTTTGCCGGGCGCACTCAACTTCAGTTTGTTGGTTCGCCTGGCCAAATTGACCGAGAACGGGACCGTGCCGTAGGACAACGGACTCATGAAGATTTCGTCCGACCCGGGGTCGCGGATGAACTGCACCGTCAGATAGCCGTTGCCCTCGAAATCTGCAGGCAGTTTGATCTTCTGCACGGATGCCTGCGTCCCCGCCTTGAACCATTGATGGGCATAAACCTTGTCGCGCTCGATCGTGATCAGGCCCGCACCGGCATACGGTGCGCGGATGCTGACCTCGATGTCCTCGCCCGCGATCACGTCCTTGCTTTTCAGTGCCAGCTGCAACTCGGCGTTGCGGTCCAGCGAGCGCGTGACGTTGCCTGCGCCCGCCACGCTGAACTCAATCCGGTTCAACTCCACACCTTCGGCATTGCGAATGCGGTAGAAATAGGTACCTGGATTTTTGCTGTCCAGGGGCAGGTTCAGACCGGTCGCTGGGATCGACAACGCGTTTTCCGAAACCACTATTTCCTTCGGCCGGGACTCGTACTTGTACGTGTCATTGGCTTGTTTCAGCAACACCGAAACGAAGCGCCTTTCAACCAGTGCCAGCTTCAGATCGCTCACGGCAACTGTTTTCACCCTGGAGTCGATCGCCACCAGATTGACGCTGCGTCTGGACCCGCGAGAGACATAGCCCAGGTCGCCATCGGGTTTGAAGCCGATGAGGTAGGGAAGCTCAGACACCAGCATTGCCGTGTCGGCCGCCACGCTGCGTCCGCTCTCCGGTTCGAACGCCCGCGCGAGGAAATGCAAGCGATAGCTGGCCCGCGCGTAGCGATCCAGACCCAGATCGAAGCTGGCATTGCCTTCGTCGTCGGTCGTGCCATCGCTCAACTTGTCCGAATAGCCCTCTTTCGCGCGCAGCGGATCGAAAAAGCGATGCTCCGGGAAACTGCGGAACGCCGGGAATGCAGGCTGCAGGGTCAGCGTCGCCTCCACGCGCCGATGAGTAGCCGGCGTGCCAAAAAGATTCTGCACATTCACCTTGGCCTTCAGGTCGCGTGGTGTAACCCACCCTTCAGCCAGCTCGTTCGATAATTTCGCCACCACCTTCATGCGGTCCGGCAAGAACTCCTGCACGCGTACGGTGACGCTTCCGAGCTGCGTATGCGCCGTCCCATCCTTCACCGTGAACAGATTGAAGGTGTAGTTGCCGGTGGGCGAGTTCTCCTGCGTGGCGTGCGAAAGCTCGTTGAATCCACCCGCACCCAATTTGATTTTTTCGCGGCTGACCGACAGACCCCGAGGATCGGTGACGTCGACTTCGAGCGGCAGCCCGGCCACCGCCTTGGCCCAGCTTGCCGCCTTGACGATCATGCCGATATGGATGGCATCGCCGGGTCGATAGATGCCGCGATCCGAAAAAAGATAGGCCGAGAGCTGACCGGGCTGCAGCGCGTTGCGAATTCCGCCCACGTCGAAGCGGGAGAAATCGAGTCCTCGGTCGCGGCGATTGAGCGGCAAAAAGCTCATATCGCCCGCCTTCTTCACCAGGTACATCAGGGGCGTGCGTTCGCGCGACAAGCTGTCCAGTTTGGGGAACTGCGTGTGCCCCGAGGCGTCTGTCGTCTGCGAAAACAGCGCCAGGCCATTCTTGCCAATGACTTCAACCTGCGCGCCGGCGACGGGTTGGCCGCTAGCCACGGATTGAATGAAGACCTCCTGCGTGCCATCGAGGGAACGCTTCACCAAGATACCCAAGTCAGTCACGAGGATCAGGCGGGAATCTTCACGCTGCGAAGGGTCGATGGATGTTTCGCCGGATTCGGTCTGCTCGTCCTCCTCATCCTTTTCCGCCTGCTGATCCGGCTTCGGGTTGTAGCCCTGCACGCGCAGTAGAAAAATGCCGCGCTTGTCGCTACCGTCCTTGGTCAGGTACTCGCCCAGATTAAGAGCCTCGTAGTGCGCCTTGCCTTGCCTCAAGCGGCCCAGCGGAATCTTCTTCTCAAACCGCTCGACCAGATTGTCCGGACCGAACGCGCCAAAGAATTGCGGCTTGTCGAAATTTCCTTCCGATTGCGTTACCAGATGCTGCAGCTGATTCGGCAGAATGCGGCCCATTTCCATCTTCATTCCCGGCAGATCGCGCACCATCACGGCGACCTTTCTCTCACCGCTCAGCGCCAACAACGACCCTTGACCGAGGATGTTCAGTTGCGGCGGGAAGGGCGGCACCCTCACCACATACTGCGCCCGCTTGCCCAACACGTAGCCGCCATACGACTTCAGTCCACGCTCGACCTGAACGTACAGATAGCGCTTGACGGGCGCGTTGTATTTGAAAATATGGCTCTCGTTGTGCTCGCGTTCACCCGCGACGAGGTCCAGGTCGACTCGGGTGGACTCCTTCAACACGTCTTCTGAAATTTCCGCAGAATCGCCCCAGGCGTAGGGCTTCTTGCGATCCTCCTTTTTGGACTTTGGGTGGTGAAGCGGGAGCAACCAGGCGCTGGTCGCACCCTTGATATCTTTTTCCAGCGTACTCGCCGACAGGGTTGCGGCAATGATCTGTTCGGGTTCGTTCGCAGCGTTCAGCGCCACGTTGGCGGTCAACCGTGTCACGCTCAGGCTGGCCAGTCCCGGGACGCGGACCGAGTGCAACAGTTCACTGTCGAATGCCTTGCCGCCACGGGTTGCGACCAGTCCCTTCTCCACCTTCAATTCGATGCTGCTGTCTTCCTGCGGCGTGGCAAGATTCTCGGAATGGACGGAGGCATTCAACTTGAGTTTGTCATAGCTCACCGTGAACTTTGTGCGCTCGCGATTCACACCCCAGATGCCCTCGCTTTGTCCGGCCAGCTTCAGCTGGATACGTTTTTCCAACTCCGCAGTATTTACTGGATGGGTGAAGTTCAGATCAAAGACTGCCCGCTTGATGTTTGGATTGGTCGGGTCCTGATAGAACCTGGCTTCGGATACTTTGGCAAGGAACGCAGGCGTCTGGAACTTGGCCACAGTGGACGCGAGTCGGATGTGGGAGGCCACGACGGACCTGTCAAATTCAATTTCATGCTCGCTGCCGACGGACCAGTCGCCCTTTGGCAGAAATTCGAGGTTCTTGTCGTCGACCCATTTCCACTTTCCCTCGATGGATGGAGAAATCTTGATGCCCGCAGGCACGTCCTTGCCAACCATCGACAGTGGCGCCACCGAAAGGGCAAATCGAACCACCAAGGGCCGCGGGGCTCGATCAGCCTCTTCTTCCGCCTCGATGGGTGTGCGCGGAGGATTCTTGACGGTGAGACGGACTTCGATCGGCTTGGGTTGTGCCTGCCACCACTTGTAGCCATACAGACTGATGCCTGCAAGCGCCGTCAGCGCCAGCAAGATTGCGCCGGCGTGTCGGGGATGGAGGGCGACCCAGCGGCCCGCTTTGCTGACTTCCCCGACGCCCCAACCCAGCCACGGCGGTCGGCTCCATGAGACCCGACCGATCGTTGCCGACAGTATTCGGCCTGCGATGAACACCAGAGTGCGACCCACTTTCGCAGCCAGCCCACGAATGCCAGAAACCAACTCCATGCTGCTCCCTCCGTTGTCGTTCTTGCCATCTGGCGATGTTCGGATGGTATTCGGAGATTCGGCGGAAATGGTGCCTCGCTGGCACCATTTGGTCGAGAATTGTCAGCGCCGACGCTAACAGGCTTCCAACAGTATCGAGCGACCTGACGGAATGCTGGCCGTTTCGGGGAGATTCCGGTCAAACCATCGGCCACGCCTGTCGCACCCCAAAAGAACGTGTGAGACGCCCCACATTCCCGAGTGATTCATATTAGTATACCCAACACTATTTACATCTATGAATAGTTCATACAGTGGTATACTTTTCCCGGTAAGACGAAAACGTCTGTGGCCACGATGCGGCGTGCGAGGCGAACCCCCATTTCACGAGGAGTCACGATGAGTACCAGAATCCCCGACTCGACTTCAAGACTCACGATCTGTCCGATGACATCTCCCAACCCGGTGTCAGGCTTGAAAATCGACCGCGCGCATGCCCGGCGGCGGCGTTGTCGCAGGACTGTCCTATGCCGGGACCAGGCACGACCGCAAAGCCGCCAAGGAGACAGAAATGAAAGTCAATAAGCTCGATCACATCTGCATCGCTGTACGCGACCTTGATGCGGCGCGAAAGATCTGGGAACCGATACTCGGCAAGGCCGGCCCCGACGATGCCTATGTTGACGAACCCGAGAAGATCCGTGTGGCGCGCTACTGGCTCGGCGGTGTCGGCTTCGAACTGATGGAGTCGACAGCGGACACCGGTGATGTGGCCAAGTTCATCGAGAAGCGCGGCGAAGGCGTGATGCTGATCAGCTTCAACGTTGACAGCACGTCCGCCGCCGTGGAGGAAATCAAGGCCATGGGCTACCCGATGATCGGTGGCCTGCGCTCGTTCCGAGACTGCCAGTTTGCCTTCATGCACCCGAAGAAGATGAATGGCGTGCTGCTTGAAGTGATTGACTACAAGTGGCGCGAGCTCGATGCCGCCAATGAGTCGACTTTGAACCAGCGCTGAGCGATGCCCGCCACAGCCCATGCAGAGTTGAGTCTCGAAGCGGCCTGAAAGTCTCGGTATTTCTATCCTTCACCAGGGTCTACCGTCATGGTCATGATCAAGCGGATAAATAAGTACATCACTATCAATGCCAACAATTGCATTGGTTGCAGAGCGTGCGAACTTGCCTGCTCTGCCTTTCACGCGAGACCGCGCTACAGCAGCGCCAACCCGAAGCGTGCACGCATTCAAATCATTCGCGATCCGGTAAAGGACATCTACCTTCCGGTCTACGCGGGAGAGTACACAGCGGCTGAATGCAGCGGCAAGAACAAGTACATCATCGATGGCAAGGAATACAGAAATTGCGACTTTTGCCGGGCCTCCTGCCCATCGCGCGACCTGTTCAAAGAGCCTGACTCCGGCCTGCCGCTGAAGTGCGATATGTGCGAAGACAACCCGCCACTGAAGATGCCGAAGTGCGTTGAATGGTGCCCCAACCAGGCGCTGATCTACGAGGAGCGCGAGGAGGAGGTCGAGGAACAACAACCGCAGTTGGGCGAGGTCGAAGTTGGCGTCGAATCGATGATCGACAAGTATGGCCTGCAAAAGGTCTTGGAGACAGTCGCCAAGCTCGCGAAGCTCTAGTGCCAGTGCCCCTGAACGCAGCAATTACGAAGGACCGCATGGAAACCGTAACGCCCCAACAGGAAATCATCGACGTCATCAAGAGCTACGGCGGCAGTGGTTTTCAGAACTGCTACCAATGCGGCCTGTGCGACACCGTTTGCCCCTGGAGCCGGGTGGGCAAGTTCAGCATGCGCAAACTCGTGCGTGAGGCGGCGCTGGGTCTGACCGAAATCGAGAACGAAGACATCTGGCGCTGCACCACCTGCGGCAAGTGCCCGTTGGTGTGCCCGCGCGATGTCAAACAGATCGAGTCCGGCATCGCGCTGCGTCGCGTGGCAACCGAGTTCGACGTCTTCGCCGGCGCGGCAGCGCCGATACCGCGTATCGCCGCCAGCCTCAGAGCCGAGGGCAACCCGTTCAATGAGCCGCGCGACAAGCGTGGCGAATGGGCCAAAGACCTGGGTGTCGCGCGTTTTGCCGAGGGCATGGAAATCCTCTACTCCCCTGGTTGCTACCTGAGCTACGATCCGCGCGCCAAGAAGATTGCCACCGCCACAGTGCAGATCTTGCAGGCCGCCCATGTGGATTTCGGCATTCTTGGCAAAGAGGAAAGCTGCTGCGGCGAGAGCATACGCAAGACCGGCGACGAAGCGCTGTTCAAGAGCCTCGCCCGGCGCAACATCAGTGAGTTCATCAACAAGGGCGTCAAGAAGATCTTGGTCTCTTCACCCCACTGTTATCACAGTTTCAAGAACGAGTACCCCGAATTCAATGTGCACTTCGACGTCGTGCACATCTCGGAATTCATCTTTCAACTTCTCAGGGAGGGCCGCCTGAAGCTGACCACGCCGGTCCACAAGACGATTACCTTTCACGACCCCTGTTATCTGGGCCGGCACAACGGAATTTTCGAACAGCCGCGTGAAGCCCTGAAGAGCATTCCGGGTTTGCAGCTGAAAGAGATGGCCGAGTCGCGCATGAACAGCATGTGTTGTGGTGGTGGTGGTGGCCGCATCTGGATGGAAACGCCCAAGAGCGAGCGCTTCTCCGACATTCGACTGCAGCAAGCGGTGGATACCGGCGCCGAGGTGATCGCCACCTGTTGCCCCTACTGCATCACCAATTTCGAGGACAGTCGGCTGGGTCGACCCGACGGCGGCGCCAGCATCGAAGTCAAAGACATCACCGAAATCATTCGCGATGCACTCTAGGCGAGATGACGAAAATGGACATCCAACAAATGCTCAGACAGCGCACGCAGCGCACCGGCGATAACTGCCTGGGCGACGTCCTGGTTCTCGGTGGCGGCATCAGCGGCATACAGGCGGCACTGGACATGGCCACGGCGGGCTTCAAGGTGTACCTGGTCGACAAGGCGCCCACCATCGGCGGCAAGATGGCGCAGCTCGACAAGACCTACCCTACCATTGACTGCTCGATGTGCATCGAGTCGCCCAAGTTCATCGAGTGCGACCGCCACCCCAACATTGAGATCATGACCTACACCGAGATCGATGCGGTCGAGGGAACTGCGGGCGACTTCACGGTGACACTGATCAAGAAACCGCGCTACGTCATCGCCGACGCCTGCACCGGCTGCGGCGCTTGCACCGAGTATTGCCCGGTCAAGGTGCCCGACCCTTTCAACCAGGACCAGTCGCTTAACAAGGCGGTGCACATCTATTTCTCGCAGGCTGTTCCCCTGGTTACCTACATCGACGAAAGCTGCCTCTACCTGAAAAACAAGTCGTGCACGATCTGCCAGAACGTCTGCGAAAAAGGCGCCATCGACTTCCAGCAAACCGCTGAAAAGATCCATCTCAAGGTCGGCGCCATCGTGTTGTCGCCCGGCTATGAAACCTTCGACCCGAAGATTCGGGGCGACTACGGCTATGGCACTATCGAAAACGTCGTCACCAGCCTCGATTTCGAGCGCTTGCTCGCCGCCACGGGCCCGCACGAGGGGCAGATCCTGCGCCCAAGCGACCGCAGGCATCCGCACAAGGTGGCCTGGCTGCACTGCGTCGGATCACGCCAGACCGTGGCCGGTGGTAACACCTACTGCTCGGCGGTGTGTTGTGCCTACACGCAAAAGCAGGTGATCCTGGCCAAGGACCATGTGCCCGACCTGGAGGCGCGCATCTTTCACAATGACATCCGCGCCTACAGTAAGGATTTCGAGCGCTTTTATCAGCGCGCCGAGCGCCTTCCCGGAGTCCAGTTCATTCGCAGCTACACCTCGATAGGCGGCGAAGATCCGATCACAAAGAACGTCACCATTCGCTACGCGACCGATGACGGCGTAAAGGAAGAAGAGTTTGAACTGGTGGTGCTCTCGGTGGGGATCAACCCGCCCAGGGATGCGCAAAAATTTGCGCGCGTTTTCGGCATCGAACTCAACGCCCATGGCTTTTGCAAGACCGATCCATTCAATCCGCTGCAAACCAGTCGACCCGGCATTTTCGTAAGCGGCGCTTTCATGGGGCCGATGGACATTCCCGAGGCGGTCTACACCGCCAGCGCGGCCAGCGCCCAGATGGGGCAGTTGCTGAAGTCACGCCGTGGCCTGTTGTCGACCGAGCGCGTCTACCCGCAGGAACGTGACACTGCCAACGAAACACCCAAGGTTGGGGTCTTCGTTTGTCGCTGCGGCGCCAATATCGGCCGTGTCGTGGATGTGCCGGGCGTCGTCGAATACGCCAAGGGGCTGGAGAACGTGGTCCACGTCGAGGAAAGCCTGTTCGCCTGTGCCACCAATACCGCTCAGGCGATCTCCGACACGATCCGTGACAAGGGGCTCAACCGTGTCGTCATCGCCGCCTGCACACCACGTTCGCACGAGCCGCTGTTTCGCGACACCCTGCGTGAGGCCGGGATCAATCAGTACTACTTTGACATGGCCAACATCCGCGAGCACTGCTCCTGGGTGCACTCCAAGGAACCCGAGGTGGCAACGGACAAGGCCAAGGACATCGTTCGCATGTCGGTGGCGCGGGCCGGCACCCTCCAGCCGCTGGGCGAATACGAGTTGCCGATCAACAAGGTCGCCCTGGTGATTGGCGGCGGGGTGGCCGGCATGACCAGCGCTCTGACGCTGGCCAATCAGGGCCACGAAACCTATCTGCTGGAGAAGTCCGCTGAGCTCGGTGGCATCGCCAACCGTCTGCAATACACGGCCGAGGGCATGGCGGTACCTCCATTCCTCGCCGACCTGAAGAACAAGGTCTACCAGCATCGCGACATACACGTCATCACCGAGGCCCGGATCATGGCGGTCGGCGGCTACGTCGGCAATTTCGAAACAAAGATCAAAGCCAAGCACCGTCTGCGCAGCATCAAGCACGGCGTCGCCATCGTCGCCGTGGGCGCGCAGGAGTTAAAGCCGATCGAGTACCTGTACGGCAAGAACGAACGCGTCATCACTCAGCTTGAACTGGAAGAGCAGATCGGCGCCGAAGACGTGAGTCTTGACAGCGTCGAGCGCCTGGCCATGATCCAGTGCGTCGGTTGCCGCCAGCAAGACCGCAACTACTGCGCACGCGTGTGCTGCAGCGGCGCCATGAAGAACGCGCTGAAGATGCGCGCGCTGCGGCCGAAGGCAGAGATCTACGTGCTGTTTCGCGACATGCGAACCTATGGTTTCAAGGAGGACTATTACCGCGAAGCCGCCAACAAAAGCGTCCAGTTCATCCGCTACGAACCCGGCGACAAGCCTGTGGTGCAGGCGATCCAGGAAGGCGGTCGCGACTACATCCGGGTCACGGCCACGGATCCGGTGCTCGGCAAGAAACTGCAGATCGACGTCGACAAGCTCGTGCTCTCCGCCGCCGTCATCCCCCCGGAAGACGCGCAGGAGATTGCCCGATTCTTCAAGCTGCCGCTGTCACCGGACGGATTCTTTCAGGAGGCCCACGTCAAGTTGCGGCCGGTCGACTTCGCCGCCGAAGGCATCTACCTGTGCGGCACAGCGCATTACCCGAAGCACTTGTCTGAAACCATCAGTCAAGCCTACGCAGCGGCCGGGCGCGCCCTCACCATGCTGTCCAAAGACACCGTCGTCGCCTCGGGCGCGGTGTGCGAGGTGGCAAGCAAGGACTGCGTCTCATGCGGCGCCTGCATCACCGTCTGCAATTACAACGCGATCGAGTTTCAGGACACGCCGCGTGGCAGGAAAGCGGTGGTGAATCCCGTCCTTTGCAAGGGCGACGGCCTGTGCTGCTCGAAATGCCCAACCGGCGCCATCAGTCTGAAACACTACACCGACGACGAAGTGTTCCATCAGATCGACGCCGCCATGTCCCAGCGCAAGAACCGTGTCATTCCCATACTTCAAGTGAGCTAGGCAACAGCATGGCCTCTCCGAACGAATTCAAACCTATCGTCGTCGGTTTTCTGTGCAATTGGTGCTGCTATGGCGGCGCTGACCTGGCAGGGGTATCGCGCTTCCAGTACCCATCGCACTTGCGCGTGATACGTCAGATGTGCTCCGGCCGGGTCGATCTGGAATTCATTTTGCGATCCTTCATCAAAGGGGCGGATGGCGTATTCGTCGGCGGTTGCCACCTGGGCGACTGTCATTACAACCCCGAGGGCAACTACGATGCGCTGGGCAACAGCATGATTGCCAAGCGCATGCTGGCGCACATCGGAATCAACCCGGATCGACTGCGGCTGGAGTGGGTTTCCGCGGGCGAAGGCAACCGGTTTGCCGAGGTGCAAAACCAGATCGCGACCGTGATGAAGCAACTCGGCCCGCTCGGTTCGTCGGAGGGCAAGAGCAGCGAGGAAATGCGGGCCGCGCTCCAGGCTGCCATTGACCTTGTGCCCTACATCAAGCTGGTGGAGCGCGAGCGCTTCCGCCTGCCAGTGCGCACCGAAGAGAACTACCACAAACAATATGAGGGCAACCCGGAGTTCGACGCGCTGTTCAAGCATATGGTTCTCGACAAATTGAGCATGGGCCAGATCGTCGGCTATGCCAGGTCACAGTCAGTGGCGGTGGATCAAATTGCCGGAGGCCTCGGCATGCCGCTTCCTGAAGTCAATCGCCACCTGGATGTGCTGGCACAACGTGGCGTGGTAAAGATCGAGGGCGATCAGGTGCAAGTCGTGGCTGTTTGAGACCAAGAAAAATGACACCATGACTGAACAAACCATCAACAGCATCATCGAAAAATACCGTGGCCAACCGGCCGCGCTGATTCACGCGCTGACCGAAATACAGCACGAGAACCATTGGTTGCCGCCTGACGTCATGGAGCGGGTTGCCGGGGCACTCGGTGTTTCGTTCAGCCAGGTGATGCAGATCGCCAGCTTCTACAAGACCTTCTGCCTGACACCCAGAGGCCGACACGAAGTTCATGTCTGCACCGGCATGACCTGCCATTTGCGCGGCGCAGCCAAACTGATGGACAAGGTGCGAGAGTTCACAGGTCTCCAGCCCGGCGAAACCGATGCCGACGGACGCTTTAGCGTGGAGCGCGGCAGTTGCCTGGGTAGTTGCAGCATCGGCCCGGAGCTGATCGTCGACGGCAAGCACCACGCTCGCATGACGCCCGATAAAGTCGAAGAAGTTCTCAGGCGCTACGAATAGGAAAACCACATGCCCAAGCGTCAATCAGCGGCTGAAGTTGACAGGTTTCGCGCCGACATCCTGGCACGCCGCGATCCAGCCAGACGCTGCATCGCGGTCTGCGCCGGCGCCGCCTGCGACGGTCTCGACTCGGTTGCAGTCGCCCACGCGTTCAAGAGCGAACTCGCCAGTCGGGGCCTGGAGGCCAGGATCGACCTACGCGTGACCGGTTGCCACGGCTACTGCGAAAAAGGCCCGAATGTCGTGGCCGGTCCGAGAGACGTC
>CAILAY010000024.1 GCA_903832285.1 uncultured beta proteobacterium | reverse complement strand
TCCATCCCCATCGGCATGAGCGCGTTGCCACCGTTCGTGGCCTTGGGTAGTCCGACGACCGTATTTGAACCCCAGTCGTTCGCTGGCGCGGCCCAGTCCCACATCTGGCTCTGGCGCACTTGGGTTGGCGTGTCGAGATGGGCAAAACCCAAGGCCCAACCGAGGGTCTTGTCAGCCGACTGGTCGATATACGAGAGGCTGAAGCGCTTGCCATATTTGCTCGCGACGCCAGCAATCGCCTCCCCATTGGAGTTGGACTCACCACGGACGTTGACGGCGAGTTGGCGACCGGCGAATGACAGCGGGTTGACAGTACGCAGATCCACGGTACCCGCCAGGCCTTGTCCAACCAGGGTGGCCGTTGGCGTCTTGTACACCAATACCGAACTGAAGAGTTCGGAGGGGAATTGATCGTATTCAACCGAGCGGTTATCGCCCGAACTGACCATTTCACGCCCGTTCAGCGTTGTGGTCGCAAATTGCGGCGGCAGGCCACGGATCGTAATCGTCGACACGCGACCATCCTGCCCGCGGATGCCGGACACGCCGGGCAAACGAGCCAGGGATTCGGCGATCGACACATCCGGCAGCTTGCCAATGTCTTCGGCCGTGACGACCTCGACGATGGAGTCCGCATTCCGCTTAGTCTCGATTGACGATTCGATGGAGTGACGGAAACCGGTCACCACCACGGTGTCCAGGTTGGCGGCGTCTTGCGCATAGGCCGCGCTCATGGCGAACAGCAGGGTGGAGCAGGCAGCCGCGATGGGGCTGATGCGCAGGGCGCGCTGCCGAACGGCGTTCTGGCTGCGCTGGGGGGCGGAACTCTTCATGGAATGTCTCCTACGGGGGCTCGGTATAAAAATGCTGCGTCAACATGTCACGACCATGACGCGCAGCTCTAAAGTACTTTGGCGGTCATCGGATTGGAATCGTTCCCAATCGACGGTTTGAATATAGCACCGAAAAAAACGATGCCTTATCGGTGCAATCCCTAACAGGGTTCAGATCGCCGAATTTCGTGGCGCCGTTGCAACGGCAAGGAACCCAAATCGAAGCGTTATCTCTTGCTGTCTGCAGAGCACACAGCCCTCGAGCCCGACACACGCTCACACAGGGAGAATGCCTGTCATTCGGCGCAAGAGAAAACGCCTGCTTCGGGTTGATCAGACATGACTGTTGCTCAAGAACCAGGCCACAAGGAGCATGCCGTTGTGGCGAGAAGATTGTCGTTCAATTGCAATCACTTTATGATTGCAATTTCGGAGACTTTCCGCTAATATCACGAGCGTGAATACCAAGCAGCGCAAGACTTTGCGAGCCATCTTTACCCGGCCAACGGCACCATCGATCGTATTTTCCGACATCGAGAATTTGATTGTTAGTCTGGGTGGCGAAGTTCACGAACGTGAAGGCTCACGCGTCAAGATCGTTCTTGCCGGTGAGCAGTGGCGATGTCATCGCCCGCATCCAGGAAAAGAAGCAAAACGCTACCAGGTCGAAGAGGCTCGCGAACTGCTTGTACGTGTTGGAGTTGAACCATGAACACCATGAACCACAAGGGCTACAGCGCCCGTATTGAATTTGATGAACGCGACAACATTTTCGTTGGCCGCGTATTGGGGCTGCGCGCCATGATCAGCTTTCATGGCGAAACGGTAGCTGAATTGCGTGACGCCTTTGGAGCCGCGGTTGACGACTTCGTTGCAGACTGCAAGCAACAAGGCGTGAAGCCGGAAAAACCTGCGTCTGGCAAGCTCATGCTACGCGTGCCGTCCGAAGTCCACGGAGCCTCCTTGATTGCAGCACAAGCCTCCGGTAAAAGCCTGAATCAATGGGCCACCGAGGTGCTGCAAGCCGCCGCTCACGCGTAGTCTGGTTTGACGTAGGGATCGGGTTACGCTGCGCCAACCCGACCTACAAATGTCGACGCAAGTATGCGGGTGAACCGGGCTTCTATACCCGCTGGCCACTTTGTGCATCAAACCAACTGGCGTGCTCGCTCGCTAGCGCGAGCCCCACGTTGTCACCGGGTTGAATGCCGAGTTGCGGTGCGGTGCGTACCGTGACGCGGCCGGCCGCGGTTTCTACAATCAGATAGGTGTCGGCACCGGTCGGCTCCACCACCAACACCTTGCCGCGCCAGGGTGCCGCGTCATCGAGAGCGATGTGTTCAGGGCGCAGCCCCAACTGTAATTTCTCTGCGCTTGCAGGGCAGTTCAATGGCAACACCGCGCCGTTGATCACGAACGCGCCGCCCTCCCCCGCCTGCCCGTCGATCAGGTTCATGGTGGGTGAGCCGATGAAGGTGGCGACATAGGTGTTGGCGGGACGACGGTAGATGTCGTCGGGGGTGCCCAGTTGTTGCAGCACGCCACCCTTCATCACGGCAATGCGGCTGCCCAGCGTCATGGCTTCGATCTGGTCGTGCGTGACGTAGACGCTGGTGATGCCGCTGAGCTGATGCAGCCGCTTGATTTCGGCGCGCATCTCGACGCGCAGCTTCGCGTCCAGGTTGCTTAGCGGTTCGTCAAACAAGAAGAGCTGTGGCTGGCGCGCCAGCGCCCGGCCCATCGCCACGCGCTGACGCTGTCCACCCGAGAGTTGCGCCGGGCGGCGCTCCAGCAAATGCTCCATCTGCAGCAGCGTGGCCACCTCCAGAATCCGTGCCTGCCGCTGCGCCTTGGGCACTTTGCGCATCTCCAGCGCAAAGCCGATGTTGTCGGCCACGCTCATGTTCGGATAGAGCGCGTAGCTCTGGAACACCATCGCAATGTCGCGCTGCGCCGGCGGCACGTTCACCACGTCGCGGCCCGCGATCAGCACCTGCCCTTGCGTCGGTTGCTCCAGGCCGGCGATGATGTTGAGCAGGGTGGATTTGCCGCAGCCCGAGGGACCGACCAGGATCAGAAATTCTCCGGGTGCCACATCGATGTCGACGCGCTTGAGCACCTCCACCGCCTTGTCGCCCTTGCCGAAACATTTGCGGATGCCGCGAATTGCCAGTGTTGCTGCCATCTTTAGCCCTTGACTGCGCCGGCGGTCAGACCGCGCACAAAATACTGCCCGGCCAATGCATACACCAGCATCGTGGGCAAACCCGCGATCAGCGCCGCCGCCATGTCGACGTTGTAGGCTTTGACGCCACTGGTGGTGTTGACAAGATTGTTCAGTCCCACAGTCACGGGTTTGGAATCGGCTCCACTGAACGCCACGCCAAACAGGAAATCGTTCCAGATGTTGGTGAACTGCCAGATCAGCGTGACCATGAGAATGGGTGTGGACAGCGGCACGACAATGCGGAAAAAAATGAGCCAGAAGCCGGCCCCGTCCATGCGTGCCGCGTTCACCAATTCCTTCGGAATGGCAGCGTAGTAGTTGCGGAAGAACAGCGTGGTGCCGGCCAGTCCGGCCAGGCAGTGCACCAGGATCAAACCGAAGATGGAACTCGAAATTCCGAGGTAACCCAGCACCTGGCTCATGGGCAACAGCACCACCTGAAACGGCATGAATACGCCAAACAACATGAAACCGAACAGCGTGTCGCTGCCACGAAATTTCCACAGACTCAGCACGTAGCCATTGACCGCTCCCCAGGCGGTGGAGACCAGTACCGCCGGCACGGTCATCAAGACCGAGTTCCAGAAATACGGTTGCAGGCCGCGGCAATCGGCGCCGGTGCAGGCGGTGGACCAGGCCAGCGTCCACGACTCCAGATTAAGGCCATGCGGCAGGCTCAGCAGATTGCCTTCGCGAATTTGATCTGCGTCCTTGAACGAGGTGGCCAGCATCACATACAACGGACCCAGGAAGAACAGCGCTGCCAACAGCAGCACAGCGTACAACAGCCCGCGCGAACACGACAATTTGGACCTAATGCTCATGGGGTTTGGCGCGCAATTCGCTGTAGAGATAAGGCACGACGATGGCCGCCACCGTCGCCAGCATCATGGTGGCGCTGGCCGCACCCAGGCCGATTTGCCCCCGCGTAAAACTCATGGCGTACATGAAGGTGGCCGGCACGTCGGTGGCGTAGCCAGGGCCGCCGGCGGTCAGCGCCATCACCAGATCAAAACTCTTGATCGACAGATGGGAGAGCACCATCACGGTGGAGAACACCACCGGTCGCAGCACCGGCAGGATGATGCGCCAGTAGATGCGCGGCAAACTGGCGCCATCCATCTGCGCGGCCTTGATGATGCTGTCGTCAATGCCGCGCAGTCCCGCCAGAAACAGCGCCATGGCAAAACCGGCGGACTGCCAGATGCCCGCCAGCACCACGCAGTAGATGGCGGTGTCGGTCTGCACCAGCCAGTCAAAACTGAACGACGCCCAACCCAGATCGTGTGCCAGTTTTTCCAGGCCAAGACCCGGATTCAAGATCCACTTCCACGCCGTGCCCGTGACGATGAAAGACAGCGCCATGGGATAAAGATAAATCGTGCGCAGCGCCCCTTCGGCGCGAACCTTCTGATCCAGCAAAATGGCCAGCAGCAGGCCGATCAGCATGGAGCCTCCCACGTACAACACGCCGAAGATTCCCAAGTTGGTGAGCGCCACCCACCAGCGGTCCATTTGCCACAGCGCCGCGTAGTGCTCCAGACCCTGGAAGTCGTAGTTGGGCAGCATGCGCGACGTGGTCAGCGACAGCGCTCCGTTCCAGATCATGAAGCCGTAGATGAAGGCAAAGCCCAGCACGAAACCGGGCGCCACCACCAATTTGGGCAGGACAGATTCCAGGGATCGTGACATGTGAATTTGAACTCAGATGCGCCCTCATCGCTGCCCTCTCCCGCTGCTGCGGGCGAGGGGGAAAGAGCAGTTCCGAGTTATTTTGTCGCGGCAGCGGCGGCAATGTTCTTCATGGCGGCGGCGACCGTCATCTTGTCGTCATTCCAGAACTGGCTCACCGCGTCCTTCAAGGCGCCTTCCACGGCCGGTTTGGCGGCCATGTCGTGCGCCAGGGAAGGCACCAAGCCGCCAGTCTTGGCGGTTTCCACGAAGTCCTTGCTCGATGTCTTGGCGCAGTCGTCAAACTTGTCCATCTTCATGTTCAGCCGTGCGGGGATCGAGCCTTTGTTCAGGTTGAACACTTCCTGAAACTCCGTGCTCATGATGGCTGCCGCCAGATCGGCCTGCGCCTTTTGTGCATCCGCCGACTTGAGCTTGAACATCGCAATGGAGTCGATGTTAAAGGTGAAAGCGTTGGCAGTACCCGGCGTGGCAGCACACTGAAAATCTTTGCCCGGCACCTTGCCGGCCGCCAGGAATTCACCCTTGGCCCAGTCGCCCATGAACTGGAATCCCGCCTTGCCCTGCATCACCATGGCGGTGGCCAGATTCCAGTCGCGTCCGGCAGAGCCGGGATCGGTATAACCCTTAAGCTTGCGAAACGTTTCCAGCGACTTCTTCATGGTATCGCTGGTGAAGGTCTTCGGATCGAGCTTGACGAAGGCGTCGGCGTAGAACTTGGCACCACCGATGCCCAGCACCACGTCCTCAAACACTGTCAGGTCCTGCCAGGACTGCCCGCCATGAGCCAACGGGATCAAGCCCGCGGCCTTGATCTTGTCGGCCGCAGCAAAAAATTCTTCGTAGGTTTTTGGCATACCAACCACACCTGCTTTCTTCAGCACGGCGGGATTGGCCCAGACCCAGTTCACGCGATGCACGTTCACCGGCGCGGCCACATAGTTGCCCTTGTATTTCATCACGTCGGCTACGACCTTGGGCAGCAGGCTGTCCCACTTCTCGGCCTTCGCCACCGGGTCCAGATTGGCGAGCACGCCTTCCATTGCCCATTCCTGAATCGCGGGGCCCTTGATCTGCGCGGCAGAGGGCGGATTGCCTGCCACCACGCGGCTCTTGAGCACGGTGGCAGCGTTGTCACCACCGCCACCCGCGACCGCAAAATCCTTCCAGGTGTTGCCCTTGGCCTGCATGATCTTCTTCAATTCAGCCACTGATTTGGCTTCACCGCCCGAAGTCCAGTAGTGCAGCACTTCGACTTCGCCCGCGCTGGCAACGCAGGGGACTGCAGCAGCACTCAGACTCACCACGACGGCAGCGGCAATGTAGGTCAACTTCAACATGAGGGAGAATCTCCTGGGGATGGAATGGCGGACGGCGAGAACTGCAAAAGCAGCCGCGCATTTTCGCCGATTATCGACTTCAGACATCGGCATTTGCCCTGATACTTGAAGCATCAAAGTAGCAAAGCGCCGTGGTGTGCGATTGAAATACGATTGAAGTGAAGGTCAGGAAAATGCTCAATTCAATTCTGGCGATCAGTCTCGGAGCCTCGATCGGAGCGGTCATGCGCTGGCTGCTGGGGCTGAGCCTGAACCACGTGTTCATGCATATCCCCGCCGGGACGCTTGCGGCCAACCTTATTGGCGGTTACCTGATCGGCCTTTCCCTGGCTTTCTTCACGGAACATTCCGGTCTTGCGCCAGAGTGGCGGCTGCTGGTGATCACAGGATTTCTCGGTGGCCTCACCACCTTCTCGACCTTCTCGGCCGAAGTCACGACGCTGATCCAGCAGGGCCGCCTGACTTGGGCCGTGGCCGCGATTTCGGCGCACGTCTTTGGCTCGCTTGTCATGACCGTGCTCGGGCTGGCGACGTTCGCCGCCTTGAAACGCATGTAGCCCGCCAGCGGGCGTCAACCGTCTGATTTGCGCGTCGCAACCATGTAGTTCACACTGGTATCAGCGTTGAGCCAATAGCGTTGCGTGATCGGGTTGTAGGCCATGCCGGACGTGCGCTGCAATTCCAGACCACCGCTGCGGCAATAGCTTGCGAGTTCGCTGGGCCGCACCATCTTGGCATATTCGTGGGTGCCGCGTGGCAGCAGGTTCAGCACATATTCCGCACCGACCACCGCCAGCAGGAACGACTTGGGGCTGCGATTGAGCGTGGAGAAGAAAACCCAGCCCCCAGGTTTGACGAGTTCGGCGCAGGCGCGGACAACGGAGGATGGATCGGGAACGTGCTCCAGCATTTCCATACAGGTCACAGCATCGAAGCTGGCCGCTTGTTCTTCGGCCAGCGCTTCCACCGCAACTTCACGGTAACTTACGTTGGGGGTCTGCGCTTCGAGCGCGTGCAGTTGTGCCACCCTGAGCGCCTTGGTGGAAAGATCGATGCCCAACACCTTCGCCCCCTTGCGCGCCATGGCGTCAGCCAGAATACCGCCGCCGCAACCCACGTCGAGCACCCGCTGATTGGCGAGTGGGAAGAGGCTGTTGATCCAATCGAGACGCAGCGGATTGATTTGATGCAGCGGTCGGAATTCGCTATCGGTATCCCACCAGCGATGTGCAAGCTCGGAGAATTTGGCCAGTTCGGCCGGGTCGGCGTTGAGTGTGGAAGTCATCCCGGGATTATCGGCAAAGAAGTTCGCAGCAAAGGCATTTGCTTCCCGCTCCCACAAAAAAACCCGCCGCAGCGGGTTCTTTTGGAATCAAGCGAAGCCTGATTTACTTGGCGGCGCGGGTACCCACCACTTCGATTTCGACGCGACGATTCTTGGCGCGACCTTCGGCAGTCTTGTTATCGGCCACGGGTTGCTTCTCGCCCTTGCCTTCGGTATAGACCCGGTTCTTTTCCACACCCTTGGACACCAGATAAGCCTTGACCGCTTCAGCACGAGCCACAGACAACTTCTGGTTGTAGACGTCGCCACCGACGGAGTCGGTGTGACCCACAGCGATGATGACTTCCAGATTCACACCGGCGATCTTGCCAACCAAATCGTCCAACTTGGCTTTGCCTTCGGGCTTGACCACGGATTTGTTGAAGTCAAAGAAGGCGTCAGCTGCGTAGGTGACCTTGGTCGCAGCGGGTGGCTGGGGAGCCGGTGCAGGCGGCGGCGGCGGGGGAGCCGGCGCGGCGACAGGTGCCGGAGGCGGCGGCGGAGCTTCCACCACGGGTGCCGGTGCGGGAGGCGGTGGCGGTGGCGGTTTGAGCGCGCCGTCACAATCCTTGGCCGCCGTCGCTGGCGTCCAGTTCGCATCGCGCCAGCAGTATTCGTTGCTGCCGTTCTTCCAGACGATTTCGGAACTGCCGTTACGCCAGTTATCGATCGATTGCGCACCGGCAGCGGATGCAAGGGCCGCAGCTGCGACGAGCAGCGCCAACTTATTGAGTTTCTTCATAGTTCAGTCCTCTTGGAAAAATGGCCGCAGTCGCGCTGCGAGTTTTTAGCATCTTGGGTGACCATCACCTAAAACGGTCTTTGCATTGTGCCATAGGCCGCGCGGCACTCAAAACGCCGACGCCCGGAGTCAGCATCTGCCAAGTCATTTCCTGTTCGATGTTGTTGTCAAGCCACAATCGCCGCATCGAATCGATGACCTAAAATTCACGGGTTCAGCGCTGCCCCGCTGATATTGTCTGCTCACCCAACCGCGCCCGTACTCCATGACCCAGTTCGCCAAAGAAACACTGCCTATCAGTCTTGAAGAGGAAATGCGCCGGAGCTACCTTGATTACGCCATGAGCGTCATCGTCGGGCGCGCGTTGCCCGATGCGCGAGACGGTCTCAAACCCGTGCACCGCCGCGTGTTGTTTGCGATGCATGAATTGAGCAACGACTGGAACAAGCCTTACAAGAAGTCGGCGCGCATCGTGGGCGACGTGATCGGCAAGTACCACCCGCATGGTGACAGCGCGGTCTACGACACCATCGTTCGGATGGCGCAGGATTTTTCGCTGCGCCACATGCTGGTTGATGGCCAGGGCAACTTCGGATCGGTCGATGGCGACAACGCGGCTGCCATGCGTTACACGGAAATCCGGCTCACCAAGATCGCACATGAGATGCTCGGCGACATCGACAAGGAAACGGTCGATTTCGGACCCAACTACGACGGCAGTGAAAAAGAACCGCTGGTGCTTCCGAGCAAAGTGCCCAATCTGCTGGTGAACGGCTCGGCGGGTATCGCCGTGGGCATGGCAACCAATATTCCCCCGCACAACTTGAACGAGGTCGTGGACGCCTGCCTGCACCTGCTGGCCAACCCCGAAGCGACGGTGGATGACCTGATGGAGATCATCCCCGCACCCGACTTCCCCACCGCCGGCATCATCTACGGTATCAATGGCGTGAAGGATGGCTATCGCACCGGCCGCGGCAAGGTGGTGATGCGCGCCAAGTGCCACTTCGAGGACATCGACAAAGGCCAGCGCCAGTCCATCATCGTGGACGAGTTGCCCTACCAGGTGAACAAGAAGACGCTGCAAGAGCGCATGGCCGAACTGGTGCACGAGAAGAAGATCGAAGGCATCAGCCATATCCAGGACGAGAGCGACAAGTCGGGCATGCGACTGGTGATCGAACTCAAGCGCGGCGAAGTGCCCGAGGTGGTGCTGAACAACCTGTACAAGCAGACGCAGTTGCAGGATACGTTCGGCATCAACATGGTGGCGCTGATCAATGGTCAGCCCAAGCTGTGCAACCTCAAGGACCTGATCGAGGTGTTCCTGCAGCACCGGCGCGAAGTGGTGACGCGTCGCACCGTGTTCACGCTGCGCAAGGCGCGCGAACGCGGCCACGTGCTCGAAGGCCTGGCTGTGGCGCTGGCCAACATCGACGAATTCATCGCCATCATCCGCAATGCCCCCACACCGCCTGTGGCCAAGGTGGAGTTGATGGCCAAGCCCTGGGACAGCCAACTGGTACGCGAGATGCTGACACGCACCCGCGCCGACGGCGGCAGCGTCAACGCCGACGACTACCGCCCGGATGGTCTGGAAAAAACGCTGGGCATGGGAGCAGACGGTCTGTACCGTCTGAGCGAAACGCAGGCGCAGGAAATCCTGCAGATGCGCTTGCAGCGCCTGACCGGCCTCGAACAGGACAAGATCGTCTCCGAGTACAAACAGGTCATGTCCGAGATCGAGGATCTGCTTGACATCCTGGCAAAGCCTGCGCGCGTCTCTGTCATCATCGGCGAAGAACTTGGCACCATCAAGCAGGAGTTCGGTCAGACCAAACTGGGCGCACGCCGCAGCCTGATCGAGCACAGCGCCTACGACCTGAGCACCGAAGACCTGATCACGCCCACCGACATGGTGGTGACGCTGAGCCACTCCGGCTACGTCAAAAGCCAGCCACTGTCCGAGTACCGCGCGCAAAAGCGTGGCGGCCGCGGCAAACAAGCCACTGCCACCAAGGAAGACGACTGGGTCGACCAACTCTTCATCGCCAATACGCACGACTACATCCTGTGCTTTTCCAACCGCGGTCGGCTCTATTGGCTCAAGGTCTGGGAAGTACCGCAGGGCTCGCGCGGCTCGCGTGGCCGCCCCATCGTCAACATGTTCCCGTTGCTCGAAGGCGAAAAGATCACCGTGGTGCTTCCCCTCACGGGCGAAAAGCGCAGCTTTCCCGCCGACCAGTACGTGTTCATGGCCACCCGCATGGGAACCGTGAAGAAGACGGCGCTGGACGAATTCAGCAACCCGCGCAAGGCCGGCATCATCGCCGTGGATCTGGATCCGGGCGACTTCCTCATTGGTGCGGCCCTGACCGACGGTGCGCACGACGTGATGCTGTTCTCCGATGGCGGAAAGGCCGTGCGATTTGATGAAAATGACGTGCGACCCATGGGACGTCAGGCCCGAGGCGTACGCGGCATGACACTGGATGAAACGCAAAGCGTGATCGCCATGCTGGTGGCCGAAGACGAGCAGCAAAGCGTGCTCACGGCCACGGAAAACGGCTACGGAAAACGCACCGGCATCACCGAGTACACGCGCCACGGCCGTGGCACCAAGGGCATGATCGCGATCCAGCAAACCGAGCGCAATGGTCGTGTCGTTGCCGCAACGCTGGTGCATGCCGACGACGAGATCATGCTGATCACCGACAAGGGCGTGCTGGTGCGCACCCGTGTCAGCGAGATTCGTGAATTGGGCCGGGCCACTCAAGGCGTGACACTGATCGGTCTGGACGAAGGCTCCCGTCTCTCCGGCCTGCAACGCATCGTGGAAAACGACGCGATCATCGACGCCAGTATCGACGCTGACGAATCCGACGACGGCAACGGGGCCGAACCGTCTGAGCCATGAGCGAGCCGGTCAAGCACACAGCCCCTGCCACGCTGGCCGAGCTGCGGGTCCAGATCGACGCCATTGACGGCGAACTTCTGACCCTGCTGAACCGTCGCGCCAAAGTGGCCGAGCGGGTGGGTGAAATCAAGCGCAAGGAAGGTTCGCCGTTCTTCCGTCCCGACCGCGTAGCGCAGGTGATCGAGAAGATTCAGGCAGCAAACAAGGGACCGCTGAAAGATGTCCACGTGGCTGCGGTCTGGCGCGAGATAATGTCCGCGTGCCTGGCGCTGGAAGCTCCGCAACGCGTCGCGGTGCTGGGACCTGCCGGCACCTTTTGCGAACAGGCGGCAATCGAGTTCTTCGGCAGCGCCGCGAACCTGATTTACTGCGCCAGCTTCGACGAGGTGTTTCATGCCACGGCCGCAGGCACGGCACAGTACGGCGTCGTGGGCATGGAAAACTCCACCGAAGGCGTGATTGCGCGCTCCCTGGACCTGTTTTTGCGCTCGCCCGTGCACGTGATTGGTGAGGTGAGCCTGCTGGTGCGGCACAACCTGTTGCGCCAGGAAAATTCACTCCGGGACATCGAAGTCGTGCTGGCCCATCCCCAGGCATTGGCGCAGTGCCAATCCTGGCTGTCCCAGCATTTGCCGAACGCCGAGCGCCGCGCTGTGTCCAGCAACGCCGAAGGCGCACGACTGGCCGTCGCCCACCCGAACTGGGTCGCTATCGCCAGCGACCGGGCCGCCGCCCAGTTTGGACTGCACATCGTCGCGCACGCGATCCAGGACGACGCCTATAACCGCACCCGCTTTGCCGTGATCTGCCTGCCGCAGACGCTGGATACGCCGCCGCCTTCCGGCAAGGATTGCACCAGCCTCGTGGTGTCCGTCACGAACCGGCCTGGCGCAGTGCACGATCTGCTTGTACCGCTCAAAAACAATGGTGTTTCGATGACCCGGTTTGAGTCGCGTCCGGCGCGCACCGGTCAATGGGAATACTACTTTTATATCGATCTGGACGGCCACCCTTCGCAACCCCACGTCGCCAAGGCGCTGGAGGAGTTGCGCGGTCTGTGCGCGTTCTACAAGGTTCTGGGGACGTACCCGGTCAGCGCATGAGGAGCACAGAAGATGTTTGAGCAATTGGGCCTCATTGGCTGCGGACTGATGGGGGGTTCCTTCGCACTGGCGCTGAAGAAAGCCGGCCTGGTGAAGCGCGTGGTGGGTTACAGCAAGTCGCCCAGCACCACCGAGAGTGCGCGCCAGATGGGCATCATTGATGTCGGTGCGCCCTCCGCCTTGCTGGCCGTATCCGGCGCCGACCTGGTGGTGATAGCCGTGCCAGTGTCTGCCTCTGAAGCCACCCTCAGGTCCATCAAGCAATTGGTGACGCCCAATATGCTGATCATGGATGTGGGGTCCACCAAACGCGAAGTGGTGGACGCAGCGCGCGCTGCCTTGGGCGAGCGCGTCGGATCCTTCGTGCCGGCGCACCCCATCACGGGGCGTGAAGTTTCGGGCATCGAACATGCCAACGCCGACCTCTACACCGGCAGGCAGGTGATCCTTACCCCAACCGAACGCACCTTGACGGCACAGTTGGACAAGGCCGTGGCGATGTGGGGCGCGCTGGGATGTGGCGTGCAACAGATGTCCCCCGACGCCCACGACGCGGCCTTTGCCTCCGTGAGTCACCTGCCGCATCTGCTCGCGTTTGCGCTCATCAGCAGCATCTCAAGCCAGGAAAAGGGCCGCGAGTTTCTCACTCTGGCGGGACCCGGATTTCGCGATTTCACCCGCATTGCTGCAAGCGATCCCATCATCTGGCGCGACATCATGATGACCAATCGCCGGGAGTTGCTGGCGCAGACCGATCTGTTCAAACGCACGTTGGCCCAGCTTGAATCGATGATCCTCAGCGGCAACGGCGACGCACTCGAAGAGGTGCTGAAACTCGCATCGAAAGCGCGCACACGCTGGCACATGACGTCGCACAAACCCCCGAAACATTAACGAAACCGACGCCTGCCGCCATCGCCACGGCGCGGCGAGTGCCCTCTATGTTCTCCACCGAATTTCTTGATATTCCGCCGCTGCGCAGCGCGGGTGGCACCATGGTGCTGCCCGGCTCCAAGAGCATCTCCAATCGGGTGCTGCTGCTGGCGGCGCTGGCTACGGGAACCACGACGGTGTACGACTTGCTCGACTCCGACGACACCCGCGTCATGCTCACGGCTTTGCGCCAGTTGGGATGCGCCGTGGACAGCGGCGACTCCTGCGTGACGTTGCAGGGCCTGGCGGGTGGATTGCTCCACCGCAAGGCGGACTTTCACATGGGCAATGCGGGGACAGCCATGCGACCGCTCACCGCTGCCCTGGCAGTGCTTGGCGGCGACTTCTCACTGGAAGGCGTGGCCCGCATGCACGAGCGGCCCATTGGTGACCTGGTGGACGCCTTGCGCCAACTCGGCTGCACGGTGGATTACCTGGGAATGGAAGGGTATCCGCCGCTGCACATTGGAAAACCACGACTGCAACTGGATGCGCCCATCAGGGTTCGCGGCGACGTCTCCAGCCAGTTCCTGACCGCTCTGCTCATGGCGCTGCCACTGGTCACGGAACGCGCCCCCACGCTCCGCACTGACGTGTCGTCGCTGACCCCCGAGGGGGCTGTTCCGGCTTGGGGCGGCCCGGCGCCGGAACACGACATCGTGATCGAAGTTGTGGGCGAGCTGATCTCCAAACCCTATATCGAAATCACGCTCAATCTGATGCAGCGCTTTGGCGTGAGCGTGCTGCGCGATGGCTGGCAGCGCTTCACCATTCCCAAAGGCAGCCGCTATACCTCGCCCGGCGTAATGCACGTTGAAGCGGATGCGTCTTCCGCCAGCTATTTCATCGCTTTGGGGGCGCTCGCGGCACCCACACCAGGGTGCACCAGCGTGCGCGTCGAGGGTGTGGGAACGGCATCGATTCAGGGCGACATCCGCTTTGTGGACGCAGCACGCCGCATGGGGGCCCAGATCACGAGCGGCCCCAACTGGCTGGAAGTATCGCGCGGTGCGTGGCCGCTGAACGCCATTGATCTCGATTGCAACCACATTCCCGACGCCGCAATGACGTTGGCCGTGATGGCGCTGTACGCGCAAGGAACAACGACGTTGCGCAACATCGCAAGCTGGCGCGTCAAGGAAACTGACCGCATTCGTGCCATGGCCACTGAACTCCGAAAACTCGGCGCCAGCGTCGAAGAAGGCCCGGACTGGATCAGCGTCACGCCGCCGACATCCATGAATGACTGGCGGGCGGCAAGCATCCACACCTACGACGACCATCGCGTCGCGATGTGCTTCTCCCTGGCCGCTTTCAATCCGGCCGGACTGCCGGTGCGCATTCAGGACCCGAAGTGCGTGGCCAAAACCTTTCCCGACTACTTTGAAGCGCTGTTCTCCCTGGCACATGCCCGGCCTGCCGACATACCGGTGCTGTGTGTCGATGGCCCGACAGCCTCGGGCAAAGGAACCCTCGCCGCCCTCGTCGCAACCCGCATGGGATACCACTTTCTCGACTCAGGGTCCCTCTACCGCGTGACCGGACTGGTGGCCAATCGCGCCGGCCTGGCACTGGACCTGGAGCACGCGGGGCAAATAGCGGCACTGGCACAAACGCTGCCGCTGCGTTTTGAAGGCGGCAAGGTCTGGCTCGGGCAGGAGGACATCAGCGATGTCATCCGCAACGAAGACGCCGGCATGAACGCTTCGCGCGTCTCGGCCCTTGCGCCTGTGCGTGCGGCGCTCATCGATCTGCAACGCGGGTTTCGCCGCCTGCCCGGGCTCGTGGCCGATGGGCGCGATATGGGTACCGTGATCTTTCCCGACGCGCAACTCAAGGTGTATCTCACGGCAAGTGCCGAACAGC
>CAILAY010000023.1 GCA_903832285.1 uncultured beta proteobacterium | reverse complement strand
CGACATCCTGTGCCACGCTGAATGCACGTGAAACGGCGCCGTAGCAGCGCTTGCTGCGCAGCACTTTGCCGCCACTGTCCTTCGTGTCCTTGTCGTGTTTGACTTCTGCATCGATCTGCAAAATATTGCCGTCAATGCGCACGTTGATATCTGCCTTCTTGACACCCGGAACCGCGACCCGATTGCGAGAGTAGCGAATGCGCTCAGCGCCGTTTTGCGAATTCTCCAAACCAACGCAGCATGCGGAGTTTGCGTTGAAGGGCGGAAGTACCACTTGCGCGTGCCAACGCGGCCAGACAAATCATCCATTTGGAAGGCGGAGGCGACGGGTTTCGCCGTGGGCAATGCGGTTGGGGTGACGCTGGGTTCGCGGGGGCGCGTCGTTACGGTCGAGCGTGAATTCGTCGTCCTCGACGCGCCGAAGTAACCATCCCCAACGAAACCCATGACTCCTCAGCGCTGTCCGAGGAGCCATCCCGTGACCGTACGGCAACGAGCAACATGGATCGCCGCTTTGATCTCCTGGAAAGGGCGCTCCTCGAACGTAAGGACGAACTCAGCACCGTAGGGTGCCGGGCAAATGAATCCATCTATCGATCCTTTACTTCCTGCATTCTCTGCCGAAACAGGCGATCCCTCAGCGGTACGTTCGAGATCAGCCTCCCCCGATGAAGCATTCGGAGAGTTATGTATTTGGTAACCAAGTGTGCGCACTCTTGGCTGGTCGTGGCTTGCGAAACGTCAACCAAGCAGGCTGCGTCGTGTTCGGGTAGTTTCCGCTGGTGCAACGGCGCATCGTCGGACCCGTCGCAACGGGCTGATGCGCCCCTGATCGGATCAGGAACGCGCTGTTCTTCTTGGAGACATGGGAGATAGTCGCGTATCGACGCCAGTGGGTTGGCAGGTGCCGCGTACCCTGTGCCCAAGTGTTGGCGACAGATACAACGACGCACCTCGTACGGTCGGCGGGGAGGCGCAGCGCTAGCCGACGGGCATCAACGTCAGTGCAGAACCGGACTCCTTGCCTCGGTACTGTTCTGAATGAATTCACTTAGTGCCGAAAGGTTTGGAATGCTGATGTCGCGCCGCCCCTTCTCATTGAATTCGATGACCCCGCAACGTGCCAGTCGTGACAACGCGCGGCTAACCGATTCCAGAGTCAATCCGAGATAGTGGCCCATATCGGCGCGCGTCATCTGAACGTTGATTTGATCTGTGCGCAGACCGCGCTCGGCCAGGGACTGTGCCCATTGCAACAGAAAGTCGGCGACGCGTGCATCCGCTGCCAGCGTACTCATGGACAAAAGGGCATCGCGGTTGCGTGTCAGTTGAGCGCTCATCGCGGCGAGCACCACACGCATCACCATGGGCTCTTTGGCGCTGGCTTGCAGCAGGGCGTCGTAGCGGATCGTCCACAGTTCGCCGCAATCCAGGGCGATGGCCGAGCAGCCATGGCGGCCGCTTGGGATGCCGTCAAATCCCAGCCATTCGCCCTTGAAACACAAATCAGCCGGCTGCTCGCGACCATCCGGGGCGAGGTTCACAAGTTTGCAAAGCCCCCAATTGACCAGGTAGAGTGTTTCAAAGGCTTCACCGCACAAATAAATGCGGTCGTCGGCACGTACTTTGCGTCGTCCGAATGCGACGTGCTGCTCCACCAACGCCAGTGACTCGCGCCAAAAAGAACGGGGGGCAGAACTCCCCTTAGCCGGCACCATCCTTCCCTCCAAAGAGCGGGGTGTCAACGCAGCATAGTCATGATCACGGGTGTCGTAGCGCCCGGCCGGCAGGGTTGCGTACCTCGCTGTGCCGGAGGATTTCAGTACTTTTTGCGGAGTGGCTGAGAGGGACATGGTGGAGTTCCTTGCTGGCAGTTGAGATTCCTTGGCGCCAAAAACCGGACGGTGAGGTAGCGCGGAAGACTCGTAACCGGTCCCTGCCCCTACCCGCCCCGCTGGCGATGACGCTAGCCTAGTCTTGACTGGTAAACGGAAAAGCAGCTTCGATTGACTCACTGTGACGATGTGTAAACACTCTGCTTCTGGCTCTCAATGGTAGAAAAGAACCGTTTGCGGGAACCTGCGAACGGGGTTGATTTTTCGCAACGCGCCGACCACCGTCATCACTATCCTGAACCGTCTGTTGGGCGCCATGTGAATTTGATTTAAGGAGAAGCTATGAAGACGGATGCGGATCTGAAAAGGGATGTGTTGACGGAATTGTCATGGGATCCACTCGTCCCTGAGACCCGAGTGGGTGTCGCAGTGAGCGAAGGGGTCGTGACTTTAACCGGGCACCTCGATACCTACGCAGAAAAAGTTGCCGCCAAGCGAGCCGCCGAGCGCGTTGGCGGCGTGAAGGCGATCGCCGTTGAAATTGATGTCATTCCCCTGGGAATTCACCAGCGCAGCGACACTGAAATTGCCGCTGCGGTAGAGCACGCTATGGCCTGGAATACGTCGGTACCGGCGGACCAGGTGAAAGTGACGGTGGAGAAGGGCTGGGTCACCCTGGAGGGCGAACTCGACTGGAATTTTCAGCGCCGTGCTGTCGAGCGCATGATTCGACCACTCAAAGGGGTGGTGGGTATCAGCGACGATATCCGGCTCAAGGCGCTGCCGCTGCCGACCAATCTGTCAAACCGGATTAAAGAGGCGTTGACGCGCCAGGCGATGCGCGAAGCCAAACGCATCGAGATCGCGGTTGACGGGAGTGTCGTCACGTTGCGGGGGCACGTTCACTCCTGGGCTGAGCGCAACTCGGCCGAAGGGGCCACCTGGTCCGCTCCGGGGGTGAGCCGGGTGAACAACCAGTTGACGATAGAGGCCTAGCTCGACTTTTTAGGTTAGGGCGCGGACAGTGGCGCCGGATCCAATGCAGGCGATGACTGATGCATCGCCAGGGCCTGCATCAATGGCAAACCGCCGGGGGTGTTGGCAAGGAGAAGTGGTGTCGTGCCAGAGGCAGCCACTACGGGAGGAACCGTCCTGAGTTGTCCGGGCATGCCCATACCATCTTGGTAAGAGTGTTCATGCGTGGACTTCAGTGGCCGAGGCTTGCCCGGTGCAACCTCCGTGGCCACTCTAGAAAAAGTTCAAATCGTTTTCGCCAGGCAAACCGTCTTTGGCTCAATTGCGGTGCGCAATGATCCCCCTATGGAAGGGCTGGCGGGGCAACAGTTTCGTACAGGTCGGGTTCGCCCGGTGGCCTGGTTTTGAAACGGCGGTGAACCCAAAAGTATTCCGCCGGTGCCTGAAGAATCTGTTCTTCGATGAATTGATTCATTCGACGCGTTGCCTGCACCAGGTCCCTGCCGGGATAGTCTTCCCAAGGTGGGTGGTAGGTGATCTTCCACCCTTTGTAATTGGGTAGCACCGTGGCAACCATGGGGATCACTTTGGCGCCCGTGACTGCGGCTAACCTCGCGGGGGCCGTCAAGGTGGCAGCGGGAACACCAAAAAACGAGACGAATTTCGCGTCCTTCGCGCCAAAATCCATGTCGGGGCACATGAAGAATGGCAGGCCCTGGCGCATCGCCCGAATCACGGGCTGAATTCCATCCGAGCGGGAAAACATCTCTACCCGGCGAAAGCGGTTTCGACCCCTGCGCAGGGCCTGATCGAACACGGCGTTGCGTTGACGCGTGTAGACGGTGCAACCCTCCGAGTCCAACATCAACGCGGCCGCAGCGACATCCAAACTGACGAAATGGGGGCATAGCAAAATTGTCGGACCTGAATGCATCGCCTGCAGAGGAACAGCAGGCTCGTTCACGATCAAGCGCCGCAAGCGTCGCTCCGAAGCCCACCACAAAATGCTCCGTTCCAGCAGCGCACGGGTGTAGGCGCCGAAATGTCTCTTGGCAAGATCGCGTCGGGCCCGGTCAGACAGTTCGGGAAAGCACAGGCGAAGGTTGATGAGAGTGACATGGCGGCGCGACTTCGCCAGATAGAACAGGATGCGTCCCACGCCCTCGCCCAATCGCCCCAACAACGGCAGCGGAAGCCAGTGCAACAGCCACATCAGCACCAATAGCGCTCTCATTCCGAAATCCCGTTCATAAAGCCCTATTTTCGGCGCTTTTCTGTCGTGCTTGGACACGGCTGGAAAACGATAAGGATCTTGTCCAGATGCATTCATGTTGACATTTAGCAATGGGCGCGACGTTCATGCATTTATGGTGATGAAGGTCGTGCACTGTCCGTCGTCGAGGTCGGGGTTGAGAGCCAGCGCCTCTATGGTCAAGCGAGTCGTTTCCCGCGAACTGTTCAGGGCAGACAAAGGAGGTATTCAGATGGAAAGAATCTGGTTGACGCACTACCCACAGGACATTCCCGCCGAGGTCGATGTGCACGAATTCGACTCGCTTAAGGATGTGCTGCGACACAGTTGCGAGCGCTTTTCCGAATTGCCAGCCTTTGGCAACATGGGTGAGTCGATCAGCTACGCTGATCTGGATCGGCTGAGTTGCGACTTCGCTGCTTATCTGCAGAAGTCACTCGGTTTGGTCAAGGGTGACCGGGTCGCGATCATGATGCCCAATTTGCTGCAATATCCGGTGGCGTTGTTTGGTGCGCTTCGCGCTGGCCTGGTGGTGGTGAACGTCAATCCGCAATACACGGCGCCCGAGTTGGAGCATCAGCTCACAGACTCGGGAGCCGTGGTCATCGTGGTGCTGGAGAACTTTGCTCACACGCTGCAGGAGGTGTTGGAGCGCAACCCGGCGCTGAAGCTGACAGTCATCACGACCGAGGTTGGCGACATGTTTGGGTTGGTCAAGGAGGTTCTCACCAACGTCGTGGTGAAGTATGTGAAGAAGATGGTGCCGCGGTGGACGATAGCGAATGCGACCGAATTCAACGCCGCTTTGAGAACGGGGCAAGCGCAAACACTGGAAGATGTGCCACTGAAACACGATGACATCGCGTTCTTGCAGTACACCGGCGGCACCACCGGGATCGCCAAGGGCGCCGTACTGACGCACGGCAACATGGTGGCCAATGTGCAGCAGTTGGGGGCTTGGATTGCACACGACTTATTGGACGGCAAGGAAACTCTCATTTGCCCCTTGCCGCTATATCACGTGTATGCGCTGACCAGCAGCCTCACGTTCTTGAAAATGGGCTCGCATACCATCCTGATCACGAATCCCAGGGACATGCACGCCTTCGTCCACGATCTCAAGCAGTACCAATTCACGGCCATCATTGCCGTCAACACGCTGTATCGAGCGCTACTTGATGCGCCTGAGTTTGCCGAGGTGGATACGAGCGCTCTGAAGGTTGTCAGTGCAGGTGGCATGGCGGTGCAGCGGGTGGTGGCAGAGCGCTGGAAAAAAGCCACCGGTGTGCCGATCATAGAAGGTTACGGCTTGACCGAAACCTCCCCGGTTGTGATCTCGAACCCCCTGGACATCAAGGATTGGACCGGCACCATCGGCATGCCGATTTCATCAACGCTGGCGACTATTCTGGGTGAAGATGGCGGTGAACTGACGCCCGGCGAGGTGGGTGAGATTGGCATTCGAGGGCCGCAGGTGATGGCTTGCTACTGGAACCGGCCCGACGAAACCGAGAAGGCGTTCACCAGCGATGGCTGGTTCCGGACCGGCGACATGGGCTTTGTGGATGAGCGCGGCTACTTCAAGATTACAGACCGCAAGAAGGACATGATCATCGTGTCAGGTTTCAAGGTCTTCCCGAATCAGATTGAGGACGTTGTGGCGCTGCATCCGGGCGTCAGCGAAGTCGCTGCCATCGGTGTGCCCGACGAGAGATCCGGCGAGGTTGTCAAGGTTGTGGTGGTGAGGAATGACCCCACCTTGACGGAACAAGCCTTGCTCGGGCACTGCAGGCTTCATCTGACCGACTACAAGATGCCCAAGATCATTGAATTTCGCAGTGAACCGTTGCCAAAAACCAACCTGGGCAAGATCCTGCGTCGGCAACTGCGAGAGGCAGCGGCGGCAATTCCTTCAAAGTCCCCCGCACCGGCGGCCTGACTCAACTGCTGGGGTTCGTTTCCGGGTGAAAACCCGGCCCGTTCCAGTGGTAGCGTCGATGAATACTTTTGCAAGTCATCCTTCTTCGAGATGCGGCGGGGATTGTCCTTCGGCGGGTTCGCCGGTTTGGGGGTCGATCCAGTCTGAGATGCCGATTTCGCGTTCCATTTCAGGCAATGTTTCAACCGAGTCGGCGGTACGCTCATCAGCCGTTTCGATGTCGCTCTGTGCCAGGTCGGGGGCTTCGTCCCGATCAACTTCCTCGTCTGCGGGTGACGTCACCGGTTGCTGCACTTTCCGCAGGCGCGTGGCGCTACCCGGTTCACGTTGGCGCTTGGCGCGCAGGGGTGAGGAAACAGTGCCATTGGGTCGGGCGCGCATAGGAATCCTTAGGATCGGAAAGTTGAATTTCAGACGGCTGAGGCTACGCGTCGAACAGGGCGCGAAATTGACAAATCTCAATCCTGTCGAATTTTCTGTTTCTTGGTATTAACATTCACTTTCACTTTATAAGGAAGCACTATGAAGCGAAAGATGCTGATCGTGACTTTGGGTGCCATTGGCTTGGCGGTGGCCGCGACGTGCGCTGCCCAAAGCGTGTCCAAGATGAGCGGGTTGTCCAAAGTGGTTCTGGCAAAAACAGCGAGTGCCAGCACACCGATGGAGCCCATCTGATGGATGCCGCTGTATCGGGCGGTGCGAGCGATCATGCGCTGCTCAGTCGCATTTTGGGCGGACTGAGTTTGAAGACCGACGTGCCACTTCGCTTGGCCTTGTGGAATGGCGTGGAGCACGATTTGGGGCCCAATCCGAAGGTTACGGTGCGCCTGCCAAGGCCGTCAGCACTACGCTACTTCGTGCCACCGAGCCTGGATAATTTGGCAGAGGGCTACGTCAACGGCCACTTCGATGTGATGGGAACAGCGCAAGACATCGTCGATGCTGCATCCAGGTTGGCAGAGACGGTGTTGCCAATGAGCGGAAGGTTTGGTCGGCTGTTTGGCTCCGAGCAGCACAACCGAACCAGAGATGCCAAAGCCATCGAGCATCACTACGACATATCCAACGCCTTTTACGAACTCTGGCTGGATCAGTCCATGGTCTATTCATGCGCCTACTTCCCCAACCAGCATGAGACCCTGGAGCAAGCGCAGTGCGCCAAACTGGACCATATCCTGACCAAGATCATGCTCAGTCCGGGCGAGCGTTTGCTGGATATCGGCTGCGGATGGGGTGCGCTGGTGATGCGTGCAGCGCAGAAGTTTGGCGCAACAGCGGTGGGCGTTACGCTGTCAAGGAATCAGTACGAACTGGCATGCGAGCGCGTCGCGCAGGCCGGGTTGGAGGATCGGGTCGAGATCAGGCTGCAGGACTACCGTGATCTCGATAGACACGACCTGCCGTTTGACAAGATAACCTCCATCGGCATGTTCGAACACGTGGGGTTGAAGCATCTTGCGTCCTATTTCGCAAAGATCAATTCCCTACTCAAAGAGGGTGGCATGGTGCTAAATCACGGCATCACCTCGACCGATCCGGGCAGTGGTTGTGCACCCCTGGGCGCAGCAAGGTTCATCGACAAATACGTCTTCCCCCACGGTGAGTTGCCGCACATCAGTCTGGCGCTCAAGGACATGCAGACCGCGGGCTTGGAGGCGTTGGATGTGGAATGCCTGCGCCGTCATTACGCCCGGACGCTGAGTCTGTGGGCTCAGAATTACGAAGTCAGGAGTGACGCCATTCGAAGTCTGGTAGATGAAGTTACTTATCGCGTCTGGCGTGTTTATCTCGCGGGTTGTGCTCACGCGTTTTCCCGGAATTGGGTCTCGCTGTACCAGGTGCTGGCGTGCAAATCCGGTGTCCGCGAGGAACTCAATCCCACACCCTGGTCCAGAGCCTACATGTACCTCTGACAGGTAGCCCCGAATTTTGATTTTTCGCAATCACTGGGGCGGGCTGAGGCATAGCATGACCGATGTCGCTTAACGAGTTGGAGAACTGCTATGACTGCTATGACTGAAATGACGGCTGTCCAGAAGGACAAGTTGATGGGCGATCTGGGCGTCGTAATTTCCGATGCGGAAGAGTTGCTGCGCATGACTGCCAATCAAGCGGGTGAGGGCGCGGCCGACCTGCGGGATCGAGTGCAAACCAGGATGCAGCAGGCGAAGGCGGAACAGGCCAATTTGCAGCATGCTGTCGTGGTCAAGGCCCAAGCAGCGGGTCATGCAGCGGACGAATTCGTGCACGAGAACCCCTGGAAGTCCATCGGTGTCGCTGCGGGCATTGGCTTGGTCGCGGGCCTGTTGATAGGTCGTCGCTGAAATATCGTGGCCAAGGGCGATCCCGCTTCAGCGGGTGGGCTGTTTGTCTCACTGCGAAGGTTGTTGGCGACAGTCATTGAGATCGCGCAGGTACGGCTCGATTTGCTCAGCGCCGAACTGGAGATTGAGAAGCAGCGGGTTATGGCAGGTTTGCTTTTCGGTGTCGCTGCATTGCTGGTGTTGGGTGTTGGTGTGGTGCTGGCCTGTGGCTTCATCATTCTCTTGCTGTGGGACGGTTATCGCCTGGCGGCAGTGGCTGTGTTGTCGCTTGTGTTCTTCGGCAGTGGTCTGTGGCTCATGCGCAATGCACGGGAGCGGCTGCGCAGCCCAGGTGGCCCGTTTGCGGCCAGCGTGTCGGAGTTGCGGCGGGATCAATCGGGCCTCGCGGCCCATGATTGAGGAGTTCGAGCATGGTTCGCGAAGCTTATGAAGATCCCTGGCTGCGCCGCCAGCGCATGCTGGTACGTAGTGCCGAGTTGCGCATCACGGTCGCGGCTCAGTCTGAGGTGCTGAAAACTCCGTTGGCATTGGCGGATCAGGTGCGTACCTCCGTCTACTGGCTGTGCCGCCATCCAGCGTGGCCACTTGGCGTTTTTGTGGCTTTGGCGGCCGTGCGTCCGCAGCGGGCCTTGCGCTGGGCTGGTCGCCTGTGGTGGGGTTGGACGTCGGTCCGGCGCGCCCAAATCTGGCTGGCGGCATTGCCGCTGCCGCGAGTTTGATTCAACAACCCTGCGACGTGCCCGGTTACGGAGCGAGCCGATCGCGTTGCCAGCTTTGTGTGCCGACCAGGCTGTAGCGCAACCTGTCGTGCAACCGGCTCTTGCGTCCTTGCCAGAATTCCCAGCGATCCGGCTGCAATCGGTAGCCACCCCAGTGTGGCGGGCGTGGAGGCTGCAACAGGAACTGCGCTGCATATCTGGCGGCGTTGGTGACCAGAACGCTTCTCCCGGATATCACTTGGCTTTGCGGACTGGCCCAGGCGCCGATACGCGAGTCCATAGGACGCGTCTTGAAGTACGCGTCGCTCTCCTCATCGCTGATCTTTTGCACTGAGCCCTCGATGCGCACTACCCGCTCGAGTTCAATCCAATGGAACTGCAGCGCCGCATACGGGTTGCCCGCCAATTCCTGCCCCTTTCGGCTTTCATAGTTGGTGAACCAGGTGATGCCGCGGGCGTCATAGCCCTTGATCAACACGACACGGGTGGACGGTCGCAAGTTGCTGCCCACGGTTGCCACGGTCATGGCGTTGGGCTCGGGTATTTCAGAAGCGATGGCCTCTCTCAGCCACTGCCCGAACTGCTGCAAGGGGTCGGCGTGCGAATCCTCTTCGCTGAGTTCGGCGCGCTCGTAACTCTTTCGAAGGTCGGAAATGTGGGTCATGGGGGATGAATCAAGGTTGAACGCGAACCAATGGCTCGCATTGTGCCGTGTTGCGCTCTTGAGGGAGTGGGAAATCCTGCGCCGGATAGCTGTTAACATCGGCATGTAACTAAGTTACCAAAAGATCAGGAAAACATGAAACTACATCCCAAGGTTGAAGCCGTGACGCGGCGCATAGTTCAACGCAGTGCCGCCACTCGGAGTGACTATTTGACGCGGCTCGAAGCGACCGCATCCCGGGCACCGGGTGCGCAGCGCATGGGCTGCGCCAACGTGGCGCACGCCTTTGCCGGCATGCCCAGCAACGACAAATTCAGGGTGGTGGCCGAGCGTGGGCGCAACATCGGCATCGTCACCGCCTACAACGACATGCTGTCAGCGCACACACCCATGCAAACCTATCCGGACCTGATCAAAGCGGTGGCGCGCCAGTTGGGCGCGACGGCTCAGGTGGCCGGTGGCGTGCCGGCCATGTGCGACGGTGTGACGCAGGGCACAGCCGCGATGGAACTGAGCCTGTTCAGCCGCGACGTGATCGCGATGGCCACGGCCGTGTCGCTGAGTCACGATGTGTTCGATGCAGCGATCATGCTGGGAGTGTGCGACAAGATCGTGCCGGGCCTGCTCATCGGCGCTTTGCAGTTTGGCCATTTGCCCACGGTGTTTGTGCCTGCCGGCCCCATGCCTTCGGGCCTCTCCAACGGTGACAAGGCCAAGGTGCGCGAACAGGCGGCTCAAGGCCTGGTGGGGCGCGACGCGCTGCTGGACGCGGAGTCGCGTGCCTACCACGCGCCCGGCACCTGTACCTTTTACGGCACGGCCAACAGCAATCAGATGCTGCTCGAAGCCATGGGGCTGCAGGTTCCTGGGACGGCCTTTGTCGCGCCCGGCGGCGTGCTTCGGGATGAACTCACACGCGAGGCGGCGCGCACCGTTCTCGACATCACCAAGGACAGGCGCTTTGCGCCAATTGGCAAAGTGGTGGACGAACGCTGCATCGTGAATGCCATGGTGGCGTTGCTGGCCACGGGTGGCTCCACCAACCATCTGATTCACTGGGTGGCAGTGGCGCGCGCGGCGGGTATCGTGATCGACTGGGACGACTTTGCAGCGCTGTCGGAAGTGGTGCCGCTGCTGTCGCGTGTTTATCCCAACGGCAGCGCGGATGTGAACCAATTCCAGGCGGCTGGTGGGCCGGGATACGTCATCCGCGAACTGCTGGACGCCGGCTTCATGCGTGAAGACGTGCTCACCGTGCGCGCGGGCGGATTGCGGGAATTTACGCGGGTCCCATCACTCACCGTTCGGTCTGTCCCTGTCGAAGAACGCGCAGGCACTTCGGCAAGCTCAGTGGGAACGCAATCCCTGATCTGGAGCGATATCGGCGCCAGCAAGGACGAGTCCGTGGTGCGCCCTGCGAGCCAACCTTTCAGCGTCACCGGCGGTCTCAAACTGTTGCAGGGCAATCTGGGCCGCAGCGTGATCAAGGTGTCGGCCGTGCCCGAGGATCGGCATATCGTGCAAGGACCGGTGCGGGTGTTCGATGCGCAGGAAGCCCTGCTCGAAGCCTTCAAGACCGGCGAGTTGGAGCGGCTGTGTGTACTCGATGCCAATGCCAGCCTGATCTGTGTCGTGCGTTGGCAGGGGCCGCAGGCCAACGGCATGCCCGAGTTGCACAAGCTCACACCGCCTCTGGCCGTATTGCAGGGCAAGGGCTTCAAGGTGGCGCTGGTGACGGACGGACGCATGAGCGGCGCCTCGGGCAAAGTGCCCGCAGCCATCCACGTCTCACCCGAAGCCGCCATGGGCGGGCCGCTGGCGAAAGTGCGTGACGGCGATGTGATTCGCATGGACTCGGTGGCAGGAACACTGACTGTTCTGGTGGATGCATCCGAATGGACGGCACGGCCTGTGGCGGCCATGCCTGAAACCCTGCGAGCGGCCAATGGCGTAGGCATGGGGCGTGAACTGTTTTCTGGAATGCGACGCAACGCCGTCACGGCGGAAGAAGGAGCTTGTTCATGGCTGTAACTCAATCTTTCAGCGCTCTGCAAGTGATGCAGGACGGGCCTGTGATACCCGTGATCGTGTTGCATGACCTGGCGCACGCTGTGCCCATGGCGCGGGCCCTGGTGGCTGGCGGCGTGCGCATGCTGGAGGTGACGCTGCGCACACCGCAGGCGCTGGCCTGCATGGAGCAAATAGCCCGCAACGTACCCGAAGCGGTGGTCGGCGCCGGCACAGTGCGCAACCCCGCTGAAGCGCAGGCGGCGGCGAGCGCGGGGGCCCGTTTTGCCGTGAGCCCTGGCTACACCTCACGCCTTGGCCAAGCTTGTCGCGATTTGGGTCTGCCCTTGCTGCCGGGTGTGGCCACAGGCAGTGAAATCATGAAGGCGCTGGATGACGGCTTCTTCCAACTCAAGTTTTTCCCCGCACTGCAGGCCGGTGGACCGGCGATGCTTAAAGCCTGGAGCGGGCCGTTTGGCGAAGTGAATTTCTGCCCGACGGGCGGCGTCACACTGCAAAATGCGCACGAATTCCTGGCGTTGCCCAATGTGATCTGCGTCGGCGGCTCTTGGCTCGTGCCTGCGGATGCACTCGCCTCTGGCGACTGGGCGCGCATCACGCAGCTGGCGAGCGAGGCGGCAAGCTTGAAGAACTGAAGTTCCCCGAGCCAGTTGTATCCGCCTGAAACTTGACTTGGCTCAAATATGGCGGGATGGCGCGGTTGATAATCGATCGGAACATCCTCCAGGAGTACCGCATGAGCGCAGCCAATAACCCGGTCAATTTTGAAGCCCTGGACGTGTGCCATCAGCAGATCCAGCGGCATTTGACTGATCTGGCCAATCTGGCGCAGCAGATCGAAGTTGAGGGCGTGGATGCCAATGCGCAGCGCCGGGCCGCCGACATCGAATCCTTTTTTTCAGGCACCTCGCGCCAGCACCATCAGGAGGAAGAGAAGAATGTGTTTCCGCCGCTGCTGGCCAGTGGTGACGCGGACCTCGCCGCCGCGGTGCGCAGCCTGCAGCAGGATCATGGCTGGATCGAAGAAAACTGGCTCGGACTCGCACCCCAGTTGCGTGCGATTGCTTTGGGCAACTCATGGTACGAATCCGCGGAATTTCAGCACGGTGTTCAGGTGTTTCTTGAACTGGTCGGCGACCATATCGCATTGGAAGAATCACTGATCTACCCCGAGTCCAAAGCCCGCTGGGCGAAGGTCATGGCAGGTCGCGCGGCCAGATCGCAGCAGGCCAGCGCCACTTAGTCGTTGCGCCTTTGCCGGAAGGACGCACGCCGCGGAGTAACATCACTCCATGGTTCCGCCGCGCGCATCCAGGTCTTCTCTGCGTTCCCCGTCGCCGACGCTGCCGCGTGACGCCCAGAGCATTCTGGAACTGGCCGCGCGTTCCATGTTTGAACTTTTTGCAAATGCCAGCGAGGGTATGCTGCTGGTGGATCGCGATGCCAGGGTGGTGTGGATCAACGACCAGTACCGGCGGTTTTTACCCGCGCTGGGTTTTGAACACGAGCAAGACTTCGTCGGCCACCCGGTGTCGTCGGTGGTGCAAAACACGCAGATGCATCAGGTGCTGCGCAGCGGCAAACCCATCCTGATTGACCTCCTGACGAATCGCGCAGGTACATTCGTGGTGTCACGCATTCCTCTTCGAGACGACGAAGGCCGCGTGATCGGTGCGCTGGGCATTGTGCTGTTTGATCACCCTGAGACCACGCTTCAGCCCTTCATCGCCAAGTTCAGCGCGCTGCAGCGCGAACTCGACGATACCCGGCGTGAGTTGGCGACGCAGCGCAAACAGAATCTGTTGGGTCAGCGGCTTGCCAAATACACGTTCGCCAGTTTTGTCGGCACCAGTCCGGCGGCGATCGAGGTCAAGCGCCAGGCGCGGCGCGCGGCGCAGTCGGGCAGCCCCGTGCTGCTGCTGGGCGAAACGGGAACCGGCAAGGAACTGCTCGCGCACGCCATTCACGCCGCATCGGCGCGATCCCACGGGCCGTTTGTCGGCATCAACATCGCGGCCGTTCCGGAGACCCTGCTGGAGGCGGAATTCTTCGGTGTGGCGCCCGGCGCCTTCACCGGCGCCGACCGCAAGGGGCGCGACGGCAAGTTCAAGGTGGCCGACGGCGGCACGCTGTTTCTGGACGAGATCGGTGACATGCCGCAGCGCTTGCAGGTCAAACTGCTGCGCGCATTGCAGGAGGGCGAGATCGAGCCGCTGGGATCGAACCGCCTGCAGCCGTTTGACGCCCGCGTGATCGCGGCTACGTCGCGCGACCTGTCCGCGCTGGTGCGTGAAGGAAAATTTCGCGAGGATCTCTATTACCGCCTGAACGTGCTGCCATTGCGCGTGCCGCCGCTGCGCGAGCGCCGTGCCGACATCGCCGCGCTGGTGGAATTGTTGGGTGACGACATGGCGGCCAGCGGCACGCCTTTGGCGGAACTGTCGGCGGACGCGCTGGCCTTGCTGGGCGCGCAAGAATGGCGCGGCAATGTTCGCGAATTGCGCAATGTGCTGGAGCAGCTTGCTTTGCGCGGCGAAGGCGCGCAAATCGACGCGCAGCAGGTCGCGCAGTTGCTCAGCGAATCGGGGGTGGCGCCAACGCCCGGATCGCCGGTCGATGCCGCGCCTGCGGCGCCAACCGCAGTTGCGGTGCAGGCACTGCGACCACTGGCCCAACAAGTGGCGGAACTGGAGCAGGCGGCGATCGCTGCCGTGCTGGCCGTCTGCTCTGGAAACAAGGTTCAGGCGGCCAAGCAACTGGGAATCTCTCGTGCCAAACTCTATGCGCGGATGTCTGAAAATACGACACATGTCTAATATACGGACATCTAAAATGTTCTGTATCCATACATATTGAGCAAAAAATGGCGATTTTCCCTCAATATCTGGCCAATTCGTGCTGGCACGGCTTGTGCATTTCATTACCCTGTTCTTAGACTAAAAAGGAGACACAACCATGCATCGCCGCACACTTCTTGCGCTGGCCGCCTTGATCGGCGCTTTCGCCGCCCCGGCCTTGAGCCAAACGAAGGAAATCAGAATCGCCCATGTCTATGGCAAGACCGGTCCGCTGGAAGCCTACGGCAAGCAGACCCAGACCGGCTTCATGATGGGCCTGGACTACGCTACCGGGGGCACGATGACGGTGGCTGGCAAGAAACTGGTGGTGATTGAAAAAGACGACCAGGGCAAGCCCGACTTGGGCAAATCACTGCTGGCAACGGCGTATTCCGACGACAAAGCCGATCTGGCTGTAGGCACGACCGGCTCTGGCGTGGCGCTGGCCATGCTGTCGGTGGCCGAGGAGTACAAGAAGATTCTCCTGGTGGAGCCGGCCGTGGCGGATTCGATCACCGGAGAAAAATGGAACAAGTACATCTTCCGCACTGGCCGCAACAGTTCCCAGGACGCGATTTCCAACGCCGCAGCGCTGGACAAGGCCGGCGTCAGCATCGCCACGTTGGCGCAGGACTACGCCTTCGGCCGCGATTTCGTCAAGGCGTTCAAGGAGTCGGTCAAGACGGCCAAGATCGTGCATGAGGAATACCTGCCGGCGAACACCACCGACTTCACCGCGGGCGCCCAGCACCTGATCGACAAGCTCAAGGGCTTGCCGGGTCGCAAGATCATCTTCATCAACTGGGCCGGTGCGGGCAACCCGTTCAAGATCGCCGACATGGACTTGAAGCGCTACGGCATAGAGATCGCCAGCGGCGGCAACATCCTGCCGGCCATGGTGGCCTACAAGCAGTTCCCTGGCATGGAAGGGGCGCTCTACTACTACTTCGCGATTCCGAAAAACCCCGTCAACGACGCCATGGTTGCGCGCCACTACAGCCAGTTCAAGACGCCGCCCGACTTCTTTACGGCAGGTGGCTTCTCGGCGGCGATGGCGCTGGTGACGGCGCTCAAGAGGACCAATGGCGACACCCAGGCTGACAAGCTCATCCAGACCATGGAAGGCATGAGCTTTGACACGCCCAAGGGCAAGATGACATTCCGCAAGGAAGACCATCAGGCGATGCAGAGCATGTACCACTACAAGATCAAGGTGGATCCGGCATTTGCCTGGGGCGTTCCTGAGTTGGTGCATGAGATCACGCCGGCCGAGATGGCGATCCCCATCCGCAACTCTCGCTGATTGCGTACTCGGCTACTGCGCGCGCACGATGCGTCGTTGGGCGGTGCTCGTCATCCTGACGTACGGGTGTACGTTCCGTTGACTGTGCTCCGTCCGCCTGGCCTCGTACCCGCTCGCTACGCCGCTCCCGCAATCCGCTAAACCTGAGTTTTCAAAAATGCTTGAAACGCTCAACCTGACCGTGCGCTTCGGTGGCCACGTGGCGGTGAATGGCGTGAGCTGCACATTTCAGCCGGGCACGCTCACGGCCATCGTTGGACCCAATGGCGCGGGCAAGACGACGTATTTCAATCTGATTTCGGGGCAGATCGCAGCCACTTCGGGCGAGGTCTTCCTGAATGGGGCGACGTTGGCCGGCATGAGCCCTTCGGCGCGAACGCGTGCCGGATTGGGGCGTGCCTTCCAGTTGACGAATCTATTCCCCAACCTGTCAGTGCTGGAGAATGTGCGGTTGGCGGTGCAGGCGACGCGTAGCGGGCCCCACTGGCGCGGACTCAATCTTTGGAGCATCTGGAGCGATCACGAGGCGCTGACGGCCCGCGCACTGGAGGTGATCGACGCCGTGTCCATGACCGACAAGCAGCATCGGCCGGTCGCCGCCTTGTCGCACGGCGACCAGCGCAAGGTGGAAGTGGCGCTGCTGATGGCGTTGGAGCCCCAGGTGTTCATGTTCGATGAGCCCACGGCCGGCATGAGCATCGATGAGGCGCCGGTGATCCTGAATCTGATTCGGCAACTCAAGGTCGACAAGAGCAAGACCATTCTGCTGGTCGAACACAAGATGGACGTGGTGCGCGAGCTGGCCGATCGCATCATCGTGCTGCACAACGGAGTGCTGGTGGCCGACGGCGAACCGGCGACGGTGATCGCCTCGCCGATCGTCCAGGAGGCCTACCTTGGGGTGAGCGCGCCCTCCGTTCAGGTACAGGCGGATGGTGGCAAAAGATGAGCGACATCCTCCTCCAACTCGAAGGGGTGCACACCCACATCGGTGCTTATCACATCCTGCACGGCGCGGACCTGATAGTGCCGCGTGGCCAGCTGACGATGCTGCTGGGACGCAACGGTGCGGGCAAGACCACCACGCTGCGCAGCATCATGGGGCTGTGGCACGCGAATCGAGGCCGCATCGTGTTCGACGGTCGCGACATCACGGCGCTGGACACGCCGGACATTGCCGCTTTGGGCATCGCCTACGTTCCCGAAACCATGGGAATATTTTCCGATCTGACGGTCAAGGAAAACATGCTGCTGGCGGCACGCCAAGCCCGGCGCGTAAGTCAGATGGATGCGGGGCGGTTGCAGTGGATCTTCTCCTTGTTCCCGGCGGTTGAAAAATTCTGGAATCATCCGGCTGGCAAGCTCTCTGGGGGCCAAAAGCAGATGCTGGCAGTGGCACGCGCGATCGTGGAGCCGCGTGAGTTGCTGATCGTGGACGAGCCCAGCAAGGGCCTGGCGCCGGCCATCATCAACAACATGATCGACGCCTTTGCGCAGCTCAAGTCGTCCGGCTCCACCATCCTGCTGGTGGAGCAGAACATCAGTTTTGCCAAGCGGCTGGGTGACAGCGTGGCTGTGATGGAGCATGGCCGGGTGGTGCACGCAGGCACCATGCAGGCGCTCGCCGAAGATGAAGCGTTGCAACACACGCTGCTGGGACTGGCGCTATGAAACAGTCAATGAAACAGCTCGATTTCGACTGGAAACCCCTGGCGCTGGCGCCGTTGCTGGCGCTGCTCGTCATGCCCTTCATCGGCTCGACCTCCACCTGGCTCACGCTCACGGTGGCGGGTCTGGCCATGGGCATGATCATCTTCGTCATCGCCTCCGGACTCACGCTGATCTTCGGACTGATGGACGTGCTCAATTTCGGCCATGGTGTGTTCATCGCGCTCGGCGCGTTCGTCGCCACCACGGTGCTGGGCATGATGGGTGACTGGACCGGTTCGAACGAGCTGTGGCGCAACCTGGTTGCGGTATTTCCTGCGATGCTGGTCGCGATGCTGGTCGCGGGTGCCGTCGGTCTGGCATTCGAGCGTTTTATCGTGCGGCCGGTGTATGGCCAGCACCTCAAGCAGATCCTGATCACGATGGGCGGCATGATCATCGGCGAGGAACTGATCAAGGTGATCTGGGGTCCGCAGCAGATCGCGCTGCCCCTGCCCGAAGGCATGCGCGGCGCCGTGCTGCTGGGCGATGCAGCAATCGAGAAATACCGGCTGCTGGCGGTGGTGGTGGGACTGGTCGTTTTCGCCGCGATGGCCTGGACGCTGGGCCGTACCAAGGTCGGTCTGCTGATCCGCGCCGGCGTGCAAGACCGCGAGATGGTCGAGGCGCTGGGCTACCGCATCCGGCGCCTGTTCGTCGGCGTGTTTGTGCTGGGCAGCGCGCTGGCCGGGCTGGGCGGCGTGATGTGGGGGCTCTATCAGCAAAGCGTGGTGCCGCAGATGGGTGCGCAGGTGAACGTGCTGATCTTCATCGTGATCATCATCGGCGGCCTGGGCTCGACCGGTGGCGCACTCATCGGCGCGCTGCTGGTGGGCCTGATGGCCAACTACACCGGCTTCCTGCTGCCCAAGGTGGCGCTGTTTTCCAACATCCTGCTGATGATGGCAATCCTGCTGTGGCGCCCGCAAGGGGTCTATCCGGTGGCGAACCGGTAGCAAAGGTGCATCCATGTTGACCCGACTTCTGTCCAATGATTTCCCCCGCAGCCGCGTGCTGGCGGTGTTCCTCGTGCTGCTGCTGATTGCATTGGCGGGCGCGCCCTTCATCTTCCCCGGTGTCAAGGCGCTGAACGTGGCCGCAAAGGTACTGGTGTTCGTGGTGCTGGTGGCCAGCTTCGATCTGCTGCTCGGCTACACCGGTATCGTCAGTTTTGCCCACACCATGTTCTTTGGCATCGGCGCCTACGGCGTTGCCATCGCTACCACGCACCTCGGGCCGACCTGGGAGGCGCTGCTGCTGGGCTCTCTGTGTGCCCTCGCGCTCTCATTCGTGCTGGCCTTGCTGGTGGGCCTGTTCTCGCTGCGCGTGCGCGCCATCTTCTTTGCCATGATCACGCTGGCCGTGGCGTCGGCGTTCCTGACGCTGGCGTCGCAACTGTCAGACATCACGGGCGGCGAAGACGGTCTGACCTTCAAGGTGCCAGAGTTTTTGTCGCCCGGTTTTGAGCTGCTGTCCGAGCCTTTTCTGGGCGTCATGTTGAACGGCCGACTGCTGTGCTACTACCTGTTGTTTGCTGTGGCGCTGGTGCTGCTGCTGGCGTTGCTGCGCATCGTGAACTCGCCGTTTGGCAGGGTGTTGCAGGCGATCCGCGAGAACGAGTTTCGCGCCGAAGCCATAGGATACCGCGTGGTGGTGTATCGCACCACCTCAAGCATTTTGTCGGCGCTGTTTGCGTGCCTGGCCGGTGCCATGCTGGCGCTCTGGCTGCGCTACAACGGGCCCGATACCTCGCTCTCGTTCGAGGTCATGATGGACGTGTTGCTTATTGTCGTGATTGGCGGCATGGGAACAATCTACGGCGCGGCCATCGGCTCCGCGCTTTATCTGGTTGCACAAAGCTATCTGCAGGATTTGCTGCGTCTGGGCAGCGAGGCCACAGCAGTTGTGCCGGTGCTCTCGGCGCTGCTCTCGCCGGACCGCTGGCTGCTGTGGCTGGGCCTGCTGTTCGTGCTCTCCGTTTACTACTTTCCCACGGGCATCGTGGGGCGGCTGCGTGCCAGGGCTGCAGGGGAAAGGTGATGGCGCGGAATACAGGTTTTTCGTCCCACTACGTCAGTTGTGCCGGGCGCTCGATTCATTACACCGAGTGGGGTGCACAGCACCAGGACACGGTCATTGCATGGCATGGTCTGGCGCGCACTGGGCGCGACATGGACGAACTGGCACAGCACTTGAGCCAGCGCTATCGAGTGATCTGCCCAGACACCGTCGGCCGCGGTTTAAGCCAGTGGAGCCCGCTGCCTGAACAGGAGTACTGCCTGGCGTTTTATGCGCGCATCGCAGCCGAGCTGTTCGACCGACTCGGCATCGAAAAGGCGCACTGGGTCGGTACCTCCATGGGTGGCGCCATCGGCACGGTGTGCGCGTCGGGGCTGCTTATGGCCGATATGAAACAGCGCATCCAGAGCCTCACCCTGAACGACAACGCGCCTGAACTGGCTGCAGCCGCGATTGATCGCATTCGCGTCTACGCAGGTAGCCCGCCAGCGTTTGACACGGTGCCGGAACTGGAAGCATTCTTCCGTCACGTGTACAAACCCTTTGGCACGCTGAGCGCTGCGCAGTGGAGACGTCTGACAGAGACCTCGACGCGCCGCCTGCCAGACGGCCGCGTCACGCCGCACTACGACCCGGCCATGGTGCAGCAGTTCATCCAGCATCCGGATGACTATCTGATCTGGGAACACTTCGATGCGATCACGGTGCCCGTGCTGTGCTTGCGCGGTGCCGACTCCGATCTGGTGCTGCCCGAAACGACGCGCGAGATGATGGGCAGAGGCCCCGGCGCGGCCGGACTGCTGCGGGTGGTCGAGATCGGCGGCTGCGGCCATGCGCCGGCGCTGAATGTACCGGACCAGTGGGAACACGTGACAGCGTTTATCGATGGAGTCAACATCGCAGCTTAGTCGGCCGACAGGCTACCCAATGAGTCGTTCCTGACCCGTACTGCACAACTCATTTCGACCGCGCGCTATGTGCCCGAGCCCCGAGGGCGTCGCCAGCGTCGCCGCTGTAGATGGAACGGAACAACGCTGGAAGCGTTCCAATATTGTCTCGCTACAGCCCGCTCCTTGTATCGGCTTAGGTTTGTCCGGTCGGCACGGATGCGGTCAACCGGTCCATGTCGTGGATCTCACGATCGCAGGCCGCCGGTCCGCGCAGTACGATGGTTTGCATACCGTTGTCGTAGTTCGCCTCAACGAACTCACGGTCTGGCAAATGACCATTAATCGAAGGGAAGAGCGCGAATACCCGATCCCCCGCTTGCAAGGCTGCCACCAGATCGGCAACCGGAGCGATGACTTCAGGTGCGGCCCAAGCGTTCTTCCTGGTGTTCACCTTTCCCCAAAGCACGTCCGTTACCCGACCGTCTTTATCAAGTTCAACCTTCGACACGGCAAATGTGTGTCTTGCAATGGCTTGGCCTTGGTGATTGACTGATCCCCGGATGCCGGGACTGTCATTCGGCAAAACCATATCCCCAAGGTCAAACTGCGCGGTCGAATGAAAACCGGAAGGTGTGGCCAATGCGACGGTCTCGCCTCCGTTGCGGTTGGCAATGATTTCAAACATGCGCTCTGGGGTGTGTTGCGAGCGGCCTTGCAACACAGCAGCAACTTGCGCACCTGCGTGAATGGCGTCCACCACCTCCGCGACAGGCACCACTGCGGCCGGAGTCAGGTCACTGTTCGACCTTTTGTCGATTTCGCTCCAGCGGACATGCGTCACGTGGCCATAGCTGTCCAGGCGAACCTTGGATACGGCAAAAAAATGTCCGCTCTCATTCTCGACCGGTCGGGCTCTCGCGCCTTGGTATGTCATGTTGGTTCACCTCTTAAGTTATTCGGGTCTACTCAGGCTGCTTGCCAGGCGTTACTGCCTTTGAGCACAGCACGTACCTTTTGTGCCAGTTCCTCATCGCCGTGCACCAGCAAAACGTACTTGTCCATCTTGATCGCGGTCTCGTATTTGATGACATGGTCTTTCGGAACACCCAACTGCGTTAGCGCAGCACCGAGCGCAGACATGCCGCCCACCACCACAGCGCCTTCCAGCGCACCGACCAGCGCAGCCACAAAAGGGCCTGCCATCGCAACCAGCCCGAAGCCGGGTAGAAAGAAGACCGCCGGTGCGAGCAGCAAGCCCCAGATGCCACCCCAGAATGCGCCAGTGCCACCCCACGACCTAATGCGGTCACCAGCGGTGTAAAAGCCGGTTGGATGCTCCTCGGAGTGATACCCCTTGCCAACCAGAGACAAGGCTTTGACATCGATGCCGGATGAGTTCAATAACTGGATGGCATCTTCAGCCTCCGAATGGGTATTGAAGGCATAGCACGGTGTATTTGCGTTTTGCATGATGATTTTCTTGTGTATATCAGTGGGTGACGGTGGTGCTGTCAATGACGCTTGGACGGTCCAGTCTTTCGATACAGTCAGGTTGCAGTTGGCTATTGGCTTTCATGGGTGCTTTCAATGTCATCGAGGAAAGTCAAGTGTGCCGGCAGCAGTCCCTCTGCTCAGTGCGTTGCCCCACACAGGGGAATGATGTTCATCTCGCCTTGGTGAGAGCGGACCGATCGTCCGCTAGTCCTCATGCAGCCTGGGTTTGAGACCGTCGCGCAACAATTGCGGCACGGCCCAAAAGTGTGGGGTGGTCACGGTGCATTGCAAGAATTCAAAAAGGCCGGGCCGACGTGGTCAAGCCTTCGGTCAATAGACTTTCGCGCGTTTGAACCAT
>CAILAY010000022.1 GCA_903832285.1 uncultured beta proteobacterium | reverse complement strand
CGACGGCCTAAGAATCGGTATGACAGCCTCCATGGCGGTTCGTGAAGGCTATCGATTCCGAAACCCTTCACTTCCAAGCACCACCGCGATGATTCGGGGGCGGCCGCCGAGCGGGGATGTCCCTGAGGCGCCGATTACCTCCATCATGTCCATCGGCGGCATGGGAAAGTCACGCGCAATCGTGCGCGCCTTGGCGTCTCAGTTCGAGCAGGTCATTGAGCACACCACTTTCCCAGGCGTTGTGGGGCGATTCCAGCAGCTTGTCTACCTCAAGGTAGACATCCCGGGGACCGGGAAGCTGCTGGATCTTGCACGCGCGCTGATGATCGAAACTGACAGGGTACTTGGCACCGATGAGTTCACCGAGATGCTGAAGCTCAAAAGGCCCTCGGCCCAGGACCTGTTCAACGCTTGGCTCAAGGTGGCGCGACGACAAAGCCTTGGCTTGCTTGTTCTTGACGAAATCAACAATCTGTTCAAGCCGGAGGCTCGCAAGATCAGGGTCGCCAAGGCGGCGAGGGCGGGGAAGGCCGAGAAGGCACCCGCTCCACCGATCCTGCGCCTGGTCGAAGAGGAGGCCTTGCGCTGCATTCTCACAATCTCCAACACTTGGCGAATTCCACTCTGCTTTTTGATGACACCAGACGGCTTGGAGGCCATGGGCACTCGATTTGCAGTGGCTCAGCGCATGTGCCTGGATGGCCACCACCATATCCGTACGCCTCAGTCGGCCGCTGATTCCAATTCGGTAGAACTCTATTTGCCAGCCTTAGAAAAATACCAATACCTGCGCAAACCTTTGGTACTCAAAGCAGCCGAAAAGAAGGAGTTGTTTGAGCTAACCGGGTTCGTGCCGCGTGTTCTCTTTTCCGTCTGGCGCCTTGGGCAGCGTATCGCCCTCGAAAGAGGATCCGACGCTTTCGAGATGAAGCACATCCGACTGGCAATGAACACCTATTTGGCTCCCCTGCAAGCTCCACTCGCGGCGTTGCGTTCAAACGACCCGATGCGCATGCGCCGATATCAGGATCTTCTGCCACCGGAAGGATTCTGGAATGAACTCAGATAGGAGTTGGGCAGGCGACCCGGGCATCAGTCCGTCGCCGTTCCTGTCCGAATGGCGCGGCGACGAAACGCTGTACTCATGGGCAGCTGGCTACGTGCAAATCCTGGGCAGGAACTCTGCGAAGTCGGCAGGGAGCCTGATGTTCGGTCGGCCGCAGGCCTGCAGACAGTATGAGCTGCCCGCAGGCTTGCAGCACTTTGCCAATTGGAGTGGCGGCCGGCTCGGCACCTTGGAGAACCTCGCGACAAGCCGGACCGTCCTGGAGGAATGGTGGCCGTTCTTTGGAGACGTCAAACGCCGGCAGGTGATTGAAACCCTTGCTGCGGACGACGCGGTAACGCTTCGGCTCAAGACAGGCATCTGCGCCAGCGGGGCAGGGTCAAGCCGACCCTTGAGGTATTGCCCTGAATGTCGTTCGCTTGGACTGCGGGACGTTGGCACGAGCGTCTGGCGTATGCCGCACCAACGGATTGGGACACTGGTCTGCCAAGTGCACTCGATACCGTTGCACGAATTCAAACCCTTTCAATCGGAGTGGATGTTGCCCGAGTCTGCGAAGGGGGAGGAGGTGCCTGTGTCAGATGCGGCAATGCTGGACAGCGCGACAAGGCTGGCATTCGTGAATTCAGCGTTTTGTGCAGCCACGCGGCCGATTGAGGTGCAGTTGCTTCAGCGCTCCGCAATCCAGTTCCTTGTGGAACTCGGTATCGTTCGCTCTTCCGACTGGATGGTGTTGGATTCCCTGGCGGCCTGGTTTGCTGGTACGGAGACGGCCAGACTGGTGGAGCAGCAATTCGGAGAACGCTTCAAGCTTTCAGGAATTGGCTGGTTGAATGCGTTGTTGCGAAGCCGACGGGTCGGCCACCCACTGCACTGGTACGTGTTCTGGACGGCTGTGACGGAGGGCGAGCCACTTGACAAAGTGAGGACGGTTGTTGAAGGAGTGATCCACTGCTGGCCCGTTGCGCAAGGCACCCAGTCACTGTTGTGGCCAGAACTCTCTGACACTGCGGCATTCCCAGATCGAGTCTGGGATTTGATGGATCACGTGCCGACTCATCGGGCGTTGGCTGATTCGCTTGGTGTCCCGGCTGGTTCGGTCAAGCGCTGGATCAATTCGCATCCGGATGCCAGGCAACGATGGCGAGAGAACAAGGTTCAGCGCGCGTTCGCTGCCGCGTTAGAGACTCTTCGTGAATATCTGCTTACTCACCCGACAGCAACCAGAACAGCCTTTCTGAAAGACTGCCACGCGGCTGCTTCCTGGATGCGCGCGAACATGCCTACGGAGTTGGACAGACTGCTTGCGAGCATTCCCACCGATCGCAAATCCCAGAAAACCCTGTGGACCTAGCGAACGTCTCAGCACGGCGCTGATCGACTGCCCGCAGGGCGTTCAACCATGGGCAGGATGAGTGAGTTCGAGCTTAGTCGCGCTAAGGGAAGCGATCGCTCAGTCCTACGGGAACCGAACGCGCCAAGAGCGACACGTCACCCTGAGGCCGATCTCTCTGGGTATGAGGCTGGCGGCGGCTGAGCGCATGAACGAATTCTTCGAGCAGAAAGTCGTGCACTAAATTTTCATTTAAGTCAAGTACCCGTGCGGCGCGGATTTCAACTCGGCATAGCGCGTTTTGAATACATGCTTCAGAGTGCGTCCTGAACTATATATGCAAGCGTTGGTAGGGTACATTGGAGGAAAATCTTCAACAATAATTGTCCTGTCTTCAGCTTTAATAGATCTGAACACTTGCTGTCATGTTGAAATACCTGATTGTTCCCGTCACACCGTTCCAGCAGAACTGCTCCATCGTCTGGTGCAGCGAAACCTTGCGGGCCGCCGTCATCGACCCTGGCGGTGATCTGGATCGACTGCTGCAGGAGGTACGGCGGCTGGGCGTGACGCTGGAACAGATCTGGCTTACGCATGCGCACATCGACCACGCCGGCGGCGTGGCCGAACTGTCGCAACAACTCGGCCTGCCGATCGTCGGCCCGCACGTCGCGGACAAGTTCTGGATCGACAGTCTGGCGCAGCAGGGCAAGATGTTCGGCCTGCCTCACGCCGAGGGCTTCAGCCCCACGCGCTGGCTCGCCGATGGCGACACCGTGAGCGTGGGGAACTGCACGTTGAACGTGCGCCATTGTCCCGGGCACACGCCCGGACACGTGGTGTTTCACTCGTCCGAAATCCACCGTGCCTTTGTCGGTGACGTGCTGTTTGCCGGCTCCATTGGCCGCACCGATTTGCCGCAGGGTGATCACGCCACGTTGATCAGCAGCATCAAGCAGCGCCTGTGGCCGATGGGCGACGACACCGTGTTCATCCCGGGTCACGGGCCCGAGGGCAGTTTCGGACGGGAGCGCCAAACCAACCCTTACGTCGGCGATAGCTGACTCCGATTTCTTCCCGATATTTCAGTTCTTGCGCGCGCGTTCGTACAGCGGCAGCACCTTGGGTAGATTCTTTTCGATTTCCGCGATGCGGTGCTGACCGGCTGGATGGGTGCTCAGCCATTGCGGCGGTGCGCTCTTGTTGGCGGCACTCATTTTTTGCCAAAGGCTGACCCCGGCGCGTGGATCAAATCCGGCGCGTGCCGCCAGTTCGAGACCCACGAGATCGGCTTCTGATTCGTTCTCGCGGCTGAACTCCAGCGACAGCAGATTGGCGCCTCCACGCGCCGCCATGTCGGTCAGGCGCGGGTCCACGCCGAACACGCCCGCCACCACGGCGCCGCCGAGTCGCGCAGCGCCCTGCGTGACCGCCGACTTGCCCATGCGCTCGCGCGCATGTTCGCGCAGTGCATGCGCCATTTCATGTCCCATGACGATCGCCACTTCAGCGTCGCTGAGCTGGAGTTTTTCCAGGATGCCGGTGTAGAAGGCAATCTTGCCGCCGGGCATGCAAAAGGCGTTGATCTGGCCGGAGCCGATCAGATTCACTTCCCAGTTCCAGTCGCGGGCGCGCGGATTCCATGCATAGGTGAAAGGAATGATCCTTTGTGCAATGGCGCGCAGTCGCCGCAATTGTGGGGTGCTGTCCGGTGCCAGCGCATGTTTGCTGGAGGCCTGCTGGCGCAGTTGCAGATACTGCTGCTGCGCCGACCTCTCCACCTGTTCGGCACTTACCAGTCTGGTAAAGGATGAGGGCTTGCCCACGTCCACGCCTTCCCCTGCCATTGCGCCTTGTGCGAACAGCAGGGCCAATCCCAGGATCGCGCCCACGCCCAATGGCCGCAGGCGGGGTGTTCGGGCACAACTTCTCATGGTGGTTTCATGCGGAAATTTCATCGGCTTCACCGCGTATTATTCCCGCATGCATTCAAACTCGCCCGCGAGCTCCGAAACTTCTGAACGGTTGAGGCCAGAGCGCAAGTTATCCTGGGCCGATGCGTTCAAGGTCTATCTGGAGAGCGCCACGTTGCGCATGCTGGTTCTGGGCTTCTCGTCCGGCCTGCCTCTGGTGCTGGTGCTGGGAACCTTGAGCTTCTGGCTGCGCGAGGCCGGCATCGACCGCACCACCATTGGTTACCTGAGTTGGGTGGGCCTGGTCTATGCCGTCAAGTGGACCTGGTCGCCACTGGTGGATCGCCTGCCACTGCCGCTGCTCACGCGCTGGTTTGGGCAGCGCCGCAGCTGGTTGCTGCTGACGCAATGCACCGTCATGGTCGGGCTTGTTGGCATGGCCTTTAACGATCCGCGCCAGGCCTTGCAGCCGGTGGTCTGGTGTGCCTTGCTGGTGGCTTGGGGTTCGGCCACGCAGGATATTGCACTGGACGCTTTTCGCATCGAATCGGCCGACATCAAGCGCCAGGCGGCGCTGGCCGCGTCCTACCAGACCGGTTATCGCGTGGCCATGATCTGGGCCGGTGCGGGTGTGCTCTGGATCGCGGCGCGTGCGCAAGGACCGAACAGCGCGGGTTACCAGCACGGCGCCTGGCAAACCGCGTATCTGGTGATGGCCGCGTCGATGCTGCTGGGCGTGATCACGGTGCTGCTCTCAGCGGAACCTGTGCCCCGGGAATTCAAACCCAGCAAGAACGTGAGCGAGTGGTTGCGCGGCGCACTGGTGGATCCGTTTGCGGATTTCATCCGGCGACATCGCTGGCAGGCGGTGCTGATCCTGGCGCTTATTTCCGTCTATCGCATCAGCGACGTGGTGATGGGCATCATGGCGAATCCGTTCTACGTCGATATGGGCTACACGAAGGACGAAGTGGCCGCCGTGTCCAAGGTCTTCGGTCTGATCATGACGCTGCTGGGTGCCTTCATCGGCGGCGTCATGACCATGCGCGCAGGCGTGATGCGCGTGCTGATGCTGGGCGCTGTGCTCAGCGCTGCAACCAATGTGCTGTATGCCTGGTTGGGCTCGGTGGGTCACAACCTGACGGCGCTGATCTGGGTGATCTCTGCGGACAACCTCGCCGGCGGCATTGCCACTGCCGCCTTTGTCGCCTATCTGTCCAGCCTGACCAACATCAACTATTCGGCCACGCAATACGCGGTGCTGAGTTCGCTGATGCTGCTGGCGCCAAAATTCCTGGCCGGCTACTCGGGCGCCTATGTGGACGCCTTTGGCTACAGCCAGTTCTTCATCGGCACGGCCTTGCTGGGCGTGCCGGTGGTGTTGCTGGTGTGGCTGGCTACGCGCATCAAGGTGCCTGATCCCAAGGCGTGACAGGACAATTAAAGCTGTGCGCGCGCCGCTGCGACGGCCTTCACCGGATTGATCAGGGTGCGCCGGCCATCGGGCGTCTTGTCGGAGGTGGTGATGATGATGGCTATCACCTGTTCGGGTTTCAATTTCGGGTTCACGGCCAGCATCTTGCCTGCCAGGTTCGCCACTTGCGGTGACGCCATCGAGGTGCCGGAGAAGGCCACGCGCGTGCCGCCGGGCACATAGCTTTCCACCTGGAAGCCGTTGGCGTGTACCTTGACCGTGGGCCCGTAACTGGTGAACGAGGCTTCGTCTCCGGCCTTGTCCACGGCACCCACGGTCAGCAAATTGGGCAGCACGATATCGGCCGGAGCCTGCTCGGCGAACGATGCATCCTGGTTGCTGTTGCCCGCCGCGGTGACCCACAAAATCTCGGGCGCGGAAGCGAAACCTTTCGTCAAGGCATCGCGAAACAGCGCGAAATATTCGCGCGCCGTGGCCTTGCGTCCTTCCGGCGTCTTGCCCAGGCCGCACTGCTCCAGATCGTCCTCGATCGCGTTCACGCTGCCGCCCCAGCTCATGTTCACGACGCGCGCACCCTGGCGTTTCAGGAACTCGATCGTTGCGGTGGCGGCCGACGCGTCCTTCTCGGTTTGCGCGCGCGATGGGCAGGGGTCAGGCTTGAGCGTGTGGCCGAACTCGATGCGCGCGATCAGCAGCCGGGCGTAGGGGTTGCTGTCCAGCGCAATGCCGGCCACATGCGTACCGTGTGAATAGTTTCCCGTGAGCCGGATTTCCTCAATCGCCGACTTGTACTCGCCGGGTTTGAGTGACGACAGAAACTGCTTCACCTCGCTGGCCTGTGGACTGTCGATGTTGGACTGCAGGTCGGAAAATCCCTTGCTTCGGGCGTGCATTTTTGGCAGCGACGGCTGCAGTGCCAGCGGGATCGGCTCCAGCTCCGAACTTGACGGGTTGGCGTATTTGTCAAAAGCCGCCAGCAGCGCAACGCCGGCCGCGTCGCGCAGCACCTGCTTCGCATAGAGCGCGGAATCGACGCCACTGTCCCACACCGCGATCGTCACCGGTGTCAAACCGGTTGCGTCCAGCAAAGACACATTGCGCACGCCCCAGATGTCGGGCTTCTCCACCGTGTGCGCGGCCAGGTAAGTGCTGTAGGTATCGATCAGCGTTTGCTTCAACGGCAAGCGCATCAACAAGGCGTAGCGCGCGCCGATGACGCCGGGGGCAAGCTCCGAACTCAGCGCCGAGGACTGGTCCACGATCGGCTGCAACACGTTGCGCACGTTGCCCAGCACCAGCGTTTCGCCAATCATCTCGGCGCCGGCTTTGGCCTGTTTGATGTCGTTGCTGACCACCTCAAAAGGCAGCGCTTGCAGGCTTTGCGCGATGCGCTGGCCCACGGCCTGCCGATATTGCGCTGAGTTGGCGTTGCCCACCGCCTTGCGCGCCTCGATGATGGCGCTGGCCTGCAATCCCGCGAGCAGCTTGTCGGCGGGCTTCTCCTGCACCGCGCGGATGGCGGCGATGCGCTGCAGTGCGAGCTCGTCCCGTCCTTCCATGATGTCCAGCGGCAGCAGGGTGCCGAGCAACTGGCTTTGCATGGACTTGTCGGCAATGTCGTAGCCTGTCAGCACGGATTCAATGTCGCGCCGCACCTGTGCAGCAAATGCGGAAAAGGCCTTTTCATCGCGCACCAGTTGCTCCAGATCGCCCTTCACGGGATAGCTGAAGCGCGGCAGGTCCGAGGCCTTTTCTATGCGTTGTTTGGCTTGCGCCAAGGCGCCTGTGCCCAGCATCAGGGCGAAGAGGCAAAGGATGAGTTTCTTCATGAATGTTCCTGGTTCGATTAGACGCAGACGTGATGGACAACGGACCGTTTCATTATGCTCAAGTTCACGGCTCTGGCCGCGACGGCGGGTGCGGGCCGCTACACTGCCTGCAACCCCATGCTGATTCCCTACGATTTTCTGGCGCTAGGCGCTGCCGCCTGCTGGGCCTACAGCAGCGTCACCTCGGTCGCGCCTTCGCGTCATCTCGGCGCCTTTGCGTTCACGCGCTGGCGCGTGCTGTCGGTGGCGTTGTTGATGTGGACCCTCGTGGCCATCACGGGTGGCTGGCGCACGCTCGTGGGGTCGGCGGCATGGCCGCTGGCCCTGAGCGGTTTGCTTGGAATCTTCGTCGGCGATGTCGCCCTCTTTGCCGCGATGAACCGGCTTGGCCCGCGTCGCTGCGGTGTGCTGTTTGCCACGCACGCGGTGTTCAGTGCGGTGCTGGGCATGGTGTGGCTGGGCGAGCGCATGGGTCTGCAGGCCGCGCTGGGTGCGACGCTCACGCTGGGCGGCGTCACGATCGCCGTGTTGGCCGGACAACACAAGGACGAAGACCACGCCTGGGAGCGCCATCGAGGGCGCTTGGGCGTTGGTGTGGCGCTGGCGTTGCTGGCAGCGCTGTGTCAGGCGCTGGGCAGCTTCATCGCCAAGCCCGCCATGGCCGCGGGCGTCGACCCGCTCGCTGCTTCAGCGCTGCGCGCCACGGTGGCGTGCGGTGCGCACTTTGCGCTGCTGGCGCTGGGTGTGGCCAGGGCGCGGGCCAATGCGCCGGCCACGCCCAAGGTACTGCTGCAAACCGCACTCAACGGCTTTGTCGGCATGGGTCTGGGTATGAGCCTGGTACTGCTGGCACTGCGCCACGGTGATGTCGGCATGGTGGCCATCCTGTCGTCGGTGTCGCCGGTGCTGCTGCTGCCGCTGCTGTGGCTGAAACTGGGGCGCGCGCCCGCATCAGGGGCATGGCTGGGAGCCATCATGACGGTGGCGGGAACGGCGATAATCCTGTCGCGGTGAACGCCGTTCCCACGGTTGTTTTGCTGGTCCGATGTTGAACCGCTCGTCCTCAAGGAGCTACCATGCCAGTTTCCGTAGACCCAGATCAGCTTGCTTCGTTGGCTCCCAGTATTCGCTCCAGCTACAACGACGCATTTGCCGCTGGGCAAGACGTGCTGGATCAGTTTGCCATCTCAGACAACCCACTGCGTGTCGCCCATTTCATGGCGCAGGTGCTGCATGAATCGGGCGGCCTCACGATCCAGTTCGAGAGCCTCAACTACAGCGCAGATCGCTTGCCCAAGGTCTGGCCAAAGCGTTTCCAACCCTTGGGCCCTCTGGATCCAGCCGCCTATGCGCACGATCAGGAAAAATTGGCGAATGAGGTCTATGGTGGCCGTATGGGAAATGTGGACCCCGACGACGGCTTCCGCTACCGAGGTCGGGGCCTGCTGCAACTGACGGGCAAGGACAGCTATGCGGAGGCCACGACGATTCTGCGACAGACCTACCCCGACGCGCCAGATTTCACGCTGGATCCGGATGCCGTCATCAGTTCCGATTGGTGCCTCAAGGTCGCGGCCGCGGAATGGTTTTCCAAAGGCTGCAACGCGTTGGCGGACAGCGACTCGATCAACGCGATCACCCGGGCCATCAATGGCGGCCTGATCGGACTGGCCGAACGCATCGAGTGGGCAAAGCGTACCAAGAACGTCTGGCACTGAAACAATTCGACGCCATCATTGCGCACCGTCGACCACCTTCGAGCGCACGCTCCTTCATGCTTTCAGCGCCAACCTCTGCTACCCGGATCACGGAGCTGGACGCCAGCACATTGTCTGTGGCGATCCATGAGAAGCGCGTGTCCTGCCGTGAAGTGATGAGCGCCACGCTGGAGCGCATCGCGGAGGTGAACCCGCGCTGCAACGCCATCGTCTCGCTGCAGGACGGTGACCTGCTGCTGCGCCAGGCGGACGAGCGGGACGCGCAGTTGGCACGCGGACTTTCGATGGGCTGGATGCACGGCATGCCGCAGGCCATCAAGGACCTGAGCAACACGGCCGGCATCACCACCACGCAAGGTTCGCCGCTGCTGCGTAACTTCGTTCCGACTGCCGACTGTCTGATGGTTGAGCGCATGAAGGCGGCTGGGTGCATCGTGATTGGCAAGACCAACACGCCTGAGTTTGGCCTGGGTTCACACACCTTCAACGAAGTGTTCGGCCTCACCTGCAACGCCTACGATGCCACGCGCTCGGCCGGGGGCAGCAGCGGTGGCGCAGCGGTGGCGCTGGCGATGCGCATGCTGCCAGTGGCCGACGGTTCCGACTTCATGGGCAGCCTGCGCAACCCTGCGGGCTGGAACAACGTCTTCGGCATGCGGCCCAGCCAGGGACGCGTGCCGATGTGGCCAGCGCAGGATGCCTGGGTGGCGCAACTGGGCACCGCAGGTCCGATGGGGCGCACGGTGCAGGACCTCGCGCGCCTGCTTGACGTGCAGGCCGGCTTTGATGCGCGCGCACCGCTGTCAATTTCCGACGGTGCGCGTTTCAGCGCACCCTTGGGCGACTTCGTTGGCGAGGGCGTTCGCATCGCCTGGCTCGGCGACCTGTCCGGCTATCTGCCGATGGAGCCTGGCATTCTGGAGTGCTGTGAAAACGGCCTGGCGCGACTCCAGAAGAATGGCTGCGCGGTGGAGCCGGTGGCGCTGGGAATGCCACCCGAGAAGGTCTGGCAGGCGTGGCTGGTCTGGCGGCGCGCGCTCGTCGCTTCGCGCATCGCCCCGATGCTGCTGAATCCGAAAAACCGCGCGCTCATCAAGCCCGAGGCCTTGTGGGAGTACGACCAGGCCGCCAGTCTGACCGGCAACGAATTCATGGATGCCAGCGTACAGCGCACAGCTTTCTACCAACACCTGCTTTCGCTGTTTGAGCAGCACGATTTCCTGGCCCTGCCGGTGTCTCAGGTCTGGCCCTTTGACGCGAAGGAGCGCTGGCCAAGTCACATCAACGGTGTGGCGATGGACACCTACCACCGCTGGATGGAAGTGGTGATCTATGCCACCTTCGCAGGACTGCCCTGCATCAGCGTTCCGGTCGGCTTTGACGAGCGGGGCCTGCCGATGGGGATGCAACTGATAGGCCAGCCGTGTGGCGATTCTGCGCTGCTCAAACTTGCCCACGGCTACGAACAGGTGGCGCAGGACCTGCTGCAACGCAGACCGCCGCCAGGCTAAAGCCCGCACGATTCGGCTGAATGCGTTCATCCTCCGAAGGGTGGACGCTTTGAAATAAGCGTCGATGATTTACGCTACCTATTGGCCACAATGAAGTATCAACTAATCATTCTCGATACCTGCCACGTTCATCTGAAAAGTGAGAATGCGCCGGTGCGTGCGTTATTGAATGTGCCACAAGAGACCGATCCAGCCAATAGAGGAGGTAACCAAAATGACGAAATCTGTGACTCGGGCGAAAGCCAGGTCGAAGCCCGTTGCAACATTCGATACCCCAACTACGGTGCAGGTGTTCATACCGGAATTCATTCCGTTCGCCACGCTCAAAGCACTTGATCCGCAATTGCTTGTGAAGGGAAAGCACCGCATCGAAATCGGCACCATCCAGGGAGGGTGCTGCCAAAAGCTTCTTTACGCGGTGATACAGAAAGGCATGGTGACCAAGATTGAAGCGTCTCCATGCGCCGAGTCAAAGCATAAACCGTCCAAGGAGACGGTTGCGCTGTTCAAGAAAGCTCGATCAAAAGTCAAAGACCTGGGTGTCTGGCGTCCCATGCCCGTGACGGAGCTTGCAGTTCTGGCTTTCAGTCGTCCGGACCGCTTTGGTACCGGCGCGGGATGCGTTTACATCTGCCACGGCGACTACTGTGTCTTCTGCTGTGTTTACCCGCCGAGGTGCTGGATCGAAACGCGCACCGCCAGCCCGGACATCATACTGAACTGACCCTCGTTGGGTTGCTTGGGCTTCGCTCGTCGCAGCGTCGCTGCGGGGCACCGTGTGACTGAAGACCTTCAGTCAACATGGAATTGTTTTGGCGATATTGTTTGTGGCACTATCTGCCACAGTGGCCAACCACCCGACCACTGATCCTCGGTTCCGAGGAAAAGGGGGTTCGGTGCAGATACTTTTCTCACCCGCGGTTCGGTTGATGAACCGGCTGCGCATCGCCAGGAAATTCTCGGTGCTGGCGATGATCTATTTTTCCGCTGTTGGCGGTGTTGGATACGCCCTGTTTTTCAACTTGAGCCGGGTAGTCCTTTCGGCGGAAAGTGAACACGACGGCCTGGCCGTCGTCGGGCCGCTCACAAGGACCATGCAACTTGTTCAGATGCATCGCGGCCTTACTGCTGTGCTGAGGGGTGGCGACGAGTCTGTGCGAGAAGCCCTTGCTGCCGAGGAGTTGGAAGCGGAGGCCAGTTTTTCCGCTCTGCAAGTCCAAATCTCAACGCACCTGCTGCCGAGTGAGGAATGGCGTCAAATTCAAGCGGAATGGACAGACATCAAGACATTGGGTCCCAAGTCGTCACCCAGCGAAAACTACCTCGCGCATATCGCTCTACTGAGTCGTTTGGAAACCCTGAACCGAAACATCGCCGAGCAGAAATCGCTGGCGTTTGATCCGGAAATCGGAGCGCACTACCTTCTGGACACGGCCATTGTGGAAATGCCGTTGGCACTTGAGAAACTTGCCAGACTGCGTGGTCTTGGCGCCGCAGTGTTGGCTGAGAAGAAGATTTCCGGTGACCAGATATCCATGGTCACCCGATGGGTGACAGAGTTTGACGTCGCAAGGGAGGCGCTGGCCTTCAATCTTGGCAAAGCATCGGACCACAACCCGGAAATTCGCGGGCCGCTGACGGACGGTCTGAAGCCCTTCTACGGAACTTTGCCATCGTTGCTGGACCGGGTTCAATCAGATATTAAAACAGAACGCTTCACCATTTCATCGGGGGACTTTTACAACGCCGCCACAGCAGTCATCGACAGCGGGTACGTACTCATACAGCAAACACTCTTGCCAACGGCTGAAAAGCTGATTGAAGCACGCCTGCAGCGCGCAAGAATGGAACTCGTTTACGTGGGAGGAATCGCTTTCTTCCTTCTGCTCGTTTCCTGCTATTTCCTGGCCGGAATCTATTACTCCACGGTTCAAAGCATACGAACCTTGGCGGACTCCGCCAGGAAGTTTGCGGATGGGGATCTTACTCAGCGTGTGCGCCTGGAAACGGAAGACGAGATTGGGCAAGTTGGCGACAGCTTTAATGTCATGGCTAACGGTTTCAATGGGCTCCTCACGGCACGGCTGGTAGACGAGAATCGACTTCGAGCCATTGTCAATTCCGCTTTGGATGGCGTAGTGCAGATGGATTCCGAAGGGATAATATCCGGCTGGTCCAAACAAGCGGAAGCCATTTTTGGCTGGACCAGCGAGGAGGCGGTTGGACGGGCGCTCCGTGAGACCATCATCCCGGTTCGGCATCGCGAGGCTCACCAGCGCGGACTCAATCATTTCCTGGCCACCGGCAAAGGCCCCGTGCTCGATAGGCGGGTCGAGATTGAAGGTCTGCACCGCGAGGGCCGCGAGTTCCCGATTGAATTGGCGATTTCGGCTACCGAGACAGAGCGCGGATTCGAGTTCAACGCCTTCGTCAGAGATATCACGTCGCGTCGCAAAGCGGAAGCGGACCTCCGCATAGCGGCAATTGCGTTCGAGACCGAAGAATCCATCGTCATTACCGATGCCAATGGGAACGCTCTGAGTGTCAACCAGTCCTTCACCCAGACCACCGGCTACACCGTGGACGAAGTTGCAGGAAAAAGCCCGTTTATCTTCAAGTCAGACCGGAACGATCCAAAGCAGTTTCAGATCATGTGGGCGGCGCTGGAAAACACCAGACATTGGGAGGGCGAAATATGGGGTCGACGCAAGAACGGTGAGGAATTTCTTGAGTGGATCCGCTTCACTGGTGTGAGCGATGAGGCCGGTCAGATCACCAATTTTGTTGTGGTTTCCTCGGACATCACGCAGCGACGAAAATCCGAAGAAACCATACACCAACTTGCTTTCTACAATCCGCTGACGGGACTGCCCAACAGACGACTTCTCGTCGACCGTCTGAAGAAATCCATCGCCTCGAGCGAGCGCAGTCGAAAACACGGGGCGCTTCTGCTCATCAACGTTGACAATTTCAAGTCGCTGAACGACACCCTTGGGCACGATGTCGGCGACATGATCCTGCAGCAGATCGCGCAACGTCTGACGGTTTGCGTGCGAACTGAAGATACCCTGGCTCACATGGGCGGCGACGAGTTCATGGTGATGCTCGCAAGATTGAATGTGGACGCCGATGATTCGGCAGCTCAGGCGGAAGCGGTGGGTGAAAAAATTCGTGTCGCTCTCAGTCAGGGTTATCAAGTCGCCGATTCCAACCACAGAAGCACAGCGAGCATCGGAGCGACGCTGTTTCATGCACAGAATGCTTCCGTTGATGAGCTTTTGACCCAGGTTGATCTGGCGATGCAAAAGTCCAAGGAATCCGGGCGCAACGCCGTGCACTTTTTTGATCCCGCCATGCAGACCGCAGTTCTGGAGCGAGCGGCTCTGGAGGTGGAGCTTCGCAGGGGAATCGAGAGCCATCAACTCGTCGTCCATTATCAAGCTCAGGTTGTCGAGTCCGGACGCGTAACGGGTGCCGAAGCACTTGTACGGTGGCGCCATCCCGCGCGTGGCATGGTGTCACCCGCCGAATTCATTCCGCTGGCGGAAGAGACCGGCCTGATTTTTCCGCTGGGTGAATGGGTTCTGCGGGTCGCCTGTACCCAGTTGGCGCTGTGGGCCGCAAGGCCAGACACGGCCCACCTGACGATTGCCGTCAATGTCAGTGCCAAGCAGTTTCACGCGCCCGGTTTTGTGGAAACCGTGCTTGCCGCCATCAGACAAACGCGCGCTGACCCAAATCGTCTCAAACTGGAACTCACAGAAAGCCTTTTGGTATCGAATCTGGAAGGTGTCATTGAGAAGATGTTTGCGCTAAAGGCCAGGGGCATTGGATTTTCGCTGGATGATTTCGGGACGGGGTATTCGTCTCTCTCGTACCTTAAACGTCTGCCCTTGGACCAACTGAAGATCGACCAATCCTTTGTGCGAGATATTCTTGTCGATCCAAGCGATGAAGCTATTGCAAAAACCATCGTAGCGTTGGGACGCAGTCTTGGACTTGGCGTGATTGCAGAGGGTGTCGAGACTCAAGCGCAGCTGGATCTTTTGGCGCGCATCAACTGCCATGCCTACCAGGGCTATCTGTTCGGGCGTCCGATGCCAATTGGCGAGTTCGAGATGTTTGCCCTTGGCCGTGAATGAAAGCCGGCAGGAGGGTGCGAAGGTTCCCGCTTTCCGTTGTAACTTTTCCTGATGCAATCAGCCCAGGAGTTTGAGCGCCTAATATTGGTTTTTTAGGAGACAACAAATGGACATCAGTGCTTTAAAGGTACGTACGCGCCTGAGCGCCGGTTTTGGCATCATCAGTGCGCTGGTGCTGCTCATCGCGGGAATCAGCTTGCTGTCCATGAGCCGGCTCAACCACGCTATCGACGACATCGCGGGCGACAAAGTTCCCAAGGCATTGGCGTCCGCTGCGGTCATCAGTCAAATTGATGCCATCGCCATTGCCCTGCGCAACATGATGCTGAATGAAGACAAGGCCGATCGACAAAGGCAAATCGAGGCGATTGCGAAGGCCAGGGAGAACATCGTTAACAGCACCGATTTTCTGACCAAAACGACGGTCAAGCCTGAAGACAAAGCCTTGCTGCAGCAGGTGATGGAGCAAAGGGCCAAATACCTCGCCGGGCAAAACACCTTGATCGGTTTGATCATGGCTGACAAGCCCGTTGAAGCAAGGACCTTTTTGAGCGCCGAGTTGCGCCCGATCCTGGCGGCCTACAAGGCCGCAATTACTGCCATGATCGAGAGGTCAACCACGCAGGTAGAGGAATCGGAAAAACTGGCTGGCGAGACCTATGCGCAAGCCCTGACTATTTTGGTTGTGCTGGCTTTGGTGTCACTGCTGCTGGCCGCCGCCGTTGCTTGGGCCATCATGCGCAGCCTGCTCAAGGAACTTGGTGGCGAGCCAAAGGACGCGGCCGAGTTGGCACACGCCGTGGCGCAGGGAGACTTTACCCATACCATGCACTTGAGTTCGGGCGACAGCACCAGCCTGATGGCCAATCTGGGAGCCATGCAAACCAGCCTTGCAGCGGTCGTAACCACCGTGCGCCAAGGGTCTGAAGGCGTGGCCACGGCCAGCGCCGAAATCGCCCAAGGCAACCAGGACCTGTCGAGTCGCACCGAAAGCCAGGCCAGCGCCCTGGAGCAGACGGCTGCGTCCATGGAGCAACTCAACGCCACCGTCAAACAGAATGCCGACAACGCCCGGCAAGCCAACCAGTTGGCGCAAAGCGCGTCCACGGTGGCCATCAAGGGCGGCGAAGTCGTCGCCAAAGTGGTCGACACCATGAAGGGCATCAACGAGAGTTCGCGCAAGATATCCGACATCATCAGCGTCATCGACGGGATCGCGTTTCAAACCAACATCCTCGCTCTGAACGCGGCCGTGGAAGCGGCCCGTGCGGGCGAGCAGGGCAGAGGCTTCGCGGTAGTGGCGACGGAAGTGCGATCCCTGGCCGGCCGTTCGGCCGATGCAGCCAAGGAAATCAAGAGCCTGATCAACGCCAGCGTGGAGCGGGTGGAACAGGGCACGGCTTTGGTAGACCAGGCCGGCGCCACTATGACCGAGGTGGTCAGCAGCATCCGCCGCGTCACGAACATCATGGGCGAGATCAGCGCCGCCAGTTCCGAGCAGGCAGCAGGGGTGGCTCAGGTGGGCGAGGCGGTGACGCAGATGGACCAGGTAACGCAGCAAAATGCGGCCTTGGTCGAGGAGATGGCGGCGGCGGCAAGCAGCCTGAACACGCAGGCAGGCGAACTGGTGCAGGCGGTCTCGATCTTCAAACTCGCGGGTGGACAGTCGACCTTCGTAGCTCACCGCCCGGCACAGATCAGCCGTCCGCGGCCGTCAGCACCCGCCAGCAGGATCGCCAGTCCCATCAAACCCAGGTCAACGCTGCCGAAACCAAAGACCGTTTCGATTTCAGCGCCCGCCAAGGCCACCGCCGCGGGTGGGGATGAATGGGAAAATTTCTGATCAACTCGGGAGCGGCTTTGCAAGCGATGAAAAGCGGCAATCTCTTAACGCTTGCCAGATACCCGACGTTGGGATTGACGGCGAATCGGGATGCTCTGAACCGGCCCGTCGTAACCACGAACTTGGTGCCCTTGGAAGCCATTGAGCAAAGTGAGAAGCGGCCGTTCGCGGCCTTGGTCAGCGAAGCCAAAGCAGCCACTCGAATTGCCTGCGGGCTGCATATTCCGCT
>CAILAY010000021.1 GCA_903832285.1 uncultured beta proteobacterium | reverse complement strand
ATGACTGCCGCCGACGCGACCAGACTCGCTGGAGATGCCTACAGCACCAGACTGGCGCACGACGTGGTTGCGGAGCCCGATGACAAAACCCGTCTCGCGCAGGAAGGGTACGAGTCGAAGCTTGCACGTAACGCTGTGGGTGTGCAGCCCGAAGCCAATGAGTTTTACAAGATTGGGGACAAGATCGGTGATCGGTACGAGGTTGTGGCCATCCATCACGGTGCTATGGGTGTCGTCTATGGCTGCTTTGACATTGAGACGAAACGTCCACGTGCGCTAAAGACGGTTCGCCAAGGATACGCACACGATAAGCAAGTGCTTTCAATGTTCGAGAGCGAGGCGGCGGTCTGGATTTCACTGGAAAAACATCCGTACATAGTTCGCGCTTATCTGGTTGAGCGATTCAGGAACCTGCCTTACGTCGTCACCGAGTATGTACGTGGTCCTGAGGGTATGGAAGGCGACCTTCGTGGATGGCTCGGTCACCCTCGCCTGACGTTGTCGGTGGCGGTTGCGATGGCCTTGCAGATCGCGCAGGGGATGCAGCACGCAGTGCGCAAAGTGCCCAATCTCGTGCACCGAGATCTCAAGCCCGCTAACATTCTCGTCAACTGCGATGCGAAAGCGATGGTGACCGACTTTGGTCTGGTGAACTCAGCAGGGTCTGGCGCCGGAACACCGGCATACATGTCGCCAGAGCAATGGCGTCAGGACGCGCTCGATGTACGGAGCGACATCTATGCCTATGGCTGCATCCTGTTTGAGATGTTCACGGCGCATCGGCTGTTCCCTGCGTTGACCGAGCATGATTGGGAGGATGCACATCTCAGAGGTGTACCCTCCACATTGACGAGTCTTATCCCGGCAATGCCCGGCGAGATTGATCGCTTTGTGCGGCGTTGCCTCGAAAAAGATGTGATGGCACGACCACAGAGTTGGGACGATGTTGTCGCATTCTTCGCTGAGCGGTATCACCGGTTAACCGGCAAAGCAGTTATTGCTGATTTTTCTTCACTTGCGCTTGATGCTGGTGAGTGGCTCGATGCGAGTTACTCACTTTGGAATATCAAACGCTATGAAGAGATGTTGTCCGCTTGCGATAACCTACTTGCGTTGGACCCGGAAAATGCTGCTGCATGGAACAACAAGGGGGTCGCGCTTAGGGCTCTAAATCGCCACGAGGAAATGCTATTAGCTTGCAAGCGTTCGATAACAATCAACCCTGACGTTGCTGAGGCATGGGCGAATCTAGGCCTTGCATTCTACAAAATTGAACAGTACGACGACGCAATTGAGGCCTATGATCGGGCGCTTGCCGTTGAACGGAATGACCCAAGAATTCTAGCGAATAAGGGCGATGCTCTATCCCACCTCAATCGGACCGATGAAGCCATTGAGGTTTATGACCAAGCATTGCTGATCGATCCGAATTGTGCCGCGGTTTGGACTAAGGACTCGCGTCAAAATAACATGATTATAATTTTCGAAGTGGCAACAGCCTGTAATTCCATTCACCGTGAAAGTTGGCGCGTTTGAGATTCAATGCGGCCAGTTCTTCATCGGTAACGGTGATGCCTGTGGGGTAGATGCCGGTGTCGAGCCCAGCGCGAATTTTCAATCCGGTTTTGGTCGTGGTGTTGCCGATGAGCTTGATGATGACTTCGTGACTCACCAGTGGGCGCCCGCGCCAGTTGCGGGTGATGTGGGAGAACATGCGGTGTTCGATCTTGTTCCACTTACTCGTGCCGGGCGGGAAGTGGCGAACATGTACAGGCATTTCCAGCTTTGTTGCCAACTCTTGAAGTGCCACTTTCCACAAGCGGCAACGACTGCCATTGCTGCCACCGCCGTCGGCGGTGATCAACAACTCCTTTGCATCGCCATATCGTTTGGAGCCCATCTTCTTCCACCAGCGCGCGATGGCTTCGGCTGCAAAACGTGCGGTGTCGTGGTCAATGCCCACGCTCACCCAGCCCTGGTTCTCGCTGATGTCGTAGACACCATAGGGAATGGCCTTGCCAAGTTGCACATCCAGGAAATCGTGAACCTTCACCTTCTCAGGCTCGCCCTTGGGTTGCCATTCACGCCCGCCATTCTTGAACGCACCCACCAGCTCCTTCTTTTTGGTGTCCACCGAGATAACCGGTTGACCGCGCTGCTGAAACCGCTTCACGCTGGCATTGATGTACTCGAACTGGGCGTTGCGATCCGGATGCCCACTGCCCTCCAGTGTCTTGCGGTTGCCCTGCAGGCTGTACTCCAAGTCGTTGAGCAGGCGTCCCACCGTGCGCGGGCTTACTGGATGCTTTTGGCGGGTCAACTCCTGCGCCAACTCGGTCGTACTCTTGAGTGTCCAACGCAGGGGCGATTCGGGATCGCCTCGCGTTGTGGGTTCAACCAAACTCTCCAGAGCCTGTAGCAATTGCGGATCGGACTCTGTGTGCCTCTTGCGCCCTGCACCCGCCCGACGCAAACCAGTTTCCACGGGCGCTTGCGGGTTCTCGTCGCGAACAGCCAACTCCTGCAATCCTTTGCGAATAGTGTTGGGCGACATTCCAATCACACTACCAACCGCACGCACACCGCCCCAACCATATGCGCGCGATTCCGCCGCCGCCCATTGCCTGCGCATGCGCTCATCCATCAACACACTCAGTGAAAGATACCTCGACTCAATTGCCAGCAGTGCGGCCGCTTCTTGCATGACCGCACTAAACCACATTTCTTAAATATAGTCAACTTATTTTGACGCAATGCCT
>CAILAY010000020.1 GCA_903832285.1 uncultured beta proteobacterium | reverse complement strand
GAAGGAGAAATGTCATGAGTGCGATCCGTAAAGTGCTGGTTGTCGACGACGACCCGGTGGTTGGCAAGAGCTTCAACCGTGTTCTTTCGCAAAAGGGTTACGTGGTGATCACGGCCCAGGATGCCGCCGAGGCGCTGGAAAAGTTGCGCGAGCAGGAGGTAGACCTTGTCTATACAGACATCAGGATGCCCGGCATGGACGGCATTGAACTGGCCGAGGAGATGAAGGCGCGGCGCCCCTGGACACCGGTGGTGATCGTCACCGGCTACGGTAGCAAGGCGAATGAAGAACGCGCCAAAGCCGCAGGCGTCTCTGGTTTCTTGAATAAGCCCCTGTCGCCCGAGATGATTGAGGAAAGCGCAGCGCTGGCGCTATCGCACCCTGCCGTTGCACCCACCGCAGCGCCAGTTGCGGCGCCACCAAGCAGCGCACCTGACATCTTGCCTGCACCACTGCCTGCCGCGGAAAGCCGACTCAAGAACATCGCCCTGTTCCTGGCCGCTCCTTTTATCGGCTTGATCTACGCGGTTTTGCTCCCCTTCGTTGGAATGGGCATGCTGGTCTGGGCCGCCGCGCGGGCGTTGACAAAGAAGTCTGCCTGAGCATGATGTCAAAGCCATCAGGAAATAGTCTATCTCCTCGATGGCGTTTTCGCTGGAAACAATTCAATAAGAGGGGAATCCCAATGAGCGGCTCCTGCACAATCGGAAAAATGAGTCCGTGGTCACGTCAGATAGGTATTTTCATTTTGGCGGCGGTCGCTCTGGTACTGAGTATGGTGGGGAACACTGCCCGCGCTGCGGACAAAGAATTGTCCAAAGAAGATCGAGCATGTTTGAGTTGTCACGACAAAGAGGGTTTGAGCAAACCACTGGAAAACGGGGACACCCTGGCTTTGCAAATCTCCACCGCTGGCTTTGTGGAATCGATGCATTTGGGAACCAGCTGCGAAGACTGTCACTCTGACCTGGATGCAAAAACCCATGGCAAGGTAAAACATTCCATCAAAAGCAAGCGTGAATTCTCGCTTTCGATGCGCGAGTCATGTCGCACCTGCCACAAGAAAAGATTCACCGAGTATGAAGACAGCGTGCACGCCGCCCTGATCAAAGAAGGAAGCACCAAGGCTCCGCTCTGTTCTGATTGCCACAACCCCCACACCGTGCGCTCAGTAAAAATTGAGCAACCGATCGAGCAAACGCCCTGCGCGAGATGTCATAAAGACATATTCAATGCCTACTCAGTCGATGTGCATGGCAAGGAGCGGATCGCCAAGGGAGCCTCCGCTCCTCTGTGCGCCAACTGCCATCAAGCGCACGCCGTGAAGGCGGCATCCTTGGGCGACAGCGTCAAGAATGCCTGTCTGGTATGCCACAAGAACACCTTTGAAATGCATAGTGACTGGTTGCCCAATACGGCGCTGCATTTCGAGGCCATCTCGTGCCCCGCTTGTCACGCGCCCAACGCGCAGAGGAGGGTCAATCTCAGACTCTATGACGGTACTCTAAAGCGTCAGGTATCGGAGAAGATGGGTGTGCCCCAGTTTGATCGATTGACCGATGCCGCCGACACGCACGATATGGGTCTGGATGAGCGCGCACTTTGGAGTCTCCTGAAGGAATTCAATCATGAAGCCAACAATGGACGAACCGTGCTGCGCGGCCGACTCGAAGTTCGGTCCGGATTGGAAGCCCATCAGTTGAGCGAAAAGTCCAAAGCGCTCAAAGACTGCAACGTCTGCCACAAACAGGGGGCTGCGCCATTTCAGAGCGTGACATTGACAATAGCAGGATCCGACGGCAGGCCGCTGCACCACGGCGTCCAAAAAGATGTCTTGAATTCTCTGACCTCCATGGAATCTGTAAGCGGGTTCTATGCCATTGGCAGCACGCGCATCAAGTTGCTCGACACCTTACTGGTGCTGGTTCTGCTGGGTGCCATCAGTGTGCCGTTGGGGCATATGGCGATCACGCGCATATTTCGAGGATTGCGCGAGAAGCTCGAAGCCGAGAGGGCAGCCGCAGCAATTCAAAGCACCAGCCAAAACTCAGCCGGGGCAATGTCGCCTCACGACGACGCATCCAAGTAACAGGAGTCAACCATGCAAAAGCTCTATATCAACCCGCTCCCGGTGAGGATCTGGCATTGGACGAACGCTCTCGGCTTTTTGTTGCTGATTGCCAGCGGATTGCAGATCCGGTATTTGGACCTGTTTCAATGGCTGTCTTTCAGAACTGCGGTAATAGCGCACAACTGGATTGGCTTCGTCCTCATTGTCAATTTCTTCGTATGGTTCGGGTTCTATCTGCTCTCCGACAAGATCAAGGTCTATCACCCCGAACTGAGTCCATCCAAGTATTTCCGCGCCAGCTTCCGACAACTGCAGTTCTATGGCTACGGCATCTTTCGGGGCGACCCCAATCCGCATCATCCCAGCGCCTATCGGAAATTCAACGCCCTGCAGAGCATGATGTACCAGATCATCATGATGCTGCTCGTGCCGATGCAATTCTTCACGGGCGTACTGCTGTGGGACGTGACGCGCTTCTCCTCCGTGATTGAGGTGTTCGGTGGGGTGCGGGTGGTGGACACGGTGCACGTCCTGCTGTTCATCGTGTTCAGCGGTTTCATCATCGTGCACGTTTACCTGGCGAGCCTGGGCCACACACGGTCGGCCCACTTCAAAGCGATGTTGACCGGGTACGAGGAGATCGAGGACGAGCCCACTCAAAAGGCGTCTTCCTGAGGTATAGCGGAGTGCGACCCACTCCTGAGCGAGCCGATTCAGGTTAGCTCAGACTGGTCGGCGCCGTATTCAGTATCGCGAACCCGAATGTTGTACTTTTTCATCATTGCCTGAAAATTGGAGCGTTGCATGCCAGTTTCCTCGGCACTTCGTGTGACATTTGAGTCGTTTCTCTTGAGCGATTCCTGAACGAACAATTTTTCCACTTCTTCAACCGATTTTTCGCGCGCTATTTTCTTGATTCTTTTCAGTTCATCGCTTGTTTTTGGTACTTCAAGGTCATGACGTAACGGGACGTCCATGATGCTCGCCAGATGGGCCTGATGGATGGTTTTGTCCGAGGCAAGAATGACCGCCCTGTGCAAGGTATTCTGGAGTTCGCGCACATTGCCTGGCCAGTCGTAGTTGACCAAAATGTTCATTGCTGCCTGCGAAATATCGGGTACGGGTTTCTCCAACTCATTGCAGAAATCGCGCAGGAAATGAAAGGCCAGAGCCGGGATATCGTCGCGCCGTTCCCTCAACGCGGGCGCATGAATCGGAAAGACGTTGATGCGATAGTAAAGATCTTCGCGAAATGTTCCCTGCGACACCATGGCCTTGAGGTCTTTGTTGGTCGCGGCGATGAGCCTCACATTGGTCTTCTGCGTCTGGGTGTTGCCCACGGCCCGGAACTCGCGCTCCTGAATGACGCGCAGCAATTTGGCCTGCGTTGACAACGAAATATTTCCAAACTCGTCAAGGAAAAGTGTACCGTTGTTGGCCAGATCAAACAAACCCCGCTTATTTGTCATCGCGCCCGTAAATGAACCTTTGACGTGACCAAACAGTTCGCTTTCCAAAAGAGTTTCGCTCAGAGTGTTGCAATCGACCGTGACAAAGGCGTGATCCCTGCGCAAGCTGTTGTGGTGAATCGCACGGGCAATCATTTCCTTGCCAGTGCCACTCTCCCCGGTGATCAGCGCCGTGCTGTTGGTCGGCGCACATTTCGCAATCAAGCCAAAGACCGCCTGCATGCGCGCGCTGGAGCCGACTATATTTTCAAATCGGTACTTTGACTCTACCTCACCCTTGAGGCTGCGGTTCTCCTGCAGCAGACGCCGACGTTCCAGCGCACGATCTACCACGTGCTTGAGTTCGTCCGGATCAAACGGCTTGGACAAATAGTCAAACGCACCCAACTTCATGGCCTTGACGGCGGTCTGAATCTGAGACAACCCGGTCATCATGATCACATCGACGTCGGGGTATTTTTCCTTCACCTGCTGCAACACCTCAAGACCATCAATCCTGGGCATCATGATGTCAAGAACGACAACGTCGTATTCCGTCTCGTCAACCTTTTTCAATGCTTCCCAGCCGTCTTGTACGGAATCAACTTGGTAGGCGTCATCGTCAAGGATGCGCAGACAGCTTCGAATGACAATTTCCTCGTCGTCAACGATCAATATCCTGGCGCTCATGGGGTACCTTCACCTGAATGGGGTTCGGTTTCAGCAAAAGGGGACTGTATCGGAAGAAGTATTCGAAAGATCGTGCCAATGCCGACGCTGCTCTCAACCTTGATCAGTCCGCCGTGTGCTTTGATAATGCCATAACTCACGGACAAACCCAGGCCCGTGCCCTTGCCTACCTCTTTGGAGGTGAAGAAGGGGTCAAAGATCCTCTGCATATTGGCCTCAGGGATTCCGCAACCCGTATCCCGGATGGCGATTTCAACTGTGGGTGCAGGCGCGCCATCCGATTGGAGCAAATCGCTGAGTTGGCAGCGCCGACTCACTACAGCAATGGTTCCCGGCCCGCTGATGGCCTGCTGTGCGTTCACCAAGACATTCAAGATGACCTGTTTGATCAGGTCGCCATCCCCCCAAACATCCGGCAAATCTGCCGCAAGATCCGTCGTGATCTGGATCTCATGCAATGCAACGGGTCCCTCAATGAAACGTACCGTATCTTGAATCAATTGATTGAGGTTGAAGAACCCTTTTACGGGCACCTTCTCGCGCGCGAAATCCAGCAGGCGCCGGATGATGCTGGCACAGCGCTTGGTCTCGCGAATCACCAGATCCAGGTCTTCCGCATCCGGACTTCCCTCCTGCATCTTCTTTCGCAACAGCGAAGTGAAAGTCAACACACCCGTGAGTGGGTTGTTCAATTCATGGGCTATACCCGATGCCAGCAATCCAACCGCGGCAAGCTTTTCCCCCTGCGCCACCTCGGCCTCAGCGACCAGAAGTTCCTGCGTCCTCTTTGCGACTTTGGTTTCCAGGGACGACACCAAATCCTGCAGTTCTGACATGGAGCTTTTAAGCGCCAGAGTCATCTGATTGAAGGTGCCCGCCAGACGCCCGAACTCATCATCGTTGCGCACCGGAATGTTGTGATCCAGGTTTCCTTGCGCTATCCTTTCGGCACCTGTCGACAGGTCTTTCAGTGGCAAGTAAATCAGACGCTGTAGCAGTACCCCGATGCTGATGGAAACCAGCAGTATGAATCCCAAGGAAATGCCGATGATGTAGGCCGCATGCAGTGTCATGGAGGCATCAATCTCCTCCAGGGAATAGGCAATGTCGATGATGCCCAGCACCGTCTGGCTTGCCGGATGTTCATGACAGGATGCCGAAGAACATGAAGGCTCGTTGCGTATCGCTTCCATGGTTCCCAGCAGTCGACGCCCATCCGGAGCGTTGAAAACTTGCCAACGCTGGTCCTCTGGAATCTGGGCCAGTGGTTTGTTCGTTTTGTGGCAATTCACGCAGGGTTCCGCCTGCTGATCCACGGAATAGCCTACTTCCCTGGGACGGTTCGAATGGATGATGGTGCCATCCTTGCTGATGATCCTGACCCGCTCGATGCCCTTCTGCTTGCCAATGTCCTGAATGATTTTTTCAGCAAATTCGCGTTCGTTCATAAGCATCGCGTAGCGCGTGCTCTTGGCAATCATTTCAGAAATTTGTATGACGTGCCGCGCAACCTGATTCAGGATGTCTTCGCGCTGGTGCTGGACGATCAGGAAGGTGAAAACGGCCATCGCCGCCGACAGTGCGACCACCAAATACAGGCTGACTTTGAGCTTGATGTGTTTTGGAAGCATGAGTCAGGCCGAACCTCGATCACCGATCCGATTATCGCACCAGCCAATTGCATTGTTTCCCGAGGCATCAGGCTCGGATAGCGTTCAATGCAGCGGCACGCCCGTCTTGGACTGCAGTTCTTCCCGCGTCACGCCGGGCGCCATCTCCACTACTTTAAGGCCGTGGGGCGTGATGTCCAGCACAGCCAGGTCGGTGATGATGCGATCAACCACGCCCACGCCGGTCAGAGGCAGCGTGCACGCAGGCAGGATTTTCAGATCGATGCTGCCGTCCTTCTTCTTCGCCACGTGTTCCATCAGTACAACCACGTTTTTTACGCCACCCACCAGATCCATGGCGCCACCCATGCCCTTGACCATCTTGCCGGGGATCATCCAGTTCGCCAGATCGCCGCTGGCGCTGACCTGCATTGCACCCAGGATGCTCAGGTTGATTTTGCCGCCGCGAATCATGGCAAAGCTGTCGTGGCTACCGAAGATGCTGGAGCCGGGAATTGTGGTCACGGTCTGCTTGCCGGCATTGATCAGGTCCGCGTCCACCTCGTCTTCGGTCGGGAACGGACCGATGCCCAGCATGCCGTTTTCGCTTTGCAACCAGACTTCGATGTCCGGTGAAACGAAATTGGCCACCAGCGTGGGCAGGCCGATTCCGAGGTTGACATAGAAACCATCTTGCAATTCTTCGGCTGCCTTGGCTGCCATTTGGTCGTGTGTCCAGGCCATGATCTTCTCCTTAATGAATGGGGACCGCGCTCACTTAAGCAGCTACGTTCTGTCCTGCAGTATTCTTCGATTTCTCGGTGAGTGTTCTCTTCTCGATCCGCTTTTCCGGATTCGCATTCAGCACGAGGCGATGCACGTAAATTCCCGGCAGATGCACGGCATCGGGGTCGAACGTGCCGGTCTCGACGATCTCTTCTACTTCCACCACCGTGATGCGACCGGCCATGGCGACGGCCGGGTTGAAGTTGCGAGCCGTGCGCCTAAAGATCAGGTTGCCGCTCTTGTCGGCCTTCCAGGCTTTCACCAGCGACACGTCGGGAACCAGTGCGCGTTCCATAACGTACATGTGACCGTCAAACTCGCGCGTTTCCTTGCCTTCGGCGACGAGCGTGCCATAGCCAGTGCGAGTGAAGAACGCCGGTATGCCGGCACCGCCGGCGCGCAGCTTCTCTGCCAGTGTCCCCTGGGGCGTGAACTCCAGTTCCAGTTCGCCCGCCAGAAACTGGCGCTCGAACTCCTTGTTCTCGCCCACGTAACTGGAAATCATGCGCTTGATCTGACGAGTTTCCAACAGCTTGCCCAGACCGAAACCATCGACCCCGGCGTTGTTGGAAATAACGGTGAGGTCCTTCGCGCCGCTGTCGCGCAACGCGTCAATCAGTGCCTCCGGAATGCCGCACAGGCCAAAGCCGCCTACGGCCAGCAACTGGCTGTCACGCACGATGCCGTCGAGCGCCACGGTGGCGCTGGGGTAAATCTTGTTCACTCGATGTTCTCCAGAAATCAAACAATGCCGTTACGATACTACCTAATTCACTACGTAGTTCTTCCTAACGTAAAAACCCTCAAGCGATGCCGCCATGGAAATTGATTATCGACTTGCCTTTGATCTGGCCCCGTTGGGCCTGGTGCTGTCGCGCAACCGCACCATGGTGGACTGCAACCAGCGTGTGTGCGAAGTGTTTGGCGCGTCACGCGAACAACTGGTGGGGCAATCGTTTCAGATTCTGTACCCCAGCGCTGACGAATACGAACGCACTGGTGCGCGCATCGCGCCGCTACTGAATCGTAACGGCAGCTACGCCGACGACCGTATCATGAAACGCGTGGACGGGCGCTTCAAAGGGGAGACCTTCTGGTGCCATGTGACCGGTCGCGCCGTGAACCGCGACGCACCGCACGAAAGCGGCATCTGGAGTTTTGAAGACCTGTCGGCCCGCCGCCCGGTAAAAGCCGATCTCACGCCACGCGAGCGCGAAGTGGCAGCCAGTCTGCTGGCTGGTTTGACCTCCAAGGAAATCGGCAAGACACTTGCCATCAGCCACCGAACGGTGGAGATTTACCGGGCGCGACTGATGCGCAAGTTCAAGGCTTCGACCACGGCGGATTTAGTGCACAAGCTGATGGCAGGTTGAGTGCCAGTCGCCATGGCCGGACGCCGTTGGATGCCCTGCGTTCACTCCTGTCAGCCACCCGTCGGCACACACCCTGACAGCTCGTGGCGGCAGGAGACTGGCGCTCCCCAGTCTGCCGTCCGCCCACACGGTTCAGGATCTTGAGGTAGGGCGAGCCAGCCCGCGGCCAGTCCCCAGCGCATCGATGCTGGTCCGAGCCACTGTGCGCATGCGATTTATCAAGTCGTTCAACTTCAACCAGAGGCATCCTTAGCACATCTTCTGCGGCAATGCGCATGGTGGCGGTATCTGATGCAAAACTATGTTGTCATGGCGATAAATTCGCTACTACTCAAGGTTGGCAAGGCGCGGCTGCATTCAGGTGGCGACACGGGCGACGGCAATGGTCCCGGCGAATATGCCGAGACATTGGACGAACTCCAGCAGTTCGCAGGTCGTGGGGATGCGGTGGCCCAATACAAGCTTGGTCTGATGTACGACTGCGGATATGGGGTAACGCAGGACGCGGTGCAGGCGCTCCGCTGGTATCGACTGGCGGCAGTTAACGGTATCTCCAACGAGCCATCCAAAGCGACCTGGACCTGTGAAACCCTGCAAGGCGTCTCGCCACATGTTTGCGATGATCTGAAAAGGTATCGGCTCGCAGCAGCCCAAGGGGATGCCCGGGCGCAAAACACACTTGGGGTAATGTATTTCAGAGGGAAATGCGTGCCCCAAGACGGTGTTCGAGCCCAGATTTTGTTTGATCTTGCCGCCGCATCCGGCGACACGATTGCGGCAAAAAACAGGGACTTTGCGTCAACCCAGTTGACGCCTCATCAACTTGCACACGCTCGCAAGGTGGCACGGCACTGTAGGCAACAGACATTCAAGGCCAGTGACTGAGTCGCTTCACGCAAACACTGGCTCACCAATGTTCTTCGCTTTATCTTCAGTCAAGGCGTGTCGCCGCAGGTTCTCAGGCCGATCGGAACCGTCGCTGGCCCGCGCCAGATGAGGTTCTCATGGGGCCATTGACGGCTCCATGAGACGCGACACTATCCCGATGATCGCAGGATTTTAATATCGGCGTGCCCTTGACTTATGCCTGCGAGCCTGCGTGCGCCTTGGCACCAGGCGCGCGAGGTTTCCCGAACATTCATGAGTCGGAGCCGCGACTCGTGCCATTGTCCGGGACCACGTCCGACTGCAATCCCTCTGCGGGGTAAGCCCGCATGAATCCCAGGCTCGCCGTTGGCGTTGCCTCCAGCCATAGCTGACAGTGTTCCGGCCGCAGGACCACCACCATGCGCTTTTCGTCAGTCGGCTTGTGGAGCTGGCGCAGCAGCACGTTGTCATCGGCGTTGACTGTCAGCATAGTGACGCTGTGCACCACATCCTTGGGGGACCCAAAAGTTCGCCAGTTTGACTACGGCAGGCCAGGCGACGTGGGGCAAGTCCGCCGCACAGCCGCACTAATCGTCATCGGGTGCCTCCATTGTAGGAGGCACCCCTGCCACACCACCCGGCATGCGGGTCCGCACCGGGCGGTTCGGGGAGTTGAGGTCACGAGAGTCGGGGTACTCCAAGGCGATCAAAGTAGGCGATTGTCAACACGCTGTTCAGCAGCATGCCACTGTTGCGCCACCAACGCCGAGAATTCGAGGCAACTTGGCGTGCCACGCCTGTGGGTGCGCCCAGCGCGTGCAGTTCGCGGTAAATGGTCGTGCCGCGCTTCCAGTGCTTGAGCTGGATAGCCCTCAATCGGTGCCGCAACCATTCGTCCAGCGTGCGCCAGTACCCGTCGTACCGGGCTGGGCCGGTACGTCCCCGCCAACAGTTGCTCGCGAATCGCAGGCCAAGCCACTGCCAGATGCCGTGCCGTCTGGTCGATGTCCAGTCCGTCAACACCGGCAGCGCCTTTGTTGGCCCGCACCCTCTTGAGTGCCCGTTGCAGGTTCTCTCTTGTCAGCGCCGCTTGCAGCAGCGCTGACCCCGTGTCCTGTGTGACATGGCGCGGGCCGCAGGTTTCTTCGCTGGTGGGGACACGCTCGGCTTCACCGCGCGCTACTGCCGCCCGCCCCGCTGGTGCGGGCATCTGACGCATTACCTGCTGCATCGACATGGTCCTGAACACTCCTCCTCGTTTGGTCATTCGCCCTCGGCTTTGACCTCACCGGCTACGCCTTCGGCTGCTACGACCGCTGCTGACTTCTCGCTCCAGTTCGCACTGCCGCCCTTTCAGGCACGAGGCGAGATCTCCCCAGGTAAGAACGCACTCCTTCATTGCACAACCGCCGGATCTACGCCACCTCGCATTGATCACAAAAGCTTTGCAGTTGTTTGCCCGCTCGCCTTGCTTGGCAGCGCCTTCTATCCGGTTCTTGTTCATCGGCTCGCAATTTACGATCCACGCTTCCTTCCCACACTCGGTCGCCCTCATGCAGTTGCGCTTCACTTCGCTCGCCGTGATCAGCTTGCGGGAGGACTTGCACCTCCGGGATCAGTTCTTGCTCTGATCGACCAGCTTGTTCTTCTTGATCCAGGGCATCATCGCGCGAAGTTTTTCGCCAACCTGCTCGATCTGATGCTCGGACGTCAGGCGACGCCGGCTCAGCAGCGTGGGGGCGCCTGCCTGGTTTTCCAGGATGAAGCTCTTTGCGTATTCCCCCGTCTGGATGTCCTTCAGGCACTGGCGCATCGCGTCCTTGGTGGCAGCAGTCACAATCTTCGGGCCGGTCACGTACTCGCCGTACTCGGCGTTGTTCGAGATCGAGTAATTCATGTTGGCGATGCCGCCTTCATAGATCATGTCGACGATCAGCTTGAGCTCGTGCAGGCATTCGAAATACGCCATTTCAGGTGCGTAGCCCGCTTCTGTCAGGGTCTCGAAACCAGCCTTGATCAGTTCCACCGCGCCGCCGCATAAAACGGCCTGCTCGCCGAACAGGTCGGTCTCGGTTTCTTCACGGAAATTGGTCTCGATGATACCGGCCTTGCCGCCGCCGTTGGCCATGGAATAACTAAGCGCCAGGTCCTTGGACTTGCCACTCCTGTCCTGATGCACCGCGATCAGATGGGGCACGCCGCCGCCTTGGGCGTAGGTACCGCGGACGGTGTGGCCAGGCGCCTTGGGCGCGACCATCCACACATCCAGATCGGCACGCGGCGTCACCAGGCCGTAGTGCACGTTGAAGCCGTGGGCGAACACCAGGGACGCACCCTGCTTGATGTTGGGCTCCACGTCGTTCTTGTAAACCGCACCGATTTGCTCGTCGGGCAGCAGGATCATGACCACGTCGGCCGACTTGACGGCGTCCGCGACGGTGGCCACCGTGAGTCCGGCCTTTTCCACCTTGGACCAAGAGGCGCCGCCTTTGCGCAGGCCTACGACGACCTTGACACCCGAATCGTTCAAGTTTTGCGCGTGTGCGTGGCCCTGGCTGCCGTAGCCGATGATGGCGACCGTCTTGCCCTTGATCAGGCTCAAATCACAATCCTTATCGTAAAAAACTTTCATTCTTATCTCCGAAACAGTGGTTGGCGAAAATGCCCTTCGACAGGCTCAGGGCGAACGGTGAACGAACTCGCCACTTGGAAATCCGTTCGCGTTGAGCCTGTCGAAACGCGCGCACGGACTTAGGAAACTCAGACCCGCAAAATGCGCTCTCCCCGGCCAATGCCGCTGGAGCCGGTGCGCACCGTCTCCAGGATCGCGCCGCGCTCCAGAGCCTCCAGGAACGCGTCGTTCTTGCCCTGGTCGCCGGTCAACTCGATGGTGTAGCTTTTTTCGGTCACGTCGATGATGCGTCCGCGAAAAATGTCGGCCATGCGCTTCATCTCTTCGCGCTCCTTGCCCACGGCGCGCACCTTGACCATCATGAGTTCGCGCTCGGTGTAGGCGCCTTCGGTCAGGTCCACAACCTTGACGACTTCGATCAACCGATTCAGGTGCTTGGTGATCTGTTCGATCACATCGTCGGAGCCCGTGGTCTGTATCGTCATGCGCGACAGGCTCGGGTCCTCCGTGGGCGCCACGGTCAGCGACTCGATGTTGTAGCCACGAGCCGAGAACAAGCCCACCACGCGAGACAGGGCGCCGGGTTCGTTTTCCAGCAACACTGCAATGATGTGTTTCATATCAAAGGTCCTCCGATCCAAGCAGCATTTCAGTGATGCCCATGCCGGCTTTCACCATCGGAAAAACGTTCTCCGTGGGGTCGGTGCGGAAGTCCATGAACACGGTGCGGTCCTTGAGCTTGCGCGCCTCGCGCAAGGCGCCCTCCACATCCTGCGGACGCTCGATCAGCAGACCGACGTGACCATACGCTTCTGCCAGCTTGACGAAATTGGGCAACGCATCCATGTAGCTGTGGCTGTAGCGGCCCGAGTATTCGATTTCCTGCCACTGACGTACCATGCCCAGGTACCGGTTGTTCAGCGCGACGATCTTGATCGGCGTGTTGTATTGCAGGCAGGTCGAGAGTTCCTGAATGCACATCTGTACCGACCCCTCCCCGGTCACGCAAAATACCTCGCTTTGCGGCTTGGCCAGTTTGATGCCCATGGCGTAGGGAATGCCCACGCCCATGGTGCCCAATCCGCCCGAATTGATCCAGCGCCGCGGTTCGTCAAAACGGTAGTACTGCGCCGCCCACATCTGGTGCTGACCCACGTCTGAGGTGATATAGGCGTCGGCGTCCTTGGTCATATTCCAAAGCGTTTCCACCACGTACTGCGGCTTGATCACGTCGCCCTTACCATGGTCGTACTTGAGGCAGTCACGTCTACGCCAACCCTCGATGGTTTCCCACCACGCGCTCAAAGCGGCAGGATCGGGCTTGACGCTGCCTTCCCGGATGACCGTGATCATTTCGGTCAATACGTCCTTGACGTCGCCCACAATCGGTATGTCCACTTTCACACGCTTGGAAATGCTTGACGGATCGATGTCGATGTGAATGATCTTGCGTTCGTTTTGGGAAAAGTGCTTCGGATTGCCGATCACCCGATCGTCGAAGCGCGCCCCCACAGCCAGCAGCACATCGCAGTTCTGCATGGCGTTGTTCGCTTCGAGTGTGCCGTGCATACCCAGCATGCCAAGGAACTTTCGGTCACTCGCCGGATAAGAGCCCAGGCCCATCAGCGTTTGCGTGGTCGGATAGCCCAGCAGGTCCACCAGCGCGCGCAACTCAGCCGAGGCGTTGCTCGCCACCACCCCGCCGCCGGTATAGATATATGGCCGCTTGGCCGAAAGCAGCAACTGCAATGCCTTTCGGATTTGCCCCGAATGACCCTTGCGGACCGGGTTGTAGGAACGCATCTCCACCGAATCCGGATAACCGGTGTAGGGAATCTTCTTGAAGGACACGTCCTTGGGAATATCCACGACCACCGGACCCGGTCGGCCACTGCGCGCGATGTGAAAGGCCTTCTTCATGGTCAGGGCCAGATCGCGCACATCCTTCACCAAAAAATTGTGTTTCACGACGGGGCGCGTGATGCCCACAGTGTCGCATTCCTGAAACGCGTCCTGGCCGATGGCGTGCGTCGGCACCTGGCCCGCAACGATCACCATCGGAATGCTGTCCATGTAGGCGGTCGCAATGCCCGTGACGGCGTTGGTCAGACCGGGTCCGGAGGTCACCAGCGCCACACCCACGTCGCCCGTAGCGCGCGCGTAGCCATCGGCTGCATGCACCGCTGCCTGCTCATGGCGCACCAGCACGTGCTGCATCGTGTCCTGCTTGTACAGAGCGTCGTAAATGTATAGAACAGCGCCGCCCGGGTAACCCCAGATGTACTTCACGCCCTCGGCCTGCAGTGCCCTGACGAGAATCTCCGAGCCCATGAGTTCAGGAAGAGGTTTGGACGCGGGATGAGCGACTGCCGATGTTGCCGAGAGTTCGGCCTTCGATAATTCCATGATGAACCTTTGTGAATTTCTCTAACGAAAAACCTTGGGTGCCCCTTCACCAAACCCTTGTGGAGCGGTGGCAGGACTTGAGGTCGCGGCCATGGGCGGTACAGTTGAACCGCCGAACCGGGACCCTTTTGCCTTTTTTGACTTGCGGCTCGATTATCGCATTGCATCGCAGCATTTTCAGCGACCTCCCAAGATTGAATTGCGCCCGTCGTCATTTTTGGCCCACTTTGCGGCAATGCGATAATTTGCCAGTACCCAAATTCCCGACACGTTCCCGTGAACTTGGCGGGGTCGTTCCACCACCGGAAGCCGCCGCCTTGGCCACAGAACAAGAACTCTCAGAATTCCTCAAGGGTGTGGAACAACGTGCGTTCAAACGCTCCGTCTATCACGTCCGCAACGAGGAATCCGCACTGGATATCGTGCAGGAGAGCATGATGAAGTTGGCGGAGCACTACGGGGATAAACCGGCTGCCGAACTGCCATTGCTGTTCCAGCGTATCCTGTCAAACTGCACCCTGGACTGGTTTCGTCGGCAGAAGACGCGCAACGCCTTGTTTTCCAACTTCAGTGACTACCACAGCGCCGCAGAAGACGAAGATTTTGATATTTTGGAAACTTTGGAGGTGGAAAATGACTCCGAAGGTACCGAGAGTGCAGAAACAACCACCAGTCGGGCACAAGTCTTGCATGAAATCGAAACTGAGTTGCAGCAGTTGTCGCCGCGTCAACGGGAAGCCTTCCTCATGCGTTACTGGGAGGAGATGGACGTTGCCGAGACCGCTGCAGCGATGGGCTGCTCTGAGGGCAGCGTGAAGGTGCACTGTTTCAGGGCCACGCAGGCGCTGAGTGCTGCGCTCAAAGCCAAGGGAATAAGACTATGACTGACTCACTCCACCGACGCACGGAAAATTTGCAAAATCAGTATGGTCTGAAGTTGGCAGCCCGACTGTCGGGCGCCACGGCTGATCTGCCATACGAGGTCTCGGAACGTCTGCGCGCTGCGCGCATGCAAGCGCTATCCAAGCGCAAAATCACTGTCACCCGGACCGCCGCTGTATCGGTCAATTCCGGCGGCGCGGCCGCCCTCACCTTCGGCGACGAAGGTCTCAATTGGTGGAGCCGTCTGGTATCTGCCGTTCCCCTGGTGGTTCTGGCGATGGGCTTGGTCAGCATCAACGTGGTGCAAGACCAATACCGTGCCGATGAGGTTGCTGAAGTCGATTCAGCCATCCTGACTGACGAATTACCGCCATCAGCTTACGCTGATCCGGGCTTCGTCAACTTCCTCAAGGCAGGCCAGGATCAGGCTCGTTAGAACTCACACCCGGTATGCGCAAGCGGCTGTTCGTGATGGTGCGCCTGCACAGGGCGCAATGGATGATTCCAGGTGCTGCGCTGCTGGTGGCGATGGCAAACTGGGTCGCTGCGGGCGAGACGCCAGGGTCCGTCAGTCCACCCAAGCCGTCGGTCCATTCAAGCGCCCCCGCATCGTCACGTGCATCAGCCCCTAAGCCTGACAGCAGCCTCGTTTCGCGCCCGCAGTGGACTGAACTGACTCCCGCCCAACAACTGGCACTGCAGCCGCTACACAGCCACTGGGGTGGCCTGAGCGAGGCCCAAAAGCGCAAGTGGCTGGTACTGTCGAAGAATTACCCCAGCATGCCTGGCGCGGAGCAGGCCAAGCTGCAGGGCAGAATGACGGAGTGGGTCACGCTCAGCTCACAGCAACGCACCCAGGCACGCCTGAATTACGCCCAGGCCAAGACCATTTCCCCTGCCGAAAAGCAGGAAAAGTGGCAAGCCTATCAGGCGCTTAGCCCGGAGGAAAAGAATAAGTTGGCCAGCAAGCAGCCGGCCCAAAAGGGTGCTGCCTCGGTTGTCAAACCCGACGCAGCCGAAAAACTGACCTTGGTGCCAACCTCGCCGAGATCTGCCAAGCCTGGTCAGAAAATTGCCGCCGCAACCCATAAAGTCGACCAGAAGACTCTTTTGCCACGTACCGAGAGGCCTTTGACGGCGTCCGCCGCCGCATCGGCGCCGCAGTCGGCAACCGTTCCTTCTGTGGCGGCGCCCAATTTGAGCTCCGCGGACTGATCCCGCCAGTGTTTACAGGCCGCTGTTGCCCTGTCATGTCCGACCGCGTTCCGGTTTCCTCCATTCCGCTGATTGCGCCGAGTCTGCGTCGGCGCCTGGCTTGCCTGCTGTACGAAGGTTTGCTTTTGTTCGGTGTATTTTTTGTTGCGGCTTACCTGTTTGGCACGCTGAGCCAGACCCGCAATGCCATGAACAACCGGAACGCATTGCAGGCCTTTCTTTTTGTTGTGTTCGGCATTTACTTCACCTGGTTCTGGTCCCGGGGGCAAACCCTTGCCATGAAGACCTGGCACATTCGGCTGGTCGACACAAAGGGGAGAAGCTTGACGCAGTGGCGTGCGTTGGGCCGTTACCTGCTGAGTTGGTTTTGGTTTCTTCCCCCCCTGGCGGTGATTGATCTCTTCCATTTGTCTGGCCAAGAGTCGGCTGTCATCGTGGTCGGATGGATCGCCGTGTGGGCGGTCCTGAGCCGCTTTCATCCGCAACAACAGTTCTGGCATGACGCCCTTGCCGGTACCCGATTGATCTCGTGCGCCCCCGTCAAACGATAACGCCTGTTTCCTCGGCGACAATGGATGCATGTCTTCTCATGTATCTCCACCCTCGGGCGTTGACCCCGTGAATCCACAGAAAGCGCGCAGCGGCTGGCGCCGCCTTTGGCACGCCACCGGTTATTCGCTGCAAGGCCTGCAGGCGGGCTGGGATGAAACGGCATTCCGGCAAGAAGCCAAAGTCGCACTGGTGGCGCTTCCATTGTCGTTTTGGCTCGGTCGTGGCTGGGTGGAAACGGCGCTGCTTGCGGGCTCCATGCTGCTGGTCTTGATCGTGGAGTTGCTCAACACCGGACTTGAAGCGGCGATCGACCGCATCGGACCCGAGTGGCACGATTTGTCCAAGCGCGCAAAAGACATGGGCAGCGCGGCCGTACTGTTGAGCTTGATACTTTGTGCGGGCATCTGGGGCGCCGCCCTGCTCCAGAAATGGTTGGCATGACACCCCAGTTCTCGATCTGCGTTTACTGCGGGTCCCGCCAGGGCACCCGGCCCGAGTTCGCCAGGGCCGCAGCAGCGGTGGGCGACTGGATCGGCGCCCATGGCGGGCAGCTGGTGTATGGCGGCGGCAAGGGTGGGTTGATGGGCATCGTGGCGCAAGCGACATTGGCTGCAGGTGGCACCGTGATAGGCGTTATCCCGCAGGCATTGGTCGAGATGGAAGCAGCCAACCACGATTGCACCGAACTGCATATTGTTCACACCATGCACGAGCGCAAACACATGATGGCCGAACGGGCCGACGTCTTCCTCGCCTTGCCAGGCGGCATCGGAACGTTCGAAGAATTGTTTGAAGTTTGGACCTGGCGACAACTGGGCTACCACGACAAGCCGATTGGAGTCCTCAACGTCGAGGGCTATTACGACCAGCTGCTGGGTTTTCTGCACTCCACCGTGGAACAGCAATTCCTGGGCAACTGGCAAATGGATCTGATCCGCACCAGCGCTGATGTGCTGCCGTTGCTGCCCGATCTGGTGCAGGCGGCCGGATTGACGCCGGCCACACGGCTGCTGGAAATCTAGACTGCGGCGTCGTCGAGTTCACCGGTGCGGATTCGCACTACACGCTCGACTGCGGTAACAAAAATCTTGCCGTCGCCGATCTTCCCGGTGTGTGCGGCCTTGATGATGGCGTCTACGCATCGGTCCACATCGTCGGTCTTGACGACCACTTCAACTTTCACTTTGGGCAGGAAGTCAACCACATACTCGGCGCCGCGATAGAGCTCGGTGTGGCCTTTCTGGCGACCGAAACCCTTGACCTCCGTGACGGTCAAACCCGTGACACCGCACTCGGCCAACGCCTCGCGCACTTCTTCGAGCTTGAAGGGTTTGATGACGGCAGTGATTTGCTTCATGTGGGTTTCCTTTGAAAATGGAATCAGGCTTTGAATTTACTCGTAATAGGATAACGCCAATCCTTGCCGAAGCTTCGATGCGTCACACGAATTCCCACAGGTGACTGACGCCTTTTGTATTCGTTGATCTTGATGAGGTGCGTCACTCGCTGCACCACCGCAGCATCGAATCCGGCGTCGATGATCTGTTGCGTACTCTGGTCGTTTTCCATATAGCGCTGCAAAATGGCATCCAGAATTTCATACGGAGGCAGGCTGTCCTGATCGGTCTGGTCGGGCCGCAGTTCGGCGCTTGGTGGACGCGTGATGATGCGCTCGGGAATGGGACTGGCGCCTGTGCCGTAGGGGTCGTGTGCATTGCGCCAATGCGCCAGTTTGAACACGGTGGTTTTCACCAGGTCCTTGATCACTGCAAAGCCACCGGCCATGTCTCCGTACAGCGTGCAGTAGCCCGTGGCCATCTCGCTCTTGTTGCCGGTGGTGAGAACGATGGAGCCGAACTTGTTGGACAGCGCCATGAGCAGCGTCCCCCGGATGCGGGCCTGGATGTTTTCTTCCGTCGCGTCCTGCTTCAACCCCGCGAACTCGGCGCTCAAAGACGCCTTGAACGCCTCAACTGCCGGTGCGATGGCAATCTCGTCGTAGCGCACGCCCATTCCCTGTGCCATCGCACGCGCATCGATCCAGGAAATATCTGCCGTATAGGGCGACGGCATCATCACGGCGCGCACCCTGTCTGGACCGAGAGCATCCACCGCAATAGCCAGCACGAGGGCCGAATCGATACCCCCCGAAAGCCCCAGCAGCACACCCGGAAACCCATTCTTGCCGACGTAGTCGCGTACGCCCAGCACCAGGGCATCCCACAGTTCCGCCTCATCCGGGCGGTCTTGCGCCATCGGTCCATTTGCCACCATTTGCAATGCGGGCGCAGTTCCCTGCAACTCCAGCAACAGCAACTCTTCCTTAAAGCTGCTGGCCCGGGCCGTCACCTGGCCCGAGGCATTCAAGGCAAACGAGGCGCCGTCAAACACCACTTCATCCTGACCACCAACCAGATGCACATACAGCAGCGGCAATCCTGCGGAGCGTACCCGTTCAGCCATGCGCTGATGCCGCTCGCCTCCCTTTCCCACGTGAAAGGGTGAGGCGTTGATAACTGCCAGCCATTGCGCGCCCGCCGCTTTGGCCAAGCGCGCTGGCTCATCAAACCAGGCGTCCTCGCAAATCAGCAAACCCACCTTGACGCCGGCGACTTCGAACACACAGCACTCGTGGCCGGGTTGGAAATAGCGGCGTTCATCAAACACCTGATAGTTGGGCAGTTCACGCTTGGCATAGTGCGCCACCACAAGACCCTCGCGCAGCACGCTGGCGCCATTGAACAGGCCCGGCACCGCCACCGAGCGGCTGCGCAAGGCCTGTGCGCGCGGATCGTGCTGGGGGTGCCCCACAACGACGTTCAGGCCCTTTAACCCTGCAAGTTCGTCTGCCACCCGTTTCACGGCATCATTGCAGGCGGCGATGAAGGACGGGCGCAGGAACAGGTCTTCGGCCGCATAGCCGCAAATCGCCAGTTCCGGCGTCAGGAGCAAACGTGCACCCTGGTCGTAAGCCGTGTTGGCCGCGTGAATGATCTTGTCCGCGTTGCCAACCAGGTCGCCGACGACGAAGTTGAGTTGAGCCACGCCAATTTTGAGAGTCATGAGTACACAAGTCAAAGTGTGGGACCTGCCGGTGCCAGACCTTCAATGGGCGGGCCGCAGCATGGGTAAAAGCCAAGATGAACGGATTGCAGTGTGAAGAGCGAAGCGGGTGAGCTTGATTATGTCATTCGGGTATTGAATTCGCCTCTGGATGTTTCAGCGGAAGCTTGGAACGCGCTGCTGGCGTCTCAATCGCAGCCCAATCCGTTTCTGCGCCATGAATACCTGGCGGCTTTGCACCGCACGGGCTGCGCTGTACCGCAAACCGGTTGGACACCACGCTTCCTGACACTCTGGCAATGCGATGACGCAGGTGTCATGCGACTTTGCGCTGCTTGCGCCCTGTATCTCAAGACCCATTCCCATGGTGAGTACGTGTTCGACTGGGCCTGGGCCAACGCGTATGCCGAACACAGCCTCGCCTACTATCCCAAGGCGCTGGCCGCCGTGCCATTTACGCCTGTTCCCGGCAGCAGACTCATGGCCATTGACAACTCGGCGCGCGAAGCGCTGTTGAACATGCTCTTGCAGTGGTGCCAGGATCAGGGTCTGTCGTCGCTGCACCTGCTGTTCATCGCGCAGGACGATGAAGCCGTCTGCGCACAGGCCGGAATGATGTTGCGCCACAACGTGCAGTTTCACTGGAATAACGACCGCTATAAGGACTTCGATCAGTTCCTGTGCGCGCTGACGCAGGACAAGCGCAAGAAGATCCGCCAGGAGCGGCGCAAAGTGAGCGACGCAGGTGTGGCGATCCGCTGGTCGCAGGGCAAAGATATCAGCGCGCAGGACTGGGACTTCTTTTACTGTTGTTACGAACGTACCTACCTGGAACATGGCAACGCACCTTACCTGAATCGCAGTTTCTTTCAATCCATGGCAACGCATATGGCGCAGAACTGGCTGCTCTTTGTGGCAGAGCGCGATGACAAGCCTGTCGCCAGCAGCCTGATCGGATTGTCGGACTGCCTGCCGTCAGATCCCTTGAAGCACCGTGTCGCCTACGGTCGCTACTGGGGAGCGCTGGAACGCGTGGACTGCCTGCATTTTGAGCTGTGCTACTACCAGCCACTGCAATGGTGCATTCATCACGGCGTGCAGCGCTTTGAAGGCGGCGCCCAGGGTGAACACAAGATGGCGCGTGCACTGCTGCCGGTCAAAACCAGCAGCGCGCACTGGCTGGCTCACCCTGCATTTGCCGATGCGGTGCAACGTTTTCTGGAACGTGAAGGCCAGGGAATCGAATCGTACCTGCAGGAGTTGGACCAGCGCAGCCCGCTACGGCAGAGGGACTGAAAGGTCCCTGTCCCGCAAGACACCCCTGATCAGTTGAAGTCAGCGCAGCTCTGTCCCGCCATCTCAATACGTTGGGGACAGAGCAAAACTCGCTGCGCGTAGTTCCTGGTCTGTCCCGCAAAGCCTCAGAAAGACTCCCAGTCGTCACCTCCGGTCGCGGGGGCTGCGGGCGCGGGCGCATTCGCTGTCAGCTTGGGCGCATTCGACGCCAGATTGACCTTGGCTGCAGGCTTGGGCTTCAGCGCAGTCACCGGTGCACGACTCGGACCCCTCCTTTCCGCAGCGACGGGGTAGATTTTTGGCGCGGCGACTCGATTGGCGACGCGGGTTGCATTACTGCGGCCCTGACCTGCTGCGAGCTTGAATACCGCGACCGCCTGCACCAACTCACCCGCCTGTGAGTTCAGGCTGCTGGCAGCGGCAGCCATCTGTTCCACCAGCGCGGCGTTTTGCTGCGTGGTCTGGTCCAGGCTAGTGACCGCCTCTCCCACTTGCGCCACGCCCAGGCTCTGCTCCTGGCTGGCGGCGCTGATCTCGCCCATGATATCGGTCACACGCCGGATGCTGCTCACCACCTCCTGCATCGTGGTTCCCGCCTGGTCCACCAGCACCGTGCCCTGGTCCACACGCTCCACGCTGGCGGAGATCAGCGCCTTGATTTCCTTGGCGGCCTCGGCGCTGCGCCCGGCCAGGCTGCGCACTTCACTTGCCACCACCGCAAAGCCCCGACCCTGCTCACCGGCCCGAGCCGCTTCCACTGCCGCATTGAGCGCCAGGATATTGGTCTGGAAGGCGATGCCGTCGATGACACTGATGATGTCCGAAATCTTCTTGGACGCGTCGTTGATGCCTTTCATGGTTTCCACCACCTGACCCACGACCTCGCCGCCCTTGACGGCCACGCTGCTGGCGCTCATGGCCAACTGGTTCGCCTGCCGGGCGTTGTCCGCGTTTTGCTTCACCGTCGAACTGAGTTCTTCCATGGACGCTGCGGTTTGTTCCAAAGCGCTGGCCTGGCTCTCTGTGCGACTGGAAAGGTCGTGATTGCCCGAGGCGATTTGCGCGCTGGCCGTCGCGACGCCCTCCGATCCCTGGCGCACCGTGGTCACGACCGCCGCCAGGCTTTCCTGCATGCGCTTGAGCGCTGCAAGCAGCAACCCCGTTTCGTCGGAATGGGATACCTCGATATGGCTTGTCAGGTCTCCGCCCGCGACTGTTTCGGCGATTCGAAGCGCCTGGTCCACGGGTCGAGTAATGGATCTTGTAAGCCAGTAGCCAATCCCAAGTGCCACAAAGGTCGCAAGCGCCGCAAGCGTCAGCATAAAAACGTTGGTGCTTCGGGTCAGGGCCGCAGCCTCTTCGCCAAACTGTTCCATGCCCTGAGTCTGCGTATCCTGGAAGGCATCGATCGCCGAAAGGTAAGCGGTCTGAGGCGCCAGCATATTCTTGACAAGATAGACGCGCCCCTCATCCACTTTGCCATTCTTGATCATCTCGACCAGGTCATGCTCGTGCAGTTTGAAGTTTCGCCGCGCCTCCTCCAGGGCCTTGAGCGCCGCTTTACCCTTGTCGGTTTGAATGATGGCTTCGAGTTTTTCAACGATCTTCGCAACGAGCGGCGCGGAAACTTCAATCTTCTCCAATTCGCTCTTAACCACCGCGGCATCGGCCGCAATCATTGCCGTTCGCAGGGCGCGTGATTGCTTATTGACTTCATTTTCAAGTTCCTGGCTGAGGGCAACCTTGACGTACCGGTCGTGCAGGATGATCTCGGTGTTGTGATCCACCGCGTTGATCCGGCTGATGCCGATCGCGGCGATGGCCATGAGCATCAAAGTGACAATGCCGAATCCAAGTCCCAAACGGGTGCCGATCTTCATGTCAGATAAAAAGTTCACGTGTCACTCCTATATGTGATTTGTCAGCGAATGGTATCGCCATTATCCATGCCAATCATCAAGGCAAATCATGGTCCAGTCACGTATGACTGTGCCAATGGCTTATCGGAAAGTTTACGGTGAACCTTGGCAAGTTTTCACACTCGAAACGCAATAATTTGTGTTGCGTGCGGGTCTCGGTGCTACCGAGCAGTTGCGAGCACTCAATGGATGCTGGCACTCAGACCGAGCGCTAGAATCTGGCGTTCACGCAGGAGGTTCGATCACAAGGTGTTGCCGCGGATCGCTCGCAGCTACTTAATCGCTGACATTGCATGCTTCAATTCAGCATTTCATGAGGGAGACTTATGAGCCCGCATCCAACCGCTTCCATCCGTAGCCTGGCCCTGGTGGGGCACGGCGCCTGTGGAAAAACCACCCTCGTCGAATCGCTGCTGGCTGCCGCTGGTGCCATTATCAGTCGCGGGTCGGTTGAAAAGGGCAACACCGTCTGCGACTTCGACCCACAGGAAAAAGACCTGGGTCACTCGATCAATTCGGCCCTGGTCGGCCTCGCCTGGAAGGGCGCGCAGCTGCAACTTATCGACACCCCCGGCTTCCCCGACTTCGCGGGGCAGGCGCTGGGCGCGCTGGCAGCGGTGGACACGGCGCTGATTGTGGTCAATGCGCAAACCGGAATCGAACTCACCACCGAACGCATGATGAGGCTGGCCGCTGCGCGCGGCTTGTGTCGCATGATCGTGGTGAACAAGATCGACGCCGACAACGTCGATCTGCCGCAACTGGTGTCCGATATGCGCGAGCGTTTCGGACGCGAATGCCTGCTGTTGGACCTGCCGGCAAAACACGGGCAGGAGGTGGTCGAATTGCTGGGCCATGATCATGGCGAGAGCGACTTCGCCTCCATCGCCGCAGCGCATCGCGCGCTCATCGACCAGATCGTGGAGGAAGACGAAAGCCTGCTGGCGCGTTATCTGGAAGAAGGGTCCGACCCGAATCCGGACGAATTGCATGCGCCATTTGAACGCGCGCTGCGCGCCGGCCATCTGATTCCGATACTGTTCGTGTCGGCCAAAACCGGTGCCGGTGTGGCGCAATTGCTGAACGCATTGGCACAACTGGCTCCGAGTCCGCTGGAGGGCAATGCGGCGCCCTTTTATCGGGGCAATCCCGACAACTCAGAGGCCGTGGCATTTCATGCCGACGCCGATCCAGAAAAGCATGTGCTGGCGCACGTCTTCAAGATCATCAGCGACCCTTTCATGGGCAAGATGGGCGTCTTTCGGGTGCATCAGGGCACCGTGCGCCGCGACGCCCAGTTGTTCGTCGGCGACTCACGGCGCGCCTTCAAGGTCAGCCACTTGTACCAGTTGCAGGGTAAGGAATATGTCGAGGTCGAGGCCCTTGTACCGGGCGAAGTCGGCGCTGTGGCCAAGGTGGAAGAGCTTTCATTCGACAGCGTGCTGCACGACTCGCACGACGAAGACCATATCCACCTCAAACCGTTGGAGTTTCCGCTGCCGATGCAGGGTCTGGCGGTGCAGACGCGGCGCAAGGGCGATGAGCAGCGGCTATTCGACGTGCTGCACAAACTCGAATTGGAGGATCCCTGTTTCAAGGTGGAGCGGCACCCGGTCACCAACGAAACAGTGATTCGAGGTCTGGGCGAAATGCACCTGCGCGCAAAACTTGCGCGTCTGCAGCAGCAGTTCAAGCTGGAGTTGGACTGCACGCCACCACAGATCGCCTATCGAGAGACCATCACGTCCCACGCCGAGGGCCATTGCCGACACAAGAAGCAAAGCGGTGGCGCGGGCCAATTTGGCGAAGTCTCCTTGCGCATCGAACCACTGGAACGTGGCGCCGGTTTCGAGTTTGTGGACGTGGTCAAGGGTGGCGCCATTCCGGGTGTCTTCATTCCAGCGGTGGAAAAGGGTGTGCGCCAGGCGCTCTCCGATGGCGTGGTAGCGGGCTTCCCGGTGCACGACCTGCGGGTCACTGTGTACGACGGAAAAACTCATGCCGTCGACGGCAAGGAAATCGCCTTCGTAGCCGCTGGCAGAAAGGCCACTATCGACGCCATCCGGGCCGCGAAGCCGATCGTGCTGGAACCGCTGGTGGACATTGACGTGCTGGCACCGGAGCAGGCTATCGGTGACCTGACCGGTGACCTGGCAGCAAAGCGCGGCCAGGTCACGGGAACGCAACCACGGGGTCTGGCCTCCGTGGCCATCAGCGCCCTCGTGCCATTGGCAGAACTCGACGAATACCAGTCGCGGTTGAAGTCATTGACCGGTGGTCAAGGCTCGTACAGCATTGCGTTTTCACACTACGCCCAGGTGCCACCGGCCACGCAGCTCAAACTGGCATCACTGCATCGAACGGCCGTGATGGAGGACGAGTGAACTGACCCCTGATCAGTTGAGGACAGAACTGGCGCACTTCGTGTCGCTGCGGACTGTCCCACAAGGTTTCAGGAATGATCCTTTTGGTAGTTGGCGATGCCGTCCATGATTTCCTGGCGCGCCGACTCGGGGCCTTCCCAGCCCAGGATCTTGACCCATTTGCCGTCTTCCAGATCCTTGTAGTGCTCGAAGAAGTGGGCAATGGTTTTCAGGCGCACCGGACTCAAGTCGTCGGGTTTCTGCCAGCGTGTATAGAGCGACAGCACCTTGTCGATCGGAACGGCCAGCACCTTGCCGTCCTGTCCCGCTTCGTCCTCCATCTTCAGGATGCCGATGGCCCGGCACGGCACCACGACCCCCGGGATCAGCGGCACAGGCGTAATCACCAGCACGTCCACCGGGTCACCGTCGCCTGAAATGGTCTTGGGAACGTAGCCGTAGTTGGTGGGATAGTGCATCGCCGTACTCATGAAACGGTCCACGAAGATGGCACCTGTGGCCTTGTCCACCTCGTACTTCACGGGGTCGGCATTCATCGGGATTTCGATGATGACGTTGAAGGATTCGGGGACGTTTTTTCCAGGGGTGACGTTATCGAGTGACATGGCGGTCTCTTTGTAGTGAGGTAGATCAGGGAGCACTTGAGCAATTGGGGACGGAGCTGGGTTTTTGGGGTCAGCGCCCAAATTCGCCGAACCGATGGCTCGATCTTAAGATGCGGCGCAAAGCGCCGCAGCGAAATTGGTGTCTGACCCCAGTAACCTCTGTCCCACAGATTCTCAGTAAGTATTAACCCTCATTTTACTGACGGGCCGCTTTCCCAGTAAGTTAACGCAAGGGTTTTCAAAGTACATTGCGCGGGTTGGCCAATCGGCTGCGCTGCGCACTCACCTGCCGCAGCAGCACGAGGAAGCAACTCAGCGGGAACACCGCGCAAGCGCGAACTGTTCCTTCCCGAGCGAAACAACAATCCTTTAGGAGATCTCTATGTCTGGCAACTCAGCGCTGATTCTGGCGCTCGTCTGCGGGTTCATCGCCGTGGCTTACGGCTTCTGGACGCGCAGTTGGATTCTTTCCCAAGACGCAGGCAATGCGCGGATGCAAGAAATTGCCGCCGCCATTCAAACCGGGGCGGCGGCCTACCTGGCGCGTCAATACAAAACCATCGCCATGGTGGGCGTGGTGCTCACGGTACTTATCGCTGCGTTTCTGGACTTCCTGACGGCCACCGGTTTCGTCGTGGGTGCCGTGCTCTCAGGCGCCTGCGGCTTCATCGGCATGAACATCTCGGTGCGCGCCAACGTGCGCACCGCGCAAGCCGCCACCAAAGGCATTGGCCCGGCGCTGGACGTGGCGTTTCGTGGCGGCGCCATCACCGGCATGCTGGTGGTGGGACTGGGTCTGCTGGGTGTGACCGGTTTCTACTGGTTCCTGGTCAGCAGTGCCGGACCCAACACCACGCAAACCCTGGCTGAGTTGCTCAATCCGCTGATCGGCTTTGCCTTCGGCTCCTCGCTCATTTCCATTTTTGCCCGTCTGGGCGGCGGCATTTTCACCAAGGGTGCGGATGTGGGCGCGGATCTGGTGGGCAAGGTTGAAGCGGGCATTCCGGAAGACGACCCGCGCAACCCGGCCGTGATCGCCGACAACGTGGGCGACAACGTGGGCGACTGCGCCGGCATGGCCGCGGACCTTTTTGAAACCTACGCAGTGACCTTGATCGCGACCATGGTGCTGGGCGCGTTGCTGCTGACGAGCGTGGGCACGGTAGCGGTGATGTACCCGCTGGCACTGGGCGCGGTGTCCATCGTCGCCTCCATCATCGGCTGCTTCTTCGTCAAGGCCTCGCCCGGCATGAAGAACGTCATGCCGGCGCTGTACAAGGGTCTGGCCGTCGCCGGCATCCTGTCGCTCATCGCCTTCTACTTCGTGACCCAGAGCCTGTTCCCAACAGCCATCAAGCTGGCTGACGGCAGCCTGGTCACGGCAACGGCGCTGTTTGGTGCCTGCGCCGTCGGCCTGATCCTGACCGCAGCGCTGGTGGTCATCACCGAGTACTACACCGGCACGCAATACGCACCCGTGCGCCACATTGCGCAAGCCTCCACCACGGGACACGGCACGAACATCATTGCCGGCCTCGGCGTGTCCATGCGTTCCACCGCATGGCCCGTGATTTTCGTCTGCATGGCCATCGGTACCGCCTACTGGCTGGCTGGCCTGTATGGCGTCGCCGTCGCTGCCACGTCCATGCTCAGCATGGCTGGCATCGTGGTGGCGCTGGACGCGTACGGCCCCATCACCGACAACGCCGGCGGTATCGCCGAAATGTCCGAGATGCCCGCCAGCGTGCGCGACATCACCGATCCGCTGGACGCGGTGGGCAACACCACCAAGGCTGTGACCAAGGGCTACGCCATCGGTTCCGCCGGCCTGGCCGCGCTGGTGCTGTTTGCCGACTACACGCACAAGCTCGAAGGCTATGGCCACGCCATCAGCTTTGATCTGAAGGACCCGCTGGTCATCATCGGTTTGTTCATTGGTGGTCTTATCCCCTACCTCTTTGGCGCGATGGCGATGGAGGCGGTGGGCCGCGCTGCCGGCTCCGTGGTGGTGGAAGTGCGGCGCCAGTTCCGCGAGATCAAGGGCATCATGGAAGGCACGGCCAAACCCGAGTACGACACCGCTGTCGATATGCTCACGACCGCTGCCATAAAGGAAATGATGATCCCGTCGCTGCTGCCGGTGGTGGTGCCGATTCTGGTCGGCCTGATCCTCGGCCCCAAGGCGCTGGGTGGCCTGCTGATGGGCACGATCGTGACCGGTCTGTTCGTGGCGATTTCCATGTGTACCGGCGGCGGTGCCTGGGACAACGCCAAGAAGTACATCGAAGACGGCAACTTTGGCGGCAAGGGCTCCGAAGCGCACAAGTCCGCTGTCACCGGTGACACCGTGGGCGACCCCTACAAGGACACCGCCGGCCCGGCCGTAAACCCACTGATCAAGATCATCAACATCGTGGCGCTGCTGATCGTGCCGGTGATGATGAGGATTCACGGCGGTTGATATCCCCGGTCGGGGCTTGGCTCCGATGCGCATCAAACCAGGGCCCGCACAACGCGGGCCTTTTTCGTGTGCGCCCGGCAGGGCGCAGCTACTGGGTCAATCGATGCGCAAGTAGTGCTGGCGGATCAGATCACGGTCGCCGAAATCGAAGTGCCACCACTCGCTGTGGATGGCGCGAAATCCGCTCCCGCACATCGCGTTGCGCAGGACCATGCGGTTCGCAAACTGCTCCGGGCTCAAACGACCCTGCGCCAGATGCGCGTCTTCAAGATCCGGATGCGACAACTCGGACAGGTCGTCAAAGCCGGTTCCCATATCCAGCGCGGTACCGGTATCGTCCATCAGCGTCACATCGACGGCCATGCCAAAGGAGTGGATGGATCCGCGCGCGGGGTCCGCAAGGTATGACCGCAGTTCCGTTCCCTCCAGGTGCTGCCACAGTTGCTGCTGCACCCGATGCGGGCGCAGCGCATCGAGCACCAGCAGCGTCAATGCGGGATACCCTTGTCCCAACATCGACGCCGCGCGCTCCAAGCCTGCGGCAGCCTCGCGCTGCAGCCAGGCACAGTTCAAGTCACCGTAGAGGTTTCGTCCGACAAAGTTATCGCACCCGGCGTAGCGCAGATCCACCGCGATGCCCCGAATGGACGCCAGAGCCCGAAATTCCGGGTTCGAAGAAACAGCCTCGCACGGTAGCCGCCGCTGGACCGGCATCAACCTACCCAGCGACGCGCGTTGCGCCAGAGTTGCATCCAGGGACTGAAGTCGTTGACGTGGCCTGCGCTCCAACTCATCTGGATGTTGCGAAACACACGCTCGGGGTGCGGCATCATGGCAGTGAAGCGACCGTCGGCTGTGGTCACTGCCGTGAGCCCGCCCGGGCTGCCATTCGGATTGGCAGGATAGGCCTCCGTGCCGCGCCCGACGTTGTCGACGAAGCGCATGGCGCCGATCGCCTGACTTGCGTCACCGCGATGCGTGAAGTTGGCAAAACCCTCCCCGTGTGCAACGGCGATCGGTAGCCGACTTCCAGCCATGCCCCGCAGGAACAGGCTCGGCGAGTCAAGTATTTCCACCATGGACAAGCGTGCCTCAAAGCGCTCGCTCTGGTTGGTTGTGAAGCGTGGCCAATTTGCCGCTCCGGGGATGATGTCGGCCAACTCGGCAAACATCTGGCAGCCATTGCAAACGCCCAGACCGAAGGTGTCGCTGCGTGCAAAGAAGGTTTGAAACTGCTCCGCCATTCCTGCGTTGAAGGTGATGGAGCGCGCCCAGCCAATGCCGGCACCCAGCGTATCGCCGTAGCTGAAGCCGCCGCAGGCCACGACGCCAGCGAAGTCCTGCAGTCTGGCGCGGCCCGTCTGCAGATCGGTCATGTGCACGTCCACGGCGTCAAAGCCGGCCTCGGCAAACGCGTAGGCCATCTCGATCTGCGAGTTCACTCCCTGTTCGCGCAACACCGCCACCTTGGGACGCGACAACAGCAACCCCGGTGAGTAAGGAATAAACGTCAAATGCTGGTGCAAACCCGGGTCCGACTGCGCGCCGGTGGAAGCGTGTTCGGCATCGGCACAACGGGGGTTGTCGCGCTGCTGGCAGATGCGCCAGCTGAACGCGTCCCAGACCTGATGCAGGTCGGCAAGCCGGGCGCTGAAAATGCATTTGGCGTCGCGCCAGACCTGCACTTCGCCCTTGCCGAAATCGACCTCCGAACTCTCGGGTCGGGTCTTGCCAACGAAGTGGCTGTGGGCACTTAGCCCATGGTCTCGCAGGGCCCGCATCACGTCATTGCGCTCAGCCGTGCGCACCTGCAGCACGACACCCAGCTCTTCGTTGAACAGCGATCTCAGCGTTGCATCGTCACGTCTTGCACCGACCTGCCCCGCCCAGTTCTTGCTATCCCCCGCATCCATGCGGCTGTCGCTCACGCCGTCGCCCTCGGTCACGAGCAGATCGACATTGAGCGACACGCCCACATGGCCGGCGAAGGCCATCTCGCACACCGTCGCGAAGAGGCCACCGTCGCTGCGGTCGTGATAGGCCAGGATCTGGCCTCTTGCGCGCAATTCGTTGACGGCGTTCACCAGATTGATCAGGTCCTGCGGTTGGTGCAGATCGGGCACCTCGCCACCGGCCTGGTTCAACACCTGCGCCAGGATGCTGGCACCCATGCGCTTGGCCCCCTTGCCCAGATCGATCAGCACCAGCGTTGTATCTTCTTCAGTGCCATTGAGTTGGGGCGTGAGTGTGCCGCGCACATCGGCCAGCGTCGCGAACGCTGTGACAATGAGCGATACCGGAGACGTCACCTTCCTGGCCTCGGCGTTCGCCGGGTCGGTCCACTGCGTGCGCATCGAGAGCGAATCCTTGCCCACCGGAATGGATATGCCTAAAGCGGGGCACAGTTCCATGCCCACGGCCTTGACGGTGGCATACAGATCGGCGTCCTCGCCCGGCTCGCCACAAGCCGCCATCCAGTTGGCCGAGAGCTTCACTCGTGGTAGCTCAATCGGAGCGGCCAGCAGATTCGTGATGGCCTCGGCCACCGCCATGCGGCCGGATGCGGCGGCGTTCAGGCTCGCCAGCGGCGTGCGCTCGCCCATGGCCATCACCTCGCCGGCAAAGCCTTGGTAATCGGCCAGAGTCACGGCGCAATCGGCTACCGGCACTTGCCACGGTCCGACCATCTGATCGCGGTGCGTGAGTCCGCCCACCGTCCGGTCGCCGATGGTGATGAGGAAACGCTTGCTCGCCACCGTCGGGTTGGACAGGACCTGAATCGCAGCCTGCTGCAGGTCCACGCCGTTCAGGTCGATGGGCGCGAATTGGCGCTGCACGCTCTTCACGTCCCGGTGCATCTTGGGCGGCTTGCCAAGCAAGACGTTCATCGGCATATCCACCGGCGTCTCGGCGTCCCTGTCGGCCAGCACCAGTTGGCGCTCATCGGTCGCTACACCGACCACCGCAAACGGGCAGCGCTCGCGTTCGCAGAATGATTTGAAAAGTTCCAGCGACTCGGGCGCGATCGCTATCACGTAGCGCTCCTGGCTTTCGTTGCACCAGATTTCCTTGGGCGCCAAGCCCGATTCTTCCAGCGGCACCGTGCGCAGATCAAAACGTGCACCGCATCCGGCATCGTTGGTCAGCTCAGGGAACGCGTTGCTCAAGCCACCGGCGCCCACGTCGTGGATCGCCAGGATGGGGTTGGCCTCAAGCAGGGTCCAGCAATGGTTGATGACTTCCTGCGCGCGCCGTTGCATCTCCGGGTTGCCGCGTTGCACCGAATCGAAATCCAGATGGGCCGCGTTGGCACCCGTGGCGAGAGAGCTGGCCGCGCTGCCGCCCATGCCGATGCGCATGCCGGGCCCGCCCAACTGGATCAACATGCTGCCCGCCGGGAATGCGATCTTGTGCGTCTGTCCGGCGTCGATGGTGCCCAAGCCACCGGCGATCATGATGGGCTTGTGGTAGCCGCGCCGGATGCTGTCCACGTCCGAGGCAATGACCTGCTCGTACTCGCGAAAGTAGCCCAGCAGATTGGGACGCCCGAACTCGTTGTTGAACGCCGCCCCACCCAGCGGCCCCTCGAGCATGATCTGCAAGGCGCTGGCAATGTGCTCCGGCTTGTCACTAATTGGGGTCAGATTCCAATTCTTTTCATTTTTCTCGTTTTGACAATTAATTGGAATCTGACCCCAATTGATTTTCGAAACGGTAAAGCCCGTGAGACCAGCTTTGGGCTTGGAGCCACGGCCGGTGGCGCCTTCATCGCGGATTTCGCCGCCTGCGCCGGTGGAGGCACCGGGGAAGGGTGAGATCGCCGTGGGGTGGTTGTGTGTCTCCACCTTCATCAGCACGTGGCTCAGGGCGCTCTCTTTTTGATAGCTCGGTGCGCTGTTGGCATCATTGGACTTGGCAATGAAACGCTGCACCTGCGTGCCTTCCATCACCGAGGCGTTGTCGGAATAGGCGACGATCATGTACTGCGGGCTGGTCTGGTGCGTGTGGCGGATCATGCCGAACAGACTCTTGTCCTGCGCCACACCATCGAGCGTGAACTGCGCGTTAAAAATCTTGTGCCGGCAATGCTCGCTGTTGGCCTGGGCGAACATCATCAATTCCACATCCGTGGGATTGCGCCTCAATCCCCGAAACGCGGCCACGAGGTAGTCGATCTCGTCCACGGCCAGTGCCAGACCAAACTTGATGTTGGCCTGCTCCAACGCCACCTTGCCTCCCTGCAAGACGTCGATCTGCTCCATGGCAGCGGCGGGCATCGCGGCAAACAGGCCGCAAGCCAGAGAACGATCTGCCATCACGTTCTCGGTCATCCGGTCGTGCAGCAGCACCGCGATCTGTTGGCGCTGTTCTTCGCTCAACGTCGCCTTGCCCAGCAGTTCCGCCTGCAAGCTGACACGGTACTCTGTGATGCGCTCGATGCGGCGCACGTTGAGGCCGCAATTGTGCGCAATGTCGGTGGCCTTCGAAGCCCACGGCGAGACGGTGCCGAAGCGCGGCGTCACCACCAGCAGTTCGCCCTCCATCGATCCGGCATGAGGCTCGCCGTATTGCAACAGGGCGTCGAGGCGCTGCACTTGTTCCGTACTCAGCGGTTGGTCACTCGCCACCAGATGCACAAACCGGGCCGAGACGCCGTTGACCTTGACGCTGACCGCTTGCAGGCGCGGCAGCAGTTGCTGCACGCGGAATTCGCTCAAGGCATTGATGCCGAGCGGGGCACCGTCGAAAGGGGAAATATGCAGGGTCACGGTGCTGAACTCGTTAGAGGGTGTTGACGTTTTTGGAGGCTGGTCGCGCGGGACCCACGGACCCGCTCGGTGTGCTGGCCCGCACTGGGTTCGATTTTAGCTGTGGGGTTGATCCGGGCTGTCCGGTTCAGATTCACGGCCTCGGGGATAATCCGGACCCATGACCATCACCATCAAAGACGAGGCCGGAATCAACGGCATGCGCATCGCGGGCCGATTGACGGCGCAGGTGCTGGACTACCTGACCCCCTTCGTGAAACCTGGCGTCACGACCAATGAGTTGGACCAGCTGGCCGAGGACTACACCACGAAGGTATTGCATGCCATCTCGGCGCCGCTGAACTACGATCCCTCCGGGCGCAACCCCTATCCGAAGTCCATCTGCACTTCCATCAACCACCAAGTCTGCCACGGCATCCCCAACGACAAACCTTTGAAGAAGGGCGACATCCTGAACGTGGACGTCACCGTCATCAAGGACGGCTGGCACGGCGACTCCAGCCGCATGTACCTCGTGGGTGAGGCGTCCATCGCTGCCAAGCGCCTGTGCGCCCTGACCTACGATGCGCTGTGGCGCGGTATCCTGCAGGTCAGGCCAGGTGCGCACCTGGGCGACATCGGCCACGCGATCCAGAAATTTGCCGAAGGCCATGGCCTGAGTGTGGTGCGCGAGTTCTGTGGCCACGGCATTGGCCAGAAATTCCATGAAGAGCCGCAGGTGCTGCACTACGGAAAGCCTGGAACGCTGGATGAACTCAGGGCCGGCATGACGCTCACGATCGAGCCCATGCTCAACGCGGGGCGCAAGGAGATCAAGGAACTGGGCGACGGCTGGACCATCGTCACGAAGGACCACTCTCTGTCGGCGCAGTGGGAGCACACGATCCTCGTCACTCCCACCGGCTACGAGGTGTTGACCCTGTCGGATGGGTGCCCACCCGTCCCGGCATTTGTTTCAGTGAATTGATGCGTTCAAGGCAAGCCGCCTCGAAACAATGACTGCAACGCCATCGCTGCGCGATCAGTACCGCGCCCAAAAGGCCGCCGTGCTGCAGACCGTTCAGGACAGCGGCGCCTCCACCCGCGGCGTGCGCTCCAGCCTGCGACAACTCGCGCAACTCACTGACGCCACCCTCACGACCCTTTGGCGCCAGGCCGGTCTGGACCAGGCCTGCGATGCCAGGCTCGCGTTGTTGGCTGTGGGTGGCTACGGTCGCGGCGAGCTGTTCCCCTATTCCGATATCGACGTGCTGGTGCTTTTGCCCGTGGGCATCTCACCCGAGAACGACCCGGCGCTGAAGACGCGCATTGAAGGGCTGATCGGCAGTTGCTGGGACTCTGGCCTGGAGATAGGCTCCAGCGTGCGCGACCTGGCCCAATGCCTGAGTGAGAGCGAGCGCGACGTCACGGTGCAAACCTCGCTGCTGGAGTCGCGCCTCATTGTCGGCAACGCGGCTTTGTATGGGCAGTTCCAGAAGCAGTTTGCTTGCACGCTGGATCCACACGCCTTCTTCGTGGCCAAAACTCTGGAGCTGCGCCAGCGTCACAACCGGCAGGAAAATACGCCTTACGCGCTCGAACCCAACTGCAAGGAATCGCCCGGCGGCTTGCGCGACCTGCAGGTGATACTGTGGATTTCCAAGGCTGCGGGTCTGGGCAAGACCTGGGATGAACTCGCGCGCAATGGGCTGGCGACGCCCTTCGAGGTGCGGCAGATCAAGCGCAATGAAGCGCTGCTGAACCTGATCCGCGCCCGGCTCCATCTGCTGGCAAAGCGGCGCGAAGACCGGCTCGTGTTTGACCTGCAAACCGTCGTGGCCAACAGCTTTGGTTACGTCACGCAGACGAGTGACGGCGCGCGCACCGTGTCCGAGCGCTACCGGGCGCCGCTGCGCGCGAGCGAGTTGCTGATGCGCCGCTATTACTGGGCCGCCAAGGCGGTGACGCAGTTGAACCAGATCCTGCTGCTCAACATCGAGGAACGGCTGAACCCGATCACGCACGCACCGCGCCCCATCAACGAGCGTTTTTCCGACAAGGCCGGCATGATCGAGGTCGTCAGCGACGACCTGTATCTGCGCCAGCCGCACGCGATCCTGGAGACCTTTCTTCTCTACCAGACCACAGTAGGAGTCAAGGGATTGTCGGCGCGCACCTTGCGCGCCCTCTTCAATGCACGCAGCGTGATGACCGCAGCCTACCGGCGCGACGCGGTGAATCGCGCCACTTTTCTCGCCATCCTGCAGCAACACGACGGCATCACGCACGCCATGCGCCTCATGAACCAGACCTCGGTGCTGGGGCGTTACCTGTGGGTGTTTCGCAAGATCGTAGGCCAGATGCAGCACGACCTGTTCCACGTTTACACGGTGGACCAGCACATCCTCATGGTGCTGCGCAACGTGCGCCGCTTCTTCATGGCCGAGCACGCGCACGAATACCCGTTTTGTTCTCAGCTCGCAGCGGGTTGGGACAAGCCCTGGCTGCTGTACACGGCCGCGCTTTTTCACGACATTGCCAAGGGACGCGGCGGCGATCACTCGGAATTGGGCGTAGTGGAAGTGCGGCGCTTTTGCCGCGAGCACGGCGTCGCCTCCGACGACGCCAGGTTGATCGAACTACTGGTGCGCGAACACCTCACGATGAGCCGAATCGCACAAAAGGAAGACCTGAGCGACCCCGACGTGATCACCGCCTTCGCCCAACGGGTGGGCAACGAGCGCAATCTCACTTCACTGTATCTGCTGACGGTGGCCGACATCCGCGGCACCTCGCCCAAGGTATGGAATGCCTGGAAGGGCAAGCTGCTCGAAGACCTGTACCGGCTCGCGCTGCGCAGCCTGGGCGGACGCGCGCCGGATCCGGGAGCGGAGATTGAAGCCTGCAAGCGCGAAGCACTGAGCATCCTGGCGCTGCACGCCCTGCCTTTTGAGGCGCACAGGCCGCTGTGGGACACGCTGGACGTGGGCTACTTCATGCGCCATGACGCCTCCGACATCGCCTGGCACACGCGCCAACTGACGCGGCGCTCGATTCGCGGCAGTGAAATCAGCCGAATGGCGGGTGCTGCACCCGCCGAAGGTCGAACCCAGCAGCGCCTGGGCGCCACCGTGCGGGCGCGCCAATCGCACGTGGGCGAAGGCCTGCAGGTGCTGGTGTACACGCCTGATCAGCCCGACCTGTTTGCGCGCATCTGCGGCTACTTCGATCAGGCCGGTTTCAGCATTCTGGACGCCAAGATCTACACCGCCAGAAACGGCTACGCGCTCGATACTTTTCAGGTGGTCACGGCAGACGAGCCCGAGAGCTACCGCGACCTTATCAACCTGATGGAAACCGGATTGGCAAAAACCATCGAGGAGCAGGGACCGCTGCCCGCGCCGCGCCGCGGGCGCGTTTCGCGCCGGGTCAAGAGCTTCCCTGTGGCGCCGCGAGTTGATTTGCGGCCCGACGAAAAGGCGCAGCGCTGGCTGCTCAATATCTCCGCCAGCGACCGTGTTGGCTTGCTCTACAGTGTGGCCCGCGTGCTCGCCGCACACCACATCAACTTGCAACTGGCCAAGGTCAGCACGCTGGGCGAACGGGTGGAAGACAGCTTCCTGATCGACGGTGCCGCGCTACAGCACAATCGTGAACAGATTGCCATCGAGACGGAACTTCTGGAAGCGCTGATGGCGTAGACATCCGCACAATTTCTGCACCGAATACCTGGCACCCTTGTGCAGCAACCTGGCCGCATTTTCATCACAATCATAGCCACCATGAACCGCAGACCCCTTCTTCTGCTACTCGGCGCCGCCATACTTGCACCTACATCAACTTCAGCACAGCAACCGGTTGATGGACCGGGCGGCCGCTTTGATGACGACCTGCTGTCTAAGCTGGAAGGCGCGTGGTTGATCACGCGACAGATGCACGCAAGGACCGAGCAAAACACCCTGAACGTAACGTGGGAACTTTCGCACCAGTTTCTTCAGCTGCATATGAAGGATACGGCCATCCCGTCACGCTACGAAGCCATTGTGCTCATTGGCTTCATCCATGCGTCGGGTGAATATGTCGCCCATTGGACCGACACGTTTGGCGGCATGTACTCTGCCATCGGCAAGGGAAAGCGGTTGGGAAATTCAGTTGAATTTCGGTTTGAGTACCCCACGGGCCGTTCTTCAACAGGTTCACCTGGAACCCTGAATCCGGTACCTGGCAAATGCGGCTGGAAAGTCAGGACACACAGGGCCAGCGTTCCCTCTTCGCGCTGGACACCGTGCGCAGGACAAAGTGATTGCCGACACGCTCAACCCGAGCGATGCATCGCCAACTGCAAAAGCGTAAAGGCCCATTCATTGTGACAACGGATAACCAAGAGCCGATCCAGGAAGCCCGCTTATGGGGAGATGGTCAGTGGACGGCGCGGGTCGTCAAGAACGAAGATGACGACGGCTGGGCCGTTGCGATGCACCTGACCGGCGAATCTGAGCCCGCCTTGGTGGGACCGTGGACGATGGGGCGGGACAAAAAGAATCCCAAGCCGCTGGACACGGCTGCCTTTCAGACGCTGGTCAAGACAGCCAAAGAATTCGTGCGTCGTTCCGAGCAACAACTCCACGCACAACTCAACAAGAATCTGACCGTCACCGTCAACGGCAGCCGCATTCGGGTGAACTTGTCGATCGTGCCTGACGAAGACGGTGCCACGGCAACCCTGAGTGCCCAGGACGACTTCGGCCAGGAACTCGCTCGGGTCCGGGTGTCCCCCGCCTTCAAATTGACGGTTGACAGCTCCCACGCGTGGATTGCGTCAGGTTACGAGCGACCCCATGACACAAGATGATGAACCACGGCAAGAAACCGTGGACATGTTTGCCTACTTCGCAGCGCTTTCAGCAGTGAGCGATCGATTCGTTGTCTCAAAGGCGCTGCAGTTGATCCGTGGTGCTGCCGAGGCACGTGCACTTGCTGCGCTTCTTGCCGAGGCGACGGTTGCAAAGACCGCTCAGGACCTGCAGCGCAGCGAAGCTCAGCTCGCCGACCTGTGCGTGGCCCGGCACGCACACGGCGTGCTGATGTCCGATGACGGTGATCACTTCACCCTGCACACGGCGTGGGCGATGTTGGTGCGGCCCGGTGGCAACGTTGGCGGTGAGCCTGCAGTCGTTGCGGCCAGGTGGGGTGCTATGGTCGCCCGCCGTCGATCAGACCGCAGTGCACGACGACCCGCAATCCTCGGGCGCACGCGAAATCGTGCTGGACCTGGTCATCCACAGTTCATGGGGCGCCCCCATCGTGAGCCTGACGAGCTAGGGGCCGAATTGGAGCATGCCGGGTTTGTGGATGTTTATGTGCTCGACCGGCCAGGATAGAAAGTGGTGTTGGGGCACCGGCCAACCGACTGAATCTCGGGACCAGGGCAGGCCTGTTCAACGTGTATCGATTCATACCGGGAATCTGCTTCTCCATGGAGCTTATGTACCTGTGGGCGACCTTGGACACCCTGTGCTTTGGCGCGACCCGCGGCCGACAGGGGAGAATCGAGCAGCGGCAGCACGCTTTGCATAAATGCAAGACTGCAAAGTGGCTGAATTTTGACGCAAGAGGCGATTCAAACGTGACAGGCGGCGAGCGGGGAGCGAACCCCAAGCGCAGCGTCGCAATGCGATACTTGACATGGCGCAGCAAAATCCCTTGTCTGCCAACCCACGCCCTGGCGGCAGAAAGCAAACTTACATGGCAGACACCGTCCTCGTCTCGGGTGGCAGCGGCTACATCGCCGGCTTTCTCATTCGACAACTCGTGGCCGATGGCTGGATGGTCCACACCACCGTGCGCAGCCTGGCCAAAGAAGCTGTGGTACGCCAGTTACTGGCAGTGGACAACAGCCGTGTCAGATTCTTTGCGGCTGATTTGAACGCCGACGACGGCTGGGCGCAGGCCATGGCCGGATGCAACGCAGTGGCACATGTGGCCTCGCCTCTGCCCACCGGCATACCCAAGGACGCTAACGAACTGATTGTGCCGGCGCGCGACGGTGCCCTGCGTGCCTTGCGCGCAGCCAAGGCGGCGGGTGTCACGCGTTTCGTGATGACTTCGTCCGTCGCCGCCATCTCCTACGGCCGCGGTCGTGGCGTGCACACCTTCACCGAGGCCGACTGGACCGATTTGTCCAAGCCCGGACTGTCGCCCTACGTCCAGAGCAAGACCGTGGCCGAGCGCGCCGCGCGAGACTGGGTGGCCTCGCTGGGTGGCGACATGGAGTACTGCAGCATTTGCCCGTCGGTGGTGCTGGGGCCAGTGTGGAGCAAGGACTATTCGGCATCGGTGGTTATCGTCAAGAAGCTGCTCAACGGATCCATGGGGGCCTGCCCGGATTTCGGGTTCGGAGTGGTCGACGTGCGTGACGTGGCCGACCTGCACGTGCGCGCATTGACGGCCCCTCGGATGGGCGGCGAGCGATTCATTGCTTCGGGGCGTTTCATCACGCTGCGTGAAGTGGCCGACATCTTGCGCGCACAGTTGGGGCCGCAGGCCAACAAGGTCACGACCCGCAACATACCCGACTGGGTTGTGCGCGTGGCAGCGCTCTTCAACCCGCTGGCCAAAGCCGTGGTGGGCGAGCTGGGTTCAGTGCGCAACCAGGATGCGTCGCACGCCAAGGCGGTGCTGGGCTGGGCCACGCGGCCCGTGGAACAAAGCATCGTCGACACGGCGCGCTGCCTCATCGACTTAGGGATTGTCAAGCCCTGAGATGCCATCAACCTTGCCTGCCATGCCCTCAAACCACTGCAGCTTCTCCCGCAGGGCCACAACCTCGCCCACGATGATCAGGCTGGGTGACTTGAAGCCTTGTGCCCTCACCCCGACAGCGATATCGGCCAGGGTGCCGACGAGCACACGCTGGCCTTCGGTCGTACCATTTTCGACCACGGCCGTGGGCATCGACGGTGCCTGCCCGTGGGCGATCAACTGGCGGCATATTTCTGGCAGGGCGCCCAGACCCATGTAGATCACCACTGTCTGATTCGGCTGCACCAGATGAACCCAATCGAGTTGCACGCTCCCCTCTTTCAGGTGGCCGGTCGTGAACTTGCAGGATTGCGCGTAATCGCGATGCGTCAGCGGAATTCCGGCGTAGGCACTGACGCCCGAAGCCGCTGTGACTCCAGGAACGACTTCAAAATGCACGCCCGCGGCCACCAGTTCTTCGGCCTCTTCGCCGCCGCGTCCAAAAATGAAGGGGTCGCCTCCCTTGAGTCGCACCACCTTCTTTCCCTGTTTGGCCAGACTGACCAGCAGCGCGTTGATGTCCGCCTGCGGCAGGCTGTGCTGGCTTTCCTGCTTGCCCACGTAAATCCGCTCGGCCCGGCTACCCACCCTGTCGAGCACGCCTGAACTCACCAGATGGTCATAGACCACCGCATCCGCTTCGCGCAGCAACCGGTCTGCGCGCAGGGTCAGCAATTCCGGATCCCCCGGACCTGCGCCCACCAGAAACACCCTGCCAGGGTTGCCAGCGGGCGCCACATTCTGGCTGACCAAGTCGACGGAAAAGCTGCTCATTCATGTTCTCACGGGTTCTGTGGCGATGGGTGCGAATCTACCGTAAAGCCGCGCAAAAATACTTGAAGTAGACCAAGGACGCTGACACTGAACTCGCGTACGCTCCCACCGACCCTCGCTTGAAGCAGGAATTGAAAACCATGCCCGCTGGAATGAAACCCCTGGTTGCCGTCGTTGCGTGGGCGTTTGTCGCCCATGGGATGCGCCGCCAGGCTCGCTCTCTGACATCGCATTGCAAGCCGTGGCTGCTGCTGTGCGCAGCGTCGATGTGTCAGGCGGTGCCCGCGGCCGAGTGGGTGAAGGAACCCGCCAACGCGGCCAGACGCGCCGAGTTGATCTCGCTGGTGCGACAGGATTGCGGTTCCTGCCATGGTCTGACGCTGAAGGGCGGCCTCGGTCCGGCGCTGCTTCCCGCAAGCCTGAAGGACAAACCCGCAGACAGCCTCAAATGGACGATCCTGCAGGGCCGCCCAGGCACACCCATGCCGCCCTGGCAGCGGTTTCTGAGCGAGGCCGAAGCCGATTGGATCGTAAGTCAATTGCAGAAAGGTTTTCCCGGTGAACGTTAGAACTTGGTCTTGGTGGACGGTCGCTTGCACGCTGCTGGCTTTGACCGGCTGCGCAGCGCCGACCTTGCGTGGCAGCGGCGACCTGGGCGTGGTGATCGAGCGCGAACGCGGCAGCGTGCAGATCGTCGACACCACCCGCATGCTCTCGATCGCCTCGGTCTCGGGACTCGGCGATTTGTCCCATGCCTCGGTCGTGTTTTCGCGCGACGCTCGCTACGCTTACGTGTTTGGGCGCGACGGCGGTCTGTCCAAACTCGATCTGCTCCGGGGCATGGTCGAGCGCCGCGTGCTGCAGGCGGGCAACAGCATTGGCGGCGCGATCTCCCAGGACGGGACGCTGATCGCCGCCCAGAACTACACCCCTGGCGGCGTCAAGGTGTTCAACGCCGACACGCTGGAATTGCTGGCCGATATTCCGTCCAGCTTCGGCCCCAACGGCGAGCGCTCCAAGGTCGTCGGTCTGGCCGACGCACCCGGCCAGCGCTTTGTCTGGAGCCTGTTTGAGGCCGACGAAATATGGGTCGGTGACTTCAGCCAACCGGCTGCACCGCGCGTCGAAAAGTTCAAGGCGATCGGACGCCAACCCTACGACGCGCTGGTGACGCCCGAGGGTCGCTATTACCTGGCCGGACTGTTCGGCGAAGACGGGATGGCCCTGCTGGACTTGTGGCACCCGGAAAAGGGCGTACGCCGCATTCTGGACGGCTATGGCAAAGGTGAAGAGAAGCTGCCCGTGTACAAGATGCCGCACCTGCGCGGCTGGGCCGTTGCCGGCCGCTACGCCTACGTTCCTGCCGTCGGTCGCCACGAGGTGCTGGTGATTGACACCGAGACCTGGCGCGAGGCCGGCCGTATCCCCGTGGCGGGTCAGCCGGTGTTCGTGATCGCGCGGCCCGATGGCCGACAGGTGTGGGTCAACTTCGCCTTTCCGGACAACGCCCAGGTGCAGGTCATCGACGTCGAATCGCGCCAGATCGTGCAACAGCTTGAACCCGGCAAGGCGGTGTTGCACATGGAGTTTTCGCCGCGCGGCGAGTCGGTCTGGATCTCCGCACGTGACGACAATCGGGTCATGGTCTACGACACCGCCAGCTTCGCCGTTCGCGCGCAACTGCCGGTGCAGTCGCCCAGCGGGATCTTCTTCACAACGCGCGCCGCCCGCATAGGCTTTTGACATGACGCACCTTGCGCCGACCGCTTTTACCGATCTGGAGTTCGCCCTGTTGAATCGGTTTCAGCGCGATTTCCCTTTGGTGCAGCGTCCCTACGCCGCGCTGGCGCAGCAGCTTGAGTCCACCGAGAGTTGTGTCATTGAGCAGTTGCAGCGATTGCGGAGTAGCGGCGCGATCAGCCGCGTCGGTGCCGTGTTTCGCCCGAACGCCGTCGGTGCCAGCGCGCTCGCGGCGCTGGCGGTGCCCGCCGACCGGCTGGAACAGGTGGCGGCCCGTGTCAGCGCCCTGCCTGAGGTGAACCACAACTACGAACGCCAGCATCGCTTCAACCTCTGGTTTGTCGTGACCGCCGCCAATCCGCAGCGACTGCACACCGTGCTGCAGCAGATCGAGCAAACCAGTGGCTGCGGAACTGTCCTGGTGCTGCCGTTGATCGAGGATTTCCACATCGATCTGGGTTTTGACCTATCGGCTCGCACGGATCAGCGTTTCACTTTCGGTGCAACAGCGCGGCCGACAAATGCGCCGGATGGCCTGGCGATCACGCTGGATAAAAGTGAACAGACACTGATCGCCGCACTGCAAGGCGGGCTGCCCCTGTTGCCCCGACCCTTTGCCGCGCTCGGGTTGCCCGAGCGGCAGGTTTTGATGTTGCTGGCGCGCTGGTTGGACCACGGCGTAATCAAGCGCCTGGGCGTAATCGTGCGCCATCACGAACTCGGCTATCGGGCCAACGCCATGGTGGTGTGGGATGTGCCCGACGAGTGCGTGAGCGAAGTGGGACAGCGGATTGCGGCAACAGGGCGCGTCACCTTGTGCTATCGCCGCAACCGGCAATTGCCCAACTGGTCCTACAACCTGTTTTGCATGATTCACGGCAAAGACCCGGCGGAGGTGAAAGCACGCATCGCAGCGCTGGACGAACTCTGCCAACTGCAGCGCTATCCGCAAGAGATCCTGTTCAGCGTGCGCCGCTTCAAGCAGCGCGGCGCCCACTACGCACCCACCCTCGAGACCACCGATGGATGAGATCGATCACGCGATCATCAACGGCTTGCAGGGTGGCCTTGCCATCTGCGAGCGTCCCTACCTGGATGCAGCGCTGCGCCTGGGGCTGAGCGAGGACGAGTTGCTGCGCCGTCTGGGCGGGCTGCTGGCAGACGGGGTACTCACGCGCATCGGCCCGCTGTTCCAGATCGAAAAGATGGGCGGCGCCTTCACGCTGGCGGCTTTGCATGCAGAACCGGACGACTACGAGCGCGTGGCTGAACGGGTGAATGCCTTGCCGCAGGTGGCGCACAACTACGCACGTGAACACGAGCTCAACATGTGGTTCGTGCTGGCGACCGAATCTCCGGACCAGATCGCTCAGGTGCTGGCACAGATTGAGCGCGAGACCGGCTGCAAGGTGTTCAACTTCCCCAAGCTGCGCGAATACTTCGTCGAATTGAAGCTGCAGGCGCAAGCACCATGAACACCGCCTGCATCGTTGACGCCACCGACCGGGCCATCGTGGTCGCGACCCAGGCCGGCTTGCCGCTGGTGCCGCGACCCTATCACTTGATCGCCGAACAATTGCGCCTGGAACCCGCCGACGTCATTGCGAGGATGCAGGCCATGCAGGAGCGTGGCCTGATCCGGCGCATCGGCGTCGTGCCCAACCACTACCGCATCGGCTACCGCGCCAACGGCATGTCGGTGTGGGATGTGGACGACGCACGAGTGGAGGAGCTGGGCGTACAGGTGGGCCAGTTCGAATTCGTCAGCCACTGCTATCAACGCCCACGCCACCCGCCGCAGTGGCGCTACAACCTGTTCGCCATGGTGCATGGTCGCACGCGCGGCGAGGTCCAGGCCCAGGTGGCCCAGATCGCACAATGCCTGGGCGCAAGTGCCCGCCATCACGACGTTCTCTACAGCACGCGCATCCTCAAGAAGACCGGCCTGCGGCTGGCCTCTTCGCCCTCGTCTTCGTAGAAGGAAAACCATGTTCCGCATCAGCCAGTACATGCGAGAAATCGCCCAGCCCACCGCATTGGGTACGAAGCGCAATCCGAGCGGACCGGTCGTGATATGGAACCTGATACGTCGCTGCAATTTGAGCTGCGAGCATTGCTATTCGATTTCTTCGGACAAGGATTTCGCCGGCGAATTGAGTACGGCCGAAGCCTGCAGCGTGATGGACGATCTGCGCGCCTTCGGCGTGCCGGTGCTGATCCTGTCGGGCGGAGAACCGCTGCTGCGCCCTGACATCTTCGAACTCGCGCAGCGCGCCAAGCGCATGGGGTTTTACGTCGGCCTGTCGACCAATGGCACGCTCATCGACCCGAGCAACATAGCGCGCATCGCTGCCACGGGTTTTGACTACGTCGGCATCAGCCTGGACGGAATCCAGCAGACGCACGACAAGTTTCGCCGCAAGGAGGGTGCGTTTGAGGCTTCGCTTGCAGGTGTGCGTCTGTGCCGCGATGCCGGCATCAAGGTAGGTCTGCGCTTCACCCTGACCCAGGACAACGCACGCGACCTGCCGGCGTTGCTGCAGTTGGCCGAAGACGAAGGCGTGCACAAGTTCTATTTATCGCACCTGAACTACGCCGGCCGCGGCAACACGCACCGCGGTCAGGACGCGTTTTTCGAGACCACGCGAAAGGCCATGGACTTGTTGTTCGACACCTGTTGGAACGATCTGCAGCGCGGTGTGGAAAAAGAGTTTGTCACTGGCAACAATGACGCCGACGCGGTTTACCTGCTGCATTGGGTGCGTGCGCGCATGCCCGAGCGTGAAGCGCATTTGCGCGCGAAGCTGGTGCAGTGGGGCGGCAACTCATCGGGCGTGAACGTGGCCAACATCGACAACCTCGGGCGTGTGCACCCCGACACCATGTGGTGGCAACACAATCTTGGCAACGTGCGCGAGCGCAAGTTCTCCGAGATCTGGAGCGACATCTCGGATCCGTTGATGGCCGGGCTCAAGGCAACCCCGCGGCCGGTGCAAGGGCGTTGCAAGGCATGCAGCTACTTCGACGTCTGCGGCGGCAACACCCGGGTGCGCGCCCTGCAGCTGACAGGCGATCCCTGGCAGGAAGACCCCGCCTGTTATCTGCTGGACGAGGAGATCGGCGTTTCGGGCGCGGCCCAACGCGTGGCCCTGAAACCCTATCGGCAGTTCGCCATTTCAGAGCACCAGTCCTAGCACTGGCGAACGCGTGCGCGCCACCCACAAGATGTAGGTCACGCACGTCAGCGCGGCCGCAAACGCTGCGCGTCGGGTAGAGCGCGAAACCGCCGGTCTGAGTGCCACACCACCCAGACCGATGTAGAGCAACAGCGCCAGAACTTTGGCCGTGAGCCAGGGCTGCGCCACCGGGTATTGATGACTCATCAGCGCGAGTGCGACCGCGGCACTCAGCAGCACGGTGTCGTTCACATGCGGTGCCACGCGCAACCAGCGCCAGTGTCGCCATTCGACGCCGCGCAGCTGCCAGACGCCGCGCAACGTGAACAGGCTCACGCTGATGACAGCGCAGCTGATATGAATGAGGCGAACAACGGCGTAATCCATGGAGGTGAAAAGACAAAGGGATGTGGAGCGCGGATGCTATCGCACAAAGATCAATGCGTATTCGGCACACCCCGTGAAAACCCTCACTGCGAACGCTGCCTGCAATTTTCTTAAACCACATGAAGGAATTTCCACAGGCATTCAGACACAGTCCGACTGCGCCACGCCCATCTGCGGTCGCGGCCCATTTTGACCAAGGAGACCTCTATGTCGCAACCCCATTCGATTTCATCGGACGACCCCAATGAACCCGTCCCGTTCATGCAGCAGTTGCTGGACAACCCCTTCATCCTTCTCTTCCTGGGCGTGATGATTCCCATGGTGGTCTACACCCTGTGGGGCGTGATCGACATCCTGACGGTGCCCTTGGCCAAATAGGTCTTGCTTCAACCGCAACACACCCACAGCACCCCCAATAAGGAGAAACAAAAATGAGTGCCATATTGCCCCCTGCCGAACGACTGTGGTGGAAGCATCCATTGGACCGGGTCGAAGGTACCTGGATCGTGATTTCGCTCATCTGGTGCCTGATCATGTTTGCCATGATGGTCGGCTGGCACATATGGGGAAAACAGAATCTCTCCACCGAGACCTACAAGACCACGCCTGAGCTGTTCACCAAGAAGGCCCAGGCGGTCGTGGACAAATACACCGTGCGCACCGAGACATACAAGAACATGTTCGGACAGGAAGAGAAGATTCCCGTGGTGGCGCCTCCTGCGGGCGGCGACGTCTACATCGTGGCGCGGTTGTGGAATTTCTGGCCCATCATCGAACTCGAGAAGGACAAGACCTACCGCTTGCACATCACGTCCATGGATTACAACCATGGCTTCTCGTTGCAACCGGCCAACATCAACATCCAGATCGTTCCCGGCTACGAACACGTGGTGAAGGTCACGCCCAACAAGGCGGGCACCTATTCTGTCGTTTGCAATGAATACTGCGGCATCAACCACCACACCATGGTGAGTCGCCTTTACGTGAAATAAGGTGGACCAGATGACAACAACAACTTACCGGACCTGCCCCCGTTCAGGGCTGCAATTCGAATCCAACGCCGAAAAGCTGATGGTGATCAACGCCGTGACGGCGGTCGTCGCGCTACTCGTCGGTGGCATCCTGGCCATCGGCGTGGTGCTCACGCGCTGGCCCGCCGTGCATTGGCTTGCGGCAGACACCTTCTACATGGTGCTCACCGCGCACGGTATCGACATGCTGATCTTCTGGGTCATCTTCTTTGAGATCGCGGTGCTGTACTTCGCCTCGTCCACGCTGCTGCGCTGTCGGCTTGCAACGCCCAAGGTGGCCTGGCTTGCCTTCGCACTGATGCTGGTCGGCGCCGTGATGAACAACCTCACGGTGTTCCAGGGCGGCTCCAGCGTGATGATGACATCGTATGTACCGATGATGGCGTCGCCCTATTTCTACGTGGGGCTGATCCTGTTCGCCGTCGGTGCCCTGATCGCCTGCTTTGTCTTCTTCGGCACCCTGGTCGTGGCCAAGCGCGACAAGACCTACCAGGGTTCGGTGCCGCTCGTGACCTTCGGCGCCATCGTGGCGGCGATCATCGCGGTCTTCACCATTGCCTCGGGCGCCATCATCCTGATCCCCACCTTCCTGATGTCGGTGGGCATCATCAAGGAGGTGGACCCGCTGATGTATCGCACCATCTGGTGGGCCTTCGGTCACTCGTCGCAGCAGATCAACGTGGCAGCCCACATCTCCATCTGGTATGCGGTCGCGGCCATCGCCTTTGGCGCCAAGCCCATGTCCGAGCGCGTGAGTCGCGGCGCTTTCCTGCTCTACATCCTGTTCCTTCAACTGGCCAGCGCGCACCATCTGTTGGCCGACCCGGGCCTGAGCACGGGCTGGAAGGTCGTGAACACGAGCTACTTCATGTACTTCGCTGTGCTGGCGTCCATGATCCACGGTCTGACCATCCCTGGCGCGATCGAAGTGGCGCAGCGGGCCAAGGGCTTCAACAACGGTTTGTTCGAGTGGCTGCGCAAGGCGCCCTGGGGCAACCCGGTGTTCTCGGGCATGTTCATCTCACTCATCGGCTTTGGTTTCCTGGGTGGCATCTCGGGCGTGATGATGGGCACCGAACAACTCAACATGATCATCCACAACACGGTCTATGTGCCGGGCCACTTCCACGCTACTGTGGTCGTTGGTACCACGCTGACCTTCATGGCACTGACCTACTTCCTGATTCCGGTGCTGTTCAAGCGTGAAATGATCAACCCGGGCCTGGCCAAGCTGCAGCCTTATCTGTTCGGCCTGTCGATGTACTTCTTCTGCCTGGTGATGATGGGCGCGGGAACCCTGGGTGTCCCGCGCAGGCATTGGGACCTGAGCTTCGCCGGCGCTGCCATGGCCTACGAGTGGCCGGGTGCTGCCTACCTGATGATGGGTCTGGTGGGTATCGCGGGTGTGGCGGCCATGACGGGCGGCGCCTTGTACATCTACATCACCGTAGGGTCGCTGCTGTGGGGCAAGAAGCTCGAAGGCGGCAAGTCCAACGCCAACTTCACGCCGATACCGGTTTCGGCACCCAGCGCGGCGGCGCAGAGCTATGGCTCGGCCGGTTTTGCCGCACCGGGCACCTTCACGCTGGCGATGGTGTTCCTGGTGTCCTTCGTGCTGTATTACTTCATCAACTGGAAGTATCTGTCACAGGTCTGGGGCTTGGGCTGATCATGGATGAGGGCAGCTTCGGCTGCCCTCGCCACCTTTACGTGCCCTGCGCCTTGCCATGTCGCCCATGACGCAACACGGAAAAAAGCTGATCAACATCGGACGGGGTCTTCATGTCACCCGGGAAAAACTGCGCCTCTGGCTGATCGCTGCAGCGGTGACGGCCCTGTCGGCGTATGCCCTCTCCGCTGTGGGTGCCGAGACCACCTCGCTTGGGCTGGACCAGAGCGCTGCGCTGCGCACCAGCCAGGCCGCCGTCGGGACTCTGGTCAGCGACTTCACACTGCTCGATCGCGAAGGCCGCCCGGTGCGGCTGTCGCAATACCGGGGCAAGCCCCTGCTGGTGAGCTTCATCTATACCGGCTGCTTCCAGGTTTGTCCCTTGACGACGCGTTCCCTGCAAGACGCCCTGGCCGTTGGCCGCGACGTGTTCGGCACGAATCAGTTCAATGTCATCAGTATCGGCTTCAATCAGCCGGCCGACTCGCCACAGGCGCTCAAGGCCTTTGCCCTTCAGCACCGCATCGACCAGCCCAACTGGGAGTTCCTGAGCCCGCACGCGGCCATCGTGGAACCACTGGCGCGGGAATTCGGTTTCAGCTTCAGGGCCACACCGGCCGGCTTCGATCACGTGCTTCAAGTCACACTGCTGGATGCCCAGGGTCGCATCTATCGACAGATCTATGGCGAGGAACTCGACGCTGGTTCTCTGGGCGAGCCCATCAAACAACTGCTCACCAACGCTCCGGTGCCACAGCAGCTGCGGCTGGACGATCTGATCGACCGCGTGCGCATCCTGTGCACGGTTTACGACCCTGTTACCGGTAAGTACCGCGTCCAGTACGGCCTGTTGCTCGAGGTGGCGGGCGGCGTCACCTTCGCGCTGTTCATGGTGTGGTTCTTTCTCTCTGAATGGCTGGCCCAGCGCCGCGCCCGGCGAGCCAAAATGGTGCGACTCACCTCCTCAGGCGAAGCCGCCACACCCTTTCCTACATGACTTCCACTTCCCCGACCTCAGCCTCCCCGGTCCAGCGCGCGTTCCTCGTCCTCGAAAAGATTTTCAACCGGTTCTTCGGGGAGCATCTGAATCCCTTTTACCACCTGGGCGCGATCGCCTATTTCCTGCTTTGGATCGTCATCTTCAGCGGCCTGTACCTGTACGCATTTTTCGAGACCAGCGTGGTCCAGGCCTACGACTCGGTGGACGCACTCACGCACGGCCAGCGCTATGTCGGCGGCCTGCTGCGCAGCCTGCACCGCTACGCCTCGGACGCTCTGGTGCTGGTGATCGCGCTGCACATGCTGCGCCACTTCGCCTTCAATCGGCACCGCGGATTCCGCTGGTTTTCCTGGGTCTCCGGCGTCGTCATCCTCTGGCTCACCTATGCCAGCGGCATCAACGGCTACATGCTGCCCTGGGATCGGCTGTCGCAGTTCGTGGTGACGGCCACGACCGAATGGTTCGACGTGCTGCCGGTCCTGGGCGGCTCGATGGCGCGCAATTTCATCTCCAACGCCAACGTCAGCGACCGGCTGTTTTCGCTGCTCTCGTTCATCCACATCGGCTTGCCTCTGGGCGTGATGACCGTGCTCTGGATTCACACCCAGCGTGTGCCCGGTGCCAAAACGAATCCACCGCGGCCCATCATGCTGGGCTGGCTCGCCACGCTCACGCTGCTCTCGCTGTTCAAGCCCGCGCTCAGCCAGGGACGCGCGGACATGGCGACGATGGCCGCCACACTCGATTTCGACTGGTTTTACCTGCCAACCTACGCGCTGATACAGCAGTGGGGCCCGGCCAACACCTGGCTCCTGGTACTCGGCGCCACGGCACTGCTGCTGGCCCTCCCCTGGTTGCCACCGCGCACCGTCGGCCAACGAAAATCATGGGGCCTGGCCCTGCGTCCAGACAACCGCATCATCGACGTGCGCGCCGGTGAGACCTTGCTCGACGCCGGTTTGCGCGAAGGCCTGCCGCTTCCTTTCGATTGCCGCAACGGCGGCTGCGGCGCGTGCAAATGCACGTTGCTGCATGGGGAGGTGGCGCTGCTGCCCTATCAGGGATCAGCGTTGACCGAGGCCGAGCGCGCTGCGGGCAAGACACTGCTGTGCTGCGCCCAGGCCCTGAGCGATGTCGAGATTGACTATGTGCCACAGTCAGGTGCCAAGGCACATCCCGTCAAACGTTACCTGGCCCGCGTCGCGCGACTGGACCTGCTCAGCCCCGATGTGATGCGTGTTTGCCTGCAGGTCGAAGGCAGTACCCGGTTCTCGTTTCACGCCGGTCAGTACATCAACATCATGCTAGCTGACGGCGCCAAACGCAGTTTCTCCTTCGCCACCGCACCCGAGGCCGGTGGTGATATCGAACTGCATGTGCGCCGGGTCGATGGCGGACGTTTTACCGGTCTGGTTTTCGACAGCATGAAGATCGGCGACACACTGCGTTTCGAAGGTCCCCTGGGTGCTTTCACACTGCGTGAAGACAGCGACAAACCCATCATCTTCGTCGCCGGCTCCACTGGTTTTGCGCCGGTCAAGAGCATGCTGGAGCATGCCTTTCACACGGGCATGCAGCGCCGCATGATTCTTTACTGGGGCGTACGCAGCCGACGCGACCTCTACCTCGCCGACCTGGCCGCACAGTGGGCGCGCGAACATGCCAACTTCCGATTCGTTCCGGTGCTGTCGACACCACTGGGCGAGGACCGATGGGACGGTCGCACCGGCCTCGTGCACGAAGCCATTCTTGCGGATTTTCCCGATCTTTCCACGCACCAGGTTTACGCCTGCGGCTCGGTGCAGATGGTGCAGGCGGCCCAGCCCGCTTTCGCGCAACAAGGCCTGGCCAGCGACGATTGCTTCTCGGACGCCTTTCACCTGGCGCCGCAGCGAGCATTGCATGGCCAGGCTGCCGACCTGGTGCGGCTTGGAGGGACCCATGGCTAAGGCACTTCCGACACCCCTGCGCTACGGCTTGCAGATCGCAGCCTATGCGGCGTTCGCCGCCGTCATCGGCTATTTTTCCAGCGCGCCGGTCTACCGCCAGCTCGATGACAACGAGGCTGTGCTCAAGCTCTCGTTCAGCCATTCAGGGCAGCTCAAATTTGCCTGCCGCGAACGCGGCGCCGCGGAATTGGCGAAGTTGCAGCCGAACATGCGCAGCAAAATGGATTGCCCGCGTGAACGCGCCCTCGTGAGGGTCGAACTCGACATGGACGGGCAGCCGCTGTACCGCGTCGAAACGCCGCCTCTGGGTTTGCAAAAGGACGGCGCCGCCACGGTCTATCGACGCCTCACCATCCCGGCGGGCGCACATCATTTCAGCGCGCGACTTGCGGACGGGCCCGACGGCGCCATCAACTACGCCAGGGACATCCAGGTCGATCTCAATCCGGGCCAGGTCATCATCGTCGACTTCCTCACCGGCAGCGGCGGTTTTGTGTTCACGCGCGGGTGAGTTGGCATCATGTCCACCGTGCTGAGTTCGCTGCGCGCCGCCGATGAGGGGCTCAGCGGCGCCTTCGACCAAGCGTTCGCGCCCGCGCAAAACCCCTGGCGGCACCTGGGTGCGCTGGCGTTTCTCAGTCTGTTGATCTCGGTTGCCAGCGGCGTCATTGCCTACGCCCTGTATGACACCAGTGTCGCCGGAGCCTATGCCTCCGGTCTGCGCCTGCAAAACGACCCGCTGTTGCTGGGGCGATTGCTGCGCGGCATGCACCGCTACGCGGCCGACGCCTTCATGCTGCTCACGCTCCTGCACCTGCTGCGCGAGGCCGCGCGTGGACATTTTCGGGGCGTGCGCTGGTATTCCTGGCTCACGGGTATTCCGCTGCTATGGCTGCTGTGGCTGGCCGGCATCACGGGCCTGTGGTTGCTGTGGGACGAACGCGCACTGTTCAGCGTGACCGCCATGGCCGAGTGGCTGCAGGCGTTACCGCTGGGCGCAGAGCTGTTGGCACGCAATTTCCTCACGCCCGATGCCCTCAACGACCGCTTCTTTTCGCTCATCATGTTCGTCCACATCGGTCTGCCGCTGTTGCTGCTCGGCGCCACCTGGGTGCATGTGCAGCGCGTGGCGCTGCCTCGCATGTGGCCACCGCCCTGGCTCACACTGGGAACCCTGGTGATGCTGGCCTTGCTGGCGCTCATCAGACCCGCTACCAGCCTGGGTCCGGCGGACACCGGCCACGTGGCAGCACTACTTTCTCTGGACTGGTTCTATCTTTTCGTCCATCCTGTGGTTAACACGCTCTCGGCGCAGGCCGTCTGGTGGCTCGCCGCCGGCTTGACCGTGGCGCTGGCGTTGATGCCGCTATGGCGGGTATCCCGCGCGCGGCGGCATCTGCCGGCCCGCGTGGATCTGCCCCACTGCAATGGCTGTGCGCGCTGCGTCGCAGACTGTCCGTTCGGCGCGGTGGTGATGATGCCCCGCACCGACCAGAGTCGCCATGCCAGGCAGGCGTCGGTCAATGCCGACCTTTGCGCCGCCTGCGGCATCTGCGTGGGGTCCTGTCCTTCATCGACGCCATTCAGACGGGTCGAAGACATCGTATCCGGCATCGAAATGCCGGATACCCCGGTGGCCATGTTGCGACGCGAACTCCAGCGAAAAGTGTCCACGCTCGACGGCCCGGAGAAAATCGTGCTGTTCGGTTGCCGCCAGGCTGCGGATTTCACACGACTGGAGAACCCCACGACCGCCGTGATGGAACTGGAATGCGCCGCCATGCTGCCCCCGTCGTTTATCGAGTACGCGCTGCGACTGGGAGCCGGGGGCGTGGTCATCGCCGGTTGCCGCGAAGGTGACTGCGAGTTCCGGCTCGGCGACCGCTGGTTGCAGCAACGGCTGCTGGGCCTGCGCGAGCCAAGATTGCGCGGCAGGGTTGACAGGGAACAGATCGAAGTTCAATGGTGCGGACGCGATATGCTTGGCGTCGAGGCGGCGCTGGCGCTCCTGCGCTCGCGGATGCGCGGCGTGGCCTCTGTTAGAACTCCCGACCCATCGAAAGAATCGGAACATGACTGAACTGAGATCAGAACCCGGTGCGCCCATGCGCCACAGCGAAAGCGTCGCGCCAGATGGTGCGAGCTTTCTCTTTTCCCTCTCGGTACCGCAGGACGCGCGCAAATCATTGGCCCTGGCCTGGCTAGGCTTGGGGCTCACGGCGCTGCTGGCATCAGGATTGTTTTCCATCCTGCTGGTGTTGTCGCGCACACCGCAACTGCAAACTCTTTTTCCGGTGGCGGACTTCTTTCGCGTGGCGCTGGTGGTGCACGTCGATCTCTCGGTGCTGGTGTGGTTTCTTTCCTTCGGTGGCGCGCTCTGGACGTTGAGCGGAACCACCCGCTGGCAAGCGCTCGCGTGGTGCGCCTTCGCACTCTCGGCGCTGGGAACCGGCATCCTGTGCATCGCGCCTTTCGTGCAGATCGCCACGCCCGTGATGTCCAACTATGTGCCGGTACTCGACGGCTCGGTTTTTCTCACCGGCCTGACGCTGTTCGGTGTCGGCATCAGCCTGCTGTGCCTGCGCTCCATGCTGGCAGCGTCCCCTGTGGGTATGCACATCACGGGCGACGGTGCGCTGCGCTTTGCCCTGAACGCCGCGCTGGTGGCGACCGCCATCGCTGCGTTCGCCTTCGTCTGGTCATGGGTCAGGCTGCCGCGCAGCCTGGATGCCAGGGCTTATTACGAACTGTTGTTCTGGGGTGGTGGCCACGTGCTGCAATTTGCCTATACCTTGCTGATGCTGATGGGCTGGATCTGGCTGGCATCGTCCCTGGGTCGGGGGCTGCGCCTGTCGCCCAGGGTGGTGACGTTGCTGTTCGCCTTGGCCTTGCTGGCCGTGTTCCTCACACCCATCACCTACCTGGCCTATGACGTGACCTCCATCGAGCACCATCAGCTTCAGACGCTGCTCATGCGCTACGGCGGCGGACTGGTGATCGGCCCGATTGCGCTGGCCGTACTGTGGTCGCTTTGGCCGATGCCGGCCATGACGGCGCAACTGCGACCGCTGCGTTCCAGCCTGCTGGCCTCGCTGCTGCTGTTTTCGGCCGGAGGACTGATCGGCTTCATGATCAGCGGCAGCAATGTGCGCATACCAGCGCACTACCACGGTTGCATCGTGGGAGTCACCCTGGCCATGATGGGCGTGGTGTACCGGCTGCTGCCGCAATTCGGCTTTGCGGCGCCGACGTCGCGCGCCGCCGCATGGCAACCGGCCATTTACGGCGGCGGCCAGTTGCTGCACATCGCAGGCCTGGTCTGGTCCGGAGGTTACGGCGTGCAGCGCAAGGTGGCGGGCGCGGACCAGGTCCTGGGCTCGACCCAGGAGGTCTGGGGCATGGGCCTGATGGGTCTGGGCGGCCTGATCGCGATCATCGGCGGCATCCTGTTTCTGGTGATCGTGCTGCGCGCCATGAGTGGGAACACCGGGGAGCGATGAATGGTAGAACCGTCAGGAGCATCGTCCGCCGTGGCGTTGCAGCGCGTGGGTGCCATCGGCGCGGCGCTGGCGCTGGCGATTCTGGGCGCCAGCATGCTGTTGCGCCTCACGACCGAGTTCGCACCCGACGGCCACACCCAGTCTGTGCTGGCGCCTGCCGCCGAGCACGCGACGCGACTGTTGCACCGGCTGTCGGCATCCGCTGTGGCGCTGCTGGCAATCGGGGCCGTGTGGCTGTGCTGGAAGCAGCGAAAGTCGGCCGTCGGCGTGGTCGGACCGACAGCGTGGGTGGTGGTGGCGACGGTGGTGTTGGCCGTGATCGGCCCGCTCACGCCCGGCTACCGGGTGGCCGCGATCACCGTGCTGAACGTGAGCGTGGGCATGTTGCTGCTGATGGCATTCTGGTGGCTGCGTGAAGGCGCTGCGAACGGCCGGGGTCAGTTCGGGCCACTGGACACGCTTTCACGGCTGACCCTTGCATGCTTCGTCGCGCATATCGCCACCGGCGCTGCGGCCAGCGCGTACCAGATGCAGGGGCTGCACTGGCCAGTCTGGGTGCATCTGGGTACGGCCGCTGCATGCCTGGCCCTGATGGCCGCGCTGCTGATCGAGAAACGCCGTTCCCGTGCGCTGCCCCGCAGCGGCCACGCGCTGGAATACCTTGTGCTCATGCAACTGGTGCTTGGCGCAGTCCTGATCTGGCTGGACCACCGACCGCTTTGGCTGAGCTTTTCCCATGCCATGCTCTCACCGCTCCTCGCCATGGCACTGGTGTCCTTCGTTCGGCGCAACTGAAAGTGAAAACCCTAAGGCCATTCGAGGGCCGTTTGCATTACTTTACAATCGCGCACCCAGTCAGCGTGGAGACAGCACTTTATGGAATCCGGCGAGTTCAACATACCGCGCTTTTTGGCGGTGCTGCCGCTATTCAGTGATCTGTCGCCCGCTGAATTGAGCCGCATCGCCGAGGGTTGTCAGGTGCGGCGTCTGGCACGTGGTGACACCATTTTCCGATTTGGCGAACCCTGCGAAGAGTTCCACGTGGTCGTGATGGGACAGGTCAAGCTCTACGCCCTGTCGCCCGCTGGTCAGGAAAAAGTGATCGAGTTGGTGGCTCCCGGACAGAGCTTCGCTGAAGCACTGATGTTCACATCGAGGCCTTACATCCTGAATGCTCAGGCGCTGGCCAATACGCTGCTGCTCACCGTGAGCAAGCACACGATGCTGGCCGAGATCGAGCAGGATCCCAAGTTTTCACTGCGCCTGCTGGCCGGCATTTCACGGCGCCTGCATGGGCTGGTGCACGACATCGAATCCGGCGCGCTGCACAGCGGCATGCAGCGTGTGATCGGTTATCTGTTGCGTGAACACCAGACCGAAAACACCGCGACGGAAAATGCATTCACCGTGTCGCTTCCGGTGAGCAAGGCCACGATCGCCTCGCGCCTGTCATTGACGCCCGAATATTTTTCCAAGGTATTGCATGAACTCGAACAGGAGAAGCTGATCGAGATCGACAAGCGCGACATCCGCATCGTTGACGTGCCTCGTTTGGCGCGCTATGGCGTGTAATGTTGAGCCGCACGCAGCATCAGTGAGAAGTGCCTTCCGAGCGCGAGATCTTGTTCCAGACGTTGTACTTGCCGATGGGTTTGCTCATGGGCAGGCGCTTGATTTCCCTGAACGTCCTGGCGTCGTACACGATGATCGCCCCGTCCATTTCCATCAGACTTGCAAGCGCATAGCGACCGTCCTTCGTGAACTCGATGTGCGACAAGGTGCGTCCCGGTTCGCGCACCTGCGCCACCACCTCCAGCGTCGACTTGTCGATGACGGTCAGCACATCTTTTGCGGTCGGACTCATCATCGAATCGACCCAGGCATAGCGTGAATCCTCGTGGCTGCGCATGAAGAATCCCGGCCCTGGCGTGGCAACCGTCTTCACCACGTTCCAGGTCTTCATGTCAACCACGGTCACCGCGCCGTCCTTCAGATTGGGCGAAGCCAGCACCACGGTATCGTTCCAGGCGAAGGTGATGCCCGACCCCAGATGGGGCATGCCCGACAGCGGGAAACTGGCAACGCGGCGGCGCGCGTCCAGATTTACCACCTGCGCCTGGGTACTGCCATCGGCCTTGGGCCGCGTTGTGCCGATGACGTGGCGATAGCTCTGGTCAAAGAAGAAATCGTCCAGCGGCTCGTCCAGCGGGGTGCGTCGCACACCCAGAAATCCCGGTTTGCCAATGGCTTCAGCCATTTTGTAGTCATGCACCAGTCCGTCATAGATCGGCGCCGCCATGGGGTCGTAGGAAATTTCCCATAGCTCGGGGATGTCCTTGAGCGCGACCACGAAGCTCTTGCGTGGAGTGGCGTCATAGACCGCGGACACGCGTGACGAAAGCTTGCCGTCGAGCCTGGCAGCAGGATAGCTGCGCACCAGTTTCAAGTCGGCATCGAACAACGCCAGATTGTTGGGCAGGTAGTTGGCTGCCATGATCCACTGGCCGTCGGCCGACACCGCGACGTTGCGCATATTGATGCCGGCCCGCACTTCGGCCACCACCGTCAGATTCCAAAGATCGTATTTTGTGATCCAGCCGTCGCGCGAGCCAAAATAGACGTAGCGGCCGTCGAGCGTGAACTTGGGTCCACCGTGCAAGGCGAAGCGGGAAGGAAAACGATGCATGACCTCGAAGCGGTCGCCGTCGACCAGCGACACGTGATGGCTGCCGCCTTCGACCACGACAAACAGGTTCATGGGATCGGCGCGCCACATCGGCCGCGCGGGCAATGCTGCAGCACCCGGCGTCTCGATTCTGGAGGCACGGATGTCGGCGTCCGTCCAATCCGGCGCCGGGCTGATGGGGCTGTAGATCCACTGCACCAACAGCGCAATTTCGTCCGCTTTCAAAACCTTGGCAAAGCCTGCCATCTGCGTTGCCGGGCGTCCGTTGCTGATGACTGCCGCCGCCTCGGGCTTGCGCAAGCGTTCAAGACTTTGCGGCAGCAGCGCCGGTCCCATGCCACCCAGTCGCTGTGCGCCATGGCAGGAGGCGCAGTGCTGCGTAAACAGAGCCGAAGCGGTGGCATTCAGCTCGTCTGCGGCGGCGCCACCACAGATCGCCAGCGACAGAAAAAAGCCTGCGCAAAAGCGCAGGCTCGGGCTCAGTGAACGCCGCGGCGCGATTACAGCGACAAAACCCATTGAACCGCCGTCTTCAGATCAGCATCACTGATTTTTTCAGGGGGATTCGGGGACATAGGGATCGGGCCCCATACGCCAGGGCCGCCGGCGCGAACCTTCGCGAGAAGCTTTGCCAGCACGTCCTGTCCCTTGTACTTCTTGCCGATGTCCTTGAGCGCAGGACCGACCAGCTTGACGTCGACTTTGTGGCAGGCCATGCAGCCGGACTTGGTCATGATTTCCTCGCCAGTGGCGGCTTGTGCGCCAGCTGACAGCAGGGCGGCGCTGGCGATCAGCAAAATGTTGAATGTCTTCATGGGTATTTTTCCTTGGGTTTTTCTAAATCACGTAGTGGGTCTGTTCCGCAATCTCAATCAGTTGAGGACAGAGCAAAGTTCGCTCCGCGTAACTCTTGGTCTGTCCCGCAATGTTTCAATATACATCGTGTTGCGTGTTGTTCACGTTGAACTTGCCCGTCGGTGTGATGAGCAGCGGGTCCTTGATCACGGCTTTGAGCTTGCGCGTCTTGTCGTCAACGATCACCAACGCGGAGGTCTTGTCCTTCGCACTCCACACCGAGAACCAGACCTCGTCGCCCGCCTTGTTGTATTCGGGCTGGACAATGCGCCGCGCACCGTCGTCCTTGATACCCGACCAGTCGCCGATGGGCAGCACTTCAAAACCATTGTCCAGGTGCTTGGTGTCAAAGACGGCGATCGACTGCGACAGCTTGGCATCAGGATTAAGGGGCGTATCGACCCACAGGTTGGTTGACTTTGGATGGGTCTTGATGAAGAGGGAACCGCCACCCTGACCCTTGAGCGTCTGCACCACTTTCCAAGCCTGGTCCTTGTGCTTGACCGGGTCGGTGCCGATCAGGGAGATGCCTTCGTCACCCAGGTCGCTGGTGGCCCAGACCGGCCCGAATTTCGGGTGCACGAAGTTGGCACCGCGCCCGGGGTGCGGAACCTTGCCCACGTCGATCAACGCCGTCAGCTTGTCTTCCTTGGTGTCGACCACGGCGATCTTGTTGGACGCGTTGGCCGCTGTCATGAAGTAGCGTCCGGTGGAATCCATACCGCCGTCGTGCAGGAACTGCGCCGCATCGATGGTCGTGACCTTGAGGTTCTTCAAGTCCTTGTAGCTGACGACCAGGACCTTGCCGGTCTCCTTGGCGTTGACGATGAACTCCGGGTTGTAGTGCGAGGCCACGATGGCCGCCACCCGCGGCTCAGGATGGTATTCCTGGGTGCCCACGGTGGTGCCGCGAGTCGATTCGATGCGGATCGGCTTCAGCGTGTCGCCATCCATGATGACGAACTGGGGCGGCCAGTAGCTTCCTGCAATCGCCAGTTTGTCTTCGTAGCCTTTGAACTTCGAAGTCTCCACCGAACGCGCTTCCAGGCCGACCTTGATTTCCGCCACGGTGGCGGGTTCTTCCATCCACAGGTCGATCAGGTTGATGCGGGCATCGCGGCCGATCACGTACAGGTAGCGACCCGACGACGACATGCGCGAAATGTGCACGGCGTAACCGGTCTTGATGATCTTGACGATCTTCTTGCTGGCGCCGTCAATCAGCGCAATCTGGCCGGCGTCACGCAGCGTGACGGAGAACAGGTTGCCCAAGTCAAGCTTGTTCATCTTCTTCGTGGGGCGTTTCTCGGGCGGCACACTTACCTTGAGCGAGGCCATCATTTCCTTCATGCCCCACTCGGGCGGTGTCGGCGGTTCGTGCTGGACGTAACGCGCCATCAGGTCGACCTGGTCGTCCGTCAGTTCACCCGAGGTACCCCAGTTCGGCATGCCACCGGGGGATCCGTATTTGATGAAGACCTTCAGGTACTCGGTGCCATTCGGAATGGTCTTGTCCGTGGTCAGCGGCTTGCCCGTCGCGCCCTTGCGCAGCACGCCATGGCAACCGGCGCAACGCTCGAAATAGATCTTGCGTGCCGCGTCGAATTCCGCCACGGTCATCGGCGGGGCCTTGGGATTGACACTGTTGACCATGGGCTCTTTGCCCACGGGAGACGCATCACCCGCCTGATACGCCTTTTCGGTAGGTGCCAAAGGTTTTTCCTGCGCCTGGGCGCCAAGGACCAGCGTCGTCAACAGCAAAGCTGCAACGCCGGCCAATCGTAGAGTCTTCATGGTTTTCACTCCGTATTACTTTGCAAGCCAATGGTTTCTGGTTTGAGCACCAGGCACGCCCGCCGATGGTTGCAACACTTCTGCGCGAGCAGGCGAATTTTGGGCATTCACCACACCCGCGTCCTTAATCTGGGACAAGGACGCGACAATCGACATCGCGCAGGATAGGGCAACCATCGCACCGCACACCGCACCCATGACCACTCCCCCACGCCCGCCATCTTCCATTCCCGTTGCGGCGGCCAGACCGACGACAACGCCCCAGCACGGCAACGTCCCCAGCCATTCATCAACCTGGGTTTTCTCGCGCCTGCTGGCCGCGCCGCACCGTCTGGGGTTTTTCGCCGCTGCCCTGATGCTCGCTGGCAGCGCGTTGTGGTGGACAGCCGTTTTGGCTGGTCGCGCAATGGATTGGACGCCGCCATGGACCGTGTCCCCGCCGACGGCTCATTCGCTGCTGATGACCCTGGGCTTCTTGCCGCTCTTCTTTACAGGATTTCTTTTCACCGCCGGTCCCAAATGGCTGGGACTGCCCGAGGTTGCCGCGCGCTCGCTCGCCACACCCGTAGCACTGATGCTGCTGGGCTGGGGAGTCACCGTCGCCGGATATCACACTCACCGTGCACTGGGTTCTTCCGGCCTTGCGCTGGTTGCTGTGGGGTGGAGCGCACTCAGTTTTCGCTTCGATCGGATGGTGCTGCGCAGCCTTGCACCTGACCGGGTGCACGCCGTGCTCGTGGCCATCGCCTGCAGCGTCGGTGCACTGGCCATGTGGTGCGCCGTCCTGGGCATGTCGCTGGGCAACGAGCTTTGGTTGAAGGGTGTGGTACAGGTGGCCCTGTGGTGCTTTGTAGCCACGATGTTTGCCGTGGTCTCACACCGCATGCTGCCGTTCTTCAGCGCCAGCGCCTTGCCCCTGCTCGACGCATGGCGACCCTTCTGGCTGGTGGGCGTGCTGGTGGGCCTGCTGTGGCTGCAGGCGCCGCTGGCGCTGGCTGAATTGTGGCTATGGCCTTTGCCCGCCTGGGTGCGCTGGACGCAGGCAGCGGTCGAATTGCCGGCATCCGTGCTGCTGCTGGGTTTGGCACTGCGGTGGGGACTGATCCAGAGCTTGAAGGTCCGGCTGCTGGCGATGCTGCATGCCGGCTTTGTCTGGCTCGGCATCGCCTTTGGCCTTGCAGCGCTTTCCCATGTTTTGATGGCACTTTCGCAGGGTCAACTCTCGCTCGGATTGGCACCGACACACGCGCTCACCATGGGCTATTTTGGCGGCACGCTGGTGGCCATGGCGACCCGTGTCAGCAGCGGCCACAGCGGCCGCCCATTGGCTGCGGACAATCCGGTCTGGTTCCTGTACTGGCTGCTGCATGCGGCCGTGTTGCTGCGCGTGGCGGCCGCGTTGTGGCCAAGCCAGGGTACAGTTCTCACACTGCTAGCGGCCCTGACCTGGAGCACGGTCTGCGTGGGCTGGGCGATACGCTATGGCAACTGGTTCGGCCGGGTGCGCGCCGACGGAAAGGCGGGCTGACTTTCATAGGTCCCCCGCGAGATGCTCCGAGTCGTGAAGTCAGTTCTTTCACGGTAACGTGAAGGCACGCCACCCGATAATCCCGTGCGCAAGGAATAATCCGACATGACAACTTCAACGCCTGGCGCAGCGCCGCCTCCCTTTGATTATCAGGGACCGATCGAGTTGCGCCCCGCCATCGCTGCGGCTCTGGATCGCGTCGTCGACCCGGAACTTGCGCTGTCGATCGTCGACGTGGGCCTGATCTATGGGGTGCACGTGAGCGCCGACAAGGTGCGGGTCCGCATGACGATGACGTCCTGCGCGTGTCCGGTGGCGGGCACGATCGTCGAGGAGGTTGAGGATGAGCTGGATCGCCTGCTTGCGCCCTCGTACAGCATCGAGGTTGAACTGTGCTGGGAGCCCGCCTGGACGCCCGAACGCATGAGCGAACGCGCACGGCGCTTCATGGGCTGGTGAGCATGGGCGCAGCCCGTCGACCCACCAAACCGTCAGGCCCGCCAACGCTTGCTGTGCGCGCGTTCAAGGCGGCCATGGCGGCGCTGGCGGTCACCAGCTTGATTGGCGCTGTGGCGGGTGGTCTGCTGCGAGCCAATGCGCCCTGGACCGAACTGCACAACAGCTTGTTCGCGGGGCGCGCTGCCGTCGTCCATGCCCAGCTGATGCTGTCCGGGTTTCTCGGTACGGTGATCGCGCTTGAGCGGGCCGTTGCGATCGGGCAGCGCTGGGCGCTGGCAGCGCCAATCATCTCGGGCAGTGCCAGCGCGTTCGCGCTGATGGGACACATCGACGTTGCTGCCTGGCTCGGTATTTGCGCTGCACTGGTCTTTGTGGCGATCAATGCACGACTGCTGGTGCGTCAGCCGCTGGCCCACACTTGGCTGCTGTTGGTGAGCGCGCTGGCATGGTTGGTTGGCGGCCTGCTGAATGCCGCCGGCTGTGCTGTGGATACGGTTTTGCCCTGGTGGTTTGCCTTCGTGATCCTCACCATCGCGGCGGAGCGACTTGAGATGTCCCGGCTGTCAAGCCATCGTCCGTACGCCATCACGCTGCTGGTGGCGATCGTTGCTTGCATGCTGGTCGGTGCCGTTCTCTGCCTGTCCACAGCCGCCACCGGCGGCCTGCTCTACGGCAGTGCGATGACCGCCTTGGCGTTATGGCTGGGGGTGTTCGACATCGCCCGTCGCACGGTACGCGCGCAGGGCCTGAGTCGGTATATGGCCGTCTGCCTGCTGGGTGGTTATGTGTGGTTGGCCATAGCCGGTCTGGCCTGGATCGGCATGTCGGTGGGTTACCCCGTGCGCGACCTCGCCTTGCATGCGCTGGGGCTGGGATTCGTCATGAGCATGATCATGGGCCACGCTCCGGTCATCCTGCCGGCCGTTGCACGCGTCAAGCTGCTCTATGGCCCGTGGTTCTATGCGCCGCTGGGGCTGTTGCATGCATCGTTGGCGTTGCGCCTTTTCTCCGGTATCCATCGACCTGAGCTCCGCACGGCAGGGGCCGTGCTCAACGCCGCTGCCCTGGCATTGTTTGCGGCCACCGCCATTGGATCGATCATTGCCTGGCATGCGACGGGCAAGCAAGCCCGTGATCGGTAAGTCGCTCGTCCATGCCGCTCCGACCCGAACGAACTCAGGCCACGCGCTCGAAAATCGCGGCGATGCCCTGACCACCACCGATGCACATCGTGACGAGCGCGTACCGGCCACCGATGCGTTGCAGTTCATACAGCGCCTTGACGGTGATCAGTGCGCCGGTCGCGCCGATCGGATGGCCCAGCGAAATGCCCGAGCCGTTGGGGTTGACCTTGGCCGGGTCCAGACCCAGATCCCGCGTCACGGCACAGGCCTGTGCCGCGAACGCTTCATTGGCTTCGATCACGTCCAGATCAGCCACCGTGAGTCCGGCCTTCTTGAGCGCCAGATTCGACGCGGGCACCGGGCCAATGCCCATGTATTTCGGGTCCACGCCGGCGTGCGCGTAGGCCACGAGCCGCGCCAGCGGCTGCAGTCCACGCGCCTTGGCAACGCCGGCTTCCATCAGCACCACGGCCGCCGCAGCGTCGTTGATGCCGGAGGCGTTGCCCGCCGTGACGGTGCCGTTTTCCTTCAGGAATGCGGGCTTGAGTTTGGCCAGGTCGGCCAGGGTGCAATGGGGGCGGAAGTGTTCGTCGGTCTCATACGACACATCGCCCTTCTTGCTCTTGAGCAGGATGGGCAGGATCTGCGATTTGAAGTAGCCTGCCGTCACGGCGCGTTCGGCCCGGTTATGGCTTTCCACCGCCAGACGATCCTGGTCTTCGCGCGTGATGCCCCACTTGGTGGCAATGTTCTCGGCCGTCACGCCCATGTGGATGGTGTGAAACGGATCGTGCAGCGCGCCCACCACCATGTCCACCATCTTTGCGTCGCCCATGCGGGCGCCCCAGCGCATGTTCAGGCTGGCGTAGGGTCCGCGGCTCATGTTCTCGGCGCCGCCACCGACTGCGATATCGCAATCGCCCAGCAGAATCGACTGGCTCGCCGACACAATCGCCTGCAGCCCGGAGCCGCACAGACGGTTCACGTTGAAGGCGGGCGTGCCATCGGCACAGCCGGCGTTGATGGCAGCCACGCGCGACAGATACATATCCTTGGGTTCGGTGTTGACGACGTGGCCAAACACGATATGACCGACTTCCGAACCCTCTACGCTGGCGCGCTTGAGTGCCTCGCGCACCACCTGGGAAGCCAGCTCGGTTGGCGCAATGTCCTTCAGGCTACCGCCGAAAGTACCGATAGGCGTGCGCACACCGCTGACGACAACAACTTCACGGGCCATGGAAATCTCCTGGTAAAGGGTTTTGAAATATGAGCAGTCAGCAGTATGGTCGCGCCAGATTTCCGCTCACTTACAGCGGCCAATCGAAGCTCTTTTTTGGCCTGCGACCCACGTTCCGGTCACCAAGCCAGCTGGTAACGTCGGGTGAACCGGGGTGGCAAGGCGGGTTAACCCTTAATTAGCACAAAAACCACCGCTTCCCGTCGTCAATATGACAGGAAAAATATTTTTTTGATTCAGCGCAAAAAAAAATTGTTGCACGTCAGCCAACCGCCTCGAACTCCCCTAACATCGCCGCATTCTTTCGGAGATTCATGTGCAAAAAGCCCTAACAGAACAATCCGCATCTCCCTCCACCCTGGCTGCCCAGCCCATCAGCGCCGAAGTGCTGATCGAGAAATACAGCAAGGGTGATGAAACCACCATCGAACAAGTGAACCAGCGCGTCGCGCGCGCCCTGGCGCAAGCTGAGTTGCCTGAGCAACGCAGCCTTTGGGAGCAACGTTTTGCCGAGGCGCTGGCTGCGGGTTTCGTGCCTGCGGGACGCATCCAGTCAGCGGCGGGCACCGCTTTGTCGGCCACACTCATCAACTGCTTTGTGCAGCCCGTGGGCGACTCGATTGCACAGATTGAAGATGGCTATCCCGGCATCTACACGGCGCTCACCGAGGCCGCAGAAACCATGCGCCGTGGCGGCGGCGTGGGCTACGATTTTTCGCGCATCCGCCCGCGTGGCGCCTGGGTCGGCAGCACGCAAAGCAGCGCTTCCGGACCGGTGAGCTATATGCGCGTGTTCGACCGCTCGTGCGAAACCGTGGAATCGGCTGGCGCGCGTCGCGGGGCCCAGATGGGCGTGCTGCGCTGCGACCATCCGGACATCGAGGAATTCATCCATGCCAAGGACGCAGGAGATCTGCGTAATTTCAATATTTCGGTCGGTGTGACGGACACGTTCATGAAGGCGGTTCAGGCCGACACCGAGGTGGAACTGGTGCATCGGGCCGAACCCGGCACAGCACAAAAGAATGCCGGGGCCTACCAACACAGCGACGGCGGCGGCATCTGGGTCTACCGCAAGCTGCGCGCGCGCGACCTGTGGGATCAGGTGATGCGTTCAACGTATAGCCACGCCGAACCCGGCGTGCTGTTCCTGGACCACATCAACCGCGACAACAACCTGTCATATTGCGAAACCATCGCCAGTACCAATCCCTGCGCGGAACAACCCCTGCCGCCCTATGGCTGCTGCTGCCTGGGTTCGATCAATCTGACCCGCTTTGTGCAAGACCCCTTTGCCGAAAGTGCACGCTTCGACGAAGCCGGATTCATCAAAGTGGCCAAAGTGGCGACGCGCATGCTGGACAACGTGCTGGACGTGACCGTGTGGCCACTGCCCCAGCAGCAGGAAGAAGCGCGCAGCAAGCGCCGCGTGGGACTGGGCTTCACCGGTCTGGGTGACGCCCTCGTGATGCTGAACCTGCGCTACGACACGGCTGAAGCGCGCGCAGCGGCACAACGCATCTCGGAAGTCATGCGCGACGCCGCCTATGAGGCGTCGGTCGAAATGGCGAAGGAACGCGGTGCGTTTCCGCTGTTCAACGCCGACCTTTATCTCACCGGCAGCAACTTCGCGTCGCGCTTGCCGCAACCTTTGAAAGACAAGATCCGCGCGCACGGACTGCGCAACTCGCACCTGCTGTCGATTGCGCCCACCGGCACCATCAGTCTGGCTTTTGCCGACAACGCCAGCAATGGCATCGAGCCTGCTTTTAGCTGGAGCTACAGCCGCAAGAAACGCATGCCCGATGGCAGCTTCAAGGAATACGCGGTGGAAGACCACGCCTGGCGCCTGTACCGGCACCTGAAGGGCAAGGACACGCCTTTGAGCCCGGCCTTTGTCTCGGCGCTGGAGATGAGCGCGCAGGCGCATGCCGCCATGGTGGCCGTGGTGGCGCCCTACATCGACACCGCCATTTCCAAGACCGTGAACGTGCCGGTGGACTATCCCTACGAAGACTTTCAGGACCTGTACATGCAGGCCTGGCAGGACGGCCTCAAAGGCCTGGCCACCTACCGCCCGAACTCGGTGCTGGGCTCGGTGCTGAGCGTCACGCCCACAGCCACCACCACGGCCGCACCCCTGCAACTCGATGGCGCCAACCGGCGCATGGCATTGGAACAGTTGCCCGCACCCGTGCTGTCTTCGCTGCGCTGGCCCAGCCGCCCGGAATTGCCCTCCGGCAACGCGGCCTGGACCTTCATGGTGCATCACCCATTCGGCGACTTTGCGCTGTTCGTGGGTGAACTGGCACGCGAAGAAGGTGGCAGCCCGCAGCCCTTTGAAGTCTGGGTCAACGGCACCGATCAACCGCGTGGCCTGGGTGCGCTATCCAAGACCCTGTCCATGGACTTGCGCGCCAACGACCCGGCCTGGCTGCAGCTCAAACTGGATGTGCTGGCGACGGTAGCCGAAGAACATTCGTTTGAGATGCCGTTCCCGCCGCACGGCGAACGCCGACTGTTCCCCGGGGTTGTTGCCGCGACCGCAGCCGTGATTCGCTGGCGCTGCGAGCAGCTCAAGGCGCTACCGGGTCAGGGCAAGGCCGTGCCGACCCCGGTGATCGACGCCATGTTCAGCCGCGGGGAACCGCATACCGGTCCGTCCGGCACGCTCGCCTGGTCGGTGGACGTGGACAATCCCGCGACCGGCGAAGCGTTCACACTGACGCTCAAGGAAGTGACGCTTCCAGGCCCCGACGGCAGCATCGTCACGCGCCCTTGCGCCGTCGGCTTCTCCGGCAACTATCCACGCGCACTGGATGGCCTGGCGCGCATCCTGTCACTGGACATGCGCGTCATCGACCCGGCCTGGATCGGCATGAAGTTGCGCAAGCTGCTGAACTACGCCGAGCCGTTGGGCAATTTCATGGCGTTCGTGCCCGGTCTGCCGCACAACGAGCGGCGCCAGCAAACCTGGCCCTCAACCGTGGCCTACCTGGCACGTCTCATCATCCATCGCTACGCCATGCTGGGTGTGCTGGACGAAGAGGGATTTCCGCTGCGCGAGATGGGCGTGCTCGACGCGCCCAAAGGAAAGGCCACGGTCACCACCATGGCCGGGAAAGTCTGCCCGGAATGCGGCAACCCCACCGTGATCCACAAGGACGGCTGCGACTTCTGCACGGCTTGCGGGTATGTGGGGCAGTGCGGGTAAGACATTGGTAGTTTTCCCTTCTGATTCCCTTTTTTCTCTTTCCCCACGCCTACGTCTCCGCCCGTCTTTCGCCCGGTGCGGGGAATGGGATGAAGAAGGGATTCAGCCCCTCACCACCAGCACCGGAACTTCGGCATGCGAGAGCACGCGCTGCACCACGCTGCCAAGCAGGAAGCGCTGCAGGCCGCGGCGACCGTGCGAGCCCATCACGATCAGGTCGACACCCAGGTCGGAAGCGGTTTCCAGGATGCCTTCGTGCGGCACGCGGTTTTCCACGATGCGCGCTTCGGTGGAAATGCCCGCGGCCTTGAACGCGCTTTCAGCATCGTGGATGGAGCGGTGCGCCTCGGCCATGGCAGCTGTCAGGTACTCGGCTTGCCCATAGCCAAAATCCTCCCCCACGCCGGTGAACGGATAAGGATCGATCGCGCAGACCACGGTCACGGCGGCACCAAACGCCTTGGCCATTGCAATCGCCTTGTCCACGGCCTGCATCGATGTGGACGAACCGTCCACCGGAACCAAAATACGTTTGAACATGGTGACTCCCCCTCTTTCATGGTGTTGGCAGAATCACAGTGTGCGCGCAGTGGATCCGATGGTCTTGATGTACATCAGAAACCGTTTTTCCAGACAAGGGCCGGGGTCGCCGGAAGCACGCTTGACCGGCCCGGAAATCGCTCTCAGACCTGTATAACTTTCACTGTCGGAATTCCGGCCAACTTTCGCGTTAACCTTGCGGGCTACGGATTGGAGTCATCGATATGCCGACATGGCCATGGTCACAAACGTTGGCCATGGACCTGCCCGTCATGGACGAGACACACCGCGAATTCGTGAACTTGCTGGGCGACGTCGAGGAGTCCGACAGTCTGGAACTGCTCGTGCGCTGGAGCGCTTTGGTGGCGCACACCCAGCAGCACTTCCACGCCGATGACAGTTGGATGAGGGATACCCACTTTGCTTCCAGCAACTGTCACACCGTGCAGCACAGGCTGGTGCTCCACTTGCGCCGTGTCGGCTACGATACGGCGACGGGCATTGTGCATCTGCCACAGGCACTGCCCACCGAAGTGATCCGGGGCTGTGCTGGTGAGGCCTGCTCCGACACCAGCCCCCTGCGGGACGGGGCGAAAGTGGCCTGATGATTGCGGTTCAATCCGGCTTGACGAGGAGTACACCATGAAACTTTTTTCTGATCTTTTTTCCACCGAGTATGGTTTGATGAGCGCTGGCGTGATTGCGTTCACGCTTGGCATGGGCGTGTGGTACGCCCGCTTCTTCATCCGACGCATGAACGAGGACGCGCCCGCCGCGGGCAAATAGGCCTTCCGCCCGCGCTGTTCCAGCGCATTCTGGATGCGCTGGACATGCCACCATTCACTCCCACACGGCACGAAATGTGGGTCGATGGAATTGCGCTCGCCCGCGTCGCTCATGTCGAAGGCTCGGATGCTTATGACTATTTCGCATACATGGCCCGAGAAAACCCCGATGCCGTGCCGGCGGCGCGCGGCTATAGTCCGCCCTGCGGTATGTGCGGCTCGGGCTGGATTTTCGCGCTGCTCGCCGATAATCAACTTTTTCAACTGGAGCGAATCAATGAAATTCAAACAAGCCAAACTGGTCGCAGCAGCCGTTGCCACCCTGGGTGCCCTGCTGGCCATGCCGGCGCATGCCGGCAAAACCCTGGACGGCATCAAGGCCAAAGGCCAAGTGATATGCGGCGTGAACACCGGTTTGGCCGGTTTTGCGGCGGCGGATTCCGCTGGCAAGTGGTCTGGCCTGGACGTCGATGTGTGCCGGGCACTGGCTGCGTCCGTGCTGAAGGATTCGGAGAAGGTCAAATACGTGCCGCTGAACGCGCAACAGCGCTTCACCGCGCTACAGTCAGGCGAGATCGACATCCTGCCGCGCAACACCACCTTCACGCTGACCCGGGACGCGTCTCTCGGCCTGAGCATCACGGTGCCCAACTACTACGACGGCCAGGGCTTCATGGTGACGGTCAAGAGCAAGATCAAGAGCGCCAAGCAACTCAAAGGTCAAACGGTCTGCGTGCAGTCCGGCACCACCACGGAAAAGAACCTGACCGACTACTCCAAGGCCAACAATCTGAACATCAAACCGGTCGTGTTCGAGAAGCTCGAAGCTGCCGAGAACGCTTACTTCACCGGTCGCTGCGTCGCCTACACCACCGATGCATCCGGACTGGCATCGACCCGCAATGACAAGGCCAAAGTACCGGCCGAACACACGATCCTTGCGGACCTGATTTCCAAGGAACCTCTGGGCCCGATGGTGCGACGCGGTGACGATGAATGGTTCGCGATCGTCAAGTGGGTCATGTACGGTCTGTTGGAAGCCGAAGAGTACGGCGTGACTCAGGCCAACGTGGACGCAATGAAATCGAGCACCGACCCGGTGGTGCAGCGCCTGCTGGGCGGCGGCAATGAAGACACCGGCAAATTGCTGGGCCTGGACAAGGAATGGCTGGCGCGTGCCATCAAGGCCACCGGCAACTACGGCGAGGTTTTTGAACGGAACGTCGGACCAAAATCTCCATTGCACCTGCCACGCGGCATGAACAACCTGTGGAACAAGGGCGGCCTGATGTACGCCTATCCGGTGCGCTGATCTACTGAGTTGTCTCTGAACCAGAGTCGATAGGGAAACTGCTGCCGGTACAAGCCTCTTGTACTGGCAGCAGCTTTTTTTGGACCTCCATGTTTCACAACCAGCGCCTTTGCCAGCGCCTCATCACATGACTTCGAAGTCCCCGCCAAAAAAGAGTACCTGGTCCTGGCGCAGTCAGGCGTTTCGAGGTCTGATCTATCAGGTGGTCGCAATCACACTGATCGTTGCAGTGGCCTGGTTTCTCGCGCACAACACCCTCTACAACATGAAGATCCGCGGCATCCAGAGCGGATTTGATTTCCTCAGCGGACCGGCCGGTTTCGATATCGGTGAAAGCCTGTTCCCCTTTGATTCGGCCCAACCCTACTGGCAGGCTTTTGTCGTTGGTCTCAGCAACACCTTGCGTGTCGCCATCGCCGGCATCATCCTGACCACCATTCTGGGCACGCTCCTGGGCGTTGGACGGTTTTCGCGCAACGCGCTGGTGCGTGGACTGTGCTACGGTTACGTGGAACTTTTTCGCAACGTGCCGGTGCTGCTGCAGTTGCTCATGTGGTACCTGTTCTTCACCGAAGCCCTCCCGGCGTCAGCCGATGCCTGGACGCTGGGCCCGGTCTTTCTGAGTAAAGGCGGTTTAAGTTTTCCGATTCCGGTCTGGGCCACCGGCCATCTGTGGGCCGCGATCGGCCTGATCGCCGGAATCATGCTGGCGATTGTTTACCGCAAATGGGCTTTCCGCCGCTTTGAAGCGACCGGCCAGATCAGCAGCATGTTCTGGGTTCCGGTAGCGATTTGCCTGGTTACGGCCTTGCTGGGGTGGGTCGCGGGCGGCGCGCCAACGGCTCTCGATTCGCCCATGAAGGGGGAGTTCGCTATCGAGAAGGGCGGTTCTCTCACACCGGAATTTCTTTCCGTGCTGTTGGGTCTGACCATCTACACAGCCGCGTTTGTGGCCGAGGTGGTTCGTTCCGGTATTCAGTCGGTGGCGCGTGGACAGGGCGAGGCGGCTGCCGCGCTTGGTCTGGACCCGGGCCAGACCATGCGGCTGGTGATGTTGCCGCAGGCGTTGCGCGTGATCATTCCACCCATGACGAACCAGTTCCTGAATCTCACCAAGAATTCTTCTTTGGCCGTAGCCATCGGTTACCCGGACGTGGTGTCGATCGCAAACACCGCTTTGAACCAGACCGGCCGCGCGGTGGAATGCATCGCCATCGTCATGCTCGTGTACCTGACAACTTCGCTTTCGACCTCGCTGCTGATGAACTGGTACAACAGCCGTTCTGCGATCAAGGAACGCTGAGAAGGACATCACCATGACCGCACAAACTTTTAACGCCATTGCGCCGCGACCGGCACCTGTTCAGACCACCGGCGTACTCGGTTGGGTCCGGTCCAATCTGTTCGGCGATTGGGTGACCGCACTCATGACCCTGGCAATCGGTGCCATTCTCCTGAATGTGGTTCCACCGCTGCTGAGTTGGGCCGTGTTTCGCGCTGCCTGGCTGCCCGACTACAGTGCGTGCCATGTCGACGGAGTCGGCGCCTGCTGGGGTGTGATTGCTGAGAAATACCGCATCATCCTGGCCGGACGCTATCCCTTCGAGGAGCAATGGCGCCCTCTGGTAGCCACAGTCCTGATGCTGGGTCTGTTGGTGACCAGTTGCACGCGCGCCTTCTGGCGACCCTGGCTGGCCCTCCTGTGGGTGGTCGTTTTGTCGCTATTCTTCATCCTCATGTATGGCAATGTACTGGGTCTGACCAAGGTGGAAACAGACCGCTGGGGTGGACTGCCACTGACCATTCTGCTGGCAACCCTGTCGTTGGTGATGTCGTTCCCGATCGCACTGGCGGTGGCCCTGGGGCGGCGCTCCAACCTGCCGGCGATCCGCACTTTTTGCACGATCTACGTCGAGTTGATCCGGGGCGTGCCACTGATTTCGGTGCTCTTCATGGCGTCGTTCATGTTCCCGCTTTTCATGCCGCAGGGTCTGAGCATCGACGTGTTGATTCGCGTTCTGGCGGGCATCACACTGTTCTCTGCTGCCTACATGGCGGAGGTCATTCGCGGTGGACTGCAGGCCATTCCCAAGGGGCAGATCGAAGCCGCCGCCACCCTGGGTCTGTCCTACTGGCAAACCCAGCGCAAGATCGTACTGCCACAGGCTTTGGCGATGGTCGTGCCCAGTATCATGAACAACTTTATTTCAACGTTCAAGGACACTTCCCTGGTGACCATCGTTAGCCTGTACGAACTCACCGGCGCCTTGTCGATGGGACTGAACTCGGACGCCAACTGGCGGCCTTTCATGATCGAGGGCTACATCTTCATTGCCCTGATCTATTTCATCTTCTGTTTCTCCATGTCCCGCTACAGCATCTGGGTGGAAAAACAGGTTAACAAAGGCAAGGCCCGTTGAGCCGCCCGGCCACAGCTGTTCCGACTCCTCTCAAACCGAAATCATCATGACCGAACCCATCATCAAATTTGACAAGCTCAACAAGTGGTACGGCAACAATTTTCACGTGTTGCGCGATATCGACCTGAACGTGGCACCGGGCGAGCGCATCGTCATTTGCGGCCCGTCCGGCTCGGGCAAATCCACGCTGATCCGCTGCATCAACCGGCTCGAAGAACACCAGGAAGGCCATCTGTATGTGGACGGCGTCGAGGTCACGGACGACGTCAAGGCGATCGACGACATTCGCAAAAAGGTCGGCATGGTGTTCCAGCAGTTCAACCTGTTCCCGCACCTCACAGTGCTGGAAAACCTGACGCTCTCCCCGATGTGGGTGGGCAAGATGCCGAAGAAGGAAGCCGAAGAGCGCGCCATGGCGCAGCTGCAGCGCGTGCGCATCGCAGAGCAGGCTGGCAAGTACCCGTTGCAGCTCTCCGGCGGCCAGCAGCAGCGCGTGGCGATTGCGCGCGCGCTGTGCCTCAAACCGAAGATCATGCTGTTTGACGAACCCACTTCGGCGCTGGACCCCGAGATGATCAAGGAGGTGTTGGACGTGATGGTCGAGATGGCCAACCAGGGCATCACCATGCTGTGCGTGACGCACGAAATGGGTTTTGCCAAGGCCGTTGCCGACCGCGTAATCTTCATGGACCAGGGCCAGATCGTCGAGCAGAACAATCCGCACGATTTCTTCAACCATCCGCAAAACGAGCGCAGCCGCGACTTTCTGTCCAAGATCCTGGGGCATTGACCGTGCGGGTCTCCAGAGCCGTTCGCATCGCTCTGGTTCTGCTATTTTTTGCGACGCTGCGAGCACACGCGTTCGACCTGCAGGCACACCGTGGCGGGCGCGGTCTGCGACCCGAAAACACGCTGACTTCCTTCGAGAACGCGATCCGCCTGGGGACGACCACGCTGGAGATGGACATCGCGATCACCGCTGACGGAGTTCCCGTGATCTCCCACGACCCGGCGCTGAACCCTGCTTTCACGCGCGATGCGCAAGGCCAGTGGTTGACCGGGAATGCGCCACTGATCAAGTCGCTTGCGCTTGCGCAGCTCAAGACCTACGACGTGGGTCGCCTGAACCCGTCGCACAAGTACGGGCGCGATTTCCCAGAGCAGCAGCCGCGCGATGGGCAGCGCATTCCGACGCTGGCAGAGGTGTTCAAACTGGCTACTGACATGGGCGCAAACGGCATCCACTTCGACATTGAAACCAAGATCAACCCGCACCATCCCGACGACACGCTCGCACCGGAGGCCTTCGTCGACATCCTGCTCAAAGCGATCCGCGATGCCGGCATGACCCAACGCGTGATGGTGCAAAGCTTTGATTGGCGCACACTGGAACTGCTGCACCGCCTTGAGCCCGGGCTGCGCACGATGTACCTCGGCACGGATTTCCCAACGAACAGCACGGTCACCGATGCAGCCTGGACCGCCGGCCGGCGGCTGAGCGATTTTGGGGGTTCGGTGCCGCGCATGGTGCGGGCTTCGGCGGGACCGGCCCGCGGGATCATCTGGGCGCCGAACTTTAACAACCTGAATGCCGCGGCGGTCAAGGAGGCGCACGCACTGGAACTGCAGGTCATTCCATGGACCGTGAATGACAAAACCCAGATGGAGCGCATCATCGACTGGGGAGTTGACGGGATCATCACCGACTATCCCAACCGCTTGCGTGAAGTGATGGCGGAAAAAGGCATTGCGCTGCCCCGGGGCGTCAGTCCTTGAGCTTGATTTACGACAGTCCGAAGGGGTTTGTGTTGTCGTATCATCTGCGCCATGCGCTCCTACGTCATCGCTTTCATGATCGCCCTGCTGCCCTTGCGCGGCTGGGTGGGGGACGCGATGGCCGGAGAGATGGTGCGGGGTCCGATCCAGGCTGCGGCGCAGGCCGGTGCATCGCATCACCACTGTGACATGCACGGGGTCGGCGCAGCGTTGGCACCGGCCCACGACACGGGTGCCGGGCAAGACGCCTGCAGTGCTTGCCAAGCGTGTCACACGCTGGCGTTGGAGGCATCCATCGACAGCGCCTGCCTGGCTGCATCGACGCACGTCCTGGTGGGAGCCAGCGCCTTCAACTTCGCCAGTGCCGACCGCGTGCTGAGCGTCGAACCACCCATCGTCTGAGTTCCAGGGCCCCAGCACGTCCAGACTCTGGACCGGGCTGGGGTCTGTTCGCCCCGAACGGGCATTCCTGCTCCCGTGACCGCGCAGGATTTGGACCGCTGCTACGCCGGTCGCCTTTGGAACAGACAACATGAAGACACTTCGCCACCCTTTGATCGCCACGTTCGTCGCACTCGCCTGCAGTTGCAGCATGGCGCTGCGCGCCGCCGAGTTTGTGCCGGGAGCCACTATCGAGTCGCTCCTGGTCTACGCGCAGGAACACAACCCCGAACTCGCCGCGATGCGCTATGAAGCTCAGGCGGCCGACGAACGCGTCGTTCCCGCTGGCGCCCTGAGCGATCCGCGCTTTCGTGCCACGCTGTCCGACATTACACGCATGGGCGAACAAAATCCTTCTGTGCTCCCCGGTCGTGTAGGCAAGACCGCCTACCTGTGGATGCAGGAGGTACCGTGGTTCGGCAAGCGCGACCTGAAGCGCGACGTCGCGCAGCAAGAAGCACTCGGTGCGCAGGGCCGTACTCGCGGCACCTGGAGCGAGCTCTCCAGCCGCATCAAAACCACCCACGCCCAGCTCTATTTCCTGCAGCGCAGCGAGCAACTTGTGGCCGAGAATCTGACACTGATGGAGCAGTTGGAAAAGATCGCGCTATCGCGCTACGCCGGCGGACTCTCGGCCCAGCAGGACGCGATTCGGGCTCAGGTGGAGCAAGGCGGCCTGAGCAGCGAACAGATCGCGCTCGGCATGGAACACCATCACCTGCATGCGCGCATGAACTCACTGCTGGCCCGCCCCGCCAACGCGCCGCTGGCCGATGCAGCCGTGCTGCGCAGCCTGCCCAAGCCCGACAAGCTCGACTGGAATCGCCTAAGCGAGCGTGCGCAGGCGAACAACCCGCAACTCTTCACCGAAGACGCGCGCATCCTGTCGGCACAGAAGAATCGGGAACTTGTGTCAAAGAACCGCTATCCCGATTTCACCTTTGGCGTGGCGCCGATGCAGACCGGCACGCGGGTGAAGGAATGGGAGCTCATGTTCGAGATCAACATCCCGCTGCAGCAGGGAAGTCGGGCCGCACAGGAGCGCGAGGCCGAAGCCATGCTGGCAGCCGCGCGCGAACGCCGCCAGGCGGCAGCGAATCAGGTTTTCACCGAACTCACGCAAAGCCTGTCCGCACTGGAAGCCGCACAGCGCACCGATGAGCTCACGCAAACCAGGCTGTTGCCGCAGGCCGAGCTCACTTTTCAGTCTGCGCTGGCGGCTTACGAGACGGGCAAGGTCGACTTTGCCACGTTGCTGGACGCCCAAAGACAGATCCGACTCGTGCGCCTGAACCAACTCAAGGTCCAGTTGGACGCCCAGATGCAACTGAATGAGATCGAACGAATTTTGGGAGAAGATGTATGAAGACCACACCCATCGCAGCTCTGGGCGTGATGGCGCTCGCGCTCCTGACCGCAGGCGGCGGCTACTGGCTGGGTCAGCGCGGCCACACCAGCGACGCGCCTTTGGCCGCTGCGCCTGCAGCCAGCGTGGCCGGCGCGCCCAAGGTGCGCCAATTGCTTTACTACCGCAACCCCATGGGCTTGCCAGACACCTCGCCTACTCCCAAGAAGGACCCCATGGGAATGGACTACATCGCCGTGTTTGAGGGCGAGGACGCGACCGGCTCCGGCAACTCCACTGGCGTGCCGCACCTGAACCTGAGCACGGAAAAAATCCAGAAACTGGGCGTCCGCACCGAGGCGGCGCAGCTGCGCACGCTACAGCGCCAGGTGCGCGCTGCCGGCCGCATCGAACCCGACGAACGCCGCCTGTTCTCCATCGCCCCCAAGTTCGAAGGCTACGTGGAGCACCTGCACGTGAACGTCACCGGACAGTGGGTCACGAAAGGCCAGCCGCTGTTCGAGGTCTACAGCCCCGAGCTGGTCTCGGCGCAGCGCGAATACGCGTTGGCGGCGCAGGGCCAGGAGTCGCTCAAGGGCGCGGGCGACGCGGCCCTGATGAGCATGACCCAGCTGGCGCAATCCGCGCTGGCGCGGCTGCGCAACTGGGACATCTCGGAGGCGCAAATAAAGGCGCTGACCCGGTCAGGCGAGGCCCGACGCAGCGTGAGTTTTCTCTCGCCCGTGAGCGGCGTCGTGATGGAGAAGAAGGCGGTGCAAGGTATGCGCTTCATGCCGGGCGAAACGCTCTACCAGGTCGCAGATCTGTCATCGGTGTGGATCATCGCCGACGTGTTCGAGCAAGACATCGCCCTTGTCAAATCAGGGCAGCACGCGCGGGCTCTGGTGAGCGCTTACCCGGACAAGGCGTTCGCTGGTCGCGTGACCTACGTCTACCCCACGCTCAAGGCGGAAACCCGCACCGTGCAAGTACGCGTGGAACTCGCCAACCCCGGCCTGCTGCTCAAACCCGGGATGTTTGCGCAGGTGGAATTGGCAACGCCGGCGCACTCCGCGCAAGTCAGCGTGCCCGTTTCCGCCGTGATTGACTCGGGTAGGCGCCAGGTCGTGCTGGTGCAGCAGGGCGCGGGGCGGTTCGAGCCACGCGAGGTCAAGCTGGGGTTGCGCAGCGACGACTACGTTCAGGTGCTCGTTGGCGTGAAAGAGCGTGAACAGGTCGTGGTTTCCGCCAACTTCCTGATCGACGCCGAGAGCAACCTCAAGGCCGCCATAACCGGCTTCGGCATGGCACCGGCAGTCCCGGCCAGTGGACCGTCTGAAGCCCACGCCGCTCATTGACGAAAGCACACTATGCTCTCCCACCTCATCGAATGGTCGGGCAAGAACCGCTTGCTGGTTCTGCTGGCCACGCTCTTCATTGTTCTCTGGGGCGTGTTCGCCGTGTTGCGCACACCCATCGACGCCCTGCCCGACCTCTCGGACGTGCAGGTCATCGTCTACACCGAGTTTCCCGGCCAGGCGCCGCAGGTGGTGGAGGATCAGGTCACGTACCCGCTCACGACGTCCATGCTTTCGGTACCGAAGTCCAAAGTGGTTCGCGGCTTCTCCTTCTTTGGAGCGTCCTTCGTCTACATCATCTTTGAGGACGGCACCGACATCTACTGGGCACGATCGCGCGTGCTGGAGTACCTCAACTTCGCCTCGGGCCGCATGCCCAAGGGCATCACGCCGCAGATCGGCCCCGACGCTACCGGCGTGGGCTGGGTCTACCAGTACGCGCTGCTGGCGAAGGACAAGACCCTGGCCGAGCTGCGCTCGATCCAGGACTGGTATGTGCGTTACCAGCTGACCAAGGCGCACGGCGTGGCCGAGGTGGCGTCCGTGGGCGGCTTCGTGCAGACCTACCAGGTGACGGTGGACCCGGTGAAGCTGCGCTCCTACGGCATCCCCTTGATGCGCGTGGCGCAGGTGATACGTGACTCGAACCGCGATGTGGGCGGGCGCGCGGTGGAGATGGCCGAGACCGAGTACATGGTGCGCGGCAAGGGCTACCTGCGCGGCAGGTCCGACATCGAGTTGCTGGTGCTCAAGGCCGACAAGGGCACACCGGTGCTCATCCGCGACGTCGCTCGAGTCGAACTCATGCCCGATGAGCGCCGGGGTGTGACCGAGCTCAACGGTGAAGGCGAAGTGGTATCAGGCATCGCCATGGCGCGCTACGGGCAAAACGCGTTGGAGGTGATTGCCAACTTGAAGGACAAGATCGCCGAAATCGGCCCCGGCCTGCCTGCAGGCGTCACCGTGCAAACCGTGTACGACCGCTCCGAGCTGATCAAGCGTGCCATCGAAACGCTCAAGCGCACGCTGCTGGAGGAGTCGCTCATCGTCGCGGCGGTGTGCGTCGTCTTCCTGCTGCACGTGCGCAGCGCGCTGGTTGCGATCCTGATGCTGCCGGTGGGCATTTTGATCTCCTTCATTGCAATGCGAACGCTGGGCATGAGCTCCAATTTGATGAGTCTGGGCGGGATTGCGATTGCCATCGGCGCCATGATCGACGCGGCCATCGTGATGATCGAGAACGCGCACAAGCACCTGGAACGCCTGCCCGCGCAGCACACCACGCAAGAGCGTGCGCAGACCATGCTGGCGGCGTGCAAGGAGGTGGGGCCAGCATTGTTCTTCTCGCTGCTGATCATCACCGTGTCATTCCTGCCCGTGTTCAGCCTGGAAGGTCAGGAGGGGCGCTTGTTCTCGCCGCTGGCCTACACCAAGACCTTCGCCATGGCGGGCGCAGCCATGCTCTCGGTCACGCTGGTGCCGGTGCTGATGCTGCTGTTCATTCGCGGCAAGATCATGCCGGAGGCGAGGAATCCGGTGAACCGATTTCTGATCTGGGTCTATCGACCGATCATCGCGGGCGTCATGCGCTGGAAGAAGTCGACGATCTTCGCGGCTTTGCTGGTATTGATCGTCACCTGCTACCCCGCGTCACAACTCGGCTCCGAGTTCATGCCGACGCTGAACGAAGGCTCGCTGTTGTACATGCCGGCCTCGCTGCCGGGCATGTCCATCACCAAGGCGGCCGAGTTGCTGCAAACACAGGACAAGATCATCAAGAGTTTTCCCGAAGTGGCATCGGTTTACGGCAAGGCGGGACGCGCCAACACCGCCACCGACCCGGCGCCCACCGAGATGTTCGAGACCGTCATCAATCTCAAGCCCGAAAGCGAATGGCGCACAGGGCTCACCATCGACAAGCTCATCGCCGAACTGGACCAGGCGCTGCAATTCCCCGGCGTCGCCAACTCCTGGACCATGCCGATCAAGGCGCGCATCGACATGCTGTCCACCGGCATAAGAACGCCCATCGGCATCAAGGTATTCGGCAAGGACCTGGACGAAATGGAAAAACTGGCCAAGCAGATCGAGTCGGTGGTGAAGGCCGTTCCCGGAACCACCAGCGCCTTTGCCGAGCGCATAACCGGGGGCTACTACCTGAATATCGAGCCGGACCGCGAACAGCTCGCGCGCTATGGATTAAGCGTGGGGGACCTGCTCGACGTGGTCGGCAGCGCGCTTGGCGGTGAGACCGTGACCACCACCGTGGAGGGGCGCGAGCGCTACGGAGTGGGCGTGCGTTATCCGCGCGAACTGCGCAGCGACCCGCAGCAGATCGAGCGCGAAGTGCTGATACCCACCGTGAGCGGCGCGATGATCCCGCTGGGCCAGGTGGCCAGGGTGGTGGTGGCCAAGGGCGCACCCGGTATCCGCACGGAAAACGCCCTGCTTTCGGCCTACATCTACGTCGACATCCGCGACCGCGACATCGGCAGTTACGTGGCCGAGGCGAAGAAGGCCGTGGCACAGCGGGTGACTTTCCCCAGCGGCTACTACATCACCTGGAGCGGCCAGTTCGAGTACATGGAGCGCGCCATCGAGAAGATGAAGGTCGTGATTCCGGTCACGCTGCTCACCATCTTCCTGCTGCTTTACCTGAACTTCCGGCGCATCACGGAAACGCTGATCGTGATGCTGTCCGTTCCGTTCGCCCTGGTCGGTGGCGTCTGGCTGATGTGGGCGCTGGGCTACAACCTGTCAGTGGCCGTGGCCGTGGGCTTCATCGCGCTGGCCGGCGTCGCGGCCGAGACCGGCGTCATCATGCTGATCTACCTTGATCATGCCTGGGAAGCGGTCAAGCGCCAATGCCTTGACGCGGGTCGGACTGCTGGCGTGGACGACCTCTACGGCGCTGTGATGGAAGGTGCAGTCGAGCGCGTACGGCCCAAGTTGATGACCGTCGTGGCCATCATGGCCGGACTACTGCCGATCATGTGGGGAACAGGCACAGGTTCCGAGGTGATGAGCCGCATTGCCGCGCCCATGGTGGGCGGCATGGTCTCGTCCACAGTGCTGACATTGGCGGTGATTCCGGCAATTTATGCGCTGGTCAAGCAGCGCAAGCTGCGCCCGGCGGCGGACTGAGTCGACCGGCACTCACTCTTTGGCGACAATCTGCCCCGTCGTTTCCCAATCAGGCATGCCGCCCCGGTACCAGTAGACCTTGCCAAACCCGAGGGCGACCGCGGTACGGCTGGCCTTGTAACTCTTCCAGCATTCGGCCCCGTTGCAATGGAAGATGGTGGGGGTCTTGCTGTCCAGCGCCTTGATCCCCGAAAAATCATCGAGCGAGGCCACGTACCCCACATCCTTCAGGCTCTTCTCGTGGTAGGGAACAAACCTCGCCCCCGGGATGTGCTTTTGCTTGAATTCCTTCTCGGTGCGCGTATCAATGATGACCGCACCCTGTGCGACCAGGCGCTTGACATCCTCCGCATTCACGACCGTGACGCCAGGCAAACTGGTGGGCGTGAAGGTGCCGAGTTCGGCGACCGTTTTGTAGTGGCCCAATTCGGCGTGCTGCACGACCAGTTTCATGCCACACGAACGGGCAGACGTCGCGAACCATTTGACCATCTGGCTGCGCACGTCTGGCGCGAGGTCCTTCTTGATAGCGACCGAGAAGCCACCTGGAACGGCACTCGAAGTGGCCAGCACCCTGGCGAGTCCCGGGTTCTCCTTTTGCCAGCTTTCCCAGTCGTCACGCCGCACCATCGTCGCCTCTGCCACACGCAGGCTGATGGCGGACAGGCCCGCCTGCGGGAAACGGGCAAAGTCAACCTTGCTCAAATCCTTGAAAGACAGACCATTCGCCGTTAGCACGCCACGCGCCATGTAGGTGTAAATCGAATCCTGCTGCGGCAGGTAAAGGCGACCGCTGCGCAGTTCGGCAACCGAATTCATGCTTGCCCTGCCGACCAGCACATAGGGCTCTTCCGCATCGGTCGATCCGATCAGTTCATACCCGTGTGCAATGGCCGAAGCCACCACCTGAGCCGGACCGATGAACACGTCGTAGCCGGCACTGCGCGTCGCGCGCATGGCGTCAGTCAGGTCTTCGGATACAGTGACGCTGACGGTTTGGCCCAACAACTTGCCCAGTGACGATTCCATCGCGCCACGCGACAGCATGTGCCCATCCTTGCTCGAGGTCGGCTCGATCGACACCAGGGCCGTTATATCGGCCAAAGCAGGCACCGCGGTGACACACCACATAGCCAAAATAGCAAAGGTCTTTTTGTTCAAGTGATTCCTGTGATGAGGCAAACCTGTTGGCGGTTTAAGCCCATCAAAGTTTAGCGGCCTGCCACCCACGTTGCATATCAGCGTCCACCCAAGATGTAGCCAGTTGTAACGTGTTGTTCCAGCGCCGGCGACCTCGCTCGCCAGTGCCGTTTCTAGGCTAGCATCCGCCTGCGCTTTGAGCGAGCTTGCCCGAAGGCTTGTATGCTTCATGGCGCGACCAGATTTGATACCTTTGCTCTGACAACACCGAAAGGAAGATTCATGACCCCATCTGACATGCCCCAGGCGCTGCGCCGCCGAATCCTTGCTGGCGGCGCTGGCGTTCTTGCCAGTGCCGGACTTGGACTGCTCAGCCGTTCGGTGCTGGCACAGTCGGCAACGGCCACGCTCCCCTTCGTCAACGGCCAACGCAATCTGGTTGCCTATCCGGAAAAACGCCCGCTGATCGTGCTGACCTCTCGTCCGCCGCAACTGGAAACCCCTTTCGAGATCTTCAACGACGGCATCATCACACCGAATGACGCCTTCTTCGTGCGTTATCACAATGCCGGCCTGCCGCAGTCCATCGACGCCGACAAACACGTCATCAAGATTGGCGGCAATGCCGTTGGCAAACCGTTCGAGTTGACGCTGGCCCAACTGCGCACGGAGTTCAAGCCGGTCGAGTATCTGGCCGTCAACCAGTGTTCTGGAAATGGTCGCGGCCTGTTCAATCCGCGCGTCACCGGTGGTCAACTGGAGAACGGCGCGATGGGCAATGCGCGCTGGCTGGGTGTGCCGTTGAAGGATGTCCTGGCGCGTGCACAACTCAAAAACTCGGCACGCCAGGTGACCTTCAATGGCCTGGACAATCCGGTCATGGACGGAGGCGATTTCGTCAAGGCGCTGGACATCGGTCACGCCATGGACGGCGAGGTGATGATCGCCTACCAGATGAACGGCACCGACATCCCGTTTCTCAACGGCTTCCCGGTCAAGCTCATTGTTCCGGGCTACTACGGCACCTATTGGGTCAAGCACCTGTCCGAGATTGAGGTCATCGATCAAACCTTTGACGGCTTCTGGATGAAACCTGCTTACCGCATTCCAGACAACGACTGCGCCTGCGTCGAACCCGGAACGGCACCTGCGGCCACCCGCCCGATTGGCCGCTTCAACGTGCGCTCGTTCATCACCTCGGTGCAAGATGGCGCGCGTATGCGTGCGGGCCTGCTGGCTTCGGTACGCGGCATTGCCTTCGATGGTGGCCAGGGCATTCGTGAAGTCGCCTACTCTGTGGATGGCGGTCAGAGCTGGCGTGGTGCCAAGTTGGGCGCAGACATGGGCCGCTATTCGTTCCGCGAATTCACCTTCGGCTTCACGCCCGAAAAAGGCCAGTATGACCTGCGCGTGCGGGCCTGGAACCGTTCCGGGCAGAGTCAACCGATGGAGGCGCTATGGCAACCCGCCGGGTATATGCGCAACGTCGTCGAATCCGTCAAAGTCGTGGCAGTCTAAGGAGGATGAACATGAGTCGCACTTCCATTGTCGCCATCATCGCGGTCGCTTCACTTCTCGCCTTGGGCACTGCCACAGCCACCACCAAAAGCATCCGCTTGCCTGCCGATGGCGTACAGCTCAAGTCCAGTTCGCTGCCCGGATTCAACACCGCTGTGCACAATTGCGTGGCTTGTCATTCGGCCGAATACATGCTGTACCAACCGCCCACCGCGGCGCGCCCCTACTGGGACTCCATGGTAAAGCGCATGAAAGTGGTATTCAAGGCGCCCATCGACGATGCGGACATGCCGGCAATCGTCGACTATCTGGTCAAGACCTACGGCAACGAACAGCCAAAGTGATCCGATGAGCCGCACGGCCGCAGGCGGCGGCGCCGGTGCCATCACGCAGGTCGCCGGCATCGAGGTCGGCCACTTCTCGGATGCCCGCCGGCCCACGGGCTGCACCGTCATCATCGCGAAAGACGGGGCCGTGGGCGGCGTGGATGTGCGCGGTGCCGCACCGGGGACGCGCGAAACCGATTTGCTGCAACCCGGAAATTTGGTGGAGAGGGTCCACGCCATCGTTCTGGCCGGCGGCAGCGCTTGGGGGCTGGAGGCCGCCACCGGCGCGGTGCGCTGGCTGGAGGAACAGGGCGTGGGCTACGACGTGGGTGTGGGCCGATTGCCGCTGGTGCCATCAGCCGTGCTGTTCGACCTGATGATGGGTGACGCGAGCATTCGCCCCGACGCACAGGCGGGCTACCTGGCCTGCACTGCAGCATCGAATCGGCGTCCCACCGAAGGCAATGTTGGTGCGGGATCAGGCGCCTCTGTCGGCAAGTTGTTCGGCATGGCGCGCGCCATGAAGGGCGGCGTCGGCACGGCTTCAATCACTCTCGACGGCGTCACGGTGGGCGCGCTCATCGCCTGCAACGCTGTGGGGGATGTGCTCGACGCCAACACGGGACGCATCCTGGCCGGTGCCCGCACCACGGCGCGAGGACTCAAACTGATGGACAGCCGACGCGCCATGTTAGGCGGCAAGATGGCGGCGCCGCTGCTCGCCGGCACCAACACCACCATCGGCGTCATCGCCACCGACGCCGTGATCAGCAAGGCGCAGGCGCAGCGCCTCGCGCTGATGGGCCACGACGGCCTGGCGCGCACCATCAACCCGGTGCATACCCAGCTTGACGGCGACACGCTGTTCACGCTGGGAACCGGCAAGTCCAAAAAGACCTTGAGCCTGTTGCTACTGGGGACGATGGCGGCCGAGGTCACGGCGCGGGCTACGATGCGCGCCGTGCTGGCAGCCAAGAGCGTGTCCATCGGAAAGCTCACTTTACCAAGTGCGACCGACTTGGCAGCATCCCAAGCCTAAGGCGCGCTGCGCTTTGCCACGCCGCCACGGCAGACCTGGCGCAAAAACTGACCTGCGACAAACAGGTCACGTTCGATCGCGCGGCGCACGGCCGAGCTGTCGCGACGCACTAGCGCCAGCAGCACATCGTCGTGCGCGTTGTTCAGCACGGGCAAGGCATCGGCGTGATCAAACAACTGGTTCGACAGCGGCCCCACCTTGAGCCATAACGTTTCGATCAAGGCCAGCAGGCTCGGTGAGCCCGCGGCACGATAGAGGATGAGATGGAATTCCTCGTTGTCCTCCAGGTAGGTTTTGGCGTCGGCCACCGCGAGTGCCGCTGCCATGCGCTTGTCCAGCAGTTTCAAACGCGCCTGTTCTGCCGTGCTCAGGCGCAGGCTGCCGCGCTCCGCGGCCTCGCCTTCGAGCAACAGGCGCATGTCAAGCACGTCGTCGAACTCGGCCCGCGACAAGGACGGCACCGCCACGCCGGCGTTGGGAATGTTCACCAGCGCGCCCTCGGCCGCGAGCCGCTGCAAGGCAGCGCGCACCGGCATGAGTCCGACACCCAACTCGGCTGCCACGGCGCGAATCTTCAGCCGCTCGCCCGGAAGAAAACGGCCCACCGTGACCCATTGGCGCAGTCGCCGGTAGCAATCGTCCTGCTGCGTCGAACCGGTGATTCCAGGGACGGCGCAGGCTGTGGGCTGCCCCGTCGCCGCCTTGACTCTCTTCTCAGCCATGGCAAAGCTGGCCCAGCACCTCGTCGAAGGCACTCAAAAGTCTTTCAACGTCGGCTTGTGTTGTGGCCGGACAGACCAGCATCATGTTGTGAAAGGGCGTGATCATGACGCCGCGATTGAGCAAGGCGAGATGGATCAGATGCTCCAGTTCGGGGTCGAGCGCAGCGCCAGCTTCGTCGCCATTGTGCGGCGGCGTGACGCGAAACTGGAACTCGCAGCGCGCGCCCAGTTGCGTCACGCACCAGGGCAGGCCATAGCGTCCGATCACGGCGCGCAGCCCGCCTGCCAGCGTGGTCGCCAAGACCAGCATGGGCACGTAGACCGCATCGGTCATCAACTCCGACAACGTGGCCCGCATCGCCGCCATCGCGAGCAGGTTGCCACTGAGCGTCGTGCCGATGCCGGAGTGGCCAGGCGGCGCGTCGAGTTTGGCCTGCACCGCGCGCTGCGCCCAGTCCGCGCTGAATCCGTAAGCCGCGCAGGGAACACCCCCGCCCAGCGGTTTGCCGAGCACGACGGCGTCAGGCTGCAGGCCGTGGGCGCGGGCATAGCCGCCGGGTCCACAGCTGATGGTGTGCGTTTCGTCCAGCACCAACGCAGCACCGTGTCGCCGTATCAACGCCTGCGCCGCTTCCCAGTAGCCGGCGTCGGGCAGCACCATGCCGATGTTCGTCATGGCGGGCTCGGCCAGCACGCAGGCCACATCGCCATTTGACAGGGCCGCTTCGAGAGACACGAGGTCGTTGAACTCGACCACCACCGTGTGCGCCGTGAGGTCGTGCACCTGTCCCAGCAGGCTGTCGCGCTGCACCGGTTGGCCGTCGATCAGATCGACGAACACGTCGTCCACCGTGCCGTGGTAGCAGCCGTTGAAAACGATGATCCTGGCACGACCGCTGGCCGCGCGCAGCCAGCGCAGCACGAAACGGTTCGCGTCGGTAGCGGTCATCGCGAACTGCCAGAACGGCAGACCAAAGCGCGCGCTCAGCAGTTCCCCCACAACGGCGGCGTCCTCGCTGGCCAGCATTGCCGTGATGCCGTGCTGCAGTTGGGCCGCCACGGCCTGTGTCACGGGCACGGGCGAGTGGCCGAACATGGCGCCGGTGTCGCCCAGGCAAAAGTCGGACAGCGTGTGGCCGTCGACATCGACCAGTTGTGCGCCTCGCGCCTGCGCCACCTGCAGCGCAAACGGCGTGCCCCAGTCGTTCATCCAGTGCAGCGGCACGCCGAACAACAGGTGCGCGCTTGCGCGCCGCGACAGTTCCAGAGAATTCGGATTGTGCGCGGTGAAAGCGGCCTGTTCACGTTGCAGAAACAACCGCATTGCCTGACGGTCGACGTCTCTGGAGAAAGAACTGGATTGACTCTTCATGGCACTACACCAGCAGCAGCAGATGTTCGCGTTCCCAGGAACTGATGACGCGGTTATAGGTGCCGAATTCCAGTTCCTTCACTGCGCAGAACGCGTCGACAAACCCGGTGCCCAGCAGTGCACGCACGGGTTCGCAGGCGCGCAGCAATTCAATCGCATCCTCCAGATGGCGTGGCAGTTCATGCTCCATGTTCCAGGCGCTGGTGCTCACCGCCTCGGCCGGTTGACGTGCTTCCATTATCCCCAGATAGCCGCAGGCGAGGGTGGCGGCAAGCGCCAGATAGGGATTCACGTCGACGCCCGGCACCCGGTTCTCCACGCGCCTCGCCTGATGCCCTGACTTCGGGATGCGGATGCCACAGGTGCGGTTGTCGTAGCCCCAGCGCACATTCGTTGGCGCCGACATGTGGGGTGCAAGACGGCGGTAGGAATTGACGTAGGGCGCAAACATCGGCATCACCTGCGGCACGTAGTTCTGCAGTCCCGCGATGTAGTGAAAAAAGGCCGGACTGGCGCTGCCATCGAGTTGGCTGAAGAGATTGTGGCCGTCGACATCAACGATGCTCTGATGGATATGCATGGCGCTGCCCGGTTCCATTTCCATCGGTTTGGCCATGAAGGTGGCGAAGATGCCGTGGCGCAGCGCAGTCTCACGCACCGTGCGCTTGAACAGGAACACGCGGTCGGCCAATTCCAGCGGATCGCCATGCGCGAAGTTGATCTCCATCTGGCCGGCGCCGGCCTCGTGAATCAAGGTCTCGACGCCGAGCCGGTGCACCGCGCAAAAACTCGACAGTTCCATAAAAAAGGGATCGAAATCGTTCACTGCGTCGACCGAGTAGCTTTGCCTTCCCGCTTCGGGCTTGCCGGTGCGGCCGATGGGAGGATGTAGCGGCTCGTGCGGGTTCTGCTGACGCGCGACCAGGAAGAATTCCATTTCGGGTGCCACCACCGGTTGCCAGCCGTGCTGTGTGTAGAGTTCGATGACTCGGCGCAGCACCGCGCGCGGCGACAACGCCACGGGCGAGCCATCCCATTCAAAGCAGTCGTGGATCACCACCGCCACCGGTTCGGCAGCCCAGGGAACGACGCGAAAGGTGGCGACGTCGGGTTTGCACACCATGTCCGGATCGGTATCGCCCACATGCGGCCCGTTGTCGGGCTGCTGGCCATTCACGGTGTTGAGCAGCACGCTCTTTGGCAGCCGCATTTCACCGGCGGCGAGGAACAGGTCCTTGGGCAGGATCTTGCCGCGGGCAATGCCGGTCATGTCAGGGATCACGCACTCCACTTCGTGGATGCGGTGCTCGGAGAGCAACTGCGCGATGGGGTCATTCATGGGTGTCTTTCGGCGCATCACGAAGGCGAGGCACAGCACCTATATTTGATCACAAATTAAAATTTTTCTTTGAAATATCCCTAAATCACCTAAGACAATCAAATTTTTGTGATCAAAATAATTGATCACTCACCCCACTGCAGGCGTGAGCCAGCGCAGCAGCTGCTGCGTCACCTCAGGGCGGGCGAGCAAGTCAAAGTGGCCGGTTCGGTAGGCAATCCATTGCGACTCCTTCGCGAAAATCAGGCAGCGCCGGGCGTCATCGTGCTGCCCCAAAGCGCTTCGCAAGGGCACGAGCCCGTCACCGATCAACCGATCGGCGAGCGTACTTCGCTTGCCGGCCAGGGTCGCGGCCACGGCGAAACAGGCCACGCCTTCGGGCAAGGGCAGCACTTGACGCTGGTCGTGCGTTCGCTCGAACCGGTCGCGCCCCTGCCAGTCCTCGTCCAGCACCAGGCCATAGCGCAGATCGGTGACGCCCGCGCTGCGCAGTTTGCCCAACTGTGCCAGCGGTGCGGTATAGGGCGTGCTAGCCAGCAAGGTGTCGATCCAGTTGCCGGCCCGTTCCAGCGGCGCACCATGATGTGGCGTGCCAAGGAACACGATGCTCTTGACTTGTCCGCGCCAGCGCAGACCCTGCTGCCGGGCAACGTGCAGGGCACTGCGAATCAGCAGGCCACCCATGCTGTGTGCCACCACGTTGATTTCCTCCAGCGGCACGGGCCATTGGCTGACGAGTTGTTCGAGTTGTTGCGAGAGTTCATGGCCATTTTTCGACACATGCAGACCAGAGTTGTAGCGCAGATACAGAGGTGTGGAATCCCGGACTGACGCGAGCGCCTCTGCGTGGTTCACGACCTGGCCCTGGTGTTGTGCACCCCATTGCAGATCGTTCATGCACAACCCGTGAATCATCAGCAACACCCTGGGCTTGAGCCCTGCGGGCGGAGCTTGCCAATTCAGCGCGACGCCAAGATGACGCAGTGTCATGGGCGTAGCCAGCGGGTTTTTGCTGCTCAGCAACCTGTCTCCCATCACCCCGTTGAGCACCGCCAGCGCAGCCTCACGCTGGGGCGTCCCGGGTTCGGTTCCCTGCTTCGATTCGAGCCGCATTTGCAGGGTTGCCAACAGCGCATCCGCGCCTTTGCCGAGCAGTTGTGCCACACCCTGCACCGCCTGGTAAACGAAACCCGTGATGCCGCCGGTTTGCCCCGGCGACCTGCCCGCCACACCCAGCGTGTCCCACACCGATTGGTGCACACCTTCGGCGATGCGGGCGACACTGGTGGTGGCCTCAGTGGCGAGTTGCGCGATACCCCTCAGGTCGGAAGCGCGCAGGTGCTTGAGAGGATTCTTTGACGCCGGTTTACGCATGATGAACGACCCGTTGGACGAAAAGTCTCAACGCGCCGCCCATTGTGCTGACCCCGGCACCGCGCCGCTAGATGCAGTCGCCTAGAAAATTACTTCAAGGCCTTGAAACGCATGCGGTGCGGGCGTGCACCCTCTTCGCCCAGACGCCTCTTCTTGTCGGATTCGTATTCCTGATAGTTGCCGTTGTAGAAGGTCCACTGGCTGTCGCCTTCGCAGGCCAGGATGTGGGTGGCGATGCGGTCCAAGAACCAGCGGTCGTGACTGATGACCATGATGCAACCGGCAAACTCCAGCAAGGCGTCTTCCAGCGCGCGCAAAGTCTCCACATCCAGATCGTTGGAGGGCTCGTCCAACATCAGCACATTGCCGCCGGCAATCAGCGTCTTGGCCAGATGCAGGCGTCCGCGCTCACCGCCGGAGAGGGTGCCGACGCGCTTTTGCTGGTCCGCACCGTTGAAGTTGAAGCGCCCGCAATAGGCGCGACTGGCCATCTGGAACTTGCCGACGTTCAGAATGTCCAGGCCGCCGGAGACGTCTTCCCACACCGTCTTTTCGTTGCTCAGGTCGTCGCGGTTCTGGTCGACGAAAGCCATCTTTACGGTCTGACCGATCTTCACGTCGCCGGAGTCGGGCTTTTGCTGGCCCGAGATCATGCGGAACAGCGTGGACTTGCCGGCGCCGTTGGGGCCGATGATGCCGACGATGGCGCCGGGCGGCACCTTGAAGCTCAGGTTGTCGATCAGCACGCGGTCACCAAAGGACTTGGTGACGTTCACGAATTCGATCACTTCCTGTCCCAGGCGCTCGGCGACCGGGATGAAAATTTCGTTCGTCTCGTTGCGCTTCTGGTATTCGAAATCGGACAGTTCTTCAAAGCGCGCCAGACGCGCCTTGCTCTTGGCCTGACGCGCCTTCGGG
>CAILAY010000019.1 GCA_903832285.1 uncultured beta proteobacterium | reverse complement strand
CTTTGCCGCCATGCTGGACAGCGCCTGGTCCAGCACCCGCTACAGCGACACGATGCGGGCGCTGCGCCTGCGCATCGACGATCCCGAGAGCACGCCTTCGGCCCGGGTGCTGGCGGCGTGCCGGGCCAATGGAGGCTATTTCCCCACCATCATGCAATGGTCCGAGCAGCACAAGCAGAGCCTGCTGGCGCAGCCCCTGGACCCAGCCGCAATGGAGCGATTCGAGATCAGCGTCAAGGACTCCTTGCTCGCGCAGCAGCGCATCGAAGCCAGCGATCAGGGCTCCTTTGAGGACTACGTGGCGCAGTATTTCGCTTGAGGTGCATGTGGGCTCCCAATCTTTTGGCATGATGCGGGCATGAGCACACGCCCAAATTCCGCACCGTCCATTTCCTGCGTCATGCCCGCCTTCAATGAGGAAGGCAATCTTTCGAGTTTTGTGCCGCAGGTACTGGCCACGCTGAATTCCCTGTCCACGCAGGTGGAGTTGATCGTGGTGGACGACGGCAGTCGCGATGCCACGGCTAAGGTGGCAAGGGGACTTTGCGCCGCGCATCGGCAGTTGGTGCTGCTGCAACTTTCCCGCAACTTCGGCAAGGAAGCAGCACTCACGGCCGGACTGGCCTCGGCGCGCGGCGACGTCGTCTTTTTGCTCGATGCCGACGGCCAGCACCCGCTTTCCCTGTTGCCCGAGATGCTGCAAAAATGGCAGCAGGGTGCAGATGTGGTGTATGCCGTGCGCAAGACCCGCAGCGACCAGTCGGGCTTGCACGGAGGGCTGGCTGAACTGTTTTACAAGCTGGTGAATTTTGGCAATCGGGTGCAGATTCCGCCGCACGCGGGCGACTTCAGGCTCATGGACCGCAAGGTCGTGGCAGCGCTGAACGCACTGCCCGAGCGCAACCGTTTCATGAAGGGCCTGTATGCCTGGGTCGGCTTCAACGCCACCGCCATCGACTACGAACCCTTGCCGCGGATGCATGGTCAAACCAGCTTTGGTCTGCGCGGTGCGTTTGCTCTGGCGTTTACCGGTATCCTGGCATTTTCGATTGCGCCGCTGCGACTGCTGGCGTTGGGCGGACTGATGCTGGCGCTGATTGCGATGGGTTACGGCACCTGGGTGGTGGTGGACTACTTCATTTGGGGCATCGCGGTTCCGGGCTACGCCACCATCGTGGCCGGCATGATGTTCTTGAGCGGTATCCAGTTGCTGTCCATCGGCGTGTTGGCCGAGTATGTGGGCCGCATCTACGAAGAGGTGAAGCAGCGTCCGCTGTTCCTCCTGAACGAGCGCACCGGAAACGGTCTGAGCACACAAGCGGTGTCGGTTGCCGAACCGGCACCGGAGCGCAGTTCTTCGCTTCTCTGATTGCGCCCATGTCGCGATCGGGCTTCTGGTTTCTGGTGGTGGGTAGCGCTGCCGCCCTGACGCACATGGGCGTGTTCGCCCTGTTGCAGCGGGAAGTCTGGCCCGAGATGGCAAACGCCTTGGGTTTTATCGTGGCATTCGGCGTGAGCTTTGCAGGGCATCGGTTTTTGAGTTTTCAGGATACAGGCAACTCAATGCGCCAGAGTCTGGGGCGCTTTGCGGTGACGGCGTTGCTGGGTTTCGCATCGAACGAGTTGGTGTTCGTCGTGCTGCTGCGCGGGCTGCAGTGGCGCTCGTTGCTGGCGCTGCTGCTCGCCATGATCTTTGCCGCGGCACAGACCTTTTTGCTCAGCCGCTACTGGGCTTTCAAGCGTTGATGGCCGCGGCGTAGATCGCGCTACCGCGCACCAATTGCACTTGATGCCGTGCCAATGCGTTGGCGAAAGCAGGGCTGGTGAGGTAGTTGAACTCCCAATCGCGTGCCTGGCCGATCGCGTCGCCCGGTTCGCTGCTGATGGCGGGATGGCACATGACGATGTCGCCCTCGGCCGCGCGCCCTAGCCATTCGTTCATCAGCGCGGCGTAGCGCGCGCCTCCGCCCGTGAAGTCGTAGATCCCGCTCAGGTTTGCGGCGCAAGGAATTCGCGCTTGAGCCGCCAATTCACGCAATCCTGACGCACCCATGGCGGAGATGATGCGGCCCTTGAATCTCTCAAGTCCGGCCATCACCCCGACCCCCTCCCGGAGGGCGAGGGAGTCACTGGAGCCGATGGTTTGCATGGCCGGTGCCTGCGAGATGCGCAGGTAGGGTTGATGCGCGCCGTAGCGTCCCTGCAGCACCTGCACCAACGCCTGGCGGATGCCGTTGAATTGCTGCACATGCTGATGCCCGTCGACGTAATCGGGCGGCGCCTTCCACTGCGCTTCGAAGGCGTCGAGCTGACGCTCGATCACGCCGCGCGCGCCAGCCACATTGAAGCCTCCCAGCAGCGCCTTGAACATCGCGCCGTTGAGTGAACGGCCGTGGCCCTTGCGAAGAGCGAAGTCGCTGGTCCAGTCCAGGTGCAGCCCCACGTCGATGCGTCCTCGCAGCTCCTGCAGCAGCGCCACGTCCTGCGGCCACCGCGGCGAAAGCACCATCACGCTGGCGGCGCTCAGACGATCTTGCCGCGCCAGTTGGGCGATGCCGAGTGATGCCGGGCCGTGCACGGCGAAGTCATCCGCGCACAGGACGATCTGCGTGCGTTCCGCGAAGCCATCGGTACGGCCCGCGCTGGTATTCATGACGCGTGCCAGAACTGGGGCTGGCTGTAATGGTGTTTCAGGAAGTCGATCCACAGGCGAACACGCAGTGGCAGGTGCTTGCGCTGGGGAAAGACGGCGTAGATGCCGTTGGGTGGCGCGGCGTAATCGGCCAGCAGTTCCACCAGCTGGCCGCTGGCGATCTCCGACTCCACCTCCCAGGTACTGCGCCAGGCGATACCGTAACCCGCCAGACACCAGGCGTGCAGCACCTGACCGTCGGAACAGTCCAGCGGCCCGCCGGGTTTGAGATGCGTCACCTGAGCCGATACGCCGTCAGCGGCAGGCAGGCAAAAGGCCCAGCCTCGTGTTTGCGACGCCTCGCTGGAGAGCGTGAGGCAATCGAACCTGGACAAGTCGCCGGGGTGCTGCGGTGTGCCGTGCTGTTGCAGGTATTTCGGGGTGGCTACGCACAGCCGGCGGTTGTCGGCCAGGCGCACGCTGACCAGCGTCGAGTCGGGCATGTCGCCCACACGCACCGCGCAGCCAAAACCTTCGCCCGCAAGATCGACCACGCGGTCGCCCAGGTTCAGCGAAATCGTCACCTCGGGGTGCAACTCGCGAAAGCGCGGCACAAGGGGTGCGACGTGTCGCCGACCAAAGCCCGCAGGCGCGGTGATGCGCAGGTGGCCGCTCGCCTTGACGCCTCCTGCGCTCACGCTGGCCTCGGCATTGGCCATGTCCGCCAGCAGCCGCTGGCAGTCTTCCAGAAAGGCACTGCCCTCGTGCGTGAGGCTGATGCGCCGCGTGGTGCGCACCAGCAGCTTCACGCCCAGGCGCTCCTCCAGAGCGTCCAGGCGCCGACCCATCACGGCTGGCGTCAGCCCGGCCTCCTTGGCGGCAGCCGTCAGGCTGGCGCGCATGGCCACGGCCACGAACGCTTCCATTTGTTTGAGCTTGTCCATAAGTCCTGAGATTACCTCCATTTTCATCCGGGATAACTCGCATTTTCAGGAATTAATCGCTGTACATGCATGGAATACATTCGAGGTCATGGAATATTCCCGCGTTTCGTCAAAGGTCAAAGCCACGCCGTCGGGCGCCACCACACCGCTGGCGGTGCTGTTTGACGCCTACGGCACCCTCTTTGACGTGTACAGCGTGGGCTCGCTCGCGGAGCAGCTGTTCCCCGGGAAGGGCCAGGCGCTGGCGGTCATGTGGCGTGACAAGCAGATCGAATACACGCGACTCGTGAGCACCAGCAACGACGGTGCGCATTACCAGCCATTTTGGGATTTGACCCGCGCTGCCCTGCGTTACGCGTGCAGGCGGCTGGGGCTGAATCTGCTTGCGGAGTTTGAAAGTCAACTGATGAATCAGTACCGGCATCTGAGCGCTTTCCCGGAAGACCGCGAGGTGTTACGGGCGCTGAAAGACCGGGGCATTGCCACTGGCATCCTGTCCAACGGCGACCCGGCGATGCTGGACGTCGCCGTCAAGTCTGCCGGTCTGGAAGGCCTGTTGGACCACGTCATCAGCACCCACGTGATCCGCAAGTACAAGACCCATCCCGAGGCCTACGCTCTGGGCGAAAAGGCCTGCGGCTGCACCGCCTCAAAGATTGCCTTTGTCAGCAGCAACTCCTGGGACGCCCTGGCCGCCACCTGGTACGGCTACCGCACGCTCTGGGTGAACCGGCAGGGTCTGCCTTTCGAGGAACTTGGCACGCAGCCAACGCGCACCGGAAGCAGCCTGCACGACGTACTGGATTTTTTTGCCTAAAACCTTCGGGCCGAACAAGCCCAGGCCCATTCATCAGGAGTAGCCACCATGACACAACGCACCACCCTTCATCGCCTGCATGTCGCCACTGAATTGCAGCAGTTCATCGACGCCGAAGTGCTGCCCGGCACCGGCATGCAAAGCGCTGTTTTCTGGCAAGGCTTCGACGCCATCGTGGCCGACCTGGCGCCAAAGAACATCGCGCTGCTGGCCGAGCGCGATCGCCTGCAGAGCGAGCTCGATGTCTGGCACAAGGCACACCCCGGGCCGATCAAAAACATGAAGGCGTATCGCAAGTTCCTGGAGAAGATCGGCTACCTGGTGCCCGAACCCGCCCAGGTGAAGACCACCACGAAGAACGTCGACGCGGAACTCGCCGTGCAGGCCGGGCCGCAGTTGGTGGTGCCGATCCTGAATGCGCGCTACGCGCTGAATGCAGCGAACGCACGCTGGGGTTCGCTCTACGACGCACTCTACGGAACGGACGTGATCTCTGAAGCCGACGGCTGTGAAAAAGGTTCGGGCTACAACCCCAGGCGCGGCGCCAAGGTCATCGAGTACGCGCGCCATGTGCTGGACCGCACGGCGCCACTCAAGCGCGGCTCGCATCTGCACTCCAGCGGGTACGCCGTGCGCGATGGGCAACTGGTGGTGTTGCTCGACGACGGCAGCATGACCGGACTGAGGAACCCGAAGCAACTGGTCGGCTACCAGGGCGACGCATTGGCACCTCGCAGCGTGCTGTTGCAACACAACGGACTGCATCTGGACCTGCGCATTGATCCGCTTCAACCTATCGGCGCCACGGACCCGGCAGGGGTGGCCGACCTGGTGGTCGAAGCCGCGCTCTCGACCATTCTGGATCTGGAAGACTCGGTCGCGGCAGTGGACGCTGAGGACAAGGTGCTGGGCTACCGAAACTGGCTCGGCATCCTCCAAGGCACGCTCACCGAAGAACTGAACAAGGGCGGCAAGACCGTCACGCGCGGCCTGAATCCGGATCGCATCTACACCACGCCTGATGGAGGCGGTGAGGTGAGGCTGCATGGCCGCGCCCTCATGTTCCTGCGCAACGTCGGCCATCTGATGACGAACCCGGCCATCCTGTACACCGACGCCATGGGCGAGACGCGCGAGATTCCCGAAGGCATCCTGGACGCCGTCGTCACCACGGCGATCGCGCTGCACGACCTTCAGGGCCACGGCAGGAACGGCATCCGAAACTCGCGCAAGGGCAGTGTCTACATCGTCAAACCCAAGATGCACGGCCCGGCTGAAGTGGGCTTTGCGGCCGAGCTGTTTGCCCGCGTGGAAAAGCTGCTGGGCTTGCCCGACTCCACCGTCAAACTCGGCATCATGGACGAAGAGCGTCGCACCAGCGTGAACCTGAAGGCCTGCATCGCCGCGGCGAGCAGCCGCGTCGCCTTCATCAACACCGGCTTCCTGGACCGCACCGGCGACGAGATGCACACCTGCATGCACGCCGGCCCGGTTTTCCGCAAGGGCGACATGAAGAGCAGCGCCTGGATTCAGGCCTACGAGAAGAACAACGTGCTGGTGGGCCTGGCCTGCGGATTGCGTGGCAAGGCGCAGATCGGCAAGGGCATGTGGGCCATGCCGGACCTGATGGCCGCCATGATGCAGCAGAAGATTGCGCACCCCAAAGCCGGCGCCAATACCGCCTGGGTGCCCAGCCCCACCGGCGCCACGCTGCACGCGCTGCACTACCACCAGGTGAAGGTATCGCACGTGCAAAAGGACATGGAACAGCAGCAGGTCTTCATCGATCCGCAGGAGCAGCGCGACGCGATCCTGAACGACTTGTTGCGGATTCCGGTGGTGAAAAAAGCGAAGTGGAGCGACGCCGAACGCCAGCAGGAGATCGACAACAACGCCCAGGGCATTCTGGGCTACGTGGTGCGCTGGATCGATCAGGGCGTGGGCTGCTCCAAGGTGCCCGACATCCACAACATCGGCCTCATGGAAGACCGCGCCACGCTGCGTATCAGCAGCCAGCACATCGCCAATTGGCTGCTGCACGGCGTCGTGACCAAGCCCCAGGTGCGCGCCACCTTCAAGCGCATGGCCAAGGTGGTGGACAAGCAGAACGCTGGCGATTCTCTATACAAGAACATGAGCGGCAACTACGAAGGCGCCGCCTACCAGGCCGCCACCGACCTCGTGTTCAAGGGACTGACCCAGCCCAGTGGCTATACCGAACCACTGTTGCACGCGTGGCGGCTGAAGGTGAAGACTGCCGATTGAGGCATTGACAGGGCAAGCGCCTCCGAAAATTTGCGATGATCGGGCATGCCCGCGACCCATCCCTCGCCTGAAAGTTCACTGCTCGTGGTATGCCTGTGCGCCGAATGGTGTCATGTGTGCGGCGAATACCGCGAACGTTTTTCGCAGGTGCAGTCCCACTTTCCGCAGGCGCGGTTTGTGTGGATCGACGTGGAAGACGAGGCCGATCTGCTGCATCCATTGGACGTAGAAAACTTTCCCACGCTGCTACTGGCCGTGGACGTTCAGCCGCGCTTTTTTGGCACGCTCACGCCGCAAGCGCAGACGCTGGAGCGACTCATCCGCGCGCAGCTCGAAGACGTCGGCGCAGCGGCATTACCTGATCCCCCCGTGGTCGCCCTGGTGGCACGGATTCGGGCACAAAATTTCAGCTAACGTGCTCTCTCACTTTCTACACTTCCAAGGCATCAAGCATCATGAATCTTTCCCGCTTTCCCCGCCGTCGATACAGTGCCGGCCCGACGCCGCTGGACTATCTGCCACGGTTTACGCAAGCGCTGGCCGCCCTGTGCCCGAAGGGAAAGGCGCCGCGCATCTGGATCAAGCGCGACGACATGCTGGGACTGTTTCCCGGTGGCAACAAGACGCGCAAGCTGGAGTTCCTGGTGGCCGACGCCCTGGCGCAGGGCGCCGACACGCTCATCACCTGTGGTGCGCCGCAGTCCAACCACTGCCGCATCACGCTCGCGGCCGCGGTGAAGGAAGGTCTGAAGTGCCGCTTCGTGATCGAGGAGCGTGTGCCCAACAGCTTTCATGAAGATGCCAGCGGCAACCAGTTCCTGTTTCGCCTTTTAGGCGTGGAAGCCATCACCGTCGTTCCCGGTGGCTCCAACGTGGCCCAGACCATGGACAAGATCGTGGCGGAACTCGCAAGCCAGGGGCGCAAGGGCTACATCGTTCCGGGTGGCGGCTCCAACGCCCTGGGCGGACTGGGCTACGTGGCCTGCGCCCAGGAATTGCAGCAGCAGTTCTTTGATCAGAGTGTGCAGATCGACCGTGTGGTGCTGGGCTCCGGCAGCTCGGGCACGCACGGCGGATTGCTCGCTGGTTTTGTGGGCAACCGCATGCAGATTCCCATTGTGGGCATCGGCGTGAGTCGCGATCCGGCCGATCAGGAGCCGCTGGTACACAGGGAAGCGCAGGCTGTGGTCACGCTGCTGGGCCTGGATTTTGTGGTGCCGCGCGAGAGCGTGGTCAGCATCGGCGGCTACTGGCAACCCAAGTACTCGCTGCCCAACGCGCGCATGGTGGAGGCGGTGCAACTGCTGGCGCGCACCGAGGGCATATTGCTGGACCCGGTGTACACCGGCAAGGCCATGGCCGGACTCATCGGGCTGGCGCGTCAGGGATTTTTCAAGCCCGAAGAGAATGTGCTATTCATCCATACCGGCGGCCTGCCCGCGCTCCATGTGTACGAACGTGAAGTGCTGGGTCAGGTGGGATTGCCGGACTGATCAAGGCAGCCCGCACGCTTGTCGCGGCGTGTCTTGCGCTGCCCGGCGCGGCGGGGCTCAGTCGGGGGCGGCTCAATCCGCGCTCTCGCGTTCGTCCTCGGGCAGGTGGATCATGCCGGTGTTGTAGTCGTAGGCGTAGGCCTCGGCGTAGCGTCCCCATTCGATCGCCACGTCCAGCACGCGCTTGGCTTCTTCTGCGTCCAGGCTTTCGCGCAGCAGGTCCAGGAACGGTTCTTCACGCAGCTCACCGGCAGGCTCCTGCAGCAGGCTGTGCCGGATGTGGGCGGCCAGCGGCACGCGAGCCAACAGTTGCTCCGAAAACATCTTTTGGCGCTGCGGATTTTCCGCGGCCACGTAGCGCTGGCCCAGCGCCGTGATGGAGAGGTCGCCGCCAGCGAGCTGGGCCAGGTCCAGCAGCGCCAGCGCTTCGGCCACCGGCAGCAGTTCTTCGTCGGTGAGTTCGGACTCTTCGCCCAGACGCGGCAGGTCGGCACGACCGAGGAAAGGGTCTTCCTGCAGCAGTTCCAGCAGGCCCTCCATGCGGCCGATGTCGGCTTCGGGCAGGCGCTCGTCCAACCGCAGGCGTTCGGGTTCGCCCGTGGCCCGCACCGGGCGCACGCGGCCCGCCGTCATGACCGCATAGATCTCGTCCATCAGTGCGCGCACCTCCGGGCTGTCGGCGTCGCGCGGCCGCGGCAACCCCACCACCATCTGGTATTTCACGCGACCCGGGTCGCTGGCGAAAATCAGCACGCGGTCGGCCATCATCACGGCTTCCTCGATGTTGTGCGACACCACCAGAATCGCCTTGGTCGGGATTTGCGTGTCTTCCCACAACTCCAGGATGTCGTCGCGCAGACGCTCGCCCGTGAGCACGTCCAGGGACGAAAAGGCTTCGTCCATGAGCAGCACGTCGGGCTCCACCACCAGGGCCCGCGCGATGCCCACGCGCTGGCGCATGCCGCCCGAGAGCTCGCGTGGCAGAGCGCCCTCGAAGCCCGACAGGCCGATGAGGTCGATGGCACGCTCGGCGCGCTGCTCGCGCTCTGCCGCGGGGATGCCGCGGGCCTCCAGCCCGATCTCGATGTTCTGCTGCACGGTGAGCCAGGGAAACAGCGCAAAGGACTGGAACACCATGCTGATGCCGCGCGCCGGCCCATACAGCGGCTGACCGCGGTAATACACGTCGCCGCGGTCGGCTTTGATGAGTCCCGCCATGATGCGCAGCAGCGTGGACTTGCCCGAACCCGATTGGCCCAGCAGTGCCACGATCTCGCGTTCGCGCAACGTGAAGTCCACGCCGTCGAGCACGGTGCGTGGCGAACCATCAGCCGAGCGAAAAGACTTTCCGACTGCTTTGAGTTCAACGATGGGGGTACTCATGGAAGCCTTAGAAATGCATGCGGTCTTCGGTCATACGGTAGAGCCGACGCCAGACCAGATGGTTGAGCAACATCACGTAAATGCACATCACACCGATGCCCAGAGCGATGCGCGGGAAGTCCCCAGTGGCGGTCATCTGTGCGATGTAGCTGCCAATACCATGGGCCTGCACGGTGGTGTCGCCCCAGCTCACGTATTCCGCCACGATGCTGGCGTTCCATGAACCGCCGCTGGCCGTGATGGCGCCGGTGACGAAGCTGGGAAACACTGCCGGCAGCAGGTAGCGACGCCACTTGAGCGCGCCCCTGAGGCCCAGATTCCTGGCTGCATAGCGCAGTTCGGTGGGGATGGTAGAAGCACCGGCAATGACGTTGAACAGCAGGTACCACTGGGTTCCGAGAATCATCAGCGGCGAGAGCCAGATGTCGGGGTTCAGTTGGAAATGAACGATGCCCAGAACGAACACCGGGAACATCAGGTTCGCCGGAAAGGCTGCGAGAAACTGGGCCAGTGCCTGAATGCGCTCTGAGATCGCGGGGTTCATTCCCACCCAGATGCCGATGGGTACCCAGATCAGCGCTGCCAGTGCGATCAGCAGCATCACGCGCAGCAAGGTATAAGACCCCAACAGGAACACATGACCCACTTCGGCCAGACCGACACCGGTGTGGATGAAGGTGATGAGTTGCCACAGCGCAAACATGACCAGCGCGGCCAGGATCGCGTCCCAGGCACGCGTGAATTTGAGCGAAGGCTCGGCGCTGCGCGAACGAATGGAAGTGCCGTCGAACGGGCGCCGCAGCAGCACGATGGAGCGGTTCAGCGGCCGGGTGAAGAGTTGCGACAGGTTCTTCAGGCGCTCGGTGCGGCGCAGCCAGGTCAGCAGCCACGAGTCCTGACCCGGACCACCACCGGTCTCCTCAAACCGGAACTTGTCGGCCCAGGCCAGCAGCGGTCGGAAGAACAACTGATCGTAGAGCAGGATGGCGATCAGCATCGCCGCCACCGCCAGGCCGATGGCGCCCAGGTTCCTGGCCTCGATCGCCACCGCAATGTAGGAGCCGATACCGGGCAGCTTGATGCTCTGATTGGAGACCGCAATTGCTTCGGAGGCGACCACGAAGAACCACCCGCCCGACATCGACATCATCATGTTCCATAACAGGGCTGGCATGGCAAACGGCAGATCCAGACGCCAGAATCTTTGCCACCCCGAAAGATGGAAAACTTCGGCCGCCTCCTGCAGTTCGGCCGGCACCGTCTTGAGCGACTGGTACAGACTGAAGGCCATGTTCCAGGCCTGCGACGTGAAGATGGCGAAGATCGCAGCGCATTCCACGCCAAAGAGATTGCCCGGAAACAGCGCAATGAACCCCGTCACTGTGATCGACAAAAAGCCCAGGATGGGAATGGACTGAAGTACGTCCAGCAGGGGAATCAGCACCTTCTCGGCAGCGCGATATTTTGTCGCCAGCACCGCGAACACGATGCTGAAAACCAGGGACGCGGCAAGTGCCATGAACATGCGCAGTGTGGTGCGCAGCAAGTAGTAGGGCAGGGATGCGATGTCGAGCGAAATCGGCAGTTCGGCGCCAAGTTCGTAGGGCGTCGACATCTGGCGCGCGCCGTAGGCGAGCAGCACCAGCACCGAAAGCGCGATCGGCAACAGCGCCAGATCCCAGCGGTTGCCACTCGCGTACACCACCTGTCTGGGAAAGTAGGTGGACCGCGTGGGGGTGCGCGGGGATGAATTTCGACTGTCCATGGGGCGCCATTATCAACGGCGGGTGTGACCGTTTCGTGAGATGCGCCGGCAGAATGAACGCACCGGTTGCGGGCAAATCCGTAACCTCCCGCTATGCATCGATAATTCATCCCACATTTCAAGTTCAGCCAGAGATCCATCCATGAACGAATCCCTACCGCGTCCGCCTTTGCCCGACCATCTGTCGATCGACGCCAATAGTCCGCATCATGTTGCTGCTGTGTTCGAGCACGAGATCGGTATCCGGTTCAATGACAAGGAGCGCTCTGACGTCGAGGAATACTGCATCAGCGAGGGCTGGATCAAGGTGCCCGCGGGCAAGACGCTGGACCGCAAAGGCAAACCGCTCTTGCTCAAACTGAAGGGCCGGGTCGACGCGTTCTATCGATAGCTCGATGATTGTTGACCAGCCATTTGAAACTAAGGCAGCATGCCTTCGATGGCGACCAGGGTGCCTGTCGCCGCTTTCTGGCGTATCGCCTTGACGGTGGTGTACCCGGGTGAAAAATAGAAGGCCTTGAGTGAGGCCATGTCGGGGAATTCCAGAATCACCTGGCGATGGATCTTGCCGTCACCCTCCAGTACTTCGGCCGCCCCGCCGCGCACGAGATAGCGCCCGCCATGGGCCGCAATGAGGGCCGGAGCCAAGGCGCGGTATTGCTCGTACAACACGGGATCGTGAATTTCGATATTTCCGTAGACATAGGCGGTCATGGGGATTCCTTAAAGAAAAATGCTGCGCACGACGGCAACGACGGGTGCGGCATGGCGTTTGCGACGGTCTGTGATATGGAGGTTTTCCAGGTTGAATTGGATGAAAACCGACATGATGCCCGAGATTCGGTGCGAGCTGCGCCAGGTTCGGCGACTTGTTGTTGGGTTCGGAGAAGTGCAGACATCCTCGCTCTGCGTCAGCGGATTTACCCTTAGGTAGTTACGCATAGCCAGCTGCTGTGAGCGCAATCTCACTTTCACTTCGATTCGATTCAAACTCCAGCGCACAATCTGCAACAAGAACTACAAGAGGGGAATAACTATGAACTTCAGGCAGCGACTGAAGAACAGGGACGGGCAACTTCGATTGCGACTGATCCTGCTATCGCTGGCTGTCATGCCCCTCTTCCTGGCCATTGGAGCAGTGGTCTGGATTGTTGGCGAACAGGCCAAGAATCTGGAGGAGGCCCAGATAGCGGCGGTCAAGCCCATCGTATTGCAGGCGCGCAAGGATGAACTGGAGCACTTTGTACAAGCCGGGAGAAAAGTCATAGCGCACTTCTGCGCCAACGCGTCATTCGACCCTCGCGCTCGTGAAGAGGGACGCGAACTGTTGCGTCGCATGGATTTTGGAAAGAAGACGGACGACAACTACTTCTTTCTTTACGAGATGGATGGAACCAACGTCATGCATCCACGCCTGCCCGTCGAAGGCAAGAATCTGTGGACCATGCAGGATCAGGCTGGAACCTACATCATCCAGCGCCTCCTTGCACAAGCGCGTGCGGGCGGCGGTTTCGTCGAATACTTCTGGAACCGGCCCTCAACCAATCAGAACGAGCTCAAGTTGGGCTACGTGGAATTTGTGCCGGAGTGCAACTGGATGATTGGAACCGGCCTGTATATGGACCACCTGCGCGAAGCGGAAAATATCATCCGGGGACGTACCGAGCAGGAGGTCAAAACCACACGTGACAAGATCTTGCTTATCGCCCTGGCTGCGCTGCTGGTGGTCGCCGCAGGGGGTCTGGTGGTCAACCTCAACGAGCAGCGCACCGCCAACGAAAAACTCAGGGCGATGGCACAAAAGGTGGTGCAGTCGCAGGAAGTCGAACGCACGCGCGTTGCACGTGAGTTGCACGATGGCGTTAGTCAGTCCCTGGCATCAGTCAAGTACCTTTTCGAATCGGCTGACATACAGTTGGACCGGGGAAAGATGGAAGCGGCGTCCAGGGCGCTCAAGCTGGGCATCGGTCAGGTCATTGACGTCATGGTCGACGTGCGACGCATCTCACATGACTTGTATCCCACGATACTGGACGACGAAGGCCTTGGCATGGCATTGGAGCAACTAGGGCGGGAGTTCAGTACCCGGACTTCAATTTCTGTTGACGTAACTGTGGGTGAAATTGGCGGGATTCAAAAGGACGCTGCCAAGGCCCTATACCGATTTGCGCAGCAGGCATTGGGCAACGTGGAGACACATGCCTTGGCCAGGGAAGTGAAGTTGAGCCTGCGCCAGAACAAGGGGATATTTCTGACCATTGAGGACAATGGCATAGGATTTGACGCCAATGCCTTGCTCAAGCAACGAAGGGACGGACTGGGCATCACGAATATGCGCGAACGCATCGAGATGCTCGGAGGGATTTTTTCTGTACGCTCTAACCCGGGCCAAACGGCGCTCAACGCCTATCTACCGCCCGACGCGATCAAGGTCGACTCACGCCATGCAAACATCTGAATCAAATACAAGTGACAACGTGAAGGTAGTTCGCTTGCTACTGGTTGACGTTCACGCCATTTCGCGCAAAAGTTCACGCATGCTGCTGGACTCCCTGCCGGGCCTCACAGTGGTTGGTGAAACAAGTGATCACCAGGAGGCGCTTAAACTTGCCTTCGAGTTGCAGCCCGACATCGTTCTCATCAGCATGCGGGTACAGGGGTCGACCGGGCCCGAAACAGCGCGCCACATCTTGAACATGGCGCCCCAGGCGCGCATCATCTTTCTCACGCTGTTTGACGATCCCGAGTACATCAAGTCCGCCATGGCTGCGGGTGCGCATGCTTATGTGCTCAAGCAGGAGCCGGCGGCCGAAATACTGACTGCGATCTCCAAGGTCATGGCTGGCGAGACCTATATGTCGCCCGCACTGAAGCTCAAACAATAAGGGGTACAAAGATGAGTCCACCGATCCGCATCATGGTGGTCGATGACCATCCTTTGGCCAGGCAAGGCGTGGTCGCCATGCTCAGGGCATTCGACGACCAATTTGAGGTCGTCGCTGAAGCTGAAACGATTGACGAAGCCCTGATTCTGGCGACCCGCACCCAGCCGGAGGTGGTTCTCACCGATCTGCACTTTGACTCCGAGAAGTCCAGGAACGGACTGGACCTCATCGCCCTGTTGCAGCAACAACATACCGATATGCAGTTCGTGGTCATCACGTCAGATGTTCATGACCACTTCCTGCTGAAGGCCCACGACGTCGGCGCCAATGCCTACCTTTACAAACATACGTCTGCCGCCGAACTGGTCCGCGCCATTGAGTCCGTGACGAGTGGATTTACGCACTTTCCGGCCCAATTAAAATCCGCGCTGGACAAACGTCAGCGCGCACCGAGCCTGACCCCCAGGGAGGCCGAATTGCTGCCCTTCATTGCCCGGGGAATGACGGCCAAGGAAATCGCACGTGAACTTAGCCATGCTGATGCAAACGCCTCCATCATCGATCGTACGGTGGAAGTGCATAAGGGCAATATCAAACGCAAGTTCAAGCTGGACTCCGCCAATTCGCTGATCACTTTTGCCATCGAGCACTGTCAGGACAGTCGGATTGACTATCGAACCATGGTGCTGCAAACAAAACGGTCTCTGACCTGATTTTCTGGTCAGAGGCCGTTGGATAAACTGCCTTTGTGAACTGGCTCTGGTCTATCGTGTTTTCGCCGTGCGCACGTCGCCTCCAGCGAATCGCGGGATTCCCAGCGTGTTGGCTGGGTCCTTGACTTCCTTCCACGCCGCGTGATAGCGGCCTTCCTGCAACTGATCCAGGTTCTTCAGCAAACAACTCTGCAGCGCCGCAACGCGCTTGCCCATTTCGCCACCCGGCTTGAAGGGGCGCGTCACCAGCAGATTGGGAGACCCAAGGAAGGGAAGGCTGAATGCATTCAGGTTTTGGTAGTTCCGCTTCACCAGAGAAAAAGGCGGAGTCGCCTGCAGATCGTATTCAACGAGTGCCAGGCCGCTCTCAGCCGTGAGGCGGGAAATTGATGGCAGCGGCCAGCCGCCGTCCGTAAATATCGCCTGTACCTGATTGGCCTTCAGCAGTTTGATCGCATCGTCATCCGATGCGGCAACGCGAAAATCCATGCCATATCCGAGTTGGCTGTTGAGCCTTTGACCGAGCAGCATGGTCGATCCGACGACGGCAATCCTGACGTTCTTGAGGTCCGAGAACTTTCGTATGACACGCAGCTCCCCCGAAAACGGCATCATTTTTTCAGAAAACGGCATCTTTGTTTCACCCACTTTGGAGCCGTCCTTCAGGGCCAGGATGTGCAGCAAATTGATGTGCAGCGGCATCACTGCCTGCAGTTTCTGGATATTTTCATCACCATCGCGCCCAATTTCCTTCAGTGTGTCCAATTGGACAATTCCCAGGTCGATTTCACTTGCCGAAAGCTTCATCAGGTTGGGAATTCCGCCAATGCTGGGAACGTTGACGAGGGGCACCTCTGCACCACATACGGTGCGCATGTCGCGGACCAGTAGTTCGTATACTTTGCCCTCCGGGCCACTGCCGATGCGTAACGCATTGGAAGATATGGTTGACTCTTCAGCGTTGGCGCACAGGGCGAAACTGCTCAGCAGTGTCAGGGTCGCCATGGCTATTTTGCGTTGTGTGAATTTCATGTCTTTTCCTTTGGTGTGGTTGGTTAACGGAAGATCGGCGCGGGGAGAGGTTCAATGGAGTTGACGCCATTGGCTGGAGAATCGTGTCGGGCAAAGACGAGCACTAGCAGCATGATGGCAATGAACGCCAGGGCGCCTGCCCAGCGAAGTGCTTTCCAGAATTTCATCGTGTGCTCCTTGTGGTGGCGAACTGCGGCAGGGTCAATGCATCCATGCGATCCAGATTGCTTTCATCCAGCAGCAAACGCGTGGGGCCCTCTGTGCCGCTCATTTGCACATCCAGTTCGGCAAACACGGCATTGAAACGGTCTTGTACTGTGCGTAACGCGGTGTCGGTCAGCAGATCCTGCATAAGGTGGTCGGTCGCGTTCGGATCCATCACCTCGTTCGCGCGCCCGATGGCCATTGCAATAGTCCACTCGCTTTCCTTGCGCTGAACCGTCAGACGAAACTCTTCCAGGGCCGCCTGCGCCTGAACCAGTCGATTCAGGTTCACGCCATGAAATTTCTTGAGACGATGCACGGCTCTTTCCTGGTGCTCCAGCACATGGCCGGGGTCCTTTTGGCTTCGCGCGGCCATCATTTGCTGGATGGATTCGATCTGTCCCCCCACCGTGATCAGGGCACCACGAAACGATTTCAACCGTTCGGCACGACGCAGCATCTCGTTTTGAAGTTGCTCAACCGGATTGCGTTGCGCCTCGGCCTTGCGCGATTGGAGCAGCCGGTTTTCCACCTTCTGCATCGCCAGAGGAACGGCCTGAAGCGTCAGGAACCCCACTGCAGCCATCCCTGCCAGTGCGGCAATGCCAACACCCGCTGACACCGCCGCCCAGACGAAGGGCGAAGCTAACACCAGTAGCCCCACCGTTGCCGCGACCGCGAGTCCGCGCACGATCCACACCCCCTGAGATTTCCCGGAGTTTGAGTAGTTGCTTACTTGTTGCATGTTTCTATTCCCCCATTGCCTTTGCGTTGATGGCAGTGTCGAGGACAAAAGGGTGCGAGACACCCGCGCGATTGCAGGCGGCGTCTATGTGCAACTACATACGCACCTTGGGCACGTTACGGGCGGCCATGCTCGGTCAATCTCAAGGGACAGGATTCAACACATAATTGCCAAAAACCAACTTGCTGTCATGTTGAAATACCTGATTGTTCCCGTCACACCGTTCCAGCAGAACTGCTCCATCGTCTGGTGCAGCGAAACCTTGCGGGCCGCCGTCATCGACCCTGGCGGTGATCTGGATCGACTGCTGCAG
>CAILAY010000018.1 GCA_903832285.1 uncultured beta proteobacterium | reverse complement strand
GTGTGCGGGTCTCGGTCAACACCGATGACCCGGCCCTGCTGGGCGCCAGTCTGGTCGGGGAATATGCTTTGTGTCGCCACACATTCGGGTGGACGGATGAGGTTACCAAGTCTGTCGCGCAAACGTCCATCGATGCCAGTTTCGCGAACGCAGATGTCAAAGCGCAACTCCTGAAATCCTTGAAGGACTGGTAGGTCCGCGAGCAACTGCTTTGAGACTTCAGAAAGCTGCCCATTGCAACAGCCCATTGCCGACCCGACATGCCCTTTTGGGGCAGTCGTTACATTGCGAAAACTCGGTTAGCATGCGCACTTTAACCAAGGGAGCGGGAATAGATGAACAAGTCTGAACTGATTGATGCTCTGGCCGAAAAGCTAGCCGTATCCAAGGCGAGCGCAGGGAAATCCATTGACGCACTGGTCGGGATCATCACCGCCGCCGTTGCCAAGGGAGACGGTGTTGTCCTGGTTGGCTTTGGCACCTTCAAGCCAATCAAGCGCGCCGCCCGGCTTGGCAAGAACCCGAACACTGGCGAAGCCCTGAAGATTGCCGCAACCACGGTCCCGAAGTTCAGCGCTGGAGCAACCTTCAAGGCAGCGGTGGCGGGCAAGAAGGCCAACAAAGCGGGCAAACCCGCGGCCGCCAAGAAATCGGCGGGCAAGTCTCCCAAGCCTACCATTCGGCGCAGGCCTTATTGACCTCGAGATTCACTGCTGGCAGCTTGTCGTCGCTGTGTCCGTTTCCTCGGGTTGCGAGGAAGCTTTGGTAACCGGGTGCGCCAGCACGGCAACTTTCCTTCGTCATTGATTCACTGATCGGATTGTCCGAGGCCGCTCCACGCACAATTCGGCGTGCTCATGCGGTGCATCCCATCACGGTCTAATCGGAGTTGAACTGACCTACAGGTTGGTCATCTTTCGCCTCGCTGGCGGGAGCGGGGTTGAAGCTTCAGAGCGGCGCGGCTAACTTGTCCTGCGTCCTGGTGTCGAAGTCGCTGGCATCGTGACGTTCGTGCAATTGCTTGGCTGGATCACCAAAGGTGCGATTGACCATGCGACCACGCTGAGCGGCCGGACGTTGGGCGACCTGGTTCGTCCAGCGCAACACATGTGTATAGGTCTGAACTTGCAGAAATTCACCGGCTTCGTAGAGCTGACCCATGGCAAGCGCGCCGTACCACGGCCAGACCGCCATGTCGGCAATGGTGTACTCATCTCCGGCCAGGTAGGCACTTTGCGCCAGTCGTTGGTCTAGCACATCAAGCTGGCGCTTGACCTCCATCGCGTAACGATCGATGGCGTATTCGATCTTGGTCGGTGCGTAAGCGTAGAAATGACCGAACCCGCCACCGAGAAAGGGCGCACTGCCCATCTGCCAGAACAGCCACGACAGACATTCGGCACGCTTGGCGGCATCGGCAGGAAGAAACGCACCGAATTTCTCGGCCAGATAGATGAGAATCGCGCCTGACTCAAACACCCTGATCGGGGTCGCTGCGCTGCGGTCCACCAACGCCGGGATTTTGGAGTTTGGGTTGACTGACACAAAGCCGCTACCGAACTGATCACCTTCGTTGATACGGATCAGCCAGGCGTCGTATTCCGCTCCTGAGTATCCTGCCGCCAGCAACTCTTCCAGCATGACCGTGACCTTGACGCCGTTGGGTGTACCCAGTGAATAGAGCTGTAGAGGATGGCGTCCCACCGGGAGTTCTTTTTCGTGGGTCGCTCCTGCAGTCGGGCGGTTGATGCTGGCGAAGCGACCGCCGTTTTCCTTGTTTGCAGACCAGATTTTGGGCGGTGTGTAATTGGATGAATTGTCCATGGCGCAGGCGGTTTGTAGCGATCGAAGTTTGCTCGGGTCAGGGTGACAACCGCATGGTACGACATCACAGTCAATTTGACATTTTTTCAAACGCCCAAGAACGTGCAGCTTGCTGCAGCAGGTGCCCGGTCTGACGGGCCGCTATGGCTTGGCGGAGATCAACCATGACTGCCTGGTCTTCATGATTGTGGCTGTCGGAAATGGGCACGTTGTTCGCGGTCGCGACCGGCAACTGTGCGGCAACCAGATTTGATGAAACTCCGAACTTCAAGTCTCGGGCGAGAACTTCAATAGAACCGCTGCTTCGAACGCGGCACAGGCGAACGACGTAGCACTACCGACCGGACTTCCAAATTGGATGCTCATCCGCCTTGTGCCGATCAGGGTTTCGGTTGTGCACCCACCGTTGCAAGCAATTGCAGCAGCGCCGCATTGAACGCCTCAGGCTGCTGAGCGATCGCCAGATGGCGGCCAGGTATGGTGACAAACTGGACGCCGGGAATACAACTGGCTGCTGCCTCCGCAGCAATGTG
>CAILAY010000017.1 GCA_903832285.1 uncultured beta proteobacterium | reverse complement strand
GACAGTACTTTCCAAATCAGGTATGAGCCTGAGCGAGGGTGACTTGAGGGGATGACTCAGGCTGCGGGTTTGGATCGTCGGTTGAACAAGTCGAACAGTTTAAGCCTGGCCACATTCAAGGCGTTGGCGGCATCCAGGTCGCTCAGAGCTTTCGCTTGCAGTTGAAGCTGCGTGATGGTGATGCACTGGCGCAGATAGGCATCCACACCGGGCAGACTTGCCAGCTTATCCAAGGGTGTTTGCACCATCTCCAGCGGGTAGGTCTTTCGGATCTTGCCCTTGGCGTCGATGACCTCCTTGGCAAACAGACAAGGGCGGTGCAGATTGACGTACGGGTTGAGGTGATCGCGACAGAACACGTTGATGTGGGCCGCAAAGCGCTGCGGAATGTGACTGTAGCCAAAGGCCTTTCTGACCACAGAGCCGTTCTTGCTTTCGGCCAGGGCGTTGTCATTCGAGTGCCGTGAGCGTGACTTGGTCTGCTCCACCCGCATCTTTTCCAAGAGCGTGGCCACCGTCTTGTTGATGTACTCGCTGCCGTTGTCGGAGTGAAAGCCCAGAATCTCGAAGGGAAACTGATCGATGAGGTCTTTGAGCACCGGCAACAGATAGGCCTCGCTGATGCGCTCGCAGGTGGCCACTACCTCCCACTGGGTGACGATGTCGACCGCGTTGATGTGATAGACGCCCTTGGTGCCATCCATGTCTCCTTGGTGAACCGAGTCGATGCGAATGAAGCCTGGGCGACCTTGTGGACGTGGGGCACGCCGAATGCCAATCGCATTGACCACGGGGCTTGTCTTGGTGAAACTCACGCGCTGGTTCTTGTAGGTCACGCTGTGGCGCAGGTTGTACAGGTGCGACACCGACAGGTTAGCCAAGCGCTCAAAGCGTGTGTCCCCATGCACGTGCAAAGCACGTCTGAGCAAATGCACGGTGGCCGGACCCGACATCGTGCCGTGGGCGCGGTCCACCTCGGCCAGCAGCAGGGCATCAGCCGGCGTGTAGCGACGCGCAAAGGCATGGGCTGGGGCTCGGTAGCGCTTATACAGACCTTGGCCATCCAGCACGCGTGCCAGCAGCCGAGTTAACTGGGCGCGACCATAGCCGCAAGTGGCGATCAAGTAGCGCAGCACCACGCCCTTGTCCGGTCGATTCAGTCGGCCATAGCCGAATCGCTGGGCCACTGACACGATGTGGGCGTAGCGAGCCTCGTCCGTGTCGGGAACACGAAACTGAACCTCAGCCGTGCCAGCCAAAAATGACTGGAGTTGAGAAATTGTTTGCAGACGGGTCTCGTCCATGTCGATCACCATGTGGGAAATGATCGACCCAAACCCGCAGTTCAGGCTCATACCTCATTGGAATCACGGACATCGCTTCAGGCTCATACCTCGTTGGATAAGGCTCACCGTTGACATTCAACGCACCACCGCTTTGAATGATGTTGCCATTGACTGTCAATGTATGGCCGTTCAAATCCAGTGTCGGGCCTGTCAGCAACAAGTCGCCACTGACAATGTCGTTGCCCGCCAGCGTCCAGTTCATCGTGCTCACCGCAATCGAACTTATCTTGTTGCCGTCGCTGAGGTAGGTCGTTGCATTGAATGGCGTTGCAAACACCACGCCTGCGCTTGAGGCATTGGTGTTCTCAAGAATGTTGAAGTGAGAAAGCCCTGCATCATCAAAGCTCACCGTCTGCAAGCCCGCGCCAGACAGCACTACCTTGTGCGTACCTGCAGCAAAAAAAGCATACGGGCCATTGCCTGGTGCGTTCTTCTGAGTGAAGTCCCCCTTCACTTCCAGCACCCCGGCACTCAAGTACGCACCATTGGTTGCAGTAGAACTCTGCGTCACAAATTGTCCGTTGACCACGACCGAGTCCAATGCATTGGCCATCAGTAGATAACCACCACCCGCCCCGTAACCGGTGATCTGTCCAGCCGCATCGGCCGTGTAGCTCTGTATCCGGTAGTCCCCCAGCACCACCAGTTTGCCGCCATTGACAACTAAAACCCCACCTGACTGGATCAGGTTGCCATTGAT